>JBFWUN010000001.1:0-24957 GCA_050247235.1 Gammaproteobacteria bacterium
CGCTGCCGCGCGGTGCCCGCGGGGTCGCCGGTGACGAGGGTGCGGGCGGCATCAGCCCCACGGCGTGATAGAGGGCCTCCAGTTCAGCGCCGGAGACCGGCGCGTGGCGACCCGTCGGCAGGCGCCGCGGCAAGGTCAGCGGCCCGAAGCGCACGCGGATCAGGCGACTGACGGTCAGGCCCTGAGATTCCCACAGGCGTCGGACTTCCCGGTTGCGCCCGGTCTTCAGGCGGCACACGTACCACTCGTTGATGCCGCCGCCGGCCTGGCGTTCAGCCTCGTCGAACGCCAGGCGCTCGCCGTCCACATCCACCCCTTCGCGCAGCCGCGCGAGCACCGCGTCCTCCACCCGGCCGAAAATGCGTACGGCGTATTCACGCATGACCCCGTAACTGGGGTGCATCAGCCGGTGCGCGAGTTCCCCGTCCGTGGTGAAAATCAGCAGGCCCGCAGTATTGAAATCGAGTCGGCCGACCGCGACCAGCTGGCGCGCGAGTGCGCGCGGAAAAAGCTCGAACACCGTCGGGCGTCCTTCGGGGTCGCGACGTGTGCAGACCGTTCCCGCCGGCTTGTTGAGCACGTGCACGATTCGCGGCACCCGGCGTGTTTCCGTGTAGAGCGGCTTGCCGTCGAGCGCGACCGCCTGCTCGGCGCGGATGCGCTGACCAAGTGTTGCAACCGCCCCGTCGACCGTCAGGCGTCCCGCGGCGATCCAATCCTCGATTTCGCGGCGGGACCCGAGTCCCATGCGCGCGAGGAGCTTCTGAATACGTTCCGGGGCAACCTGCGGGGGCGGCGCCGGCTGGGCGGAGCGCGGAGGGCTAGACCGCCGGCTGCGCATCGGGGTCCGCGCCTTCCGGCGATTCCGCGACGGCGTCGCCCGGCGGCCCGTCCGGCGCCGGCGCGTCTTCCTCCGCGTCCATCCCGCGGGTGTCCGGCGCCGTGCTGGCGGAGATCTCCATGGCAGACTCCGAAGCGGACTCGTCGAGCGTACGCGCTTCGTCCGGTTCGCGCGGGTTCTCGACCCCGGTTTCCGCGAACAGGTCGGCGTTCACATCGTCGAAATCACGGAGCTCCGCCAACGTCGGCAGCGCGTCGAGGCCGGGCAGACTGAAGTACTCCAGGAACTGGCGGGTCGTGGCGTAGATCGCGGGCCGCCCCGGGACATCACGGTGTCCGACAATCTTGATCCATTCACGCTCGTGCAATGTCTTGATGATCCCCGAACTGACCGCCACGCCGCGGATGTCCTCGATCTCGCCACGTGTGATCGGCTGGCGGTACGCGATGATCGCAAGCGTCTCGAGCAGCGCACGCGAGTAGCGCGGTTTGCGCTCCTCCCACAGCCGGTTGACCCAGTCGGCGTATTCGGCGCGCGTCTGGAACCGGTAGCCTCCAGCGACGTGCGCCAGCTCCACGCCGCGCGTTTCACAGTCCCGGCCGAGTTCGGTCAGCGCCGTCTCGATCTCAACGCGGCTCGGCGCCGCGTCCTCGAGGGTCGCGAACAGCCCGAGCAGTCGATCCATCGGCAGGGGCGCATCGGCCGCCATCAGGACGGCTTCGAGAATCGGTTTGAGCGTGTTGGCATTCATGCGGTTCGGGGGCGCCTCAGGCGGCGAGCTTGACGTAGATGGGCGCGGCATCGTCGTTCTGCACGAGTTCGATGAGATGCTGCTTCAGGAGCTCCAGGATGGCGAGCAGCGTGACGACGACACCGGCCTTGCCTTCCTCGGGGGTGAAGAGCTCGACGAACGCGGTGAAGCGGTCCGGACGCGCGCGCTCCAGCACGCTCGACATGCGTTCACGCACCGACAGCGGCTCGCGCTGCACGTGATGCTCCGAGAACATCGAGGCTCGCCGCAGTACGTCGCGGAAGGCCGCGAGCACGGCATCCAGGGAGACCGTCGGCAGCGCGGTGCGCGCCTGTCGCTGCTCGAATGCGACGACCACCCGATGCAGTTCCCGCTCCAGCCGCGGCATCGTATCGATGTCTTCGGCAGCGCGCTTGTAGCGCTCGTACTCCTGCAGCCGGCGCACGAGCTCGGCGCGCGGATCTTCCTCTTCCTGGGCAACCGAAGGTGGGCGCGGCAGCAGCATCCGCGACTTGATCTCCGCGAGCATCGCGGCCATCAGCAGGTACTCGGCAGCCAGCTCGAGCTTCATTCCCTGCATCATCTCGATATAGTCCATGTACTGTTCGGTGATGCGGGCGATGGGGATGTCGAGGATATCCAGGTTCTGCCGCTTGATGAGATACAGCAGCAGATCGAGCGGCCCCTCGAACGCCTCCAGGAAGACTTCGAGTGCATCCGGCGGGATGTAGAGATCCTTCGGAGGCGTCGTGATCGGCGTGCCCTGCACCAGTGCGAACGGCATCTCCTCCTGCCGGGGCGCGTGAACTTCAGCCACGACTTCGGGGTCGGTGTGCACGTCGCCCTCTCAGCGGTAGACGAGGTTCATCGCGGCGCGTACCTCGTCGAGCGTCTCGCGCGCCACCTGGCGCGCGGCCTCGCAGCCGTCGTCGATGATCGCGCGCACCGTGTCCGGATCGTTGATGAACTCCTCGCTGCGTTCCCGGAACGGCGCCTGCTCCTTGAGCACGGCGTCGATGATGGGCTGCTTGCAGTCCAGGCAACCGATCGCAGCACTGCGACACCCCTGCTGGACCCATTGCCTTACGTCTTCGCCCGAGTAGATCTCGTGAAACTTCCAGACCGGGCATTTGGCGGGGTCACCCGGATCGGTACGGCGTACCCGCGCGGGATCCGTTGGCATGGTGCGCAGCTTGGACCGCACCGCCTCCGGCGGCTCACGCAGGCTGATGGTGTTGTTGTAGGACTTCGACATCTTTTCGCCGTCGAGGCCCGGCATTTTCGATTCCGGCGTCAGCAGCGCCTGCGGCTCCGGCAGGATCACGCGTCCGCCCCCTTCGAGGTATCCGAGCAGGCGCTCGCGGTCGCCGAGTGCGATGTTCTGCTGGGCCTCGAGGAATGCGCGTGCGGTGTCCAGCGCCTCGAAATCGCCACCCTCCTGGTAACGCTTGCGCAAGTCGTGGTAGAGCTTCGCGTTGCGCTTGCCCATCTTCGCGACGGCGGCTTCTGCCTTGTCGACGAATCCGGGTTCGCGGCCGTACAGGAAATTGAACCGGCGCGCGACCTCGCGTGACAGCTCGATATGCGCAACCTGGTCTTCACCCACCGGGACGTTGCCCGCCCGGTAGATCAGGATGTCGGCCGCCTGCAGCAGCGGGTAGCCGAGAAATCCGTAGGTGGAGAGGTCCCGTTCTTTCAGCTTCTCCTGCTGATCCTTGTACGTGGGCACCCGCTCGAGCCAGCTGATGGGCGTGATCATGGAAAGGAGGAGATGGAGCTCAGCGTGTTCCGGCACGCGCGACTGGATGAACAGAGTCGCCTCGCCGGGATTGATCCCGACCGACAGCCAGTCGACCACCAGGTCGTAGACAGTCTCGCTGATGATGCCCGTCTCCTCGTAAGCAGTGGTCAGCGCGTGCCAGTCGGCCACGAAGAAGAAACATTCGTACTCGTGCTGGAGCTGCACCCAGTTCTTCAGCACGCCATGGTAGTGTCCGAGGTGGAGTTGCCCGGTGGGGCGCATTCCCGAGAGGACGCGCTTGTTGGCGCCTATGCTCATGACTTTTCTCTAAAACGACGGTCGTTGGGATCGAGCAGCCATCCGCCTGCTGCCGTTCAACGGAGCAGTGCGTGCACGAGCGTATCGATGCCCGCCAGGCCGGGTCCGAGGATCGCGCCGACCACGCCGGTCGCCAGCAGCACCACCAGGATGACCAGCCCGAAGGGTTCGATTCTGTTGTACCGAACGGCCAGACGCGCCGGCAGCACGGAGGTCACGATCCGGCTGCCGTCCAGCGGCGGCACGGGCAGCAGATTCAGGAGCATGATTGTTGCATTGAACCCGATCCCCGTCCAACTCATCAGGGCGATGAGCGCGGAATCTCCGAAGGCGCGCAACACGGCGGTCCAGCCGAGCAGCATCAGCAGATTGGACAGCGGGCCGGCCGCCGCCACGAGCGCGACGTCGCGGCGGAGGTGGCGAAGGTTTCGCCAATTGACCGGCACCGGTTTGGCCCAGCCGAAGAAAAATCCGCTCGACAGGTACACGAGGGCGGGCACGAGCACCGTACCCACCGGATCCACGTGGCGCAGCGGGTTCAGCGAGAGCCGGCCGAGTTGCGCCGCCGTGGGGTCTCCGAGCCGGTTCGCGACCCAGCCATGGGCCACCTCGTGGACCGTGACCGCCAGCACGGCGGGAATGCCGAATATGATGATCTTGAGAAGCAGGAGCATCAGTCGGGTCCGAAAACGCGTGACACGTCGCATTTGCCTGGACGTACCAGGCGCGGCTCGTCATCGCTGAGATCGATCATCGTGGTCGGCTCCAGGCCGCAGCTGCCGGCATCGACGAACACGTCCACGAGGTGCCCGAAGCGATCGAACAGCGCGTCGGGATCGGCATCCATCTCGTGCGTGCCGGCATCCACGAGCGTGGCACTCAGCATGGGCTGCTGGACCTCCGCCAGCAGGCCCTGGGTGACGGGGTGATCCGGGATGCGCAGACCGATCGTCTTGCGCTTGGCATCGAGGATGCGCTTGGGCAGTTCGCGCGAGGCCTGGAGAATGAACGTGCATGGTCCGGGGGTCAACGCGCGCAACAGCCGGTAGGCCTGGTTGCCGACCCGTGCGTAGGTGGCGAGTTCGGACAGGTCCCGGCACAGCAGGGTCAGGTAGTGCGACCGCGTGTCGCCGCGGATCTGGTGAATGCGCTGCTGGGCCCCCTTGGCTTCCAGCATACAGCCGAGCGCGTAGGTCGAGTCCGTCGGATAGATCGCGACGCCGTCCCTGCGCAGAATGTCCGCCGCGTGCCGCAGCAGCCGGAGTTGGGGATGCGTGGGATGGACTTCGAGCTTTCTGGTCATCGCGACGGACGGGGTGCGATACTGCGACCCGTCGCCACGGGCGACGTCACGGACACGGGTATGAAACTCCTCGGCGATCTGCTGCCGATTATCGCATTTTTCATCGTCTTCAAGGCGGTGGGCGGACAGCCCGGCATCTATGCCGCAACCGCGACGGCCATCGTGCTCGCGGTGCTGCTGGTGGCAGTGCGCTGGTGGCGGCACCACACCGTGGAACGCCAGCAGCTGGTGATGCTCGGCATTCTCGTTGTGCTGGGCGGACTCACGCTGGTATTGCAGGATGAACGTTACATCAAGTGGAAGCCCACCGTCGTCAGCTGGGTGATGGGCGGAGCGTTCCTGGTCTCCCGCTGGATCGGGCAGCGCACGTTGGTGGAACGCATGTTCGGCGGCAGCATCCAGGCACCGTCCCCGGTGTGGATTCGCCTGAATTACGCCTGGACGATGTTCTTCGCGATGCTCGGCGCGCTCAACCTGCACTTCGCCTATCACTGGAGCACCGAGGCCTGGGTGAATTTCAAGGTGTTCGGAACACTCGGACTGTCCATCGCGTTCACCGTGCTCCAGGCACTCTATCTCATGCGTTACGATGTCCCGCACGCGGAAGGACAAGGAGACTGAGCCCGACATGCTCTACGCAATCATCGGCGAGGATGCCCCTGACAGCCTGCCCCGCCGGGCAATCGCCCGCCCGGCGCACCTCGCGCGCGCGCAAGCGCTGGTCGCGGAGGGACGCATGATCCTGGCCGGGCCGTTTCCCGCGATCGAGAGCAACGATCCCGGTGCCGCAGGTTTCACCGGCAGCCTGATCGTTGCGGAGTTCGACTCCCAGTCCGCCGCGGAAGCGTGGATTCGCGCCGACCCTTACGTGACCGAAGGCGTGTTCAGTCGCGTGGAAGTGCGGCCCTTCCGGCAGGTGCTGCCCTGACATGCAGGACGCGGACCGGACGACGCGCATTGCGGAGGCGCTCAGGCAGGCCTTCGCACCGTGCGAAGTCACGTTGACCGACGAGAGTCATCTGCATCGTGGCCACGCGGGCGCGGCAGCGGGCAAGGGTCACTATCACGTGCGTGTCGTGAGCGCCGCGTTCGCAGGCAAGGGCCAGGTCGCGAGACACCGGATGGTGTACGCGGCGCTCGCCGAACTGCTCGACACGGACATTCACGCGCTTGGCATCGAAGCCGCGACCGCCGATGAAGCCGAAGCCGCGCGCTGAGGCGATGCCGGACGTGCCCGTGCCGCTGTGGGAAACCGCAGACGGCCGGATCCGGCTTTTCTGTGCCGCGCAGGAAGTGTTCCTGGCGAACCTTGCCGATGCCAGCGTGGACTGCATCTGGACTGACCCGCCCTACTTTCTCTCCAATGGCGGGACCACCTGCGTGGCCGGACGCCGGCGCAAGGTGGACAAGGGTGGCTGGGATCGGAGTCGGGGCCTGGAGGTCGACCATGCCTACAACGTGCGCTGGCTGCGCGAATGCCAGCGCGTGCTCAAGCCCGCCGGAACCCTGTGGGTGAGCGGGACGCTCCACGTCTACCTCAGCGTCGGCATGGCGATGCAGGAACTCGGTTTCCGCATCCTGAACGACATCGTATGGGAGAAGCCGAACCCACCCCCGAATCTCGGCTGCCGCTGCTTCACGCACTCGACCGAGATCCTGCTGTGGGCCACCAAGGCGCCCAAGGGCAGCCATCACCGCCACGTGTTCAATTATGAAGACATGAAGCGCGCGAACGGCGACCGGCAAATGAAGAATGTCTGGCGTTTCACGGCGCCGGGCCCCGAAGAAAAGCTGGCGGGTCGCCACCCCACCCAGAAACCGCTCGGCCTGGTCGAGCGCTGCCTGGCCGCGAGCACGCGCCCGGGGGATCTCGTGATCGATCCGTTCAGCGGCTCCGGCACCACCGCGCTCGCGTGCGCGCGGCTTGCGCGCCGCTTTGCCGGTTGCGAGATCGAGCCACGCTACGCCCGACTCGCCGCCAAGCGGCTCGAGAGCGCGACCCGCGCCGACGGACCGCCGTGACTCCGACGTTCGAACTCGCCTGCGCCCTGATCGCCCGTCGTTCCGTGACCCCGGACGATGCAGGCTGTCTCGATCTCATCGGCGAGCGCCTGGCGCGCGCCGGCTTCCGGCTCGAGGCCATGCCGTTCGGCACGGTCAGCAACCTGTGGGCCACGCATGGCACAGGCCGCCCGGTGTTCTGCTTTGCCGGGCACACGGACGTGGTGCCGCCTGGTGATCCCGCGGCATGGGCATCCGACCCGTTCGAACCCACTGTGCGGGACGAATTCCTCTACGGACGCGGCGCCGCCGACATGAAGGGCAGCCTGGCGGCGATGGTGACTGCCAGCGAGCGTTTCGTCGCCGCCCATCCGAGGCATGCGGGAACGCTCGCATTCCTGCTGACGTCGGACGAGGAAGGCATCGCGGTAGACGGCACGGTGCGCGTGGTCGAGGCGCTCGCTGCGCGCGGTCAGCCGCTGGAGTACTGCCTCGTCGGCGAACCCAGCAGCCAGGCACACCTCGGAGATCTGCTCCGGAACGGCCGCCGGGGCTCCTTGAATGGCCGCCTGCGGGTACGTGGCGTGCAGGGTCACGTGGCATACCCGGATCGCGCACGCAATCCCATTCACCTCGCGCTGCCGGCGCTCGCCGAACTCACCCGGCTGGAATGGGACCGGGGCAATGAGTACTTTCCGCCGACTTCGTTCCAGGTGTCGAACCTCCGCGCCGGCACCGGCGCGGAAAACGTAATTCCTGGCGACCTGGAAGCGTGGTTCAATTTCCGCTTCTCGACGGCGAGCACGGCCGATGGACTGAAATCGCGCGTGCACGCAACGCTGGATGCTCACGGCCTGGACTACCAGATTGACTGGCACCTGTCCGGGGCGCCGTTCCTGACGCCGAAGGGACGCCTGGTGGAAGCCGTGACCGGTTGCCTGGATCGACAACTCGGCGTGACCCCGGAACTGTCGACTGGCGGCGGCACGTCGGACGGGCGGTTCATTGCGCGGCTCGGCGGCGAGATCATCGAACTGGGTCCGGTCAACGCGACGATTCACAAGGTCAACGAGCGCGTCCACATCCCGGAACTCGATGCGCTGTCGAACCTCTACCACGGCATCCTGGAAGAACTGCTCGCGCCGCGCTGAAGGCACACGTCGCTTGCAAAAAAAAACCCGCCGGAGACGTCCCCGGCGGGTTTCCCGCTCCTGTCGCGCAATGCGCCTGGAGGGCGCTGAAACAGGTCTGGGGCTACCGGCAGCAGCGCAATGCGGCCCCGGCAGCCCGATTTGCGCGGCCCGTCGTCAATGGAACTGCTCTTCCTCGGTGGAACCGGTCAGCGCGGTGACGGAGGACTTGCCGCCCTGGATGACCGTGGTCACGTCGTCGAAGTAGCCGGCGCCCACTTCCTGCTGGTGGCTTGCGAAGGTGTAGCCCCGCTTGGCCGCCGCGAATTCCTTCTCCTGCACCATCTCGACGTAGGCAGTCATGCCCTTGTGCACGTACTCGCTGGCAAGGTCGAACATGTTGTACCACATGTTATGGACACCGGCCAAAGTGATGAACTGGTACTTGTAACCCATCGCCCCGAGTTCGCGCTGGAACCTCGCAATCGTCGCGTCGTCGAGATTCTTCTTCCAGTTGAAGGACGGTGAGCAGTTGTATGCGAGCAGCTGATCCGGAAACTGCTTCTTGATCGCTTCCGCAAACCGCTTCGCCTCGTCGAGGTCGGGAACTGCGGTTTCGCACCACAGCAGGTCCGCATACGGTGCGTACGACAGGCCACGATCGATCGCCTGGTCGAGCCCGGCGCGCGTGACATACAGCCCCTCGGAGGTCCGCTCGCCCGTCACGAAGCGCTTGTCGCGCTCGTCGACATCCGATGTCAGCAGGTTCGCCGCATTCGCGTCCGTGCGGGCAAGCAGCACCGTGGGGATCCCCATCGTGTCCGCCGCGAGGCGCGCCGCCACCAGCTTCTGCACGGCTTCCTGCGTCGGGACGAGCACCTTGCCTCCCATGTGACCGCACTTCTTGACCGAGGCGAGCTGGTCCTCGAAATGCACGCCAGACGCCCCGGCCTCGATCATGTTCTTCATCAACTCGAACGCATTCAGCACGCCGCCGAACCCGGCCTCGGCATCCGCGACGATCGGGATGAAGTAATCGATGTCCCGCTTGCTGGTCTTCGACCATTGGATCTCGTCGGCCCGCTTGAACGCATTGTTGATTCGCCGGACCACGGTAGGCACCGAGTTCACGGCGTACAGCGACTGGTCCGGATACATCGTCTCGCTCGTGTTCGCATCCGCCGCGACCTGCCAACCGGACAGGTAAATGGCCTTGATGCCCGCCTTGACCTGCTGGACGGCCTGGCCGCCCGTCAGCGCGCCGAGGCAAGGGACGAAGGCTTCCTCGTTCACGAGCTTCCACAGTTTCTCGGCACCACGACGGGCGAGCGTGTGTTCGACCTGGACGCTGCCGCGCAGACGCACGACGTCTTCGGCGGAATAGTCTCGGCGGATCCCTTTCCAGCGCGGATTGGTGGCCCAGTCCTTCTTGAGTTGCTCGACCTGATCCTTGAACGTCTCAGACATTTTCTATCTCCTGCCTAGCTCGGCGCGTCGTGAAAGCTTGTGGTTCCCGGCAACAGTCGGTCACCGCGACCGGTCCCGCGGGGGACCCTGCCGTCGGACGCGGACGCCGGTGCGACGCGATCCCGGCATCGGGGCGACACGGGCGGTCCGCTGGCAGGGGCGCGCATGGTAATGCTGCCCTGCGATGGCATCAACCAAGCCGCGCGGTCGTCCGACCGGGCGTCACGGTTGTTATCGATCCCCGGCCCGACGCGGGGCGACTTCGCGTTCGGCGCGACGTCGTTGCGGCCCGCGGGGTGGCCGCGGACGTTACGCTGCGCCGCACCAAGTGTCAACGAGCACCGCACGGTGCGCGACACTTCGCGGCGTGCCAATCCGCGGTGGCGCGGCGGACGTACAAGGATGCACGCGTGCCATGATCAAGGCAGCGGCAGACGTTTCCGGTGCTGTCGCGCAACCCTGACGCAACGTGAACCATCGCCGCCTGCAGGGAGTCCGATCCGCGGCCGTGTCAACCACGCGAGTCGCCATGGGCGCGCGCGCAAGTCCGACCCGGTCGGGCGTTTCGCGGGCAGAATTCCTAACCGTATAATCCGGGCACGTCATGCAGTGACTCGATGAACCGGCAAGAAATCCATGGCGAAGAAACAGGACACTGAACGGGAATCGGGACTGGCGGTCCAGGAAGCGCCCCCGCGTACGAAGACACCGCCGCTCTACAAGGTCATCATGCTGAACGATGACTACACCCCGATGGAATTCGTCGTGCATGTGCTGGAGAAGTTCTTCTCGCTCGACCGGCCCACCGCCACGCGCGTGATGCTCGAGGTCCATACGCGCGGGAAGGGCGTGTGCGGCGTGTTCATCCACGAGATTGCGGAAACCAAGGCGGCGCACGTAAACGCCTATTCCCGCGAGAATCAACACCCCTTACTCTGTACACTCGAACTGGCCTAGAACCCGGATACCGCTAGATGCGGAGGTAGGAAGGCGACGTGCTGAGCAAAGAACTCGAAGTGACGCTGAACATGGCCTTCAAGGCTGCCCGTGAACAGCGTCACGAATTCATGACCGTCGAACACCTGCTGCTCGCGCTGCTCGACAATCCCACCGCGGCCAAGGTCCTCCGTGCCTGCGGCGCGGACCTCAACCAGTTGCGTCGGCTGCTGATGGACTTCATCCGCGAGAACTCCCCCGTCCTGCCGGATGACGAGGACCGCGATACACAGCCGACACTCGGCTTTCAGCGCGTCCTGCAGCGCGCAGTCTTCCACGTCCAGTCCTCCGGCAAGAAGGAAGTCACCGGGGCGAACGTGCTGGTGGCGATCTTCGGCGAACGCGAGTCACAGGCCGTCTACCTGCTGAACCAGCAGAACATCGCGCGGCTGGATGTCGTGAACTGCATTTCGCACGGCATCTCGAAGGTCTCCGACGAGGAAAACACTGGCGACGCCAACCAGGGTGCCGAGGAGGATGGAGAAGGCGGCGAGGCGAACAAGACCGCGCTGGATCAGTTCTGCACCAATCTCAACGAGCAGGCGCGCAAGGGCAAGATCGATCCGCTCATCGGTCGCCAGGAAGAAATCGAACGCACGATCCAGATCCTGTGCCGGCGCCGCAAGAACAACCCGCTCTACGTCGGCGAGGCGGGCGTCGGCAAGACCGCGATCGCCGAAGGGCTCGCCAAGAAGATCGTCGACAAGGAAGTTCCGGAGGTTCTCCAGTCGTCCACGATCTACGCGCTGGACCTCGGCGCGCTGCTGGCGGGCACCAAGTATCGAGGGGATTTCGAGAAGCGCCTCAAGGCTGTCATCGGCCAGTTGAAGCGCGAACCCGGCGCTGTGCTGTTCATCGACGAGATTCACACGATTATCGGGGCGGGTGCCGCGTCGGGCGGCGTCATGGATGCTTCCAACCTGATCAAGCCGATGCTGGCGTCCGGCGAGATCAAGTGCATCGGGTCGACCACCTACCAGGAGTATCGCGGCATCTTCGAGAAGGATCGGGCGCTGTCGCGGAGATTCCAGAAAATCGACGTGCCGGAACCTTCAGTCGACGAAGCGATCAAGATCCTGCAGGGGCTCAAGTCGCGCTTCGAGGAGCACCACGACGTCAAGTACACGAACCAGGCCCTGCGCTCGGCCGTCGAACTGACCAGTCGGTATATCAATGACCGTCATCTTCCGGACAAGGCGATCGACATCATCGACGAAGCCGGGGCCCGGCAGCGACTCGCACCACCCTCCAAGCGCAAGCGCACGGTGGGCACCTATGAAATCGAGGAGATCGTTGCCAAGGTCGCCCGCATCCCGCCGAAGACCGTCTCCACCTCGGATCGCGAAGTACTGCAGCACCTCGAACGGGACCTGAAGATGGTCGTTTTCGGGCAGGACGAGGCCATCTCGATGCTTGCGACCGCCATCAAGATGGCGCGCTCGGGACTCGGCAATACGGACAAGCCGATCGGGTCCTTCCTGTTCGCGGGACCAACGGGCGTGGGCAAAACCGAGGTCACGCGTCAACTCGCGCGGGTGATGGGCATCGAACTCATTCGGTTCGACATGTCGGAGTACATGGAGAGACACACCGTGTCGCGCCTGATCGGCGCGCCTCCCGGTTACGTGGGATATGACACGGGCGGCCTGCTGACCGAAGCGGTGCACAAGCAGCCGCACGCGGTGCTGCTGCTCGACGAAATGGAGAAGGCGCACCCGGACGTTTTCAACGTGCTCCTGCAGGTCATGGATCACGGCACGCTCACCGATGCCAACGGGCGCAAAACGGACTTTCGGAACGTCATCATCGTGATGACCACGAACGCCGGCGCCGAGCGCCTGTCGCGCGCATCGATCGGATTTGCGTTGCAGGACCACAGCACGGATGCCGGCGAAGCCATCAAGCGAACATTCAGCCCGGAATTCCGCAACCGGCTGGACGCGGTCATCCAGTTCAAGTCGTTGGATCCCACCACCATTTCGCACGTGGTCGACAAATTCCTCGTGGAGTTGGAAAGCCAGCTCGACAGCAAGAAGGTCACCTTGGAAGTCGACCTGGAAGCACGCGCCTGGCTGGCCGAGCACGGGTACGATCCGCTGATGGGCGCGCGTCCGATGAACCGGCTGATCCGGGAGAAGCTCAAGAAGGCGCTTGCCGAGGAACTGCTCTTCGGGCGCCTCGCGAGCGGAGGTCACGTGACGGTCACCGTGCGGGATGGTGACATCGCGATCGACATCGAAGCCGAAGAGAAGATCGCCGGCGCCGTGTGATCCTGCGTGCGACACGCATGTCGCGGGTCGCAGCCAGAATCCTTTCGTGGGGTGCCCGTCAGCGGGTGAGTGCCTTGCGGAACACCAGCGAATTGCGCTGGAAGTTGTAGAGCGCGCGCCGCTCCCCGGGCAGATCCGTCAGGGCGCCGGGCAAGTACCCGAGTTCCTGAAACCAGTGTGCCGCCTGTGTGGTGAGCACGAACACCGTACCGATGCTTTGCTCGCGCGCGCGCGACTCCAGCGTGGTGAGCAGGAGCTTGCCGAAGCCGTGTCGCCGGTACCGCGGGTCGACCGCGATGCCAGCGATTTCCGCCGTGCCGTGCTCGGGAAACGGGTACAGCGCGCCGCATGCGACGGTGGCACCATCACGCACGATGACCACGAAATGGTCGATCTCGTTCTCCAGCTTCTCACGCGAGCGCTTGACCAGAATTCCTTCGGATTCCAGCGGTTCAATCAGGCCGAGGATACCGCCGACGTCTTCGATCGTCGCCGCGCGGACCTGGTCGAACGGCGCGTTGCTGACGAGGGTGCCGGCGCCGTCCCGCGTGAACAGTTCCAGCAGCAGCGCGCCGTCGTCGGCCTGCAGCACATGCACCCGGCCGACTCCGAACTGGCAGGCGCGCGCGGCATTGGAAAGCACCTGTGCCCCGCCGGTCGCACGCTGCAGTTCCCGCGCTTCGCGCAGCGTGAGTTGCCGGATCAGTGTACCGTCCGCATCCCGCAGCGCGTGCTCGACGAGCAGCAGGAGCTTGGAAGCCTTGAGTTCGATGGCGATTTCGGTCGCGAGGTCCATCGCGTTCAGACTGAACGTCTCGCCGGTCGACGAATAGCCCAGCGGCGATACCAGCACGACATCGACCATTTCGACTTGGGCGGCCAGCGCCGCTGCATCGATGCGGCGGATCTCACCCGTGAACTGGAGATCGACACCCTCGATGATGCCGGCCGGCCGCGCAACGACGAAGTTCCCATTGACGACGCGCAGCGGGGGCGCTCCAGGGGGGCGCGCGCGGGTGGCGTGGGCAAACTGGGCCTCGATCGCAAAGCGCACCGCGGCAGCCGCCTCCTTCGCGTGCGCGAGTGTGGCGGCATCGGTCACGCGCAGGTGTCCCTTGAGCGCGGTCCGGACACCGGCCGCTTCCAGCCGTCGGGTGACCTCCGGTCGCGTGCCGTGCACGAACACGAGCTTGACGCCGATGCCCGACAGCAGGGTCAGGTCCTGCACCAGCTGCGCGAACCCGGCGCCGGCCACGACCACACCGTCCACGTAGACCACGAACGTGTGCCCGCGATGGGCACGCATGTAAGGCGATGCCTCGCGCATCCCGCGGACAAAGGCAACAGCGTCGTCAGCGTGTTCCAGGGAATTCATGGCAGCGGCATTCTACACGGGCCGGCGCGGCGATCCCGCCGCGCGCGGATTTTCTGGGTATGATCGGCGCCCCGGCCCGTGGCGCTGACCGACCCCGCCGGGATCGCCCGACCCCCTGGAGCCCGTCATGACCAAGCAACTGAACCGCTACAGTGCCCGCATCACGCAACCCCGCTCGCAAGGCGCCTCGCAGGCGATGCTCTACGCGACCGGGTTGACCCGCGAGGATCTCGACAAGCCACAGGTGGGCATCGCGAGCGTCTGGTTCGAAGGCAATCCCTGCAACATGCATCTCCTTCAGCTGGCCGAGTTCGTCAAGCAGGGTGTGGACGCGGCAGGCATGGTCGGCATGCGGTTCAATACCGTCGGTGTGAGCGATGGCATATCGATGGGCACCGACGGCATGAGCTACTCGCTGCAGTCACGCGAGATCATTGCCGACTCCATCGAGACGACCATGGGCGGTCAGTGGTACGACGCGAACATCTCGATCCCCGGCTGCGACAAGAACATGCCTGGCTGCCTGATCGCGATGGCACGTCTGAATCGTCCCGCGCTGATGGTATACGGCGGAACCATCAGACCCGGACACTCCCGGGGTGAGACCCTCGACATCGTCTCGGCGTTCCAATGCTATGGCGCGTATCTCGCGGGCACGATCGACGACCAGCGGCGCGAAGAGATCGTCCGTCACGCCTGCCCGGGCGCAGGCGCATGCGGCGGGATGTACACCGCCAACACGATGGCGAGCGCCATTGAAGCCATGGGGATGTCGCTTCCCTACAGTTCGTCGACTCCGGCGGTCGATGCGCTCAAGAAGGACGAATGTATTCGCGCCGGTGCCGCCATCCGCACCCTGCTCGAGCGCGACATCAAGCCACGCGACATCATGACGAGAGCCGCGTTCGAGAACGCCATGGTCATCGTGAGCGTGCTCGGTGGGTCGACCAACGCCGTGCTCCATCTCCTCGCGATGGCGCGCGCCGCGGGGGTGGAACTGTCGCTGGACGACTTCCAGGCGGTCACCAACCGTACGCCCCTGCTGGCCGATCTCAAACCCAGCGGCCGTTTCGTCATGGAGGACGTGCAGAAGATCGGCGGGACACCGGCGGTCATGAAGTACCTGCTGGAAAACGGCATGCTGCAGGGTGACTGCCTGACCGTAACCGGCCGGACAATCGCGGAGAATCTCGCGGAACTGCCGGGCTTGAGTCCGGGACAGGAGGTGGTGCGCCCGCTGTCGAACCCGATCAAGGCGACCGGTCACATCCAGATCCTGCGCGGAAACCTCGCGCCCGACGGCTCGGTCGCGAAGATCACCGGCAAGGAAGGCCTGCGCTTCACGGGACCGGCCAAGGTGTACGACGCCGAGGAAGCAATGCTGACCGCACTGGAGGCCAAGGCCATCCAGAAGGGCGACGTGGTCGTGATCAGGTACGAAGGACCGACTGGCGGCCCGGGCATGCCGGAGATGCTGACCCCGACGTCGGCACTGATGGGGGTCGGACTCGGCAGCGCAGTCGCGCTGATCACGGACGGGCGCTTCTCGGGCGGGTCACACGGGTTCATCGTGGGCCACGTCGTGCCGGAAGCGCAGCTCGGTGGACCCATCGCACTGATTAAGGATGGCGACGTGGTGACGATCGACGCGGAAAGCGGCCGACTCGACGTCGCCGTGACAGATGCGGAGATGGCTGAGCGCCGCGCGGCGTGGACGCCGCCGCCGTACAAGGTCACGCGGGGCACGCTCTACAAGTTCATCAAGACGGTGAAATCGGCGTCCGAAGGCTGCGTTACGGACGAATGAGCGGAAGCTACCGGGCGGTCCCGGGGTCACGCTGGCGTCGCGACGAAACCGGTCCCGGGAGTCGGACGATGATCCCGACCGACGCCGGCAGCCGGTGCTACATCATCTTCTTGTAGTCGTTGTAGTACTTGAGGACGCGGCGGACGTAGGTCTGGGTTTCCTGGTACGGCGGGATCTGCTTGCCGTAGCTCAGCACGGCATTCTCGCCCGCGTTGTACGCGGCGATGGCGAGCACGAGATCATTGTTGAACATGCCAAGCAGGTCCTTGAGGTAGCGCGTTCCGCCGGAGATGTTCGCCACCGGGTCCTTCCGGTTCTTCACCCCGTAGCGCGCGGCGGTCTGCGGCATCAGCTGCATGAGTCCCACTGCCCCGGCGGTGGATATCGCGTTGGGGTCATAGGCCGATTCCGCCGTGATCACGGCGTGGACCAATGCGGTGGGGAGCTTGTGATTCTTGGCCGCAGTCTCGATCGTCTTCGAGAAGCGCTTGCGATTGGCGGCCAGCGCGCGGTAATTGATGGAACCCGCACCGCGCGCAGTTTCCGACCAGCCCTTCCATGTTTTGACGAGACGCTTGTATCCGCCGTGGGACGGGCGATCCGTCAGATAGACTCGGCCGTACTTGTCGACGTACTTGTAGATATCCGCGCCGGCGACGAACGGCAACGCGATCAGCAGCAGGATGCCGAGCAGGCGTCCCTTTTGAATTAGCTTTGACATCTGGGCTTTAGGTTTATTAGCTAATGTCAAATATCTTAATGTAATTTAACCCTATGATAAATATTTGAATAATAGGATTGCAAGTCCGGCAAGCGCCCCGGCTGCCACGTCGTCCGCCATCACGCCGAATCCCCCGCCCAAACGCTGGTCGAGCACCCGTATCGGCCAGGGTTTCAGGATGTCCAGCGCACGGAACAGGAGAAAGCACGCGACCGCGGCCCCTGGCGTCGGTTCGGCGAGCGTCAGCGCAATCATAACGCCGACGATTTCGTCCCAGACGATGGCCCCATGATCTTTAACACCGAGCGCCCGGCTGGTGCGCCCGCACAGGGCGATCCCCGCCAGCCCCATTACGGCAATCGCCCCCCACACGGCCGGGGCACCGAGCGGCTGCAGCGCGCCGTAGCACCCGACCCCGACAAGCGAGCCCCATGTGCCCGGTGCCTGGCGGATGAGCCCGCTGCCGAGGCCAAAGCTGAGGAGATGTCCGGGATCTCGCCACAATTCACGGGGTGTCCGCCCGGTCTGCCCGACTCCGGCCATGCTTTCACTGGTCCTGCGTCGAAGTCGTCGCGTCGAACCCCGACAGCGCCGCCAGTTCCTTCAGCGACAGGATCCTGCCGTACGAATTGCCACGGATTCGCCACGTGGGGTAGGTCCTGATGTCGGCTGTCAGGCAATCCGTGGCCTGGGGCGTGCCCGGCCCCCCGTGCGGTGAGCATTCCACGTAGGGCAGACGATCAGCCGCCGCACCGAACATCGCCTTCTGCTGCTGGCAATGCGGGCACCAGTACGCGCCGTAGAAACGCGCTTCGATCTGCGACAGGTGCTCGGCCAGGCCGATCGCGTACCTCGGCCCCGCCCCTGCCGCCCCTGCACCATCACGCGCGAACGCGTGATGCATCGCAGCCACGGTGAGGAGTCCGCCCAGCCCGGCGAGCAGCCCCAGCCAGACACGATGCGCGGGTGTCGCCACGCTGCCGGATCTCACTGCGAGCGCGGCCACGATCGCGAATGAGCCGACGCAGTACGGGCACATGACCCCCAGCCCTCGCCACGTGACCACGTTCAGGTAAACGCTGACCAGCAGGCCGCCGATCGCGGCGATGAACACGAGGTCCGACCGCGCACGGATCCCGGACCACGCCAGCCCGGCGATTGCCGCGTAGAACGCGGCGCCCCACGCGGCTATCGGGATGCCGAGGAGCGTCGACCAGCGGCTCTGCTGGACGAGATCGCAGCCTCCGCCCGCGGAGCACCCGGCGATATCGCCGTTCAGATGCGCGAAGAGCAGGTAGAGTGCGAGCACCAATCCGCTTCCTGCCAGTGCAATGACGGGCAGGTCGCGCGGTGCGCGGGTATCCCTGGTCTGCCTGGTGTTCGAAATTGACACGTTCCGATCCGGTCCCGATAGTGCTCGCGGCGCGATTCCGCGCGGTACCCTATTCTGACCCATCGATATCGACAAGGGGGAGCGCTTGCATCGACTCGGCGACATTGCTGCTCAGCTGGGAGCGGAACTGGCGGGCGACCCGGCACTCGAGGTCTCCGGCCTGTGCGGCCTCTCCGACGATCTGCCCGGCCGTCTGTCGTTCGTCGGTCGCGCCGGTCACCGGCGCGCGGCGCAAGCCTCGCGCATACCGGCCTTCATCACGCGACCGGAACATCGCCTGGACAGCAAGGACTGCCTGCTCCACGACGACCCGGAGTTTGCAATCGTGCTCGCGGCGCGGATGTTTCAGCCGAGCACGCTCAGCTACGGATCGCCGGGCGAAATCCATCCAACGGCCGTGGTGCATCCGTCTGCGGAAATCGGCGCGGGAACCCGGGTCGGCGCACATGTCGTGATTGGACGTGATGTTCGCATCGGACCCGGCTGTCTGCTGTACCCTGGTGTCACCGTCATGGATCGCGTGGTGCTGGGGCCGGAATGCGTGCTGCACGCCCGCGTGGTGGTGCGCGAGGACTGCATCCTCGGGGCGCGCGTCGTTCTGCAACCCGGCGCCGTGATCGGCGGCGATGGCTACGGATTTATCGAGAGGCACGGCGAGCACGTCAAGATTCCCCAGCTCGGCCACGTGGTGCTGGAGGATGATGTCGAGATCGGTTCAAACACCACGATCGACCGGGGACGATTCACGGAAACCCGCATCGGCCGCGGGACGAAGATCGACAATCTCGTGATGGTCGCGCACAACGTGCAGACCGGACAGCATTGTCTCCTGGTCGCGCAAACCGGGATCTCCGGCAGCACGCGCCTCGGCGACCGGGTCACGCTGGCAGGACAGGTGGGCGTAACGGGCCATCTGAATGTCTGCAGTGACGTGACCGTGCTGGGCAAGTCGGTGGTCGCCAAGCACGTGCTGCGCCCCGGGACCTACGCGGGCATTCCCA
The DNA here is from genome assembly GCA_050247235.1 of Gammaproteobacteria bacterium. Taxonomy (GTDB): domain Bacteria; phylum Pseudomonadota; class Gammaproteobacteria; genus CAIKBL01. The sequence goes on from JBFWUN010000001.1 coordinate 19,116, forward strand.
TCCGGCCGATCGCCCAATGGAAAAAGGCCATGGCACGTCTGTATGCCGCGTCCAGGGATGATGGCCCGGGGCGTGACGCCGACGAAGAATGAGGCCCCGTCAGCGTCTCGCGCCCCGCGACCCTTCGAGGACGAGGATCCCCGCCACGATCAGGGCAGTACCCCACAGCTGCGTGGCATGGAGTGACTCGTCCAGCAGCCACCAGCCGGCGGCGAGCGTGCACGGTGGCCCGATCGATCCCAGCACCGCGGCGCGCTGGGCACCTAGCCGCAGGACTCCCTCCGCCATCATGATCAGCGGCAGCACGTTCGTGAAGATGGTGAGGCCGATTACCAGCGCCCACGCGCGCGCGGACAACGTGAGCGCGCTGAAGTCGCTGGTGATCGCGAAATGCAGCAGCAGGCACGCGCTGGCTGCGCTCATCGCCACCACCAGGTAGCCCAGGCTGCCGATGACGGTCGCGACGCGTTCGTTGATCAGCAGGTAGCCGGCGAACATCGCAGCCGACGCGAGTACCATGAGTCCCCCCGCCGCATTCATGCGGAACACGTCCGCCTGCAGTCCGCCGACGGCGAGGAAGATCCCGCAGTACGTGGCGCCGACCGCCACGAGCAACCGACGGCCCGGCCACTGCCGCCGCAGCGCCGCCCGCAGCAGGACGACGAACGCCGGGTACGCGAACAGCAGCGCGCGCTCGAGACTCGCCGCGATGAGTTCAAGACCTCGGAAGTCGAGCCAGGTCCCCACGTAGTAGGACAGCACGCCGCCGAATGCCCCCCAGGCGAGCTCGCGGCGCGGCGCGCGCGCCACGCGGGCGAGATCGCCCCGGCGCGCCGCCCACACCCAGAAGATTGGCAGCGAGAGCAGTGCGCGCAACACCAGCAGCGGACCGAGCGCCACGCCTTCGGCGAAGGCGAACTTGGCGACGATGCCCTTCATCGACATCAGCACGGCGCTCGCGAAGACGAGCACGAGCGGATTCACGCGGATATGCCGGTGCGTCGGAAGGGGGCGTGCGGGTCGCGGTCAGGCCGCTGCCGGCGGAAACGGGCTCGCGCGGCTGACGGCCGCGGGCAGCGTGGTTGCAAGCGGGGTTTCCAGCCAGCGTGTCGTATCAATGATCGACGGGAGCGATATGCCGGTGCGGTATCCTGAATTCTCCAGCAGGAACAACACGTCCTCCGTCGCGACATTGCCCGTCGCGCCCGGGGCGAACGGGCAGCCGCCCACGCCGCCGCAGCTCGCGTCGAAAATGCGAACCCCGGCCTGCAGCGCCGCCTGCACGTTGGCGATCGCGGTATTGCGCGTATTGTGGAAATGCAGCCTGAGCGGGACCGCTCCGCGCACCTTGTCCAGCGCACCGACGAGCGCGGTGACCTGGTCGGGTACGGCGACGCCGATCGTATCGGCGAGCGCGATCTCGTCGATACCGAAGCCAATCAGACGACGCGCGAGTTCCACCACCCTCGCGCGATCCACTCGGCCCTCATACGGGCAACCAAACGCCGCGGACAGCGTCACGCCACAGAAGATCCCGGCACGCCGCGCCTCGGCCGCAATGCCCTCGACGCTGTCCATGATGGCGGCTACGGACATGCCCTGATTGCGCTGCGAGAACGCCTCGGTTGCCACTACGACCGTGTTGATCTCGCGCAGGCCTGCGGCGACCGCACGCTCGAATCCCCGGGTGTTCAGCACGAGCCCGATGAAACGCACGTTCGGGTTGTGCGGAAGCTGGCGAATGACCGCGTCCGCATCGGCCATCTGCGGGACCCGCTTGGGATTGACGAAACTGACTGCCTCGATGCGCCTGACGCCTGCCGCAACGAGGCGGTGGATGAACGCGACCTTCGTATCGGTATCGACGTGCCGCGGTTGGCTCTGCAAGCCGTCACGCGGACCGACTTCGACAATCTCGACGGCCCGTCCGGGTTCCTGCGTGCTGACTGTCGACATCGGTGCGCGTTCCTCTTGGTGAGTCTTCGTATTCTAGTGGCCCGCCGCACGTTCCGCGCCATCCGCGCCGCCGGAAGCGATATGTCATCGGTGCATCCCGGCGACGGGGACTACGCCCGCGGCGGTACCCCGTGTCATCATGGCCGCAGACCCAGCACTTGCAAAGGCGCGTCATGCAAAGCCAGTACGACTTCGACCTGTTCGTCATCGGCGCCGGCTCCGGCGGCGTGCGCGCGGCGCGCATGGCGGCAGGGTTCGGTGCCCGCGTAGGAATCGCCGAGGAGCGCTACTTCGGCGGCACCTGCGTGAATGTGGGTTGCATCCCGAAGAAACTGTTCGTGTACGGCTCGCGGGTCCTGCACGACCATGAAGTCGCCACCGGCTACGGCTGGCACGGTCCGCATCCGACGCTCGACTGGGCCGAGTTCATCGCGAACAAGAATACCGAGATTGCACGTCTGAACGGGGTGTACCGCCGACTGCTCGACAACGCCGGCTGCAGGATTTTCGACGGCCGCGCGGTGCTCGTGGACCCCCACACCGTCGAGATCCAGGGGCAGCGTTGTACGGCGGCAAACGTCCTGATTTCCACCGGCGGCTGGCCCTTCGTGCCGGACTTCCCGGGACGGGAACACGCCATCACTTCGAACGAGGCGTTCTTCCTGCCGGCGCTCCCCCGTCGCACCGTGGTGGTCGGCGGCGGATACATTGCCGTCGAATTCGCGGGAATCCTCAACGGGCTCGGCTCACAGGTCACGCAGGTCTACCGCGGCGAACTCTTCCTGCGCGGATTCGATACCGAGACCCGCCGGTTCCTGGCGGAACAGATGACGCACAAGGGGGTATCTCTGCGTTTCAACACCGACGTGGCCCGGATTACGCGCGACGCTGCCGGCCTGCGCGTGCACCTTACCGACGAGGCCACGCTCGACTGCGACACGGTGCTCTACGCAACAGGTCGCATCCCGAACACCGCAGGACTCGGGCTGGCGGAATGCGGTGTGACGCTCGATCGCCACGGCGCGATTGTCGTCGACGACGAGTACCGCACGTCCGTCCCATCGGTTTACGCGGTCGGTGACGTCACCAATCGCGTGAACCTGACACCCGTCGCCCTTGCCGAAGGCATGGTGGTTGCGCGTCGACTGTTCGGCGGCAAAGAGACTGCCGTTGACTACGAGAACATCCCGACTGCGATCTTCAGCCAGCCGCCGATCGGCACGGTCGGTTGCACGGAGGAAGAGGCGCGTGAGAAATTCGGCGAGATACGCGTTTTCACCTCGTCTTTCACCCCACTGCGTTATACCGTGAGCGCCGAAAAGGAACGCGCGTTCATGAAGCTCATCGTAGTGCCTGCGGACGACCGGGTCGTCGGTATTCACATGTGCGGCGAGGACGCCGGCGAAATCATCCAGGGTTTCGCGGTGGCGCTGAAAGCCGGCGCCCGCAAGCGCGATTTCGACGCGACGATTGGCATCCACCCGTCGGCGGCCGAGGAATTCGTCACGATGCGCGACGCGACCCGCTGACGCGCAGGGCCGCGGGGAAATCAGTCACGCGGACAGGGGGTCGATGGAAAGCGGGTCCGCCGATCGATTACCAGCCCGTCGAGCGTGGCGCGCGCGCCGCAGAAGGGAACATAGTAGTCACCCTCCATGGTCACGTTGAAGCGGAGCTGTTCAGCGTGCTGGGTCAGCACCAGGCAGGTTCCGGGATCGGCTTCCGGACAGTAGGTCAGACCGGACGGCGTGACATTGGCGACGCCGTCTGCATGACACTGGTGGCCACCGACCTGGTGGCTGTGCACGACAATCCGCGCGTGCGTATCACTCAGGTACTGAATCACCAGCCGGTCCGTCGCGCCCTCCAGGCACGCCGACGGCGCGTGGGGATCAGCAGTCGCGCAGCGCGAGGCGGGTTGCTCGTACATGCCGGAGATTTGCGCGATGTTGATCTCGGTACCCCCACCGTTCCCTCCCCGGGCCACCGCGTTGACGAGCAGAATGAAAAGCCACGGTGACATGGAAAATGGGTCTCGCTCAGTTCCTGGTCGGGCCGCCCGGCTTCGCATGCGTCCGGCCCGATCGTACGGGCGGCATTCTAACGGAGCGTGCCCGGCACCGTGAGAAAACCCGCGTGCCGAATTAGCGATTGTTAACCGAGGTCGCGATCCGGATGTGTCGGGCGACGATGAAGCGGAACCGGAGCGTCAACGTCACGGCGGCGACGCACAGCGCGAGCGCGAGGCCGCACCAGATCCCGACCGCATGCCAGTCCAGGACGATGCCCAGGACGTACGCGGAAACGAAGCCGATGCCCCAGTAGATCGCGCCGTTGATCAGCATGGGCACCCGGGTGTCCTTGAGTCCGCGCAACGCACCCGCCGCAGCGCTCTGGGTCCCGTCACCCGCCTGCAGCACCGCGGAGATTCCGAGCAGCGCGGTCGCGTGTGCGACGACTTCCTCGTCGCGGGTATAGATCCCCGCAATCGAGCCGCGGGCCAGAAAGGTCACCACGCCGACGAACGAGGCGATTGCACCGCAGACGCCGATTCCGACGAACCCGATGCGACGCGCCTCGACCGGGGCTCGCCGCCCGATCGCCTGCCCGACCAGCACAGCCGTACCGAATGCAAGTCCGAGCGGCACCATGTACACGAGGCCGGCATAGTTCAAAGCGACCTGGTGCGCCGCGGCGTACTCCGAACCCAGCGTTCCCATCAGCAAAGCCAGGCACGTGAACAGTCCAGCCTGCAGCATCAGCGACAGACCGATCGGTCCCCCGAGTACCAGCAGGCGCATGATCGCCACGCGATCGAATACGAACGCGGCGCGCCAGATCCGGAAACGTCGATAGTACGGGTGCGTCCATACGTATGCGGCAAGCAGTATGAACATGCACCAGAATGCCATCGCGCTGCCGACCGCGCTGCCGATGACCCCGAGACGCGGCGCGCCCAAGCGCCCGAAGACGAAGCAATACGACAGCGCGACGTTGATGACGAGCGCGATCCCGGACACGACCATAATCGGGACTGTACGCCCGATTCCCTCGTTGAGCTGACGGAACACGTGGTACAGGTAGACGCCGGGAACGCCGAACGACAGCGCGTGAAGGTATGCCACCGCGAGAATCCGCACCTCGGATGGAATACCGATCCGGCGCAGCAGCGGTTCAACGGCATGCATCACGCAGATGACGATCAGCGCGATCGCGAGCGCGAGCCAGATTGCCTGCCGGGTGTCGTGTCCGATCGCACGGTGACTGTTCGCGCCGAAGTGCTGTGCCACCGTGGGACCCAGCGCCATCAGAATGCCGAGTCCACCGAGGAACATCCCGATCCACAGGCTCGATCCGATCGACAGTGCCGCCAGCTGCGTCGCGCCGAGCCGTCCCACCATCAGCGTGTCCGCGACATTCACGCCGATAGAGAAGAGGTTGTTCAGGATCAGCGGCCAACCGACGCGCAGCAACGCGCCCAGGTCGCCCGCGACATGGGACCCGGTGCTCACGGCAGCCTGGGCACAGCGGCCAGCAGGTGTTTCGTATAGGGGTGTTCGGGTGCGAACAGGACCTTGCCGGTCGGCCCGGTCTCGACGATACGACCACGATGCATCACCGCGACACGATGGGCCAGTTGGGACACGACACCGAGATTGTGCGTAATGAAGAGATAGGACAGGCCGAGACGACTCTGCAATCCGCGGAGCAGCGCAAGGATCTGCGCCTGAACCGACACGTCCAGCGCGCTGGTCGGTTCGTCGCAGACGATCAGGCGAGGTTCGACCGCGAGTGCGCGCGCGATGCTGATGCGCTGGCGCTGTCCTCCGGAGAACTCATGGGGATGCCGCGACATCGCTTCCGCATCGAGCCCGACCTGCTGCAG
>JBFWUN010000001.1:25057-184178 GCA_050247235.1 Gammaproteobacteria bacterium
CGTCGCTGTTGCTCGCGTCGCAGGAGTTCAAGTATCTGCGCCTGGGTGGAGACGTCCAGCGCAGTGGTGGGCTCGTCCGCCAGCAGCAGATCCGGTTCGCCCGCCAGCGCGATGGCGACCATCACGCGTTGCTTCATGCCGCCGGAGAACTGGTGGGGATACTCGCGCATCCGCCGCGTCGCGTCGGCAATCTCCACCGCCTCCAGCAGTTCGACGATGCGTGCGTCGCGCGCCCGTCCGCGCATCCCGCGGTGCCGCGTCAGCACTTCGCCTACCTGGTCACCGATCCGCATCACCGGGTTAAGCGACGTCTGCGGCTCCTGGAAGACAAACCCGATGCGCGCGCCGCGCACATCGCACATCCGGGCTTCCGGCCACTTGAGCAGGTTCTGGCCCGCGAAGCGAATCTCTCCTCCGGTAATCCGCGCGGCATTCGGCAGCAGGCGCACGACCGCGAGCGCAGTCATCGACTTGCCGGACCCGGATTCGCCAACGAGCACCGTGGTGCGCCCCGCCTCCACGTTCAACGATACCGTGTCGACGACCCGGGTTCGCTGCTCCGCGCCGACATCGATACACAGTTCCCGGATCTCAAGCAGCGACATCGGGAACCTCGCGTCGGTTCGTCGGGGGGACCTCCCGCAGATGGGGATCGAACGCATCCCGTACCGCGTCGGCAAACAGGTTGGCCGCGAGTACGAGCACGAACATTCCCGCGAACGCGGCGGCCAGAGACCACCAGACCACGGGCTCGCGCGCGAGCTCCAGCCGTGCCCCGTTGATCATGTTTCCCCAGCTCTCCATGCTCGGATCGACACCGATGTCGATATACGTCAGCACCGCTTCCGCGAGCACCAGACCGCTGAAGTCGAGCACGGTGGTGATGATCACGAGGTGGAAGGTGTTGGGAACGAGGTGCCAGGACAGGATCCGGCGGACCGGCGTTCCCAGCGCCCGCGCAGCGCTGACGTACTCGATCGCCCGCAGCTTCAGGGTTTCTGCCCGCACCAGTCGGCACAGGCCGGTCCAGCCGGTAAGTCCCAGCACGAGGCACAAGGACAGCAGCTTGAGGTCGGCGCGCATCTCGAGCGACGCGAACGCCCCCGTGGTCTGCTGCAGCAGGAGGTCGAACGACAGCGCGGCGGCGGCGATCAGAAGTACACCCGGTACCGAGGACAGCGTGGTGTACAGGTATTGAACGACATCGTCCACCCAGCTGCCGAAGTACCCGGCCGCGATGCCCAGCGCCACGCCGATCGGCAGCGCGATCGCGGACGAAACCACTCCGATGACGAGTCCCGTTCGTACACTCTTCAACGTGAGCAGCAGGACGTCGTTGCCCACCTTGTCGGTCCCGAGCACGTGATAATGAGGTGCGAGCGCCGTGACCGCGCCGACGCCAGCACAGAGCGCGGCAAGCAACCACCCGTGCCCCGCCCAGGGCCGCTCCCGCAACTGCGCAGCGGCCTGTCTGATCGGCCGCCCGCGCACCGCGTTGATCGTGAGCAGCAGCACCCCGAACACCGCCAGACCGACGCCACCGCCCACGAAGGCGCGATGGATGATGTCCGGGGTTCGCTCGCGCTCCGGATCCGCGAGATGACGTGCGCCGAAGCGCAGGCGCGGGTATTCCTGAACCATCCGTCCGTCCGCCAGCTGGACGGTTTCGCGGGCGTGGCCATACGCGGCAAACGGCGCCGAGTAGGTTGTCTCCACTTGCGTGCGCAACGGGTGGAGCGCGCGGTCGAGCAGGCTGCGCACACCGCCCGGTGTGTCCAGGTGCACCGAGTCCAGACACGCGGTCACCACGTACAGCGCGAGCACGAGCGCCGCGCCGCCGCCGACCGGCGAACCCAGTACCACGCGCCAGCGTGCGCGTGACACAGGGTCCCCGCGAGCGGCCGCGACATAGATCCCGCAGGCGATCAGGGTCGTGAAGAACGCGAGATCCGTCGCCAGCAGGATCACGTCGCCTCCTGCGTGCCCGCAAGCCGCACGCGCGGATCGGCCCAGGCGTAGGAGATGTCGGTGAGTACCAGGCCGATGATGTACATCAGGGAGCCCAGGAACACCATGGCGCGTACGATGGCGAAATCCTGGTTCTGGATCGCATCGATCGTGTAGCTGCCGAGTCCCGGTACGGCAAAGAAGGACTCGGTGACCAGGCTGCCGAGGAACAGGCCCGGTACGGCCACGACAACCGTCGTCAAAAGTGGCAGCAGCGCGTTCCGGAGCACGTGGTGCGACAGGACGCGCGCTTCCGGAAGTCCTTTCGCCCGGGCGGTTCGCACGAAGTCGCGGGACAGCTCCTCCAGGAATACCGTGCGGTTCCAGCGAACCATCGCGCCGAGAGACGCAACCACCTGGACCAGGATGGGCAGCGCGAGAAACTTCGCGGCGAGCCATCCGTCGGCATATCCCGACACTGGGACGAGCTGCAGCACCTTCGCCACCAGGTACTGCCCGGCGATGATGACGAACAGGCTGGACACCGACATGCCGACAATGCACGCAAGCGTGACCGCGCGATCCAGGTAAGATCCCCGCAGCAGCGCAATCAGGAGTCCCAGCGTGGTGGCGAGCGCGAGTTCGATGATGAACACCGGCAGCGCGATCGAAAGACTGGGCAGCATCCGTTGCCGGATATCGAAACCGATGTCCCGCCCGCCGTCCGACTGCCCGAAGCGAAACGCGAAAAGCTGAAGGGTCTTCCGGTAGAAGATCGTCACGGTCACGCGCTCGACACCCTGTGCGGCGTCGTTCCATAACAGGGGACCATCGTACCCGTGCGAACGCTTCCACTGCGCAATCGCCTCCTGCGTGACGTGACGCTCACCGAGGTTCATTCGTGCCATGTCGTCCGGGGAATTCACCACGAAGAACAGCATGAACGTAAGCAGATTGACCCCGAACAGGATGGGCAGCGCGTACAGGCAGCGGCGCGCGAGATAAGCGATCATAGCGCGGTGGCCCGACGTCGGCGGCGTTGCCCGATCACGGCAGGCACGAGGCACAAGGCTGTCGCCGACACTGCGAGCCAGATGAACGTCGTTCGCGGCTGGTTCCACGCGCGCTGCCGCGCGACCCGCAGCGCGGGATCCAGCCTCCGGTACTTCATCGTGTTGCGCGCCATCAGGTTGGGTTTCGAGGGGGCGACCCAGGCCTGCTGCAGCGAGTAGGCCTGGGGATGGAACCCCCACACCCACGGCGCGTCCGCGCGCACGATCGACATCATCCGGTCGACGACTGCCTGTCGTTCGGGGCCGTCGGCGAGTCCCCGCATCCGTTCGAACAGCGCGTCGAACTCCCCGTTCGCATAGTTCGCCGCATTCTCACCGTGATGGCGCGCTTTGCCGTGCGGGCCATAAAGGAGGAACAGGAAGTTTTCGGGATCCGGGTAATCCGCGTTCCATCCCCACCCGAAGATCTGCGCCATTCCCTTCTGCATCTTTTCCTGGAAGCGATTGTAGTCGGAGCTCCGGATCACGAGATCCAGCCCGATCCTGGCGAACTGCTTGCGGTACCAGTTCAGCAGGGCTTTCATGTCCGGGCCGGTGGCGGTCGCGTCGAAATGGAGAACGAGCGGGGCGCCGGTGGCGGGATCCGTGCCATGGGGGTAGCCGGCGTCCGCGAGCAAGGCACGCGCAACAGACAGGTCCCGACGTTGAGGTCGCCCATTCCGCCATTCGTGGGTGACCGGATTGATGCCCGCCTCTCCTTCGTGGTGCCCGAAAATGCCGGGCGGCAAGGGGCCGTGCGCCGGCAGACCCCGACCGTTGCCGAATATCGAAATCATCTCCTCGGTGTCGATCGCGATCGAAATCGCCTGCCGCAGGCTGCGGGCACGCGGGGAGTACCCGCCGACGACCGGGTCCAGCATGTTGAAACCGAGGTAGCTGATCGACATCTGCGTCGCCACGTTGAGCGCCACCTCGCGCTCCTTCATCAGGGACGTAAGCTCGGGCCGTCCGTCGGGACCGAACCGGACGGCCTGGTCGAACCCGTCAGGCGCAATCGCGGAACTGTCGTAGTACCCCTGCAGGAACTTGTTCCACTCGGGGATATCCTCCTTTTCGAGGATGAACTGCACCTCGTCGATGAACGGCATGCGCGCGCCGGCCGATCGCAGGTAACCCGCTTCGGCATCGCCGGGCGCGCCTTCCGACGGGAATCGCGCGTCGCGATATTCCGGATTTCGACGGAGCGTCATGCGCCGGTTGGGATTGTTCTCGGTGAGCATGTACGGCCCCGTCCCGAGCGGATGCCAGTCGAGGGAGAGATTCCGCTCCGCCATTCCCGGTTGCGCGTAGAACGCGTCGGCCTCCCAGGGAACCGGCGCAAAGAACGGCATCGCGAGCCAGAACACGAATTGCGGATACTTCCGGGTCAACACGATCTCGAACGTGTAGCGGTCGATTACGCGCGCCCCGTCCAGCGCGTACTCGCGCAGGTCGATCGCGTGCCGGCGCTCGGGAGGCACTTCGCGCAGTTTCCGCGCCAGCGCCTCGAGACCCGCGATGTACTGGGTCATGAAACCCAGGATGGGCGAATGCAGCCCCGGATGTGCGAGCCGCTTGATCTGATGCACGAAATCTTCGGCAACGAGTTCGCGGGTTCCACGCTCCGGAAAGTCGTCGAGCGTGCGGCGCCCGGCGATTTCGCGCGCGGACAACGCATGGTAGCTGGGCCGGCCCGAGGCATCGCGCGCGAGCGCCGGGTGCGGTGCGAACCTGGTGCCGCGTCGAACGGTCAGCCGGTAAACCGCGCGCGCCACTTCCCCGCTTCGTGCTCCCGCGGGGAGCACCTGCCCGTTCCGATCGAGATAGACCGGCATCGGTACGCTGTCGACCGTGAGCGGCTGGAGCGTGTACGGCCTCTTCAGGTAGTGATACTCGAGCGGCGGTTCGTAGATCTGTCCGGTGAACAGCGCTTCATTCTCGCTGTACGAAGAGACCGGATCGAGGTGCTTCGGTCTCTCCTGGAATGTCGTGAAGTACACGGCGCGCGCGCGGTCTTCGAGGGGTTGCGGCGCGTTCCACGGCTCGGTGGCGGTTCCCAACCGCCAGCCGCACACCAGGCAGCCGAAGACAACCGTTCGGGCGAGACGACGCATACACGCTCCGCGGGACCGTTTCACATCACCTGCTTTCGCGGTGGCAATGACGACGCCATCCGTCACTGGCCGTTAGGGACAGGATACCGCGCTGCACTGTACACTTTGCCGGCGAACCCGCAACGCCGGGTTGAGCACCCGTCTGGATCATCGGATTACGGAGCGCACGGATCATGGGCATACTCGATGGCAAGAAGGCTCTCATCGTCGGCGTGGCCAGCAACAAGTCGATTGCCTGGGGAATCGCGGAGGCAATGCGTCGCGAGGGCGCCGAACTCGCCTTCACGTACCAGAACGAACGGTTGCGTTCACGGGTGGAGGACTTCGCGGCGGAGTGCGGGTCGGAAATCGCGCTCCCCTGCGAAGTGCAGAGCGACGAGGAAATCCAGGGTGTGTTCGACCGCCTCGACGACTACTGGGATCACCTGGATATTCTTGTGCACTCGGTAGCATTCGCCCCGCGCGAAGAGCTGCAGGGGGAATACCTCGAGTCAGTGACCCGCGAGGGCTTCCGGGTCGCCCATGAGATCAGTTCTTACAGTTTCGCCGCGCTGGGCAATGGTGCCAGGCGGCTGATGCAGGGGCGCCCCGGCGCGATGCTGACGTTGAGCTACCTCGGCGCGGTCCGCACGATGCCCAGCTACAACGTGATGGGCCTGGCCAAGGCCAGTCTCGAAGCAAACGTCCGCTATATGGCCGACAGCCTCGGCCCCGATGGAATCCGGGTGAACGCCATTTCGGCCGGTCCGATTCGCACCTTGGCCGCATCCGGAATCAAGGACATGCGGAAATTCCTGGAACACGTGGAGAAAACCGCGCCGCTGCGTCGGAATGTCACGATTGAGGAAGTCGGCAATGTCGCGGCGTTCCTGTGTTCGGACATGGCATCAGCAGTGACAGGAGAAATCACTTACGTCGATTGCGGCTACAACATCCTGGGCATGACGGGTCTGATCTGATCGGTCGTCGGGCGTGCGGGTTGTCGCGCGCCTCACAACCTGTCCGGGAACGTTTCGATTCGCGAGGACGCCTTCAGCGCATCGACGAAGTCCTCCCACGCGATGAACGTGCGGGTTCGAGTGAGCGCGTCCCGCGCGCGCGCGGCGGTCGCCGTAGCTTCCGACGAGGCGGCCGGCGACTGGGGGCCTGACACTTCCACGACCGCGTAATTGCCACTGCCAAACTCGACACCGATGAACTCCCTGGCGTCGGGGGAACCGAGCGGGGCCCGGAACGCCGCGCGCAGGACCGCGCGATTCACCCGTTCGTCATCCCGCGACGCGTCGTCGAACGTTTCCCATTTCAGCGATTCCCCCTTGGCGAGCTCGGCACCGGCCTCGCCTTTGCGCAGGCGCTCGAGCAGGGCTTCGCCGCGCGTGCGCGCCGCAGTGCGAACACGTTCTTCCTGGATCTCCGCAACAACCTGTGTCCTGACGGTCTCGAACTCGGGCAGGTGCGACGGAGTGAATTTCGTCACCCGCACGGCGACAACGCGATCGTCGCCGATCTCAATCGGGGGACTCGCAAGCCCCTGGGTCAGCACTTCCGGTTCCCACACGGCCTCCGCGACGGCGGGATTGAACGCTGCCGCAATCTGGTCCCTGGTCTGTTCGCTGGTGGTGGCAACCTGAAGATCAAGCTGGGCGGCCGACTCAGCGAGCGAATCCGGGTGTTCGTAGACCGTGTCGCCAAAACGTTCCGCGCTTTCGTAGAACAGCTCTTCCGCCTGCTCCCGCCGAACACGCGCCTCGACGTCGGCGCGGGCCTCGTCGAACGACGTGACTCCACCAGGTTTGATCTCCGCGACCTTGATGACGTGGTAACCGAAACTCGTCTTCACCGGTTCGCTGATTTCGCCGACTTTCATGGAGAAGACAGCCTCCTCGAACTCCGGGGCCATCACGCCGCGCCCGAAAAGCCCCGTCGCGCCTCCTTCCGAACGTGATCCGATGTCGTCCGAGAATTCCTTGGCGACCTCCTCGAATTCCCTCCCGCCGAGCACCAGCTCGCGCATCTCCTCGGCCTTCTTGCGTGCTGCGGCATCCTGCTCGGGGGCCGCACCCGCCTCCAGCTGCACCAGGATGTGGTTGGCGTTGCGTTGTTCTTCGACGGTGAAGTCTGCCTTGTGAGATTCGTAGTACTGGGTGAGTTCTTCTTTCGTGGGCGCAACCCGGGCCATCAGGTCGCCCAGCTTGAGTTCGATGTACTCCAGCGCAACCTTGTCCTCGACGCGATAGTTCTCCTTGCGGGATTCGAAATGGCGACGTGCGTCCTCGTCACTGACCACTTCCTGCGCAGGTTCCGTGGGCGGGATGACCGCAAAAGCGATATCGCGTGTCTGCGCCCGGAGCTGCTCGACCTTCGCAATTTCTGCGGGGGTCACGAACGCGGAGCCGACGATGCCGGCACGCAGCTGCTGGAGTGCGAGATCCCTGCGGGCCTGGATTTCGTAGCTTTGCTCGTCGAAGCCGAGCATGCTCGTGATCTGCTGGTAACGTTCCGCGGAGAACTTGCCATCCACCTGGAACGACGGTGAGCTCTTGAGATAGCTTGCGAGTTGATCTGTCGTAATTTTCAGCCGCGCGTGATCCACATTCTGGCCGAGCACCTTGTTCTCGACCAGGAACTCCAGGGCCTGCAGCTTGGTCGCTTCGTCGTCCCAGGCGGTAGGATCAAATGCTTCTCCGAGTTCGGCCTGTGCGCGCTGCCGCAACCGCTGCAACGTGGCCTGATACTCCTGCAGGAGTACCTCCTCTCCATCAATCTCGGCAACGACCACTTCGCGCGCCGCCGTGAGGTACGACTCCACGCCCCACACGGCAAACGTCAGGCACAGGAAGAAGATGATGACCGCGGCGACGAGGCCTTGGGCACGTTCGCGGATAGTTTGCAACATGGCTCGATCCTGCGGCGACGTAACAGATCACGCGATCGCTCGCGACGTCACCGGGATGGACGACGCAGACCTGCGACCAGTCGGGAAACCGCACCCGCCCGACGGCGGGTCGGGCGGGTGCGGCGGTGTTGTTGGCGGAGTGGACGGGGCTCGAACCCGCGACCCCCGGCGTGACAGGCCGGTATTCTAACCAACTGAACTACCACTCCTAAAAACCGTGACTTGGTGGGTGCTGAGGGGTTCGAACCCACGACCTTCGCCTTGTAAGGGCGACGCTCTTCCAACTGAGCTAAGCACCCGTCTGGCACCCGAAGGGGGCTAGGATTTTAGTGCATCCTTGAGGGCTTTTCCAGGCTTGAACGAAAGCTTGCGGGACGCCTCGATCCGGATCGATTCGCCGGTTCGCGGATTGCGCCCCGTGCGCGCCGCGCGCGCCGCCACGCTGAACACGCCGAAACCGGACAACGTGACGTGCTCGTCGCGTCGCACGAGCGCATCGACGATTGCTTCCAGCATCGCGTCGACCGCGCGTCCCGCGGATGCCTGCGACAGGTCCGCGGCATCGGCCACCGCTTCCACCAGCTGCGTCTTGTTCATCGATTCTCTGCCAGGTTGGAGTTCTTCAGGTTCCACGACGCGGGACTGCGCTGCGAATGCGCCGCCCGGTTCCCCTCAATGTCGCCGGACAGCGTCCGGATCCTGCTCGGTCTCGCGGGTCTCGGTCCGCACGGTGGAATCATAGTTCTCGGGCAGCGGTTCCGGCATCTTCTGCAGCGCAACGGTCAGTACTTCGTCAATCCACCGCACGGGCTTGATTGTCAGCCCTTCGAGAATGTTCGCCGGAATCTCCTTCAACTCCCGTTCGTTCTCCACCGGGATGAGCACCGTCTTGATGCCGCCGCGAAGCGCGGCGAGCAGCTTCTCCTTGAGCCCTCCGATTGGAAGCACTTCGCCACGCAGTGTGATCTCGCCGGTCATCGCGACATCGCTGCGCACGGGAATACCGGTCAAGGCCGATACGAGCGAGGTACACATTCCGACCCCCGCGCTCGGGCCGTCCTTGGGAGTCGCCCCTTCCGGCACGTGGAAGTGGACGTCGATGCCCTGGTAGAAATCAGGCCTGATCCCGAGCGACGCCGCGCGGCTGCGCACCACTGTCATCGCAGCCTTGATGGACTCCTGCATCACGTCACCCAGGCGCCCGGTATAGGTCTCCTTGCCCTTGCCCGGCACGATGACCGCCTCGATCGTGAGCAAGTCGCCCCCGACCTCGGTCCACGCGAGACCCGTGACCTGTCCCACGCGATCCTCTCCTTCCGCCAGTCCGAAACGGAAACGCTTGACGCCCAGGTACTTCTCCAGGGCCTTCGGGTTCACACTCACGGTCTTGCCGGTAGGCTTCTGCAGCACCTGCTTGACCACCTTGCGGCACAGATTCGCGATCTCGCGTTCCAGGTTACGCACCCCCGCTTCACGCGTGTAGTACCGGATGACATCACGCAGCGCCGCCTCGCTGATCTGGAGTTCTGCGGACTTCAATCCGTTTGCCTCCATCTGCTTCGGAATCAGGTAACGCTGCGCGATGCTGACCTTCTCGTCCTCCGTGTATCCCGCCAGGCGGATCACCTCCATGCGGTCGAGCAGGGGGGCCGGAATGTTCAGGCTGTTGGCGGTGGTCACGAACATCACCTCGGACAGGTCGTAATCAACCTCCAGGTAGTGATCGTTGAACGTCGAGTTCTGCTCCGGGTCCAGTACCTCGAGCAGCGCCGCAGCCGGGTCACCGCGAAAATCCATCGCCATCTTGTCGATTTCGTCCAACAGGAACAGCGGGTTGCGGTTGCCGATCTTCGCCATGCTCTGCACGATCTTGCCGGGCATCGAACCGACGTAGGTGCGGCGATGCCCGCGGATCTCAGCCTCGTCGCGCACGCCGCCGAGCGACATCCGCACGAACTTGCGGTTCGTCGCGCGCGCGATCGAACGACCGAGCGATGTCTTGCCGACACCCGGAGGCCCGACGAGGCAGAGGATCGGGCCCTTCATCTTCTTCACCCGTTGCTGAACCGCGAGGTATTCGAGGATGCGTTCCTTGACCTTCTCGAGCCCATAATGATCCTCGTCGAGGATTTTCTCGGCCTCCGCGAGATTCGCGCTGACCTTCGAACGCGTCTTCCACGGAACGTTGAGGATCCAGTCCAGATAGTTCCGGACAACCGTCGCCTCCGCCGACATCGGCGACATCATGCGCAGCTTCTTGAGCTCTGCATCAGCTTTCTTCCGGGCTTCCTTGTGCATGCCGGATTTCTTGATACGCGCCGCGAGTTCGTCGAACTCATTCACCCCGTCTTCACCCTCGCCGAGTTCACTCTGGATCGCCTTCATCTGCTCGTTCAGGTAGTACTCGCGCTGACTCTTCTCCATTTGCTTCTTGACGCGGCCCCGCAAGCGCTTCTCGACCTGCAGGAGATCGATCTCGGATTCCATGACGCTGATCAGATGTTCCAGCCGCTCCCGAAGATCGATGATCTCGAGGATCTTCTGCTTCTCGTTCAGCTTGATTGACAGGTGCGCGGCGATCGTGTCCGCGAGACGGGACGGGTCGTCGATGCTCGTCAGTGAAGACACGATTTCAGGCGGCACCTTCTTGTTCAGCTTCACATACTGGTCAAATTGGCTCATCAACGATCGAACGAGGATCTCGGCCTCCCGTTCGGAGATCGGGGCCTGCTCGATGAGCTCGACGGTCGCCGCGTGGTACGTCACGCGGTCCACGAACTCCAGGATACTGGCGCGCTGGACTCCTTCCACGAGCACCTTGATCGTTCCGTCGGGGAGTCGCAGCAGTTGCAGAATGTTGGATACCGTCCCCACGGCATGGATGTCCGATAACTTGGGGTTGTCTTCACCCGCGCTCTTCTGGGCAACGAGCAGGATCTGCTTGGCTTCCTCCATCGCCTTCTCGAGCGCCTTGACGGACTTCTCCCGGCCGACGAACAGCGGAATCACCATATGCGGGTAGACCACGACGTCACGCAGTGGCAGCAACGGGAGGAGTTCGGATCGTTCGTTCATGGCGGGTACAACCTATCGGATTGGGTCGCGCGAAACGCGACCGGAGGGACCTGGGGAGCATGCGAGGGGCACGAACGAGAAAGGGACACCGCGGGGCGCGTTTCGCACACCCGGTCCGGTGTCCCTTGCAGCGGAGCTCATCAGTCGGCAGCGGCCTTCGGAATGTCCGTGCCTTGGTAGATCGTCAGGGGCTTGGACTCCCCGTTGATTGCCGCCTCGTCGACGACCACCTTCGAAACGTTCTTCAGAGAGGGCAGGTCGTACATCGTGTCGAGCAGGTTCTGCTCCAGGATCGAACGCAGCCCGCGCGCACCGGTCTTGCGTTCCACGGCCTTGCGTGCGACCGCGCGCAAGGCATCATCGCGAAACTCCAGTGCGCATCCTTCCATCTCGAAGAGCTTCGCGTACTGCTTGGTCAACGCGTTGCGCGGCTCGGTCAGAATCTGCACCAGCTGTTCCTCGTGAAGTTCATCAAGCACCGCGACCACTGGCAGGCGCCCCACGAACTCCGGGATCAGGCCGTAACGGATCAGATCTTCGGGTTCCACCTGGTGGAGAATCTCGCCGGTCGTCTTGCGATCGTCCTTGCTCTTGACCTCGGCGGAAAACCCGATGCCGCCCTTCTCGGAGCGATCCCGGATGATCTTGTCGAGCCCCGCGAACGCCCCTCCGCAGATGAACAGGATGTTCGAGGTGTCGACCTGCAGGAACTCCTGCTGAGGGTGCTTGCGGCCGCCCTGCGGCGGTACCGACGCGATCGTCCCTTCGATCAGCTTGAGCAAGGCCTGCTGCACGCCCTCACCGGAGACGTCACGCGTAATCGAAGGGTTGTCGGACTTGCGCGAGATCTTGTCGATCTCGTCGATGTACACGATGCCGGTCTGCGCCTTCTCGACGTCGTAGTCACACTTCTGGAGAAGTTTCTGGATGATGTTCTCCACGTCCTCGCCGACATAACCGGCTTCCGTGAGCGTGGTGGCGTCGGCGATCGTGAAGGGCACGTTCAGGAGACGTGCGAGCGTTTCCGCGAGCAGCGTCTTGCCGCTGCCCGTCGGACCGATCAGGAGGACATTGCTCTTCGCGAGTTCGACGTCGCTCTGCTTGACCCGCGATTCAAGCCGCTTGTAGTGGTTGTAGACCGCCACCGCGAGAATCTTCTTGGCGTGCGACTGGCCGATGACGTACTCGTCGAGGATCTGCCGGATCTCGTGAGGAACCGGCAGTTTGCTGCCGCCGGCGCTACCAGACTTGTCCTGGATTTCCTCGCGGATGATGTCATTGCAGAGTTCCACGCACTCGTCGCAGATGAACACCGACGGGCCGGCAATCAGTTTGCGGACCTCGTGCTGACTCTTGCCGCAGAACGAACAATACAGGAGCCGATCGCTGTCGGTACCCTTTGAATTCTTGCCGTCGCTCATTCGCGCGTCCTCGCTACTCTGCTCGTTGCACTTCGCAACCGGTCACGTTGTTCCCGTCATCGCTCAGCGCGACGCGTCGGGCGCCTTCATTGACTCGCGCTTTTCGAGCACCGCGTCGATCAGCCCGTACGCCTGAGCTTCCTCGGCGCTCATGAAGTTATCGCGGTCGGTGTCGTTTGCCACCTTCTCGACCGGCTGACCCGTATGGCTGGCCAGTATCGCGTTGAGCCTGTCGCGCGCTTTGAGAATTTCCCGGGCATGGATGTCGATATCCGTCGCCTGGCCCTGGAACCCGCCGAGCGGCTGATGGATCATCACGCGGGAATGCGGGAGGCAGTAACGCTTGCCCGGAGCGCCGGCGCACAACAGGAGCGCCCCCATGCTCGCCGCCTGGCCGATGCACAGCGTGCTGACCTGCGGCTTGATGAACTGCATCGTGTCGTAAATCGCCAGACCGGCGGTCACCACGCCACCCGGCGAGTTGATGTAGAGATTGATGTCCTTGTCCGGATTCTCGGACTCGAGGAACAGCAGCTGGGCGACGATGACATTGGCCACGTGGTCGTCGACCGGCCCTACCAGGAAAATGACGCGCTCCTTTAAAAGGCGGCTGTAGATGTCGTACGCGCGCTCCCCTCGGGCCGTCTGCTCGACGACCATCGGGACCAAGTTAAGCCCTCGGATTTCCTGGAATTTCGTATCACTCGAAAGAATCAATTAAGCGTCTCCGTTGGAGGTCTCTCGGGCAGTCTGCCTCGGATTCATAAGGTCGTCAAACGAGATGGAAACAGGTGTCACCTGGGCACGATCGGCCACCCATTTGACCGCTTCTTCCTCGAGGACGAGGCCTTCTATTTCCTGCAGTCGCCGCGGATCTTCGTAGTACCACTTCACCAGTGCATCCGGCTGTTCGTACGACGCCGCCATGGCCTCCACGCGCGCCCGGACCTTGGACGGCTGCGCGGTGATGCCGGCCTGCTTGATGATTTCGGCCATCACCAGCCCGAGCTTTACCCGGTTCGCGGCCGGCGCTTCGAACGCGCTCAGGTCCTGTGCGCCGCCAAGTTGCGCCGGGTCCATGCCCCGCATCATGAGCGAGCGCTGCATCTCCTGGAGCATGCGCTGGCACTCCGCGTGAATCAGCGCTTTCGGAAGATCCAACGTGTGCTGCTCGCGGATGCGTTCGAGCACCTGGCCGTTGAAACGCCGTTCGAGTGCGCGATCGCGCTCCCGTTCCATGTTTTCCCTGACTTCGCGGCGGAACGTCGCGAGGTCTCCGTCTTCGACCCCGAAGCGCTTGAAAAAATCCGCGTCGAGTTCCGGCAGAACGGGTTCTTCCACTTTCTTCACCGTAACGGCGAAGGAGACGCCGCGTCCGGCCAGTGCCGCGTTGTGGTACTCGGCGGGGAAACTCAGCGCGAGCGTGCGCGCTTCGCCCGTCGTCGCGCCGTGGAGGCCCTGCTCGAAGCCATCGATCATCCGGCCTTGACCGAGCACCAGCGGGAAATCCGTCGCACTGCCGTTCTCGAACGGGGCGTTCTCGCCCTCGAGCGTTCCGGCGAAATCGAGCGTCAGCTTGTCGCCGTCCGCGGCCGGTCGCGCGACTTCACGCCAGGTCTGGGCCTGTTGTCGCAGTACACCCACCATCTTGTCGACATCTTCTTCGGAGATTTCGCATGCGGGGCGCTCGACGACGAGTGTTTCGAAAGTCGCCAGCGTGACTTCGGGGAAGATTTCGAACGTGGCGGTATAGCTCAGGCCCTGTCCCTCGCCCGCAGTCACCGGCTCTATCACGGGATCGGTGACCGGGCGCAACTGGTGCTGCCCCACCGCCTCGGCGAACGACGAGCGCACGACTTCCGAAATCACCTCGCCACGGATGCGGGCGCCGAACTGGCGCTCGATGACCTTGGCCGGCGCCTTGCCGGGCCGGAAACCGTCGACCCGCGCGCTCCGCGCCACGCTCTGGAGCCGATCGCGTACCATCCCCACGATCTTCTCCTCGGGGATGTCGATGCGAAGGCGTCGTTCCAGTCCACCGGGTTGCTCTAGTGATACCTGCATACTTCCTCGATACTTTGTTTACGCAAGGTGCGATTCAATTCGGATGTCGGCTGGAGATGGAAATGCGTGCCGAAGCTGTCCGCGCGCCTGGTGGTGCGAAAGGAGAGACTCGAACTCTCACGGGTTGCCCCACTGGTACCTAAAACCAGCGCGTCTACCAATTTCGCCACTTTCGCACGGGTTCGGGCACGGCAGGCTTTGCCGCTGGAATTCCACGCGCATGTCCGCAAGGTCGGGGCGGGTGTCCGGCCCAGTTGGGGGTCGGGGCTTCCGTCGACTGATCGGCCGGCATTATAGGCACAGCGCCCGACCTTTGACACCCTGGAAATCAGGCCTTTGCGCCACGCGATGCTATACTCCGCGGTCATCGGATCAATCCTTCCCGCCCCCTCAGGAGCACATCGGCAATGACTCGAAGGCGTGCAGGTCTCGGACTCGGCGGTGCGGTGATAGTGCTTTCATTGACGGTTCCCCCGGCCGCGGCTGCGCGGACCGTCGTCGAGTGTCGTGAGCCCGATGGCACGATCACCTTTCGCGACCGCTGTGCCCCGGAACAGACAAAGACCGGGGAGAAGCGGTTGCGCAACGCGCCGGCGCGCGGCCCGACCTCAGCTGCTGACATCGCGAAGAAGTCACCCGTGATCCTCTACGTCGTCCCGGCCTGCGACACCTGCGACCTCCTGCGACTTCAGTTGGAGACGCGCGGCATCCCGTTCACTGAAATGGATGTCAGCACCAACCGCGCCAGCCAGGATGCACTGGAAACAGCCTCCGGGGCCCTTACGGTTCCGACCGTGACGATCGGAAGCGAGGTCCTCCAGGGATTCGATCGCGCGAACCTCGACGCACGCCTCACGGCCGTGGGTTATCCGGCGCCGGCAGTGAAGCCGACCTCGACAGACGACCCGGCGACAAACCGCTGAGCGAACCGCGTGGCCAGCGGGACCATGCTCGACACCGCCCTCGCCGCCGAAGCGGCGTTCTACCGCGCGTTCGAACTCGGTGACCCCGAAGCCATGATGAGCGTATGGGCTGAACTCCCGGAGATCCGCTGCATCCATCCGCTCGGCCCACTGCTGACGGGTCCCGCGGCGATCCGCGCGAGCTGGATGGAACTGTTCCGAGCCCAGTTGCCGCGCCGCTTCGAGATTGAACGCGTCAACGTCGTGCGCGCAGGCGGACTCGCGGTACATACCGTGTACGAGACGATCACGCTGCCCCTGCAGCGCCAGCGCTTTTCCCCGTTGCTCGCGACCAACGTCTACCGGGAAAGCCGCGGCGAGTGGCGGATGGTGCTGCATCATGCGAGCCCGGTCGGCGCCTCGGAAGCAGCGCCGACTTTCGACGTGAACGAGTCGAACGCAACCCGTCATTGAGCTTCCGAACCGCGTCCGCGCGGGGGGCCGCCGGGTCGCCCGCCCTGACGCCCCCCACGACCGGCACTTATCGGGCGACCTGCTCGCGCCGGCGGAGAACGTTGTAGACGGTGACCGGGCCGCGCGGGTCGCGGATGTCGAGTACGCAGGGCGCCGTGAACACGAGCGAGGCGCGACCGGCGACGGCGCGGCGGACTTCCTCCGACGCCAGCATGGAAAGCGGCTCCGCCTGGTCGCACAGGCGTGCCGCCACGTTGACCACGTCCCCGACCACGGAAAAATCCGGATGGGTGACGGTACCCAGGTTGCCGACAAGCACCTCGCCACAGTGCACCCCGGCGCAGACCGGCAGCATGGCCGAACCGGCTTCGAGCTTGCGGCGCGTCACTTCCAGTATCTCGATGCCGCACGCGCTTGCCTCGAGTATCCGACGGGGCGAGTCGAATACCGCCGTCACCCCGTCGCCCGCGCAGCGCTCGACGTACCCGCCGTGTCGATAGACGCACTCCACCTGCAGCGCGAGCTGCGTTGCGAGCATGTCGAACAGCGCGCCCGGCGCGATCCCCGCATGTGGGTCCGCGGGCGCGCAGACACGCGAGACGAGAATGCACACATCTTGAGCCTCGGGTGCCGGGAACGATCCCGTTGCCGCATACGCATCGAGCATCCGGCGCGTCCGCTGCGAAAACTCGGGCCTCAGGTCCGTGCGGCCATGATCCCGTTCGCGCAGCGCCGCAGACTTCAGAAGCCGCCCTCCCAGCCGCGCCTTGAGCGTGTGCGGGCTGATTGGCTTGGTGATGAAATCGTCGGCGCCGGCTTCGAACGCGCGCGTGGCAGCGAGTTCCTCGTCGACCACGGTAATGCAGATGATCGGCGTGACGCGGTAGCGATCGTTCGCACGGATGCGACGGCAGAGCTCCGTGCCGTCCATGCCGGGCAGGTTGAGGTCGATCAGAAACGCGTCGACCTGCCGTTCCGAGCACAGGTGCAGGCACTTCTCGCCCTGTTCAGCCTCGAGGACCCGGTATCCGTCCGCATGAAGCATCCGGGCGAGCACGGTGCGGACGGTGCGGTCGTCATCGGTGACGAGAACTGTCTTTTCGCCCCCGGGCAGATGCCACGCAGGGCGACGCACAGCCGTAATTGACACCTTCGAATCCCCCGGCTTTGACTGCCTGCCCGGACACCAACGTTCGCGCGCGTCAAACTGATAAGCGATCGCGAATCTTCTGCCGGCGCTTCGTGGCACCGCGCGCCCGTCCCCGGCGGCGGGCGCAGGAATTCGTCCAGGCGTCGGGTAAGATGCCACAGCCGGTCCGGGCTGTCGCTCCCCCGCGTCTCCCGCGTAGACTTCGACACCCATTGTCGAGACATTCCGTGCCTGATTCGCTGCCGCGCAGGGAGACGTTCCGCGGGACCTCTGGTGACCCGTCGCATCGACGGAACCCGTCGATGACGATGCCTCGTGGGCACGCGATCGCCGGTCACCTGTGATCGCTGCGCGCGCAACGATGCCTCCTCCCGACTCGCGCATGCGTCAGGCCGTCATCCTCGGCCTCATCGGTCTTACCCTCGCGCTCGCTTACGGCAGCTGGTACGCGTACAGCGTCTTCCTCGTCGCGCTGCTGGAGGAGTTCGGCTGGAGTCGTTCGGTGCTCGGTGGGGCATTCTCGGTGTTCGCGCTGGTGCAGGGCGCCGCGAATCCGCTGCTGGGAATGCTGTGCGACCGGGTGCAGCCACCGCAGATCGTCCTCGCGGGCAGCGTGCTGCTGGGTGGCGCGCTCTACGCGAACAGCTTCATTGCCGCGCCCTGGCAGCTGTACATCGGGTTCGGGATCTGCACGGCGCTCGCGGTCGCGTGCTGCGGCTGGATCCCCGCTGTCGTCCAGGTACACCGCCGCTTTCGGCCACGGCTCGGGCTGGCGCTTGGCATCGTAAGCTCCGGTGTTGGCGTCGGCATGCTGGTCGTGGTGCCCTGGTGCGAATGGCTGATCGAGACCGGCGGGTGGCGCAGTGCATTCCGCGTGCTCGGCCTGACCTGTACCGCGTGCATCCTGCCTGCCGCGCTCTACTTGTTGCGTGAGGCGCGCGACACCAGACACCCGCACCCGCAGCGCGAGGTTTCCCCAGGCCCTGCCTCCCCGGTCCGCGCACCGACCCTGCGCGAAGCGCTGCGCACGACGCCATTCTGGCTGATGCTCGTGACGTTCCTGTGCGGAAGTATCTGCTCGCAGACTTTGCATGTGCACCAGGTCGCGTTCCTCGTGGACCACGGCATTCCGGCCATGGCCGCGGCGTCCGTCGTGGGAGTCGTCGGAGTGGCGAGCATCGTCGGCAAGACCGGTGGAGGCTGGCTGTCCGACCGCATCGACCGCGAACTGGTCTTCGTGTGTGGGATCGGAATCCTGGTAACTGCCGTGGGCGCACTGCTGCTCGTCGGGCGTACCGGGTTTGCCGGATTCGCGTACGTCTACGCGGTGATGCTGGGGCTCGGTTATGCAGTCACCGCGGCGCTCACGCCCGCAATGGTCAGTGATCGCTTCCAGGGCCCGCACTTCGGCGCAATCATGGGCGTCTGCCTGTTCGGCAGCGCCTCGGGTAGCGCGCTCGGTCCATGGTTGAGCGGCTGGCTGCACGACCGGACGGGCAGTTACGACCTTCCCTTCGCGCTCATCGCCGCGGTCGGTGCGCTCGCCGGCGCCGCCGGCTGGCGCGCACGCACATTGCGGCGACGCGCCGCCGACGGGACATGAGGGCCATCCTCACTCGTGGCGCAGCGCGTCGATGGGATTCAACCGGGCGGCCTTGCGCGCGGGGTAGTACCCGAACACCACACCGACCAGCGCCGAGAACATGAACGACAGCAGGACGATCCCCGGTTGCGGCACGAACGGAATGCCGAGTGCGCGCGCCGTGAACCAAGATCCGCTCAACGCGAGCGCGATCCCGAGCAAACCGCCGAGCGCAGACAGCACGACCGCTTCCACGAGAAACTGCACCAGCACTTCCCGCTCAAGGGCACCGACCGCGAGACGAATCCCGATCTCCCGCGTACGCTCGGTCACCGACACCAGCATGATGTTCATGATGCCGATACCGCCCACCAGCAGGCTCACCGCGCCGACCGCGCCCAGCAGTACCGTGAGCGTTCTGGTCGTGCCGGTCATCGTGGTCATGAATTCCTTCATGTCCATCAGCGTGAAGTTGTTTTCCTCGATCGCGGACAGGTGTCGGCGCTCGCGCAGCAGCCGTTCGATGTCACGCTGCACGCGGGCGGTCGATGCTTCCGTCGCGACGGTCATCTGCAGCAGCCTGATCTCCTGGTTTCCCGCGATGCGCCGCTGGAACATCCGCAGCGGAACCAGCACCAGGTCGTCCTGGTCGGTGCCCATGCTGCTCTGACCCTTGGTCGCCAGCAGCCCGATTACCTGGCAACCGAGCTTGCGCAGGCGCACCGGCTCGCCAAGCGGTTCCCGCTCGGCGAAGATCTTCGCGCGCACGGTCGCCCCCAGAATGCATACCGCGTGTCCCCCGCGAAGCTCCGACTCGGAAAACCTGCGGCCGCGTTCGATCGACCAGCCCCGGACACCGAAGAAGGCGTCATCCACCCCCGTCACGGTGGTAGACCAGTTGGTGTTGTCGTAAATCGCCGTGGTGGGCGCCGTGCTGGACGGCGCCACCGCGAGCACACCGGGGACGTCGCGCCGCAGCGCGGTGACGTCGTCGCGACTGAAGGCGGGAGCAACGGACGTCATGCCCGGCCCCATGCGTTGACCGGGCCGCGCAATCAGCATGTTGCTGCCGAGCGCCCCGATCTGCTCGCGGATCTGCAGGGTCGCCCCGCTGCCCAGGGTCACGATCACGATTACCGCCGCCACGCCGATCACGATGCCCAGCACCGTCAGGAACGAGCGCAGCGCGTTACGGCGAATCTCGCGCACCCCGAGCCGGAACGCATTCCACCACATGTCAGTCCGACCCCATCACGTGACCATCCCGGAACTCGATCGTGCGCCGCGCGTACGCGGCCATCTCGGCCTCGTGGGTGACCATGACGATCGTGATGCCCTGGCGGACGTTCAGGTCGCGCAGAAGCTGCATGATGTCGTGACTGCGTCGCGAGTCGAGATTGCCGGTGGGCTCATCCGCGAGCAGCAGCGTAGGGGCGGTGACCAGCGCGCGTGCGATCGCCACGCGTTGCTGCTGGCCGCCGGACAGCTGATTGATCATGTGGTGCTCACGTCCAGTCAACCCGACCGTCGCCAGTGCTTCGCGTGCGCGCGCGCGCCGCGCGCCGGCCGGGACACGCCGGTACAGCAGTGGCAGTTCCACGTTCTCCAGCGCGGTGGTGCGCGCCAGCAGATTGAACCCCTGGAACACGAAACCCAGGTAATGCCGACGCAGCAGCGCGCGTTCGGCACGCGCAAGGCGCTCCACCGCCACTCCCGCGAACCGGTAGCTGCCACTGGTCGGGACGTCCAGGCAACCCAGGATGTTCATCGCGGTGGATTTGCCCGAACCGCTGGCTCCCATGAAGGCGGTGAACTCGCCCGCGGCAATCGTCAGGTCGATCGCATCGAGCGCAACGACCGCCGCTTCGCCTTCGCCGTAGATCCGGGTGAGCCCGGCGAACGCGACGAGCGGCGCGCCAGCCTCAGGACCCGTCTGCATTCGAAGGTCTCGCGTCGACGATGACGTGCGCGCCGTCGTTGAGCCCGCCGGCGGCAACCTCGGTCAGAACACCGTCCGTCGCGCCGGTTGTCACGCCGATCGGCACCGCCGCGCCGTCACGGAGTACCCATACGCGCGGCCCGGCCCCGGGGGTCTCCAGCGCATACCGGACGGGTGCCGGCGGGCTCCACAACAGCCGGCCTACCAGGGTGCCGCTCCGGACCGTTGCTGGTGGCGCACTCGACGGCGGCACGAACCGCAGTGCCGTATTCGGCACGCGCAGCACGTCCTCGAACCGCCGCACGAGGATCTCCGCGGTGACCGTCATCCCGGGGCGGAGCAGCAGCCCGGCGTTGTCCACGGACAGTACGGTCTCGTAGGTGACCACGCCGTCGACCGTCTGCGGCACGTAGCGGACGAGCGTGATCTCTGCGGGGAAACGCCTGTCGGGATACGCGTCGACAACGAATTCGGCGGTCTGTCCGGCCGCTACCTTGCCCACGTCAGCCTCGTCGACCTGCACGTGCAGTTCCATCTGCGTGAGATTCTCCGCGAGCGTGAACAGCACCGGGGTCTGGAATGCCGCGGCCACCGTCTGCCCGGGCTCGACCTGGCGCTTCAGCACGATGCCGTCGATCGGCGCGTGGACGACGGCCTTCTCCAGCTGCTGTCGATCGAATTCCAGCTGCGCGCGCGCCTGCTGGACCTGGGCGGCCGCCACCTCGACCCCGGCGCGCGCACGTGCATGCGCGGCAACGAGCGTGTCCTGTTCCTCCGCGGCCGCGAGCTGCCGTGCGATCAGCGACTGCACGCGTGCCAGCTTGCGGGCAGTTTCGCGTTCGGTGGCACGGCTTTCCTCGACCCGCGCCTGCGCGAGGCGCAGTGCGGCGTGGGACTGCCGTTCGCGGGCGGCAAGCTGCGTGGTGTCCAGGCGGGCAAGGACCTGCCCCGCAGTGACCTCTTCGTTGAAATCGACCAGTACGTCGGCGACAGTCCCTGAGACCTCGGTGCCCACTTCGACCTGCGTGACGGGTTGGAGCGTGCCCGTCGCGGACACCGTCACCACCAGCGGCCCCCGGGTGGCGGCGACGGTCTCGTACAGGAAGGCCGGCGCCGGGGCCACCGGCTGCAGCAGCCGGTACGCGGCGATTCCGCCGCCAATCAGGATGGCCAGCGCGCCGGCCACGGCGCGGCGTCGCCGGCGCACGCGTTCGCGCGCAAGCATCGCGGCAACATCATGTTCCAGCGAGGTATTCATCAGGTTTGCGTGCGTCAGTCGCGCAGCGTGCCCTGCGGATCGACGCGCGTGCGCAGCACCCGCAGTTCCGCGTCGCTCGGCGGCTCGGTGACCGGGACGTCCGCCGGCAGGACCAGGTCGAAGCCGGTCGCCCGCCGCACGTCCTCGACCGCGACCCCCGGATGCACCGACTTCAGTCGCATCCGCCGGCTGTCGGGCGCGAAGTCCATCACTGCCAGCGGCGTCACGCAGTAGCGCGGCCCACCGCCGGGCAGGCCGAGCCGTTCGCGCGCATCGCCCCCGTCGCCATACCCCATCGCGCTCACGTAATCACATCGCGGCACGAGGACGCGCGGCGAGTGATGATTCAGCACCAGGTGATAGCGTCCCACGTGGGTGGTCAGCGTGGGGGTTCCCACCGAGCCCGGCCCGCGGAACCGCAGGCGCGAGTAGTCTTCGCCGAGGCCAATCAGGTTGGCATTGCCATACATGTCCACCTGCACACCGCCGATGAAGAACACCCGGCGTCCCCAGTCCTTGACCTGGTCGAACCGATGTCCGCGATCGGCGAAGGACTCGGCCCAGCGCACCACCCGGCAATCCCATCCGAAGCGCGGCAGCGGGACGCACTCCAGGTGATGAACGTTCATGCGGACCCCGAAGAACACCAGGTCCATGTTCGGCCCGTGCAGGATATGCGCGAGACGGACCGCCGCATCCGCCACCGGCAGCCCGATGCCGACCTGCAATTCCTCGCCGTCCGCGAGGTCGCGCGCGAGCACGATGGCCATCAGTTCACGTGCGCTGTAACCGTTCATCAGCGGAATTCGCGGCTTCGGCTATGGGCGCTCAATACTCGTGTAGACCGAGCAGCTGACGCAGCCCGACCCGTTCGAGATACGCCACGTGATCGGCGGGTTCCCGGCAGTACGTGTCGATGAACCGTTCGAGCACAGGTTCTCCTTGCACGTCGACGGGTGTCGCCGACAACGCGAAGTAATTCGCGATGAACCCGGTATCGGTCACGTACCGGCCGCGGCTGTAGAACGGATGCGCGCCCCACGGCAGCCGCACAACGGCATCGGCGGGCGCCAGGGTCGTTGCCCAGGGATCCCGGCGCACGGTCTCGTTGGCGATGATCTCGTCCACCTGCACGATCGTGCAGTCCGCTGCGCGGGCCAGGAAGAGATCTATCCACCCGGGGCCGCCGTGGTGCTGTACGTTGCCGTGAACATCGGCGCGCGCCGCGTGCAGCAGCGCGACGTCCGGCCGGATGGCGGGCACGGCGAGCAGCGTCTGCCCCGCCACCGGGTCGCGAAATACGCGGAGATCGGGGTTGACCTCCGGCAGCGACGTCCCCACCCCACCGCGCCACGGCAGGAATGGCAGCGCCTTGCCGGCGGCCTCGAGGCCACTCGTCAGGATGCCCTCGTCACATTCCCAGACGTCGATGTCGCCACGCTCCGCGGCGCGTCGGAACGACGGGGCCACCGGGACTCCCACGCCTCCGCCTGCGTAATAGCTGATCGTCTTGCGGACGCAGCCGGCTGCCACCAGGAGATCCAGCGGCAGTCCCGTCGCGATCACCGTCAGGTCACGGCGCCGATGACGGACGATCCCGCGCACCAGCGCCATCGGCGCGGGTTCGCCGATCGCCACGGTCATGCCGTCGGCGATCATTCCCACGGCGGTGGCTTCGTCGACCAGTCTCGAACGACGGTCCTGGTTCATGCGCGCGCGAATGCTCCCGTGTTGTCCCGCGTGAAGGTCCGCGACTTCGCGGGCTTAGTCAACCTTGGCGCCCGCTGCCGGTTGACTCACGGCGTCGTGCGGTGCGCGTCCGCGGACAGCCCCCACTGCCGGCGCACCCGCGCGAGTCCCTGCCGGAAAGCTTCCGGATCGCCGTGTTCGAAGAAGTACGGGTAACGCCCGTGCGCATCGCGCAACCTGCGCGCGTGCTTGATCGGACACCAGTACTGTTCCGTCCGTGCCGCGATTTCACGCGCGAACGCGAGCACCCCGTTGCCGTAGGAGCAATACAGGCAGTTGAATTTCTCGACGGCATTCAGGTACGGCAGGTCGGCGCGGTCGAACACCAGGTAGTCCGCGCGGCGCACGCGCGCGATCCCGTACACCGGGAAACATACGGCCTGGTAGAGCGACACGAAGGCATCGAGCAGCAGGAACACGGGCCATCCCGCGTAGATCACCGGCGCGGTCACCACCACCTGCCAGCGTGCCTCCCGGAAGTAACGCCAGAGCCCGACCCGGTAGCGGCGCTGGAACTCGAGGAAGCGCTCCGCCATCTCGACACGACGCTGCTCGAACGCCGCGCGATGACGGTCGTACTCCCGCTCCAGTTCGTCCTCGAGCGAGTGAATGCGCGACAGGAGTTCGTCGAGGGCGCTCTGCATGGCGGCAGCTCCGGGAAGAGATGCCGCCATTTAACCGCATTCGCGCACCGGCCGGCGCGCGGGCACGACGTTCTGCCGTCAGCGGCGCGCCGGATCAGCGGCTGACCAGGCCGCCATCCACGGCCATGGCATGTCCGGTGACGAACGAGGCCTCGTCGGAAAGCAGCCAGACCACGGCGCGCGCGATCTCGTCCGGTTCCGCGATACGCCCCATCGGTTCCTGCTTCGCGATACCATCGAGCCAGCCCGGATGCCGTGCATCCGCATCCTCCGTCATGCCGGTCCGCACGCCGCCCGGACACACCGCGTTGATGCGCACCTTCGAGCGCGCGTAATCCAGCGCCGCGCAGCGTGTCAGGCCCACCACTCCGTGCTTGGCCGCGACGTAGGCCGGCGCCGCCCGCATCCCCATCAGGCCCGCGGCCGAGGCCGTGTTGACGATCGCGCCGCCGCCGTGAGTCAGCATCTGGCGTATCTCGTACTTCATGCACAGCCAGACACCGGTCAGGTTCACGGCGAGGACGCGCTGCCAGTCCTCGGTCGGGTACTCCGCGGTACGCATGAAGGGTCCGCTGATCCCCGCGTTGTTGAACGCAAGATCGAGTCGTCCGAATCGCGCAGCACAGTCCGCCACCAGCTGCGCAACATCCTGTTCGTCGGCGACGTCCACCCGCCGTGCGGCGGCCTGACCGCCCGCCGTCGCGATCATGTCCACGGTCTCTTCGCATCCCTGCAGGTTCACATCGGCGACCATCACCCTGGCTCCCGCCTGTGCCAGCAGGCAGGCTGTCGCACGCCCGATTCCCGAGGCGCCGCCCGTCACGAGCGCCACTTTGCCGTCACACGTCATCCCCATGTCCGATGCCTCCCCGGTGAAACTTCCATCCTGATCCTGCGCGGCGCACGCGGTCCGGCCGCGCGTCCGGTCACCTGCCTCCTTTGAGCGCCGGGACCGCCACGCCAGCGGCGCGTTCAAGCACCTTCACGGTGGCGTAGAAATCCTCCGCCCCGAACCCTGCGTCCAGTGCACGCCGATAGACCGCGTGCGCAGCGGTGGTCACGGGCGCATCCACCCCGAGCGCGGTCGCGGATTCCAGCGCGACCGCCACGTCCTTGGCGGCGATCGCGAGTGCGAACACGTCCCGGGAGAACTCCCGCGACAGCATCAGCGGGGCATGGGCGAGCAACGGTCCGGCCGAACTCGCCTTCAGGACCTCGAGCAACGCGTCCGGCTCGATGCCCGCTTTCGTGCCGAAGACGAATCCCTCCTGCACCAGTACGCTCGCGGCCAGGAAGATCTGGTTGTTGACGAGCTTCGCGAGCGTCCCGAAGCCCGACGCGCCCAGGTAGAACACGTGTTTCGCGAAACACTCGAGCCGGCCGCGCACGGCTTCGAACGCGGCCCGGTCGCCCCCGACCATCACGGAAAGCCGCCCCGCCGCGGCGCCTGCGCGTCCCCCGGACACAGGCGCGTCCAAGTAGTGAACCCCCCGCGCCGCGGCCGCGGCCGCGATCCGGCGATTGAGCGCGAGCGAGTTCGTGGAGAGGTCGACGATGACGGCCGCGGGGCGCGCGTACGCGAGCAGCCCGCCGGCGCCAAGCAGCACTTCTTCGATCTGCGGTGGCCCGGGCAGCGACAGGCACACCACATCGCAGGTCTGTGCGATCTCCCGTACCGTCGGCGCGTGCACAGCACCACGCGCCTCGAGTTCGCGCGTGACTTCGCGCAGCACGTCGTGAACCCGCAGCCGGTGGCCCGCTTCCAGCATCCGCAACGCCATCGGTGCGCCGATGGTCCCCGTGCCGATGAATCCCGTATCCGTCATGGATCACGCCTCCCCTCTGCGCCCGTCCGCGCCCGGCGCGTCGAGTATAGCCGCTCCATGGCAGCCGGCGCCGGACGATGCTCTAATCGATCCACACGCGCAGACGTGAGAGGTGCGAGATCCGAGGATGGACATACCGGCAGTCGACCTGTCAGACAACAGGATATTCGCGCGGGGATTTCCGCACGCCTTCTTCACATGGTTGCGCGCGCACGCACCGGTGTACTGGCATGCGCCGACGGCGGCCACTCCGGACGGAGAGGGCTTCTGGGTGATCTCGCGACATGCCGACGTCGACGCCGTGTTCATGGATCCGCTGACGTTCTCGTCGGTCACCGGTGGAGCGCGCTCCTTGGGCGGAACCACGCTGAAGGACGACGCGTCGGCCGGCAAGGTCCTGAACCAGACGGACGATCCCCGGCACCGCCGCCTGCGCGCGCTCGTCAACGAAGGGTTCACCATCAAGGCCGTCGCCGCGCTCGAACACGAGCTGCGCCGACGCACCCGGGCACTGCTCGCGGGGATTCGCCCGGGTGAACGGTTCGATTTTGCGCAACGCGTCTCTCGCGAGATCCCGACCCAGGCGATCTGTCTCGTGCTGGGCGTTCCGGAGGAGGATCGGCTGATGCTCGCCGACTGGGTCGACCACGGGATCGAATCACCGTCGGACCAGGTGATCGCCGAGGAGTACGTCCGCCGGATCCGCCGTTACGCCCAGGGTCTCGTCGAGCGCCGGCGCGCGGCGCCGGGCCCGGACATCTTCTCGACGATCGTGCACGCACGTTTCGAAGCGGACGGTTCCGCGCTGTCGGATCACGAACTCCGATCGTTCTTCGCACTGCTCTTCCCGGCAGGGGCGGAAACCACCACGCGCGCACTGAGCGGGGGTGTGCTCGCGTTCATCGAGCACCCGCAGGCCTGGCGGCACCTCCAGGCTGCGCCGGATCTCGTGCGCTCCGCGGTCGAAGAGATCGTGCGGTGGACCACCCCGTCCTGCTACAAGCGACGCACCGCCACACGTGACACCCGCGTATGCGGCGTGCCCGTACGCGCCGGTGACAAGGTCACGGTGTGGGAGATGTCCGCGAATCGCGACGAGCGGGTATTCGAGCGCCCGTTCGAATTCGACATCGCACGATCGCCCAACCGTCACCTCGGGTTCGGCGCCGGGGTGCACTTCTGCCTCGGCGCATCGCTGGCGCGGCTCGAACTGCGGGTCGTGCTGGAGGAGCTGCTCGCGTGCGGACTGGAATTCGCGCTCGACGGAACTCCCGAATGGATGCCGAACAACCGCCTGGTCGGGTTGAAGACGCTGCCGGTCGTCGCGGCGCTTGCCGCTCGCTGAGGTGTTTGTTACAAGTCCTCGTGCGACGTCGCGCGCCGCGGGTGACGCGCCTGCCAGTTTGGCCGCCAGGAAGTGAGTCCCATGCATGAACGTACGCTGCGCGGTCTGACCGCCATCGCCGGCATCGGCGAAACCCCGTATTACCGTCATGGCCAATCGCCGGACAGCGAGTTCAAGCTGGCGCTGAAGGCGGTCGTCGCCGCGTGCGCGGACGCGGGTATCAGCCCACACGACGTGGATGGCTTCGCGTCTTATGGCAACGACCGATCGGAAGCCGGCCGGCTGGCAGCCGCGCTCGGTATCCGCGAACTGCGCTTCTCGAACATGTTCTGGGGCGGCGGGGGCGGCGGCGTATGCGGGGCGATCGGCAACGCCGCGGCCGCGGTGGCGACCGGCATGGCCGACTGCGTCGTGGCATTCCGCTCGCTGGCGCAAGGTCAGTACCAGCGGTACGGTCGGAGCAGCGGCGCCACCGTCGCGCACGGCGACGACGCGTTCGCGCAGCCCTACGGCGTGATCTCGCCGGCCCAGCGTTTCGCGATGAAAGTCACGCGCTTCATGCACGATCACGGAATCCGTCACGACGCGCTGCGGGCGATTTCGCTCGCGTGCTACCACCACGCACAGACGAATCCGAACGCGGTGATGCGTGGAAAGCCGCTCGATGCCGCGAAGTATGACGCTTCGCGCTGGATCATCGAACCGTTCTTCCGGCTCTACGACTGCTGCCAGGAGAACGATGGCGCGGCCGCGGTGATCGTGACGTCGGCGGAACGGGCGCGCGACCTGAAGCAGACCCCCGTCTACCTGATGGCGTGCGCGCAAGGCTGCGAAACGCGCAGCGCCGCTCCCGTGCACAACATGCCGAACTACGCGAGCAGCCATTTCACCCAGCTGGCACCACGTCTGTACGCGATGGCGGGCATGTCGCCGACGGACATGCACGTCGTGCAGTGCTACGAGAACTTTACCGGTGGCGTACTGATGAGCCTGGTCGAACACGGGATGGTAAAGCCTGACGAGGCGAACGAGATGCTCGTGCTGGACAACCTCCTCGCGCCGGATGGCCGGATGCCGCTCAACACGAGCGGCGGTAATCTCGCGGAGTGCTACATGCACGGACTCGAACTGGTGCATGAGGCGGTGCGCCAGATCCGCGGCGCCGCGGTGAACCAGGTACGACGACACGACACCGCCATCATCATGGGGGGGCCGATGGTCACACCGGTCAGTTCCCTGATCCTGGGCTCGGAGGCGACACTATGAACACCGGGTATCTCCCCGACGGTCTGCCCCGTCCGGGCAGTGGCCCCGACGGGCTCGCAGAACCGTACTGGCAAGGCACGCGTGAGGGTCGCCTGCGGATCCAGCGCTGTGCCGGCTGCGGCGCCTGGCAGTGGGGCCCGGAGTGGATCTGCCATCGCTGCCATTCGTTCGATCTCGCGTGGACGGAGATCGCGGGTCGCGGCCGCATCTACAGCTACGAACGTCCGCACCACCCGGTGCATGCGGCGCTCGACGGACATGGTCCGTACCTCGTGGTGCTGGTCGAACTGCCGGCCTGCGGAAGCGTCCGCATGCTCGGCAACCTGCTGGGGGATCCGCGCCAGGAGGTGCGTATCGGTGCCGAAGTCGCGGCGGTGTTCGAGCCGCACGACACGGCCGACCCGCCGTACACGCTCGTGCAGTGGCGTCTGGTCGACGCCTGAACGCGTTCCGTCCCGTCACGACAATCGCGTGGCGGCGCGGACTCGTCGCGCGTGCCTGCTGATTTCACCAGCCTGGGAGTGCATCGATGGAATTCTCTCTGATCCTCGCCACCGCCGCCGACAGCTGGAAAGTGGCGCAGCGCGCCGAGTCGCTCGGTTTCGACGCAATCTGGTTCGAGGACAGCCAGATGGTGGCGGCTGATCCATTCGTCGCAATGGCGGCGGCCGCGATGCAGACGCGGCGTATCCGGCTCGGCACCGGCGTGTGCATTCCTTCCAACCGCATTCCGCCCGTCACCGCGAACATGCTCGCGACATTGAACGCGCTCGCGCCGGGGCGCATCGACTGGGGTGTCGGCACCGGCTTCTCCGCGCGTCGCGCGATGGGGCTGCCCGCGCTCGGCGTGCGCACGCTCGAACGCAACATCGAAACCGTGCAGGGCCTGCTCGCCGGAGAAACCGTGGAATGCACGTTCGGATCGACGACCCGCCCGATCCGGTTCCTGAATCCTGAGCGCGATCTCGTGAACACGCGCGACCCGATCCCGTGTCACGTGGCGGCCAACGGACCGCGGGCACGTGACGTGGCCGCGCGCACCGGGAGCCACTGGATCGCGATTTACGCGAATGACGGGCAGGCCGCTGCCGATCTCACGGCGATGGACGCCGCGTACCGTGCCGCAGGGCGGAATCCCGGAGAGTATCGCAAGACCATCTTCACGTTTGGTGCGCTGGTGCGCGATGGCGAGACCTACGACTCCCCGCGCGTGCGCGCGCAGGCCGGCCCCACCAGCGCGATGGTGCTGCACAACCTGATGGAGACCCAGTACGGAGATCTCGGGACCGGCGGCATCGGGGACGAGCAGCTGCTCGCCGCGTACCGGGCGCTCTACGCCGCATACACGCCCGCCGACGCGCGCTACCTGACTTTGCATCGCGGCCACGCGCTGTTCCTGCGCGAGGACGAGGCGCCGCTGATCGATGGCGAGTTTATTCGCCAGGTGTCCTGTTCGGGCACGCTCGACGAGCTCGTCGCGAGAGTGCGTGCGCTGCGGGATCTCGGCTACACCGGGGTCAGTTTCCTGGTACTGCCGCATCTCACGGACAGCCTGGACGACTGGGCACGCGTGAAGGAGCGCGTCGAATCCGGTTGACAGGACAACCGCTTCCGCCGATCTTCAGGTCGCCCCTCGGGTTCCGTCCGGCGCCACGTGCGCCGCGTGTCCCCCCTTCGCCACGACGGAGGTCCTGATGCCGCTGGTCATCGGATTCGAAGACGCGGACGCCACCGATCTTCGGAAGGTCGGCGGCAAAGCCTCCAGCCTCGGCCGCCTGGTGAACCACGGGTTTCCCGTGCCGCCCGGGTTCAGCGTGAGCACCGAAGCGCACGACCGGTTCCTCGCCACCAGGGATCTCGCGACGCGCATTCACGCGCGCGTCGCCGCCCTCGACTTCGACGACGCGCCGGCGCTCGAACGGCGCACCGCGGAGATCCGCGCGGAAATCGCCGCGACCCCGCTACCCCCTGAAATCGCCGAGGCAGTCGGCAACGCGTACCGCGCCCTCGGCGAGGATGCCTACGTTGCGGTCCGCTCGTCCGGGACGGCGGAAGATCTCGAGCAGGCTTCGTTCGCCGGCATGTACGACACCTACCTCGATGTCCGCGGCCTGCCGGACCTGCTCGATGCTGTCCGGCGCTGCTGGGCATCGATGTGGACCGCGCGGGTGAGCGCCTACCGTCACCAGCTCGGGTTCGATGGTGAGGCGGAGCGCCTCGCGGTGGTGATCCAGTGCATGCTCGAGCCCGATGCCGCGGGCGTGATGTTCACGGCAAACCCGCTGACTGCGCGCACCGACGAGATCGTGCTGAACGCGAGCTGGGGACTCGGCGAAGCCGTGGTGTCCGGCGCGGTGAACCCGGACACGTACGTGCTGGACCGCAACACGCTCGTGCTGAAATCGTTCACCTGCGGCGGCAAGGAACGCCGGATCACGCGCGACCGCACCGCCGGGCGCGGCACGCGCGAGGACCTCACGCCAGACCACGCGCGCGGCACACCATCGCTGAGCGAAACCGAGGCGCGCCAGCTCGCCGGCATCGGGCGCGAGATCATGGCGCGCTACGACGGCCTCCCGCAGGACATCGAATGGGCGCGCTGCGATGATCGCTTCCACATCCTGCAGGCCCGCCCCGTGACCGGCGTCGAGTTCACGTGGGACGAGGACGTGGACGGCTGGCAGACTGCCCCGGATGATCCGGACACCACGTGGACCTACACCTGGTCCGAGATGTACTGGACGGGCGGCATCTCGCCGCTGTTCTATTCCTGCCGGGCGTACGAATGTTTTCTGAACTACGCGCGCTTCGCCCGGTTGTTCGGCTTCCGAAACATCACGAACGTGCGCTGGCATCGCTACCGCCGGGCGACCGCGTACTTCAGTGCGGACGCCGAGCGGTCATGGCTTATCCAGCAGTGGCCGGGTGCGCTGCGCGACGTGACGAACATCCCGCCTGCGTGGCAGCCGGAGTTCACTGCCGTGCCCGTGTCGTGGTGGGGTCTCGCGCGCATGTGGCTGCGCGTACACGTACTCGCGCCCCGGTTCGGCGTGACGCGCTGGTTCGCGACCACGTATGACTATCTCGACAACCGCACTGCTGAAGCCGACGGCCCCACCCCCGAACAGCTGCAGGCAATGGACCTCGAAACGCTGATCGCCACCGCCGAAACGCGGATCGCGTTCGTCGACGAGTGGTACACCACGCTGTGGCCGCCGTTCTTCTTCTATGCGACCGGCGCGCTCGGCGCGCTCGCGAAGATCCTCGAACACTGGGTCGGCGACGACGGGCCGCGGCACTTCCAGGACCTGATTGCCGGCATTCCCGGCAACCAGGCCGCGCTGGAAGGCGAGGCGCTGTTCGAACTCGCCGAGCGAATCCGCTCGGATGCAACGCTGCGGACACTGTTCGAAGCACATCCCGGCGCAGCGTTCTTCGAGGCGGTGCGCGCCGGCACAGCGCCCTCCGTGCAGGCGTTCGCGGCAGCCTACGCGGAATTCCTTCACGCGCATGGACACCGTGGTCACCAGGATCGCGACTTCTACTACGACCGGCGGATCGAGAATCCGGCGCTCGACTACGACGCGCTGCGGCAGCTGCTGAACACGGAAAACCCTGTGCACCCGGCGCTGCTGATGGCGCGCCTGGTGCGCAGACGCGAAGAGATCACTGCAGAGATCGCCGCACGACTCCGCCGTCGCGCGTTCGGCGCCCTGCGCGAAAAAGTGTTCCGCTTCGTCGCCGACTACTGCGTGCGCTTCCTGAAGTATCGCGATGACGAGCGCCATTATCTCGACAGGCTCACTTACGGCAAGAAGAAGGTCTTCCTCGAGATCGGTCGGCGGATGCGCTCGGAAGGGCTGATCGAGGAACCGGACGACTTCTGGTTCCTCGCGCGACACGAGCTCTACGACTACCTGCGCGGCTACGCGCCCGTCGCGTTGTGCAAGGCAAAGATGGAAGCGCGCAAACGGGTGTTCCATCGTCGCAACGCGCGGCTGGAACCCACGCCGACGTGGATCCGGCACGACTTGCCGGTGGATCTCTCGCTCACACCCGCCGGCGTGGAGGACCTGCCGGAGGGCACCTTGGTCGGCATCGCCACGAGTCACGGCATCGCGACTGGCGTCGCCCGTATCGTGCCGCAGCTCAATCAGATCGGACGCGTGCAGAACGGGGACATCCTCGTGTGCAACAGCACGGATCCGGGCTGGATGTCGGTCTTCCCGAAGATCCGCGGTCTCGTGCTCGAGACCGGCGGCATGCTGGCGCACGGGGCATGCCTGTCCCGCGAGTACGGCATCCCGGCCGTGCAGGTGCGGGACGCGATGCGGCAGATCCCGGACGCGGTGCCGGTGACGGTCGATGGCAACGCCGCCCGCGTGTATCCGGCAGCGACGGCCTGACAGGCTCCGATGGCGCCCCCTGTCCGACTCCACCGGCTGTTTCAGCGCGATGGGCGTTGTCTGATCCTTTCCTTCGATCATGGCTTGTTCGGCGAACCGTCCTGGCTCGACGGCCTGCGCGATCTGCCGGCGATCGTCCGTGCGCACGCGGCGGAAGTGCCGGACGGGATGACGCTGCCCACCGGTGGCGCGCGCCTGCTGCAGGACATCGCGGACCGGACCAGGCCGGCCCTCCTGCTGCGCGCCGACACGACCAACGCGTACCTCGCTGCGCGTGCAGGCCCGCTGTACGACCTGCCGGTCGCGGACGCGGTACGGCGCGCCGTCGCGCTGGACGCCGTGTGCGTGGTGTCCTCGCTGCTGACGTTCCCCGGCCAGCCCGGACTCACCCGCGACTGCTGCACGAATCTCGACGCGTTGCGCGCGCAGTGCGACCTGTCCGGCATGCCACTGATGATCGAGATCCTCGCGATGACGGACAACGCCGGCGTGCCGCTCGTCGATTGCCGCGCCGAGTCCATCGCGCCGCTCGTACGGCTCGCGGTGGAACTCGGCGCCGACGTGATCAAGGCCGATCCACCCGCACCGGCGACGGACTTCGCGCGGCTCGTCGACGTCGCCGCGGGGATCCCGCTCATCGCGAGCGGCGGCCTCAAGGCCCCGGACCGCGAAATCCTGCAGCGCACGGCCACGCTGATCGCCGTCGGCGCCCGCGGCATCGCGTACGGACGCAACGTGATGTGGGCCGACCGGCCCACCGCGATGACGCGCGCGCTCGCGCGCATCGTGCACGGAACACCGCCGTTCGACTGGGACGCGGTCTACTGAGCCGTGCACGCGGGCAACGCCAGCGCGGTTCCGCGCTTCCTTAATCCCGGTCAAGATCCCGGCGTGCGGGCGGGTGCCCAATAGGGGCCGTGAGGCGCGCGGTCGCGCACCCGCGCCGCACATGACATCGTGGCGACCGCGGCGCACGGTCCGCACGCGGCATTTCGAGGGGACGGCTGATGCACTGGACGACTGACATCGCGATCATCGGCAGCGGATTCGGCGGCGCGTTCGCCGCGCACGTACTCACGGAAACCGGGCTGCGCGTCACCTTGCTGGAGCGTGGGCCCTGGCGGGACACGCTGCCCGTGCGTTCGATGGGGATCCCCGAGCGCGCACCCTTGCCGCGCGGCGTGGGCATGTTCTCCGGGCTGCTGCGCACACTCGGTGCCAACGCGTGGCTGCCGGAGGCAATGTGCCTGAACCGCCATGGCCTGTTCGAGTTCTACCTCGCGGAGGGGGTGCGCATCGCGTGCTCATCGGGCGTCGGGGGTGGCAGTCACGTGTGGTCCGGAGCCACCGTGCGCCCGCTCGTACCGGGCTACTGGGAAGACCATGCGCCGGGGATCTCGAACGACGCGATGGAGCGTCACTACCTGCAGGCCATCGACGTGCTGGAGGCGGTCCGCCCCACTCCCGAACATCGCATTCCGAACCTCGCGGCCGTCCGCTTCCGGGATTCGGACGTGCTCGCACCGCTGCCGCCAGCACCCGACGCGCGGCTGGCCTATGCCCTGCCGGCCGACCCCGCGCATCCGCGTTCGCGCACCACCGCCGCAGGTGTCAGCCGCAGGGAAGTGGACTACCGGCGCGGCGACGACGGCTTCCTCGGCTCGCCGGCCGGCGGCAAGGCCACCCTGGATGCCGCGTGTCTTGCAGGCGCGCTGCAGCGCGGCCTCGCGGTGTACGACCTCTGCGAAGTGACAGCGCTCGCCAGTCGTGACGACGGCGGCCGGCCGCATCATCGCGTGACCTTCACCGATCTGCGCAGCGGACGCGAGGACACGCTCGACGCGGCGTACGTGGTTCTCGGCGCCGGCACCTTGAACACCTTGCGGCTCCTGCTGAAAAGCGCCGCGCGCGGACATCTCCGTCCGATGCCCGCGCTCGGCCGCCGGTTCGGCACCAACGGGGACCTGTTCGGTTTCTGGGACTGGAACGATCCGGCGCTCGATCTCGGGGTCGGGCTCCCGACCGCGGGCGGGGTAAAGCTCCGCGACGATCCGGATCCGCCCGTGATCGGCGGCGGCGGCTGGCCCAGCGTGGACGCCTACCCGTTGCCGCGCTGGCTGCGCACGCGGATCCGGCGCGGGTCGTTCATCGCCGGCATGGGCGAGGATGCGATGGATGGCCGCGTGTCCCTGCGCGGCGAGCGCCTGCACGTCGCGTTCGATCCCGCGCACAGCCCTATCTTCGCGCGGCTGCGCCGGACGTTCGAGGCGATGGGCCAGCGCACGGGACGCCGCATCTGCTGTCCGCGCGTGCCGATCACGGTGCACCCGATGGGCGGCGCCTGTCTCGGCGCCGACGCTGAACATGGCGTCGTCGATGCCCGCGGCGAGGTGTTCGGCAATCCGGGACTGTACGTGGTGGATGCCGCCGCCCTGCCGCGCGCGCCGGGCGGGCCCCCGTCGCTGGCGATCGCAGGCTGGGCACTGCATGTCGCGCACGGCCTCGCCGCGCACGTTGCGGGGTAGCGACACGGGCGCGCGCACACGCGGTACCACGTGCTGCACCGCGGGCTACCCCCGGGCTGCGTGCCACGCGCCGGGATGCTAACGTGCCGCGGCGGCACCGCGGGATTCCGCGTATGCCGTACATGAATCCGCAGGTGACCGCCGCTCCGGAGTTCCAGGACGATGCACGCGCGCTCTCCCTTCGAACAGTCCCATGACATCGCGCAGCTGCTCGCCCGCTACGCGCACTGCATCGACGACGACCGGCTGGAAGAGTGGCCGGATTTTTTCACGGACGCGTGCGACTACCGCGTGGTGACCCGCGACAATGTCGACCGCGGGCTGCCGCTCGCGGCGATTGCCTGTCACTCCCGGGGGATGCTGCAGGATCGCGTCGTCTCGCTGCGGCACGCGAATGTCTACGAGAAGCATCGTTATCGTCACCTCGTGTCGAACGTGCTGATCGACTCGGCCGGTGAGACATTGCGCGTGCGCAGCAGCTTCGCGGTCTACCGCACACGCACGAACGGCGCGAGCGATGTCTTCCTCGTGGGAATGTACGACGATGAAATCGTCGCCGCCGAGGGCGGCTGGAAGTTCCGCCGCCGGACCGTCATCTGCGACACCTCCCGTGTCGACACCTTGCTCGTCACCCCGCTGTGAGATCGCCATGGACATGAAGACCAATCCCCCGATGCTGAACTGGCCGGACCGCGCGGACGGGTTTGCGGTGCCCTACGCCGTGTTCTCGGATCCGGCGCTGCACGCGCGCGAACAGGCGCGGATCTTCGGCGGTGAAACGTGGAGTTTCGTCGGCCTCGAAGCCGAGGTACCCGCACCGGGGGATTTCAAGGCCACCGCCATCGGGGCGCACCCCGTGATCCTGGTGCGTGACCGGGAAGGTCAGCTCCGCGTGCTCGAGAACCGCTGCGCGCACCGCGGCGCGCTGGTGTGCCGCGAGCCACGTGGCCGGGTGACCCGCCTCTCGTGCGTGTATCACCAATGGAACTACGATCTGACGGGGCGCCTGCTCGGCGTCCCGTTCCGCCAGGGCGCCAACGGCAAGGGCGGCATGCCGGCGGCGTTCGACCCCGCGTGCCACGGGTTGCGCGCACTGCGGGTGACCGCGCTCCACGGCCTGGTGTTTGCCACGTTCTCCGATACCGTCGAACCGCTCGCCGACTACCTCGGGTCGATGGTCGTCGACAGCATCGCGCGCATCTGCAACCGCGAGCTGCGGCTGCTGGGCGACCAGCAGCAGTACATGCACGGCAACTGGAAACTGTACGCCGAAAACACCCGCGACCCCTACCACGCGAGCCTGCTGCACCTCTTCCACAACACGTTCGGACTTTACCGGTCGACGCAGACCGGGGCCTGCGTGATGGATGGCGCGCACCGCCACACGATGCTGTACACGAAGGCCAATACGTCCAACGCCGACACCGACCGCGAGGTCTACCGCGACGTCCGCAGCTACGACAGCTCGTTCAAGCTTGCCGACCCGTCGCTGCTCGCGGGCCGCGCCGAGTTCACGGACGGCATCACGCTGGTGATCCTGTCGGTGTTTCCCAACCTCGTGCTGCAGCAGATCGCGAACACCCTGGCGGTACGCCAGATCGTCACCCACGGCCCCGAAGCGTTCGAACTCGTGTGGACGCATTTCGGCTATGCCGACGACGACGCGGAGATGCAGCGCATCCGGCTCGTCCAGTCCAACCTGATCGGACCTGCCGGGCTGATCTCGATGGAGGACGGGGAAGCGGTCGAGATCGTGCAGCGCGCGGTCCGGGAGTCGCAAGCCCACGCCTCCTACATCGCGATGGGCGGCGGGCATGCCGAGGATGCCGATCACCTGGTCACGGAAGGCGCAATCATCGGGTTCTGGGAACACTATCGCGCGGTGATG
This sequence comes from Gammaproteobacteria bacterium, assembly GCA_050247235.1. GTDB lineage: Bacteria > Pseudomonadota > Gammaproteobacteria > CAIKBL01. Next base: position 62,581 of record JBFWUN010000001.1, read on the forward strand.
GCGCTCTGAATCGCGGGATGTGAATATCGGGCACTGGGTGGGTGCCGCTGTTCCCGGGCGCCGATACCGGAACTCTCCGCGTCGACCCGCTCGAGTACATCCATGTATCGCTCGAGCGCGCACGTCCTGTGCGCGCACGGTCGTCGCGGAGAGTTCCGGCACCGGCACCCTGCCTCGTCGGATTCGACAGGCGCGGATCCCGACGGAGTCAATTTGGGAGAGTGCAATGAACATCGAGGATTCCGCGCTGTACCGCGAGTTCGTCACCCGCAACGCCGCGTCCCGCGCGCACGCGGAACGGGTTCGCCGGGTGGTGCCCACCGGCACCTCGCGCGCGCTGCTCCGGCATCCGCCGTTCCCGTTCTTCACGGTGCGCGCGGCGGGCGCTCACAGCTGGGACCTCGACGGCAATCGGCGGATCGATTTCCACAACAACTACACCGCGATGCTGCACGGTCACGCGCACCCGGCCATCACCGACGTGGTTGCCCGTCAGCTGACCGGCGGCAGCGCGTACTCCACGCCCTCCGTGCAGGAAGAAGCGCTTGCCGCGCTGCTGTGCGAACGGGTGCCCGCACTCGACCAGGTGGTGTTCAACAACTCCGGGACGGAGGCCGTGATGGTGGCGCTGCGCGCCGCACGCGCGCTGACCGGTCGTCACCGGATCGGCAAGTTCGAAGGCGCGTACCATGGATCCTCTGATTTCGTGATGGTGGGCGGCCATGGTCTCCCGGCGCCGGACGACCCGCGTCGCGTGACGGTCCCGCTTCCGGACATCGGCGGGTTGCCGCCGGCCGCGACCGCCGACGTCCTGCTGATCCGGTACAACGATCCCGAGGCGGTGCGCGCAGCCGTGCAGCGCCACGGGCACGAACTCGCGACGATCATCGTCGAACCCGTGCTCGGCGCTGGCGGCGTGATCCCGGCGGAACGGGAGTTCCTGCAGGTGCTGCGCGCGGAAACCGCGCGCGCCGGCATCGTGCTCATCTGCGATGAAGTAATCACCCTGAGACAGTCGGCCGGGGGCGCGCAGGCAGAGTACGGGATCGCGCCCGATCTCACGACGATGGCGAAGATCATCGGCGGCGGCTTCCCGATCGGTGCCGTGGGGGGACGCCGGGACTGCATGCGCGTGTTCGAGGATCCGTCCATAGGGGGCACGGTGGCCAACCTGGGCACGTTCAGCGGCAACGCGGTCTCCGTGGCGGCAGGATTCGCCGCGATGGCGCTGTTCGATGCGGACGCGGCCAACGCGTTGAACGGACTTGGCGCGTCGCTGCGCGAACGACTCACCAATGTCCTTGCCCGCCACGGAGCCGCCGCCCAGGTCACCGGCGCCGGTTCACTGTTCCAGATCCACTGGACCCGCACACGCCTGCGCGACGCGCGCGGGGCCGAGCGTGGGGATCCGACGTTACGCCTGCTGACGTTCCTCGGGCTCGCGAATCGCGGCATTCATATTTCCGCGCGCGGCATGGGCTGCCTGTCCACGCCGATGACGTCCGCGGATCTCGACGCGTTTGCCGGCGCACTCGATGACACGCTGATCGCGATGCTCGCCGAAGGCTGGCCCGTCCAGGGCCCCTGATTCCCCGCGTACACCCGCCAGGAGCTGACCATGCATCTCGTCCGTTCATCGCTGTTCGTTCCGGGTCACAAGCCCGAGTGGGTGACCAAGGCACTGGCCGCCGGGGCGGACGAACTGATCCTGGATCTCGAGGATGCCGTGCCCGACGACCAGAAGACCGCGGCACGTCCACTGGTGCGCGAGAGCGTGCAACGCCTGGCGGCCGCCGGACAGTACTGTTCCGTTCGCATCAACGGCTACGCGACCGGCCGCACGCTCGACGACCTGGACGGTACCCTGTGCCCGGCACTGCGCGCCGTGATGCTGCCCAAGGTGGAGCGCGCAAAGGACCTGCAGGCGCTGGACGTGATCCTGGGCCAGCTCGAACGCCGCCACGGCGTGCCCATCGGCACGGTGCGCACCACGTTGCTGCTGGAAACCGCGGGCGCGATGCGCGACGCGTGCGACATCGCCCGCGCGAACCCGCGCGTGCACCAGCTCGTGCTCGCCGCGGGGCCCGGGGGCGACGCCGCCCGCGCCGTCGGTTACCAGTGGCGGAAGGGCGGCGAAGAGACGCTCTACCTGCGTTCGCACGCGGTGCTCGATGCGCGTGCAGCCGGCATCCCCTACCCGATGACGAGCTCCTGGTGGGATATCCGCGATCTCGACGGGTTGCGGGCGGACGCCGAACGCAACCGCCGGCTCGGCATGCGCGGGATGTGCGTGATGCACCCTTCCCATGTACCGATTGTCAATGAGATCTTCAGTCCCACGCCGCAGGAGATCGCACACGCGCGCGGCGTGCTCGACGCGATGGCAGCGGCCGAGGCCGACGGTCGCGCGGCGGTGGTCTACGAAGGTGACATGGTCGATTACGCGATGGTGGCGACCGCGCGCGAGCTGCTCGCGCTCGCCGCGTCGCTCGGGCTTGCGGGCAGCGCATGACGTCGGGCACGCCGGTCGCGCGTTTCGAACCGATCCTCAGACGCGCGGAGGAACGCAAGGGTGGCCCGCGCGCGTTGCGGGCGCTGCTGCCGCCAGTGCCGTCGCACGCGTCACTCGCGAAGCGCGGCGACGATCGCTTCCTCGCGATGATGTGCAAGGTGGTCAACCAGGCGGGGTTCGCATGGCGGGTGATCGAGCGCAAATGGCCGCAGTTCGAGGCGGCGTTCCTGCAGTTCGATCCACAGCGACTGGCGCGCCTGCCGCCGGAGGATTGGGAGGCCTACCTGCGGGACCCGCGCGTGGTACGCCACTGGCAGCGAATCAAGGCGCTGCGCGACAACGTCGATTTCGTCTGCGCGGAAGCGGATCGGCACGGGTCTTTCGGCCGCTTCCTCGCGAGCTGGCCGGCAGACGACCAGGTCGGGCTGGCCGCCTACCTCGCGCGCCACGGCGCGCGGCTCGGCGGCTACTCCGCTCATCGCTTCCTGCGCTACGCGGGCTGGGACGCGTTCATCCTGACCGGCGACGTGGTCAACGTGCTGCGCAACGCGGGGGTCGAGATCAACGAACAGCCCGGCGGCAAACGCGAACTGCGGCGCGCGCAGGAAGCGTTCAATGCCTGGCACATCGAAACCGGACTGCCGTACTGCCATCTCAGCAGGATCGCGGCGTTCTCGACCGGCGACAACGTGCCGTATGCGCGGCTGAAGGCGGAGCGCGACCAGATGACCCGCTCGTCCTGAGGCAGCCCTGGCGTCAGGCCCGAAGGACATCGATGCCCGGTGGCATCCCGAGGGTCGTCAGTCCGACAGCAGATCTTCCAGGAACCACGCCGCGAACGCGTGGCGCCCGTCCAGTCCTGCCTTCTGGTAGAGGGACGATGCCTGGGTGCGTACCGTTTTCTCGGCCGTCTGGCGCAGGCCGGCAATCTCCCTCAACGACAACCCTTTCAGGAGCAGCCAGCCGACCTCCCGTTCACTCTCGCTCAGGCCCCAGGCGGCGAACTGGCCGTTGATGAACTCCCCCAGCTGGCGTCGACCTGCCCGCACGGACTCGTTGTCGGCCGCGGCCGGGAGTCGAACCTCGGCAAGTTCGCGTCGCAGCCGATCGATCTCGCGTGCGTCCCGGTGTCGCTCGCGGACCATGCGGGCAAAGAAGACCCCGGCGGCGAGCAGCATCGAGGCTTCGCCAGCCAGGTGCAGCACATCCGCGCCGTGAATCAGATCATCCGCGAGATCGCCGGTGGCAGCGACGGCGGCCAGCGCCATCAACCCGGCAAAGAAGCCGTCCCGTGTGTCGATCACCTGCGCACTCCGCTGCGATCCCGGTCACCGTGGTCATGGGACATCCGTCCCAAAGCGCCATCTCCCGGACATTTGCCCGATGCTGCCCGGCCCCGCAAAGACGATCCTCGGCGACGCCACTCAATCGTTTCGGGGAAGCATTATGGTCAATCGAATCCTGGTTTGGGATCGCTTCGTACGCCTGTTCCACTGGACGCTCGTCGCGGCATTCAGCGTCGCCTACCTGACGGGTGACGAGGAAACGCCGCTGCACTTCTACGCCGGCTACCTTGTCGGTGCGTTGCTCGTAGCGCGTATCGGGTGGGGCTTCGTCGGCAGCCGGCATGCACGCTTTGCTGATTTCGTGACTGGTCCTGCGCCCGTGCTCGATTACCTGAGATCACTGCTACGCGGTCCGACCAGGCACTTCGTCGGCCATAATCCGGCGGGCGGCTGGATGGTGCTGCTGCTGCTCGGGAGCCTGATCCTGACGGTGACCAGCGGTCTCCGCGCGTACGGGCTGGAGGGTCACGGCCCGCTCGCTGTTGAACGTCTGCCGCGGCCCGACCCGGCCACGATGGACCTGTCAGCGTACGAGGCACTTCGCGCGGCGCGCAGGGAACGCCATCGCAAGGAAGAGTTCTGGGAAGACGTTCACGAGTCTGCCGCGAACGGCACCCTGGTGCTGGTGGGGTTACACGTTTTCGGCGTGGTCCTGTCCAGCCTGCGCCATCGCGAAAACCTGGTCCGTGCGATGATCACCGGGCACAAGGCGCTGCCACCCGAAAAATAGCGAGAATCGGCGCGGCCCGTCGTGCCCCGGGACGGGACCGCGGGCCGCGAATCGCCACCCGCTCAGGTTCCCGGGGCAAGGGCCTCAAGCAGCGGCCAGTGCCAGCGCATCGAAATCGCGTTGTCGGGCGTGTACGTCTCGTCCGGATTACAGGGATAAAGCGCCACGTGGGTCGCGCCGGCCGCATGCAGCGCCGCGATCCGCGCCCGCAGGGTCTCCGCATCGCCCCACGCGCAGATTGCATCGATCAGCCGGTCACTGCCGCCGCCGGTCCAATCCGCCGAGGTGTACCCAAGTTCACCCCATCGCGCGTGGTAGGCGGGCAGCCCGATGTAGAACGCGCACGCGCGGCGTGCGAGATCGCGCGCGGTGGCCGGATTCGGATCGAGGACGCAACGCAGAGTCACGTGCAGTTCCTTGCCTGGTCCCAGGATCTCGCGTGCCATCCGCACGGATTCGATCGGCTGCAGGAACAGGAACGCACCGTCGGCGAGATCACGCGCTACCCGCAGCAACCCCTTGCCGTGCCCGGCCACGATCACCGGTGCCGGACGGGATGCGCGCGGACTGAGGATGGGTGCCTCGCCCATCCGCGCGAGATATTTCCGCATCTTCTGCACCGGTGGTTCCCAGGCATGTCCCCGCGGTTCCACCAGCACCGGGTGCGAGACGCCGAGCCCCAGCCGGAAGCGCGCGCCGGAGAGTTCCGCGAGCCCGTTGGCGGCCTGCGCGGCCGCATCGGCGTCCCGCGCGTAGACGTTGGCAATGCCGCTCGACACGCAGATTCGGGAAGTCTTGGCGAGCAGATAGCCGCAGGTTGACAGCACTTCGCGGCCGAAGATCTCGGGCAGCCAGAGCTCGGCATAGCCGAGCGACTCGACCCGGTGCACGTTCGTGACGAGTTCCGATCCAGGGGTGCCTTCGCTCCATTGCATGAGTCCAAGCGGGGGCATGGCGGATGCGGTCATCGGAGAACTCCTCACGGCTGGGTGACGCATCCGATGGTACGTCCTCCACGGCTCGGCCCGCTACGCCCACCTCGCTCCGGGTGTGGCGCCGCGGGGGTGTCCCGCCGCCATGCGCGCGGTTTATGCTCGCCCGGCAGCATCGCGCGTGGGCCAGGCGCGACGCGCACCGCACGGACGACCGCGCGCGGCGTCCCCCCAAAAGGCAGCACGAGGACACCTGCGATGACCATCGACGTGGAGAATTTTCGACAGCGACGCAACGACGATCGCTGGAACCGGGTGTCGGTGGGCGACGTCATCGAGCGGGTCACGTGGAGTACGCCGGACAAGCTGGCACTCATCTGCACCGCGGACGCGACGGTCAATCCCGCCTACCAGCGGCTCACGTACGCACAGGCGAATGCGCTGATCAACCGCCTGGCGAACGCGCTGCTTGCGCTGGACCCGCCGCCGGCCGCACGGATCGCGATGTTCTGCGACAACTCCAACGAGGCGTGGCTCACGAAGATCGCGATCGCCAAGGCTGGCCTCGTGGCGGCGCCGGTGAACGTCATGATGGCGCCGGATGTCATCCTGGAAACGCTCGCCCATGTCGACGCGCGCCTCGCGATCGTCGACCAGGCGCAATGGGATCGACTCGGCGAGCGGCTCGCGCCCGCGGGCATCCGGCCCGTGATGTCGATCGGCGGCGGCGCGACGGGCGTGGCACCGGACTTCGATACGTTCATCGCACCTCACGCGAGCGACGAGCCGGATGTGCGCATCCACGGCGACGACGTCTGGCAGGTGCTGTTCACGTCGGGCACCACCGCGCGCCCGAAGGCCGTGATGATTTCACACACGTACACGTACATGACCGCGTACAGCCACGTGCTGACGCAGACACGCGGGCTCGATCACGAGTCTGACCTCCGGCACGCGGCATTCACGCCGATGGTCTACCACATCGGTGACCAGGCCTGCATTTTCGCCCCGCTGCTGGCTGGCGGGTCTGCGGTCATGGGCCGCAAGCCGGATGGCCACGTCATCGCCGAAACCTGCACGCGGGAACGCGTGACGTGCCTGTTCGGCGGCTCGCCGCAGTTCGTCGAGAGCGTGATTCGAGCCGTCGACGAACGCCCGTTTGCCTACGATCTCAGCTCGCTGACCGCAATGCATTTCGGCTGGGCGCCCCTCGCGCCCGGCGCGCTCGCCGCGTTCCGCCGCATCTGCGGTCCGCAGGTGAAGGTCTACGAGATCTGCGGTCAGACCGAGGCCGTGGCGTGTCATCGCTTCCACGTCGATCGCCACACGGACATGTACCTGCGCGAGGCACCCGCCGCGAACCACGTGGGGCTGCCGAGTCCGATCATGGCGGCCACGGTGTTCGATGCCGACGGCAATGACCTGCACGGCCGCAAGGGCGTGGCCGGCGAGGCGGTCTACCGGTCGCCTGCGATGTTCTCCGGCTATTACCGGGATCTAAAGGCGACGGAAGAGGCGCTCGCCGGCGGCTGGTTCCACTCCGGGGACAGCTTCGTCTATCACGACGATGAAGTGCGCCTGATGGTGGATCGCTACAAGGACATCGTGAAATCCGGCGGCGAGAACGTCTCCACGATCCGCGTGGAAGCGATACTCCAGCAGCACCCGCACGTCCAGCGCGCGGCCGTTGTCGGCGTGCCCGACGAGCGCTGGGGCGAAGCTGTCGTCGCGTGCATCATCCCCGCAGTCGGCGTGAGCCCCGATGCCGCCGCCATCATTGCGTTCGCGCGCGAACGGCTCGCCGGCTTCGAGACCCCCAAGCGCATCGTCGTGATGGACGAGTTCCCGACCACCGTGGGCGGGAAGATCCTGAAGTACAAGATCCGGCAGGCGCTGGCGGCGTCGGATTGAACGGCGGAACGCTCAGCGCACGGCGCGGATCGGCGCGGACGCTTCGCCCCGCACGCCACGCGGCGTATCGCCGCCCACGGTGATCCGATGCATCCGGCGATACTCCGGGTAATAGTCGCCCGTCGCGTAATGCTGCGTCGCCCGGTTGTCCCACATCGCCACGTCGTCCACGCGCCACCGATGCCGCACCTGGAACTCGGGCTTCAGCAGGTGCCGGAACAGCAGGTCGAGGATCGCCCGTGATTCGGCCGCGGCGAGGCCGATGATGCGCGTGGTGAATGTCGGGTTGACATAGAGCACGCGCCGCCCGCTGTGCGGATGCACGACCACGACGGGATGGACCACCGGCGGCGTTTCCTGCCGCGCACGTGCGATCCGCTCCGCGCCGCCGTCCTGTTTTGCGAAGTAATTGCCGTACGCGGACAGGAAGTCATGTTCCGCCTCGAGGCCACACAGGAACTCCTGCAGCGCGGGCGACAGCGCGTCGTAGGCGGCGCAGGCACTCAACCACAGGGTGTCGCCGCCGTTCGGCGGAATGTGTCGTGCGTACAGCACCGATGCCAGCGAAGGTTGCGGCCGGTAGCTCACGTCCGTATGCCAGGAATCGCTGATGGGCGGGCGTTGCGCATCATGCTCCAGCACTGAGATCTCCGGATGACTGTCCAGCGGCTTGAACACCTCGTGAACCTCGAGCGCGCCGAACCGCCGGGCGAATGCCATGTGGTCCGCCGGCGCCAGGGTCTGCGCGCGGAAGAACAGCACCTGATGCGCGGTCAGCGCGTGCCGGATCTCTGCGAACGCAGTGTCGTCGACCGCCGCCAGACTGATATCGGACACCTCGGCGCCGAGCGCCACCCCCACCGGGGTCACGGTGATATGTCGATAGATCATCTGCAGGACCTCCTTATGAAGGGGCACCCGTCATCACGACGCGATGCGTTCCAGTTCCTGGCCCCGGGTTTCGGCGACCAGCAGGTAGATGATAGGCAAAACCGCGAGCGGCAGCAGGCTGACCAGCGCGACGGCCTCTCCCACCGAGCCGAGCAGCGAGGACAGGCCGCCGACCAGCGCCGGGGCGAACACCATGCCCGTGCGGCCGAGCAGGTTGTTGACGATCCCGTTGGCGGTGCCTCGGATCGCCGTCGGGAAGATCTCGCTCGTGATGGTCGCCGCGATCGGCCACAGCGCCTGCATCGCGAGCACCGTGGCGTAGGCCATCGTGATATGGCGGGGGTCGGTCGCCGTGAAACAGACCCAGGCGCTCGCCGCACCCAGTGAAAAGTACGCCAGCGCGGTCAGCCGGCGCCCCGCGAGGTCGAGCATGGGTCCGGCAGTGGCGTAGCCGAGGATTGCGAAGGTATAGCCCAGGGTCAGGGCATGGCTCGCCGCCGCGGTGTCCCAGCCGCGTTCCTGCGTGACGTAGTACGCGAAGAAGAACAGGCAGCTGGAACTCCAGGCGTTGACGGTGAACCAGATCGTGGCACCGGCCACTGCCCGGCGGCGGTAAGGCGCCGCCAGCACCGTGCGCAAGGCCGTCCAGACGGGCATGAAATCCCCGCCCGTGCGGGCGGCAAAGCGCTGTGTCTCGCGCAGACGCGGCCAGTACCACAGCAGGACCGGCAGTGCCGCCCCCCCCAGCAGGTAAAGCAGGCGCCATCCGAGCGCAGTATCGACCATCAGCGGAAAGACCACCGCGCCCAGGATGCCGCCGGACAGGCTCAGCGCGAACATCAGGGTGACCGCGGCGCCGCGCCAGCGCGCGGGCATTTCCTCGGTGAGAATGATCGCGCCGACCCCGATCTCGGTGACCATGAACATGCGTGCGAGGCACTGCCACGCGACGAAATCGTAGAGGCCGACCGCGCAGGCGGACAGCATCGTGAAGACCGTGTAGCCGAGCACGGCGAACAGGAACACGCGGCGCCGTCCGTAGCGGTCCGCGAGCCGCAGCGGCAGGAACGCGAGGATCGTGCCGACGTTGATCAGCCCGACGGCGCTCGCCAAGGTCTGTCCGTCCGCGCCGAAATCGCGTCCGAGGTGAGGCAGCGCGAGGTTGATGATGAGCAGGTCATACCCCTCGAACAAGGTCACGAAGCAGACGAACGCCAGCAGCGCACGCAGTTCCCGGGCGTCGCGCGCGGGCGACGCAGCGGGCGGTTCGGCGTGCATGCGATCGGCCTAGGGGGTCTTAGGTGCGTACCGTTCCCAGGTGGGAAGCGGCGGCGGTACTTCTGGCAGCGGCCCGTCGTTCGCGGGCAGCTTTCCCCCGGTATCGAACGCCACGTGATCGCCGAAGTACATCACGTGCTGGTCGTATCGCCGCACTTCCTCCGGGGTCAGCGTGAGATGGGCGGACTCGAGCATCGTGTGCGGGTGCCGCTTGACCCACGCCTCCGCGGACCGCAGGCCGTAGGCCTTGGGGATATTGACGCCCTCCACGTAGTAGTGCCCGGGCAGCACGATGTTCGCCTTGGATTTCTTCATCACGACGTCCGCCCAGTCCGGGCTCAGGATGTGCCCGTCGTCGCTGACCGCGAGGATCGCGACATCCACGTCGCCGATCATCTTCCACACATGCTCGGGCGGATTCTGGCGGTTGTCCCCCCAGTGCAGGATCCGCAGGCCGCCGGTCTCGATCACGTACAGGCTGTTGTTCCACTGCAGGGTCTCGTTCGGTGGACACGGATCCTGGTCGATGATCGCCTTCACGAGCGCGCGGTAGGGCACTTCGCCCTGGGTCTCGCACACGTGCTTCTCCGCGATCCCGATGATCCGGACATCCCCCAGGCGGAACGTTCCCGCCATGCGCTCCATGATCATGTCCGCCTGCAGACGATCCACCGCGTCGTGATCGAAATGCGCGTGCGTGACGAGCCCGATGTCGGTGCGCACTTTCGGCATGTCACGCACGTACCAGGGCGGATACATGCCGGTGATGTCGTTCCGCCACGGATCGACGAAGATCCGGATCCCGCGCGGTGACTCGATCTCGAATGCGATATTGCCGTGGAACGAGAACCTGACCGCGCCGGCATCCTCGTGAAGTCCGCCGTACACCTGCGCGGCGACAGCGCGGTCGTTGTTATAGGTCTCGAGCTGGGCGCTGCCGCCGTGCATGCCGTGGGCTGCCGCGCCGACACTGAGTCCCAGGCCGAGCGCGCCCACCAGCGCGCGGTACATGCGAGTCATGTGTGCTCCTTGTCCCGCCCGCGGGCGAAAGGGTTTCACGGCACGTCCGGACGGGGATCCGGCACGAAGCCATCGTGATTCGGCATGCGGACGGCCGTCAACCGGTCGCGATCGAGCGTGGTGTCGGCGGCGACGATGCCGTTCGCATGCAGCAGGTACGCGGTCAGCGCATAAACCTCGTCGTCCGTAAGGGATCCGGGAGCCGGAAACGGCATCGCGCGCCTGATGTAGTCGAACAACGTGGTCGCGTAGGGCCAGTAACTGCCGATGGTCATGACCGGCCGCTCGCCCGCCAGCGACCCCTGTCCACCAACCAGGACGGTGTCCGGGCCTTCCTTGCCACTGGCGCCGTGGCACGCGGCGCACCGTGCCGCGTAGAGCGCCTTGCCCGCTTCCACGCTGCCGGACCCGGCCGGCAACTCGCGACCGCGCGGTCCGACTGCGATATCCAGTCTATGGAGCGTCGCCACGTCCGGGACCTGGCCGAGTCCGCGCGGACCGGTTTCCGCGTGGACGGCTGCGCCCATTGCGCCGAGCAGCACGGCCCATCCGGCGTAACGTAACGTCTTGCGGCCGCGTTCAGACATTCTCGAGCGCACCGGACGCATCCACGCGCCAGTGCTGGATCGCGTTGTAGTGATAGAAGGAACGGTCTCCGCGCACCGCGCGCAGGGCCTCCCGGGTCGGCTGCACATACCCGGTCTCATCGATGGCGCGCGCGGCGATCACCGTGCCCTCCCCGTGCCACTGCCATGGCAGCGTGAACCGCGTGTGGCACATGGGCAGCACCGGTTCGTGCAGCGTGGCGGTCCGCCAGCTCGCGCCGTCATCGACGGTCACCTCGACCCGCGCGATCCGGCCGCGTCCGGACCACGCGAGCCCACGGATTTCCTGGATACCCCGCACGAGCCGATGCCCGGGAGACGGTGCGGTGATGACGGACTTGGCTTCCATCACGAACGAAAAGCGCCGCGCGCTGCCATCCGGCATGAGATCCGTGTACTTGGAAGTCTCCTCCCGCGTGAAATAGGGTTCCGCGGTGACCTTGAGACGGCGCAGCCATTTCACGTTGATGCTGCCCTCCCAGCCCGGCACCAGCAGTCGCAACGGGTAGCCCTGCTCCGGGCGCAGGGCCTCGCCGTTCTGCGCATACGCGAGTAGCACGTCGTCCAGGCACTTTGCGAGCGGCAGGCTGCGTGTCATCGCCGCGCCGTCCGCACCCTCCGCAACAACCCACGCGGCTGCGCTGTCCACCCCACACTCCGCCAGGACTTCCGCGAGGCGCACCCCGCACCATTCACTGCAGGACGTGAGCCCATGGGTCTCCTGCACATTCCTGCCGCGCGGTCCCGCCCACTCGGTGTTCGAATTGCCCGAGCACTCGATGAAGCACTCACGCTGGGTCACCGGGAACCGCCTGAGTTCGGCCACCGTGAATTCCAGCGGCCGCGCCACCAGGCCGTGCACGAGCAGGCGGTGCGTCGCGGGATCAATCTGCGGGACACCTGCGTGGTGGCGTTCGAAATGCAGTGCGGACGGCGTGATCGTCCCGTCCAGCGCGGCGAGCGGCGTGAGCGATGCCGTGCTGGTGGGATAGCGCGCAGGTACCGTCAGACGTGCGGCCTGCTCGTGGGCGGCGCGTGCGCCATACGCCCGCACCGGCGCACCCTGTGACTTCGTGGTGTCGGCATGCACGGCCGACCCTCTGCCGGCGACGACGACCGCGCCCATCCAGCGCGACACACGTTCGATGAAACCGCGTCGGTCCGCTCGCATCAACGTCTCCCGTCGGCCTGTCGCCGGATGATACCCGTGCGAGTCGCGCAGTGCGGTACCTGCGGGTGCCTGCACGTACCTCGCGGGGTTGATTGTAAGCACATTTGCGCGCCTGCCCGACCCCGGGTCATCGCACGAAGATGACCACGTGCCGATCAACGGCGAGACTTGGCTGGACGCGTGATCGGCCGGTGCGATGGTTTCAACCCTGGCATGGCCGACCGTCGCGCGTCAGCTCGCGCTGCACGGGGCACGGGTGTCAAGTACACTGTGACGCGGTTTGCACCCAGTCGGAACAACACTCGAGGTAATGAAAAGGATGCATGACAACATCGAAGGCAAGATCGTCGTCATCACGGGTGCAAGCAGTGGGCTTGGGGAAGCCGCCGCCCGGCATCTTGCGTCGCTGCGCGCAGTGGTCGTGCTCGGCGCGCGACGCGCCGAACGGATCCAGGCGCTGGCCAGTGAACTCGTCGCCGGGGGCAGTCGGGCGCTGGCGGTGACGACCGACGTGACGAAGTTCGACGAGGTGCAGCGGCTGGTGGATACCGCGGTGCAGACCTACGGAAGGATCGACGTCATCATCAACAATGCGGGCCTCATGCCGCATTCCCCGCTCAACCGTCGCAAGGTGGAAGACTGGAATCGCGCCATCGACGTCAACATCAAAGGGGTGCTGTACGGCATTGGCGCCGTACTGCCGTACATGCAGGATCAGAAGTCCGGGCACATCATCAACGTGTCGTCGGTCGCCGGGCACAAGGTTCGCGCCGGCAGCGCCGTGTATGCCGCCACCAAGCACGCGGTACGCGTGATCTCCGAGGGGCTTCGCGAGGAAGTGAAGCCGTACGACATCCGGACGACGGTGATCTCCCCGGGCGCCGTGGACACGGAACTGCCGGAGAGCATCACGGAGGCTGATATCGCCGCGAACACACGGAAGTTCTACGCCCAGTTCGCGGTGCCGGCGGAGTCCTTCGCGCGGGCCGTCGCGTTCGCAATCGGTCAGCCGGCGGAAGTCGATATCAACGAGATCCTGTACCGACCCACGCGCCAGGAGTTTTAGCTCGCCAACCAGCTCACGTCGAAGACGGGGGACCTGGACTGAGCGATTGATTTTGGTGGGCCGTGTAGGACTCGAACCTACAACCTACTGATTAAGAGTCAGCTGCTCTACCAATTGAGCTAACGGCCCATGCGAAATGGGATGGGGCGAGCGATGGGGATCGAACCCACGACACCTGGTGCCACAAACCAGTGCTCTACCAACTGAGCTACGCCCGCCATCGGGTTCTGCGTGTCGATCGTCGGCGCCGGACTCGTCTTTCCCGCAGGCGAGAAGTGGCGCGCCTGGCAGGATTCGAACCTGCTACCCTCGGCTTAGAAGGCCGATGCTCTATCCGAATGAGCTACAGGCGCAGCAAGCAGACCAGGTCGACAAGTCCGTTTTTCGTCGAGGAAGTGGTCGGGGCAGAGGGATTCGAACCCCCGACCCCCTGCTCCCAAAGCAGGTGCGCTACCAGACTGCGCTATGCCCCGAGACGACATCTCCGCCGCCTTCCGCGGACCTGCCCGCCGAAAGGCTGGCCATGATACGCAGCGCGCCATAGAGGGTCAATTGCGGCGGGCCGCCCGGACCCTCGCGCCGGGCGCCGCGAACCTTGCGGCCTGCGGCGGCATCGCTCACCATCGCGACCTCGTTCGCCACAACCGGGGATCCTCCGATGTCACAGCCGCAAGTCCGTCTCACCACTTCCAAGGGCGACATCACGCTCGAACTGTTCGCCGACAAGGCACCAAAGACCGTCGCCAACTTCCTGCAATACGTGGCCGACGCCTTTTACGCCGACACGATTTTCCACCGGGTGATCGACGGCTTCATGATCCAGGGCGGCGGGCTGGATGCGGAACTCCACCAGAAAGCGACGCGGACGCCGGTGGAAAACGAGGCCGACAACGGCGTTGCCAACGCCGTCGGGACGATCGCGATGGCACGCACCAGCGATCCACATTCCGCCACTGCGCAGTTCTTCATCAACGTCTCGGACAACGCGTTCCTGAATCACCGCGCCAAATCGGCGGACGGCTGGGGTTATTGCGTGTTCGGCCGCGTCACGGACGGCATGGACGTGGTGAACGAGATCAAGGCTGTCGCAACCGGTCGTCGTGGCGGCATGGCGGACGTTCCGCAGGAAACCGTGACCATCGTGAGCGCCACTCAGATTGCCTGAGCCCCTGATGCGCCCGGTGCTGTTCGCGTCCGATCTGCATCTCTCGGCGGCACGCCCGGACCGGGTGGAGCAGGCGTTGGCGCTGCTGGCCCATTGCCGGACGCACGCCGGGGCAGTCTATCTCCTCGGCGATCTCGTCGAGTTCTGGCTTGGCGACGATGACGATGACCGGGTTCACCGCCGGCTCGTGGATGCCCTTGCCAGCCTCGTGTCCGCCGGGGTGACAGTATCTCTCACGGTGGGCAACCGTGATTTCCTCGTGGGGCAGCGGTTTGCCGCGGAGACCGGCGTCGGCCTGCTCGACGACTACACGCTGATCGATCTCTTCGGCACGCCCACCTTGCTCACGCACGGCGATCTGCTGTGCGTGAAGGATATCCGATACCAGGAGTTCCGCAGGACGGTGCGTGAGCCGGGACGGCAGGCGCAGTTTCTCGCGCTGCCGCTCGCGGAGCGCCGCCGGATCGCGACCGCGACACGCACCGACACGCAGAAGTCCATGCTCGACAAGGATGAGTACATCATGGACGTGGACGCGGACGAGGTCACCCGGGCCCTTTCCGCGCACGGCGCACGCCGTCTCGTCCACGGACATACCCACCGCCCGGCGGTGCATCCGCTCGACCTCGACGGCACGCGCGCCGAGCGCGTGGTACTCGGCGACTGGTATGGCGCCGGCGAGGTCTACTGGGTCACTGCCGGGGGTGCGCGACTGCTGCCGGCAGCGACGCTCAGCGCGGAGCTTGCGCGCCCCTGAGCCGCGCGGCGAGTGCCGCTCGGAAACGGACCCAATCGAAGCAGGGACCCGGATCCGTTTTGCGCCCCGGTGCGATGTCCGCGTGCCCGATCACCCGGGACAACCGCAGCGCCGGCAGCGCGCCGAACAGCGCCGCGCAGAGCGCGGCGAGGCGGTCGTACTGCGCGGCAGTGAACGGGCAGGTATCGGCGCCCTCGAGTTCGATGCCGAGCGCCCGATCGTTGCACGCGGGAACGCCGCCGAACGACGACACCCCTGCATGCCACGCGCGCGCCGACAGCGGCACGAACTGGACCACGTTCCCCCCGCGGTCGATCAGAAAGTGTGCCGACACGCGCACACCTGCCAGCGTGCCGAGGGCCGGGTGCGCCGCCGGGTCCAAGGTGCCCATGAACAGCGCGTCCACGAAACCCCCGCCGAATTCCTGCGGGGGCAGGCTGATCGCGTGGATGACCAGCATGTCGATGATCGCGTCCGCCGGCCGCGCATCCTGGTGTGGTGACGGCCGGCGCGTCGCGATCAACCACCAGCCGTCGGGAAACTCGTTCATCGTGGCGCGGACCGTGCGGTATAGTGCGGTCCGTCCATTATCGTGCCTCGGCTGACGGGCACCAACCAGGACAGGCCCACGATGACCGGCCGACCAGGACAGCCCAACCAGGACAGGACGCGCGCCCGCATGCCCTCATCCCGTTTCGATCGCGCCGCCACGATCATCGATTACTTCGAGGATCTCGCCGCCAACGTGCAACAGGCGCTGCGGGAGGACGTGGGCGGGGGCGACCTGACCGCGGCGCTGGTACCGGCCACGCGACAGGCCACTGCGCGCGTATTGGTCCGCGAGTCCGCCGTGCTGTGTGGCACGCGGTGGTTCGACGCGGTGTACCGGGCTGTTGATCCGGGGGTCGTGGTGACGTGGCATGCGCAGGATGGTGCGAGGATCGCGCGTGACGACATCGTATGCGAGATTCACGGCCCGGCCCGCGCCCTCGTCACCGGCGAGCGTACGGCGCTCAACTTCCTGCAGACCCTTTCCGGCACCGCCACCGTCACCGCGCGCTACGCGGCGTGTCTTGCCGGCTCGAAGACGCGGCTGCTCGACACGCGCAAGACCCTGCCTGGACTGCGGCGCGCGCAGAAGTACGCGGTGCGCTGCGGCGGCGGCTGCAATCACCGCGCGGGCCTCTACGACGGGGTGCTCGTCAAGGAGAACCACATCAGCGCCGCCGGCGGCATCCCGGCCGCCGTCACCAGCCTGCGCGCGCAGGGCGTGACGGTCGGGATCGAAGTCGAGGTGGAGTCGCTGTCGCAGATCGAGGAGGCCATCACCGCGGGCGCCGACATGCTGCTGCTGGACAACTTCACGCTGCCGGACATGCGTGCGGCTGTCGCACTCGCCGCCGGCCGCGTGCCGCTGGAGGCGTCGGGCGGGTTCGACTTCGACGACCTGCCCGGTATTGCTTCCACCGGTGTCGACTTCGTGTCGGTGGGGAGTCTCACCAAGCATGTGCGCGCGGTGGACTATTCCATGCGCATCACCCACGCGAACAGCGTCTGAGCGCCGCCATGTCAGTCTTCGAGGACATCCTGACGGCCGATACGGCGGCGCTGCTCAAGGCGCTGTACAAGGCGGCGTCAACGCGCGAAGAGACCGTGACGGGACGCCGCTCACGGATGATCGCCAAGAACCTCGGGCTCACGCACTGCCAGCTCCTGTGCGCAGTCGGTTTCAACTCGCACATTCACGAACTCCCGGACGTGACCACCCTGCTCGGCTACCCGGGTTACGACGCACTGGCGAAAACCCGCAACGAGTACTTCGTGAACGACATGTACGACCGGCTCGGCATCCGGGACGTGCTCGCGATCTACCAGCATGTCGCGCGCGATCCGCGCCATCTGCAGGTGCTCCAGTACCTGATGAGCGCGCGCCTGCGGCGGCTCGAGGAGCGCATCGAGGCAACGGTGAACTCGCTCGTGATCGAACGTTACAAGAAGGAGATCCGTGCGATCTACGCCGACGGCGTCGCCCAGATCGAATTCGCGGACGAGCGCCTCCAGAATACCCACAGCGGTTTCCGCGCGCTGCTGAACGAAGTCACCCTGATGGTTGAAAGCCGGCTGATTCCGGTTGGCAACATGTTCTTCCGCGAGAACATCCTGCCGGAGGAGAAACGCCGCCTTATCGTCAAGGGGCTGGTGCCGCGCCACCTCGTGGAGTCACGGCTGGAGGAAGCCGACATCCCGCCGAAGGAGCGCAAGGTGCTCGAGGAGCAGCTGCGGCTGATGCAGTGAGGTCCGGCCGCCGCGCACGCGATGCGCGCGACGACGGCACGCTCGCGGTCATTTCAGACGCGCCGCCAGGTCGATCCAGGTCTCGACCACCGTATCCGGGTTCAGCGAGATGCTGCCGATGCCCTGCTCCAGCAGCCACGCGGCCAGGTCCTCGTGATCTGACGGCCCCTGTCCGCAGATGCCCACGTACTTCCCGGCCGCCCGGCACGCGCCGATCGCGCGGGCCATCAGGAACTTCACCGCCTCGTTGCGCTCGTCGAAGAGATGCGCCACGAGTCCGGAATCGCGGTCCAGCCCGAGCGTGAGCTGGGTGAGATCGTTCGAACCGATGGAGAAGCCGTCGAAGTACTGCAGGAACGATTCCGCCAGCAGCGCGTTCGACGGCAGTTCGCACATCATGATGACGCGCAGCCCGTTGATTCCACGCTTCAGCCCGTAGTGCTCCAGCAGCCCCACCACTTCCGCAGCTTCGTCAGGGGTGCGCACGAACGGCACCATGACCTCCACGTTGGTAAGTCCCATGTCGTCGCGCACGCGTTTCAGCGCCTCGCACTCCATTTCAAAGCACGGCCGGAACGAGTCCGCGATGTAGCGCGAGGCGCCGCGGAAGCCGAGCATCGGGTTCTCTTCGTGCGGTTCGTAACGCTGTCCGCCGACGAGGTTCGCATACTCGTTCGACTTGAAGTCCGACATGCGCACGATGACCGGGTGCGGCGCGAACGCCGCGCCGATGGTCGCGATGCCTTCGGTCAGGCGCGTCACGAAGAATTCACGTGGCGAGTCGTACGCGGCGATCTGCGGCGCAATTGTCGCCTGCAGATCCGCCGGCAGCACGGCATAGTCCAGCAGTGCCTTGGGATGGATGCCGATCATGCGATTGATGATGAACTCCAGCCGCGCGAGACCGACACCACGATGCGGCAGGTTGGCGAACGCGAACGCCCGGTCAGGATTGCCGACATTCATCATGATCTTGACCGGCAGCTCGGGCATCGCATCGAGCTCGATCTCCCGCCGCGCGAAGGGCAGCATGCCCTGGTACACGAAGCCGGTGTCCCCTTCGGCACAGGATACGGTCACCGGTTCGCCGTCGCGCACGCGGCTGGTGGCATCCCCGCAGCCGACGACCGCGGGGACACCGAGTTCACGCGCGATGATCGCCGCGTGGCAGGTGCGGCCGCCACGGTTGGTGACGATGGCAGCTGCGCGCTTCATCACCGGCTCCCAGTCGGGATCGGTCATGTCCGTAATCAGGACATCGCCGTCCTTCAGATCCGCCATCGTTGAAAGATCGGTGATCACGCGCGCGGTGCCCGCGCCGATGCGCTGCCCGATGCTGCGTCCTTCGGTGAGTACCTTGCCGCGTTCCTTGAGATCGAACCGTTCGATCACCTGGCTGGAGCGGCTCTGCACGGTTTCGGGTCGCGCCTGGACCACGTAGAGCCTGCCGTCCACGCCGTCGCGCGCCCACTCGATATCCATCGGACGCCCGTAGTGCGCCTCGATCGACAGCGCGATGCGGGCGAGTTCCTGCGCCTCGTCATCGCTGATCGAAAAGCGCAGTCGTTCGACCTCCGGCACCTCCCCGGTCACCACCGAGTGACCGTCCGCGGCACCGGTGGCGTAGGTCATCCGCACATGCTTGCTGCCAAGATTCCGGCGGAGGATCGCGGGCCGGCCGGCCTTCAATGCCGGCTTGTACACGTAGAATTCATCCGGATTCACCGCACCCTGCACCACCAGTTCTCCGAGTCCGTAGCTCGCCGTGATGAACACCACGTCGCGAAAACCGGACTCCGTATCCAGCGTGAACATCACGCCGCTCGCCCCGACGTCGCTGCGGACCATGCGCTGGACACCCGCCGACAGGGCGACCTTGTGATGTTCGAACCCGTGGTGGACGCGGTAGGAGATGGCGCGATCGTTGAACAGCGAGGCGAACACGTCCTTGATGCGCCGCTTCACTTCGCCGATGCCGGTGACGTTGAGATAAGTCTCCTGCTGGCCCGCGAACGAGGCGGTTGGCAGGTCCTCCGCGGTGGCAGACGAACGCACCGCCACCGAGAACTCGCCGCCCGCGTCGCGGGTCATCGCGGCGAAGGCATCATCGACGGCGCGCTCGAGGGCCGGCGGCAGCGCGGTGTCCGTGACCCACTGGCGGATCTCGCGTCCGGCCTGGGCGAGCGCGCTCACGTCGTTGGTATCGAGGCCCTCGAGCCGGGCCCTGATCCGGGCAGCGAGCGCATCCTGCGCGAGGAAATCGTCGAACGCCGCCGCGGTGGTGGCGAATCCCCCGGGAACCCGCACACCGGCGGCGCTGAGATGCCGAATCATCTCGCCGAGCGAAGCGTTCTTGCCGCCGACCCGGTCGATCTGGTCCATACCGGTCTGGTCCAGGCTAACGATATAATCGGTCATGAGGATTCCTGCGCTGCATGGGGTCCCGAAAGGCCCCGGATTCTACCCCACGAGCCCCTCAGACCTCACCGGATTTTTGCCAAAGTTAATGAAACGTCGTGTCTTTTTCGTCTCGGACCGCACCGGCATCACTGTCGAGACATTGGGCCAGAGCCTGCTCACGCAGTTTCCGGACAGCGAGTTCGTGACCCGCACCCTGCCGTTCGTGAAGAACCAGGTCGCGGCCCGCAGCGCTGCCGACATCATCCGTGCCGCGCGGGAGGAAGACGGCATTCCCCCGCTCGTGTTCAGCACGCTGACCGACCCCGCCACCCAGTACATCATCGCGCAGAGCAACCAGTACGTATTCGATCTTTTCGGCACGTTCATCGAACCCCTGGAGGATGCGCTCGGCCAGGAGTCCTCGCACACGGCGGGCCGGATGCACGGGATCGGCGATACGCTCGCGTACGAACGCCGGCTTACGGCGCTGAACTTCACGTTGAGCCACGACGACGGCCTGAGCCCTCGGGACCTCCACGAGGCGGACGTGGTGCTGGTGGGCGTGTCCCGCTGCGGCAAGACGCCCACGTGCCTCTACCTCGCGATGCATTACTCGCTGAAGGCCGCGAACTACCCGCTCACGGATGACGATTTCGACCAGCCGCGGCTGCCCGCGGTGCTGCAGGACTCCCGCCACAAACTCTACGGGCTGACGATCGTGCCGGAGCAGCTGAGCCGCATCCGCCACGAGCGCCGTCCGCAGGGTGTCTACTCCACGCTCGCGCAGTGCCGCAGCGAAGTGCAGAAGGCCGAGGCGCTGTTCCGAGCGGAGAACCTCCAGTACCTCGACACCACGACGGTCTCGATCGAGGAAATCGCCGCGACGATCGTGCGCGACAAGGCCCTGCGGACCGGCGGCGCGTTCAGTGCTCGAGCGTGAACTCGAGGTTCATCATGTCCCAGTACTTCGCGACATAGGACCCGAGACGCGCGGGCACGGGATCGCTGAATCCGCCGGTGACCAGCAGCGTACCGGCTGGCAGGGCGCCACCCTGCCGCAACACCTGGTTCACCAGCCAGTACAGCGCCGTGTACTGGTTGCCCATCACGTTCACAGCACGCCCGCGGTCGACCACGGTGTCGTTGTACTCGAGCTCCACCAGCAGTGCGTTGACGGTGGCGGGATCCGCGGCCGGCAGCGGTCGCCCGAGCAGCACGCGCGCGAAGCCCGTGTTGGCCGCGACGAGATCGGTCGCTCGCAGCCCCTCGGCGGTCTCGAAGCGATAGTCGGACAGATCGATGGCGGGCATCGCGGTGCCCACGGCGGCCTGCAGCTCCCCCATGTCCGTCAGTGGCTTCGTGATGGCCGACTTCAACACGAACGCGAGACCGGGCGCGATCGTGAGCTGCTTGAAATCACGCATCCGCAAGGTCTGAGGTCCGCGCAGGATCCCCGGCTTCAGGATCACCCCGGTGATCGGTTCGCGCACATCGAACGCCACCTGCCCGCGCGGCCGGGTGAGACTCGCCTTGTAGCCGGCGATGGGCGGATCGTCACCGGCGATCAGGCGGACTACGCGGCGCTGCACATCGTACGCTTCCGGCAGGCTCAGCGACGCGCCGTAATGCGAGAGCACCGGCAGCGGGTCACGCGCCTTGAGCTGCGTCGCGACGACCAGCGCCCAGTCCTCGAGCGTGGACCACGCATGCGCGACGGACGTCGCCAGGCCCAGGAAAACCCACAGGATGAACAAGCGCATCGAAAATCCGCGAACGCACCAACGGTCAGCGAGAATCGCCACCGCTGTCCCGACCCAGGGGAGCTGCGCGCGGTCTTGACGATCCGGAAGCGCCCCCGTGTAATGACGCGGGGCGGCGCGATTCTAACTGACTCGATGCCCGGTCCGGCAAGCGTGGCGCCGGCCCCCTCCAGGTTTCGAACGGCACCCGGCACCAGACAAATCCCTATGCACACCGGCCCGGCTCCGGCCAGCGCGCGCTTCGGCCGCATGACCCTGCTTCGGCGGCTCGCGGGCATGCTGCTCGCCGGCTTCTCGCTGGCCGGCGCCGCGGCCCCGGCACTGCCCCCCCACGAATACGCCATCTTCTCTGCGCTGCTGTCACACGGCCTGTCGCCCGAGGCCCGCCAGGCCGTGATCGCGGACACCACCACGGGTGATCCCGCGCGCATCGTGAGCGGGCGGGCCACCGAGGCGCGTGCCCAGGAACTCCACACCACCACCGAACTGCTGCGCGAGTGGACACGGCTCAACCAGCGCACGTTCGAACTGGCGCACGAGTTCGTGCTGCCGTTGCCCTACGCGCTGTTCTCGGAGGCGGATCGCGATCTCCTGTTCCGCGGTGACGAACCCGTGGCCGGTTGGCTGTCGTTCTTCGAGCGGTACCCCGGGAGTGACGGCGTGATCCGACTGTCGCGCGCGGCGCTCGATCGCACCGGCACGCACGCACTCGTCTACCTCGAACTCGAGTGCGGCCCGGAATGCGGCTCGGGGCGCCTGGTGCACCTCCAGCGAGGCGAAGACGCCGCGTGGGGCGTGGAAGGCGGCGAACTCATCTGGATCGCAGGACCGACCGCGGGAGCGCCCTGACATGAAGAAGATCTGCGTGTTCTGCGGTTCACGCACCGGAAGCCGCCCGGCCTACCGGGCGGCGGCCGAGGCGCTGGGTGGTGCACTGGCGGCGCGCGGCTGGGGCCTCGTCTACGGCGGCGGTCGCGTCGGCCTGATGGGGATCCTGGCCGACGCGACGCTGGCCGCGAACGGCTACGTGACCGGCGTCATCCCGGCGTTCCTGAACCGCCGCGAAGTGGTCCACCCGGATCTGCAGAACTGCCACACCGTCTCCGACCTGTTCGAGCGCAAGAACATGATGCTCGACATCGCGGACGCATTCGTCGCGCTGCCGGGCGGGATCGGCACTTACGATGAACTGCTCGAGGTGATTGCGTGGCGCCAGCTCGCGCAGCTCGACAAGCCCATCGCGGTGCTCGACGTGGACGGGTTTTTCCAGCCGTGGCTCGCGAGTCTTTACCACGCGGCGGACGAGGGCTTCGTTGATCGTGGCGAGATCGAGCGGATATTCCGCGCCGGGAACGTCGCGTCACTCGTGGCACGCTTCGACGAGGTGTGGGCATGACGCGTACGCGCCTGCGCGGCGTCGTGTTCGACATGGACGGCGTGCTGATCGATTCGGAACCGATCATCCGCGCCGCCGCGCAGAACGCTGCGATCGAGATCGGGCGCACCGTGTCGGATGCGTTCTATGCCAGCGTGCTCGGATTGCCCGGTCGCGAAGTCGAGGCCGCGTTCATGGTGGAGTTCGGAGCTGATTTCCCGCTCAACGACTACCGGCAGCGCTTCGAGCGCCATTACCGCGGCGAGGTGGCCACGCGCGGAATTTCGCCGAAGCCCGGCGTGCCGGAACTGCTCGATGCACTGACGGCGCATGGAATCCCCGTCGCGGTCGCCACGTCCACCCGTGCCGGCAACGCGCAGGAGGCGCTCGACGCCGCCGGGCTGCTCTTCCGCCTGCCGGTGTGCGTGACCGGCGACCAGGTCGCGCAGGGGAAGCCGGCGCCGGATATCTTCCTGGCGGCGGCGGCGCGGATCGGGACGCCCGCCCCGGACTGCATCGCGGTCGAGGACTCGGAAGTCGGTGCACGTGCGGCGGTGGCGGCCGGCATGTTCACGTTGCTCGTGCCCGATCTGAAGCCCCCGAGTGACGAACTTGCCGCGCTCGTCGGCGAGGTGCTGGCATCGATGCCGCACGCGGCGTCGCGCATCCGCGCACTGTTGGACCTGCCGTGAGAATGCCGCATCGTCGCCTCCGGGCGCGCCCGACGTCGCATCACGCGGGGTGGTTCCGCGCCCCCCTGCTGAGCGCCCTCCTGCTGAGCGCCCTCCTGCTGAGCGCCCTCGCCGCGACCGCGCAGGAACTGCCCGCTCCACCAGTGAATGCCGCGGACGCGCTCGCCGCCTACGATCGCTTCCGCGCGTCCCCGGAGAAGAACCTGCAGGAGGCGCCCACGTTCCTGCGCTTCATGCAGGGGGGCACGGTACACACGGTGCTCAACAACCGGCTGATGTTCTTCATGTACCGCGACGTACCGCCCGACGTGCAGGCCGTGCTGTACGCGTCCTACATGGGCGCCAATCTCGATTCGCAGTTGCGTTCGCGGCGTCAGGGTGACGACCCGCTGGCCGGCATGGCCGCGGTGCTCGAGACCTACGCCGCGCTCAAGCAGACGCACCCGGATCTCGTGCTGGAGGAACTCGAGTCCCTCCGGCGCGACGCGGACGCGCGGGGCCTGGAGTCTGCCGTGCAGACGATGGCGGACGGCCGATGAAGCGCCAGCGCCGTCCCGCGGCACCGTTCACCCGCAACACGCTCGCGATCGTCTACGACTTCGACGGCACGCTCACGCCGCAGCCGATGCAGGAGTACACCGTGCTGCCCGAACTCGGCATCTCGCCGGATGCGTTCTGGCACGAGGTGAACGACGAAGTGCGCCGCACGGGCGGCGACGCGATCCTCACCTACATGCGGCTGCTGGTGGAGAAGATCGAATCGAACAAGGCGCATCTGAGTCGTGACGCGCTGCGCCGGCTCGCCGCCGGCATCCGCTATTACCCAGGTGTCGCGGGCTGGTTCGACCGGGTCAACGCGTACGTGCACGCGCGCTCGCAGGGTGCCGTCACCACGCGCCATTACATCGTGTCGGCAGGTCTTGGCGAGATCCTCGAAGGCATTTCCATCAAGCATCACTTCGAACGCATCTACGCGTCGCAGTATCACTTCAACCACCACGAAGTGGCGTGTTTTCCGACCGTCGTGATCAACGATACGAGCAAGACCCAGTACCTGTTCCGCATCAACAAGGGGCGCGAACGTGCCGGCGAATCCATCAACGAGTACATGCCCGAGGGTGAGCGACCGATTCCGTTCACTCACATGCTGTATATTGGCGACGGGTTGACCGACGTGCCGTGCATGACGGTCGCCAAGAAGTACGGCGGGTTCGCCGTGGCCGTGCACAATCCGGCGAACGCGGCCTCGATCGAGGTCTGCCGGGAGCTGGTCCGCGCGGACCGCATCGACTACTTCGCGGCCGCGGACTACCGCCCGGGGCGGGTGCTCGAGAAGCGGGTGCGGACCCTGCTCGACCTGATCATCGCGCGCATCCTGTTCGCGCGCGAGCGGCACGCGTTCCTGCAGGCGTTGAACGAGAGCGAACGAACATGATCTCCATCCGCACGCTGCTGCTCCTGTCGCTCGCCATAACATTCCTGACGGGCTGCAAGGCACCCGATCTCAAGCCGGACTTCCTGAAGCGCGACGCACCGGCCGCCACGCCCGCCCCGGTGTCCGCGGTACCGGCGGTGGATCCTTCGCTGACGCCACGCGAACTGCTGACCGCAAGACTCATCAACGCACGCGACCCGGACGCCGCGACACCCGGCCTGACCGTCGGCAAGCTGATCGAGTTCGCGGATCGCTACCTCGCCTGCGACTGTGCAAACACGCGCTTCGCCAAGGCCTGGCAGCGCGTCGAAGGCGGCTACGAACTCACGACGAATGCGGGTCAGGTCAAGCCGCTGCGCTTCATGTGCACGGGCAGCGGGGAGACGCTCGAATGCTACCTCACCGAGATCGACCGCGGCGCGCAGCTCGCCGACCTCTCGGAACGTTTCATGCCCGGCGGTGATTTCATCACGTTCATCTACGAGCACGGTCTGAACTGCCCGCGCGTCGAGCCGTGCCCGCCGCCGGTGCCGGCGGACTGACAGGTTAAAGTTTGCCTCCGCGTGGTCCGACACCCTGCGGTCGACCCACCCCGCAGGGTGTCGGACGCAGGCCAGGGTCGACGAGGAGTTAGGCTAAACTAGCCCGGCGCCATCCCGCGCGGCCGGCGAGGAAGAGTGGACGTTATGGCCCCGACTGTCGCGAACGATCTCGACCCCCAGGAAACCACGGAATGGCTGGAGGCGCTGTCCGCAGTGGCCGAGGCCGAGGGCATCGAACGCGCCCACTTCCTGCTCGAGCGCCTGATCGAGGCCGCGCGCCGCTCGGGCGCCGACCTGCCGTACTCGGCCAACACGGCGTACCTCAACACGATTCCACCTCACCTCGAGCAGTACACCCCCGGTGATCCCGCGCTCGAATGGCGCATCCGCTCGATCAACCGCTGGAATGCGATGGCGATGGTGGTGAAAGCCAACCGGCGCAACAGCGAACTCGGCGGTCACATCGCGAGCTACGCGTCGGCGGCCACGTTGTACGAAGTGGGCTACAACCACTTCTGGCACGCGCCGAGCGCGCAGCACGGCGGTGACCTGCTGTTCATCCAGGGTCACTCCGCGCCCGGCATCTACGCCCGCGCATTCCTGTTGGGACTGATCAGCGAGGAACAGCTCGACCGCTTCCGCCAGGACGTCGACGGGGGCGGCCTGACGTCCTATCCGCATCCCTGGCTGATGCCGGAGTTCTGGCAGTTCCCGACCGTCTCGATGGGACTCGGCCCGATCATGGCCATCTACCAGGCGCGCTTCATGCGCTACCTGGAGCATCGCGGACTCGCCAACACCGCCGGCCGCAAGGTATGGGCGTTCATGGGCGACGGCGAAATGGATGAGCCGGAATCGTTCGGCGCGGCGTCGCTCGCCGCGCGCGAGAAGCTCGACAACCTCGTCTTCGTGATCAACTGCAACCTGCAGCGTCTGGACGGCCCGGTGCGCGGCAACGGCAAGATCATCCAGGAGCTCGAGTCTGACTTCCGGGGCGCTGGCTGGAACGTGATCAAGGTGATCTGGGGCGCCGCGTGGGATCCGCTGCTGGCGCGTGACAGCAAGGGCTTGCTGCTGAAACGCATGGAAGAGGTGGTCGACGGCGAGTACCAGGCGATGAAGGCCGTCAACGGCGCGTACGTGCGCGAACACTTCTTCGGCAAGTATCCGGAACTCAAGCAGCTCGTTGCAAGCATGAGCGACGACGACATCTGGCGCCTCAACCGCGGCGGACACGATCCGCACAAGGTCTACGCCGCCTATGCGCGCGCGGTTGCGCACACCGGCCAGCCCACCGTGATCCTGTGCAAGACGGTCAAGGGCTACGGCATGGGTGAAGCCGGCGAGGGCAAGATGATCACGCACCAGCAGAAGAAGCTCGGCGAGGACGCGCTGAAGCACTTCCGCGATCGCTTCAACATCCCGATCTCCGACACCGATCTCGCGTCCGCGCCGTTCTATCGTCCGCCGGAGGACAGCCCGGAGATGAAGTACCTCCGCGAGCGGACCGCGGCAATGGGAGGATTCCTCCCGCAGCGTCGCCCGCGCGCCAGCCAGTCGCTGCAGATCCCGGCGCTGTCGATCTTCGACGCACTGCTCAAGGGCACCGGCGATCGGGACATCTCGACGACGATGGCGTTCGTGCGCCTGCTGGCGGCACTGACCCGCGACAAGACCCTCGGCCCGCGCATCGTGCCCATCGTGCCCGACGAAGCGCGCACGTTCGGCATGGAGGGCATGTTCCGGCAGCTCGGCATCTATTCCTCCGTCGGGCAGCTCTACGAACCCGTCGATCACGACGAGCTGATGTACTACCGGGAGGACATCAAGGGCCAGATCCTGGAGGAAGGCATCAACGAGGCGGGCGCGATGTGCTCGTGGATCGCCGCCGCCACGGCCTATTCCAACCACGACCTGCAGATGATCCCGTTCTACATCTACTACTCGATGTTCGGCTTCCAGCGCGTGGGCGATCTCGCGTGGGCGGCCGGGGACCTGCAGGCGCGCGGCTTCCTGCTGGGCGGCACCGCCGGGCGCACCACGCTGGCCGGCGAGGGCCTGCAGCACCAGGACGGTCACAGCCACCTGCTCGCGTCCACCATCCCGAGCTGCCGAAGCTACGACCCGACGTTCGGCTACGAACTCGCCGTGATCATCCATGACGGCCTGAAGCGGATGATCGAGCAGCAGGAGAACTGTTTCTACTACATCACGGTGATGAACGAGAACTACGTGCATCCGGCGATGCCCGCGGGGGTCGAGGAAGGCATCGTGAAGGGTCTTTACTGCCTGGAGCGTCAGGCCAAGGCCCAGATCGACCTGCTCGGCTCCGGCACGATCCTGCGCGAGGTCAGCGCAGCCGCGGAACTCCTGAAGAGCGACTTCGGCATCGTCGCCAACCTGTGGAGCGCCACCAGCTTCAACGAGCTGCGGCGGGAGGCGCTCGACTGTGAGCGCTGGAACCTGCTGCATCCGGAAGCGAAGGCGCGTGTGCCTTACGTCACGCAGCAGCTTGCGACGACGGGGCTGCCGGTGGTGGCCGCCACCGACTACATGAAGGCCTACGCGGATCAGATCCGCGAGTTCGTCCCCACGCGCTACCGCGTACTCGGTACGGACGGCTTCGGCCGCTCCGACTCGCGCGCGAAGCTCCGCGAGTTCTTCGAGGTGAACCGCCATTTCATCGTCGTCGCCGCGCTGAAGACGCTGGCCGACGAAGGCAAGGTGCCGCGCAAGAGAGTGGGCGAAGCGATCGCGAAGTACGGCATCAACCCCGACAAACCCAACCCGGCGACGGTGTGAGCATGGCGAACGAGCTGTCAGTGGCGGTTCCGGACATCGGCGACTTTGAAGCCGTCGACGTGATCGACGTACTCGTCAAACCGGGCGACGTGATCCACCCCGAAGATCCGCTGGTCACCCTCGAAAGCGAGAAAGCCACGATGGACATCCCGGCACCCCAGGCCGGCAAGGTCGTCGCGGTCAGCGTCAAGGTGGGCGACAAGGTCTCGCAGGGCAACCTGATCCTGACGCTCGCACCGCTCGAGGAGGCAGCGGCACCGGCGCCTGCCGCGGCAACGCCCGCCGAACGCCCTGCGACGCCACCACCACCACCGCCCGCTGCACCATCGCGAGCGCCGGACACCCGCGCCGAGGCGCCTGCCGCCGCCCCCGCACCCGCCGCGCCGGCAGAAGTGCGGGTGCCCGACATCGGAGATTTCGAGCAGGTGGACGTGATCGACGTGCTCGTGAAGATCGGTGACGTGGTCGGCGCGGAGACGCCGCTCATCACGCTCGAGAGCGAGAAGGCGACGATGGACATTCCATCGCCGGGTCCGGGGCGCGTACTCGCAGTGCTCGTGAAGGTCGGCGACAAGGTGTCGGAGGGTCATCCGATTGTCGCGATCGAGCCGCTGGGCGAGCCGGTCGCGGCGTCATCTCCGGCCGCGGTTCCCGCCTCGGCGGGCGTGCCCGTGCCCGAGGAACCGGCGCCGGCGGCCGCGGCACCCGCGCGACCGGCCGTCGCGCCCAACGCGTACGGGTTCGTCTCGCCCGATCCGGGCCCGCGCACGATCGCACCACCGGCGAGCGCGGCGCTGCTGCGCACCGGCGCGCACGTATACGCAAGC
Organism: Gammaproteobacteria bacterium; assembly: GCA_050247235.1. Taxonomy (GTDB): domain Bacteria; phylum Pseudomonadota; class Gammaproteobacteria; genus CAIKBL01. Next base: position 92,093 of record JBFWUN010000001.1, read on the forward strand.
CCGGCAATGCGTCGCTTCGCGCGTGAGCTCGGGGTCGATCTCGCCGAGGTCAAGGGATCAGGACGCAAGGGTCGCATCGTCAAAGAGGATGTTGCCGCGCATGTGAAAGCGGTGATGCAGCGCAAGTCGGCGCCCGCGGCCGGCAGCCTGGCATTGACCCCGGTCCCCGCGATTGACTTCAGCCGTTTCGGCGCCGTGGACACGCGACCGCTGTCGAAGATCCGGCGCCTGACCGGCCAGAACCTGCATCGCGCGTGGGTGACGATCCCGCACGTGACCCAGTTCGACGACGCCGACATCACCGAACTCGAAGCCTTCCGCAAGGCGCAGCTCGCGGAGTCCGAGCAGCGCGGGGTCAAGCTTACGCTCGTCGCCTTCCTGCTGAAGGCGGTGACCGCGGTGCTGCAGCGCTACCCGGATTTCAACACGTCACTGACACCGGACGGCGAATCCCTCGTCTACAAGCAGTACTGTCACGTCGGAGTGGCGGTGAACACCTCACGCGGACTGCTGGTACCGGTCATCCGCAATGTCGACACCAAGGGCGTGTACGCGCTCGCGCAGGAACTGCGCGAACTGAGCCTGAAGGCCCGGGACGGGAAGCTCACTCCTGCCGAGATGCAGGGTGGCTGCTTCACGATCACGAGCCTGGGCGGCGTGAGCGGCACTGGCTTCACGCCGATCATCAATCCGCCCGAGGTGGCAATCCTGGGCATCTCTCCGGCTGCGATGAAACCGGTATACCGCGACGGCACGTTTGTTCCGCGGCTGATGCTGCCGCTCTCGCTGTCCTATGACCACCGGGTGATCGACGGAGTGGCGGCCGCCGAGTTCACCCGCGCACTCGCCGGCCTGCTCGGCGACATCCGCCAGCTGCTGCTTTGAGCGGTGCGGAAGCGGAACAGGCGACGTCCACGCGACCGGCTGCGCCGATCAAGGCGCGCTTCGCGATTTGCGTGATCGAGGACGACGCCCGCCGCGTGCTGTTCCTGAAACGCGCCGGTGATCGTCCACTCGGACCCGGCCTGTGGGGCTTTCCGGCGGGCCACATCGAGGACGGCGAGACCCCGCGCGAATGCGCGACTCGCGAGCTTGCGGAGGAGATTGGCCCGCACGTGCGCGTGGCGGAAATCCGCGCGCTCGCTCCGATCCGGGATTCGTTCTACGGCGGCGTCTACGAGATCCACCTCTTCCACCTGCGCTGGCTGGGGGGCGAGATCGTATTGAACTTCGAACACACCGAGTTCCGCTGGGCCGACGCGGTCACGCATCGTGATCTGCCCATGATGGACGGTATCGAAGAGGACCTGGCGCTGCTCGGGATCTGGCCGCGCGAAGTCTTCGATCCCGCGCGCCTGCCGCCACATCTGCGTGCATGAGCGCGGTCACGCTGGCCTGCGACGAAGCCGGTGCAGGCCCGCCGCTGCTGATCCTCCACGGCCTGTTCGGCAGTGCGCGCAACTGGCAGAACCATGCGCGCCGGCTCGCGGAACGCTACCACGTGCTCGCGGTGGACCAGCGCAACCACGGTCGCTCGTCCCACGCGGAACCGCACGACTACACCACGCTCGCGCAGGACATACTGGACCTGTGCGCCGAACACGCGCTGCGCGACGTCGTTCTGCTCGGGCACAGCATGGGAGGCAAGGTCGCGATGACCTGCGCGCTGACTGCACCCGACCGGTTCTCGAAGCTCGTCATCGTCGACATCGCTCCCACGGCCTACGCGGACGCGCACACGCCGATTATCGACGCGATGCTCGCGCTGCCGCTCGCGACGTTGCGGCGCCGGCAGGACGCGGACACGCAGCTCGCCGCGGCCGTGCCGGAACGTGACATCCGGCTGTTCCTGCTGCAGAACCTGGTACTGGACGCGGCCGGCTTCCACTGGCGGTTGAACCTGCCAGTGCTGCGCGCGGCGATGCCGGCGCTCATCGGAGCGCTGCCCGTGGCGCCGACCGCCCGCTTCGACGGGCCGGTACACTTCATCCGGGGCGCACGTTCGGACCGGGTCGGTGCGGCCGGCATCGCCGCGAGCCGGTCGCACTTCCCGCAACTGACGGTCCACACGGTGCCGGACGCCGGCCACTGGCCGCACGCCGAGAACCCGGCCGCATTCGGCGCCTGTCTCGACTCTGCGCTCGCGGAGCCCTGAGCCGCGCGCCGGCTGACGGCGGTTCAGTCCCGCACCCGCGGGACCGATAACGCAGGTATCGCCCCCCGGGATCACCGTTTCCAGTGCTGGAATCCTCCCTGACCGCGCCCGCCGTCGTCGCCCGGCTGATCCGCCTGGTGACCGGCCGCGCCGTGCCCATCGACCCGCTCGGCGAGACGCGCGCCCTGGTGTTCACGGTCGCGAGCCTGGCGACACTCGTCACGCTGGCGTTCTACGCGGGGTTCTTCGCGCTCTACGAGCGCCCCCTGGATGCACTCGTGATGAGCCTGCTGGTGCCTGCCACGGTACTGAACATGTGGTTCTGTCGGCGCACTGGCGCCCTGGTACCGGCGCTGTACCTGCTGGTCGGCGCGATGTTCGCGGTGATCGGTTACCTGGTCTGGCGCGAGGGCGGCGCGGGACCGACGATCTGGTGGCTGGCCGTGCCCGCCTACACGTTCATCAACGCGGCGCTCTATCGCGCGGGCGCCATCGCGTTCGCCGCGGCCGTCGCGCTGCAGGTCGGAATCCACCTGCTGACCCGGCACGGCGTGGCACTGCCGGGCAATCTCGGCACGGACCCGGCGCTGCTGTCGCTGACGTCGCGCGTCGGCTTCTTCGTGACGATCCTGCTGACGCTGGCAATCATCGATCGCCTGCGCTTTCGCAGTCTCCGCAAGCTCTCCGAGACGAACGCCGCGCTGCAGGAAGCCAACCGGCTTGCGCGGAGCGCGGTGGACGCGAAGTCGCGCTTCCTCGCGACGATGAGTCACGAGATCCGAACCCCGCTGAACGGCATGCTCGGCGCCGCGGAGCTCCTGCAGCGGAGCGCGCTCACGCCGGCGCAGCGGAACTTCGTCGACATCTTTCACCAGAGCGGTCGGCACCTGATGGTGCTGGTCAACGATGTGCTGGACTTCTCCAAGCTCGAAGCCGGGCGCCTGACGCTCGAGCGCGCGCCGTTCGTACTGCGCGAGCTGGTGGAGACGGTGGCGGAGACCCACGCGCCGGCCGCGCATGCCAAGGGCCTGGTGATGTCCGCGTACGTTTCCCCGGACGCCCCGCTGAAAGTGATCGGCGATGTATCGCGCCTGCGCCAGGTACTGTCCAACCTGTTGAGCAACGCCGTGAAATTCACTGCGCGCGGCGACGTCAGCCTCGAAATCGAGCGGCTCGAGACCAGCAGTTCGCGGCGCACCGAACTCCGCTTCCATGTTCGTGACACCGGCATCGGGATCGACCCCGGGCAGGCGGCGCAGCTGTTCCAGGCGTTTCGCCAGGCGGACGACTCGACCACGCGTCTCTACGGCGGTACCGGACTCGGCCTCACGATCAGCGGCGACCTGGTACGGCTGATGGGCAGCCGGATCGAGGTCTCCAGCTTGCCCGGGCAGGGAGCCTGCTTCTCGTTCACGCTGCTGCTGGACATCGACGCGACGACCGACGACGTTCCGCGGCTGGACGCGCCGTGGCGACTGGCGGTGGTGGATGCCTCGGTGCCCGCGCGGCGTGCGCTCAGCGCGACCGCGCTCGCCGTCGGCGCCCAGGTCATCGAGCCCTGCCCCGGGGCTTCACCCGCGCCGGATCGCCTGCTCGTCACCGCGCGCGCCGTCGCGGATCCGGCGTCACGCGAGGTGCTCGCGGCCTGGCCGGAGATTCCCCGGATCTACGTGCGCACGCTCGACGACTCCGCGCAGCCCGCGTTCGATGCGGTGGCCATCCTGAGTGAGCCGGTGCGCAGCCGCGCGCTCGTGGAACTGCTGGCGAACCGCGCCGCCGCCGGGCCATCGCCTGACGCCACGCGCCCGCGGGCGGGCCGCACGGCGATGCGCGTGCTGCTGGTGGAGGACAACCAGGTCAATCAGCTGGTGGCGCTCGCGATGCTGGAGGAAACCGGGTGCATCGTCGACACTGCCGCGGACGGCGCGGAAGCGCTTGCCTGCTGGGCGCGCGGGTCCTACGACCTCGTGCTGATGGACTGCCAGATGCCGGTGCTGGACGGCTTCGAAGCGACCCGCCGCCTGCGCACGCGCGAGGAGGACGAGGCACGCGAGCGTACCCGTATCGTCGCGCTGACGGCCAACGCGTTCGCCGAGGATCGCGCGCGCTGCCTGGAGGCCGGCATGGATGACTTTCTCGCCAAGCCGTTCACCCGCGAACAGCTGGTGGCGGTATTGCAGGCGCCGGCACCGTCCGCGCCACCACGTTCGCCGGCAGAGGCTGCAGACGCGGCGTGAGCGCAATTCTCCACGACGCGCCGCCGCAGTCCTGGCTGCACAACGCCACGCGCGTCCCGCCGCCCTGGCGCAATTGCCGCCGGCAACACTGACCGCAACCGGATAGGATCACGCCACCAGTCCGCTCTCCAGGGATGCCATATGCCGTTCTTCGTAGTGCGTCTCGGAACGCCACGCCGCGTCGGGGAAGGTCTGCGCATCGGCACCGTGCGATTCCCGCCGCGCGGCGTGCCGAAGGAAGCCCGCGCGCGCGAAGACTGGTTCGATCTCTGGTATCCGAATCTGGCGCCGAGCGCGCAGACCCTGCGTGCATTCCGCGGCGCCGGCGACACGGGATGGCATGGCTTCGAGCGTGCGTACCGGCGCGAAATGACGTCGCCCGAACACCGGCGCACCCTCGAGCTGCTCGCCGCGTTGTCGCACCACGCGGCATTCTCGGTCGGCTGCTACTGCGCGGACGAAACCCGTTGTCACCGGCGAATCCTCCGCGAACTGCTGCTCGCCGCGGGTGCGCAGCCCGCCTGAAGGCGGCTTCTGGACGCGACAGGGGACCGCGGGCACAATGCGCCTCCCTGCAATTCCCTGCGAAATCCGCCGCCATGTCCAAGTCGTCCGTCAAGAAAGTGGTGCTCGCCTATTCCGGCGGGCTGGATACCTCCGTGATTCTCAAGTGGCTGCAAGAGACCTACGACTGCGAGATCGTGACGTTCACGGCCGACATCGGCCAGGGTGAAGAACTGGAACCCGCCCGCCGCAAGGCCGAACTGCTGGGCGTCAAGGAGATCTTCATCGATGACCTGCGCGAGGAATTCGTACGCGACTTCGTGTTCCCGATGTTCCGCGCGAACACGATCTACGAAGGCGAGTACCTGCTTGGCACGTCGATCGCGCGCCCGCTGATCGCGAAGCGTCTCGTCGAGATCGCGCGCATGACCGGTGCCGACGCGATCTCCCACGGGGCCACCGGCAAGGGCAACGACCAGGTCCGGTTCGAACTCGGCGCGTACGCGCTGCAGCCGGAGATTCGCGTCATCGCGCCATGGCGCGAGTGGAATCTCACTTCGCGCGAGACGCTGCTCGCGTACGCCGAGAAGCACGGCATTCCCATCGAGTACAAGAGCGGCACGAAGTCCCCCTACTCGATGGATGCGAATCTCCTGCACATCTCCTACGAAGGAGGGGTGCTCGAGGACCCGTGGACGCCGGCCGAGGAATCGATGTGGCGCTGGACGGTTTCTCCCGAGGCTGCGCCGGATCGCGCCACCCAGCTCGACCTCGCATTCGAACGCGGCGATCCCGTTGCGCTCGACGGCCAGCGCCTGTCCCCCGCGGCGCTGCTCGCGCGGCTGAACGAGATTGGCGGCGCGAACGGCATCGGACGGCTCGACCTCGTCGAGAATCGCTACGTCGGCATGAAGTCGCGCGGCTGCTACGAAACACCCGGCGGCACCATCCTGCTGCGCGCACACCGCGCGATCGAGTCGATCACGCTGGACCGCGAAGTGGCGCACCTCAAGGACGAACTGATGCCGCGCTATGCCTCGCTGGTCTACAACGGGTACTGGTGGAGCCCGGAACGCCTGATGCTGCAGTCCATGATCGATGACTCCCAGGCACGTGTGAACGGCACCGTGCGCGTGAAGCTCTACAAGGGCAACGTCACCGTGGTGGGTCGCCAGTCCGAACGCGACAGCCTGTTCAACACCACGCTCGCGACGTTCGAGGACGACGCCGGCACCTACAACCAGGCGGACGCCGGTGGCTTCATCCGGCTGAACGCGTTGCGGATGCGGGTGGCGGCGCGCCGGGACGGCTGAGCGTCAACCACGCGACGCCTCGACGAGTTCACGCACAGGATCGCACCCGCCCCACGTGCCGCGGCTCGCAACCACGCGGGCGCGGGTGAAGGACGCGCGATCGAGCATCGACCGCTCGCGATGCTGCGCCAATGTCTCCGCGTGCAGACCGCCGGCGTACGCCGCACGCAGCATCGCGGCATCTTCCTGCCACAGCGTGAACGTCGTCCCGTCACATGCGTCTCCGGGTGTCATCAGCGCGGAGCGCAGGTTGCCCGGCAATCCTTCGAAGTGGCTTCTGATCGCGTAGGTCCTCCGCACGAATTCGACCAGGCGCGGCATCGCTCCCGCAATCGACAGGTCATGGCCGGCCGTGGTGAGCACTGCCAGCGGACCGCCGGGATCCTTTCCCACGCGAATTGCCGCCGAGATTTCCACGCGCCCGCGCCAGTTCACTTCGCCGCGGTGCGAGAATGGCAGCAACAGTGCATGCCACGCCTCGGTCGCGTCTTCGAGAAACGGAAGATGCGCGGTGGGACTGGTGAGTACTGTTTCGGCTGCCGCGCGGTCTTCGTAGATGCCGAACGCGCCCCAGTGTTCGCTGGCCGACACCGGCAGTCCGTCCGTCGCCAGCCTCGCATCTCGACCCACGCGCCAGCACTCCGCCGTCGCGGGCCCGCCGAGCAGCATGTCTGCCTGGTCGACCGGGCGTGCGTAACGCACACGATGCATCGTCAGCCAGTGATGTCGGTGGTTGCCGGACATGTGTCCCCCTTGGATCGTGACTGCGGGCTGCCGGGTCGTTCACATCTTCCCGGCCGTGCGGTCGGCACGCCGCGCGCCCCCCGCCGGTATCCGCAGGTTAGCGAATCTCACCTCCGCGCGCCTTGACGGCAGGTCGGGCAGGCGACAATACTTCACCACATGGTTAACTTTAAGACGACCCCGCTCGATCGCACGTTCGCGGCCCTCGCGGATCCCACGCGACGCGCACTGCTGGCGCGGCTCGGCGCGGAGGTCGAAGTCACGGTCAGCGCGCTGTCGCGCCCGTTCGCGCTGTCGCTGCCTGGTGTCATGAAGCACCTGAAAGTGCTCACGCTCGCGGGTCTCGTCGAACAACGCAAGCAGGGACGGGTGGTCTCCTGCCGGCTGCGGCCGGAAGGCCTCGCCGAAGCCGAGGCTTGGCTCGAGGCCCAGCGCGCGTTCTGGACCGCCCGGCTCGATCGCCTGACCGACCTGCTCGAGGAGGAATCGTGGACACCGACAACCCCAGCCTCACCCTCACGCGCCGGATCGACGCGCCGCCCGCGCGGGTCTTCGCGGCGTGGACAGAACCGCGGCTGATCGCGCGCTGGTGGCAGCCCGTGCCGGCCGACGGCGCGGATGCCGTCCGGGCCGAGATCGACCTGCGGGTCGGCGGGCGCTATCGCATCGTGATTCGCGGCGCCGACGGCGCGGAGCACGATGTGGGGGGCGAGTACGAGGAGATCGAACCCGACCGCCGGCTGGTGTTCACGTGGGCGTGGCGCTCGACCCCGACGCGCGTGTCGCGCGTACGCGTGACGCTGGCCCCCGACGGCGGCGGCACCCGGCTCACGCTCACGCACGAGCGCTTCGCCGATGAAACCGCGCGCGATCGCCACCGCGGCGGCTGGACGAGGATCCTCGACGCGCTCGCGGATACGTTCGCAGGCCCGGCGTCACAGCGCGCACACTGAATCCCCCGAGTTCCCAATCTGACGAACACACGAGAGGAGCTGCCCATGACCACCCACCGCATCGTGAATCATGCCGACTGGCTGACTGCGCGCCGCGCACTGCTCGAGGAAGAGAAAGCCTTCTCCCGTGCACGTGACCTGCTGGCGCAGCGGCGCCGCGAACTTCCGTGGGAGGAAGTGACCAAGCCGTACGCGTTCGATACCCCGCAGGGTCCGCGTTCCCTGGCCGAGCTCTTTGGTCGCCGCAGCCAGCTCTTCGTGTACCACTTCATGCTCGGACCCGGCTGGGCCGAGGGCTGCAAGAGCTGCTCGTACCTCGCCGATCACTTCGACGGCATGCTGCCGCACCTCGTGCAGCGGGATGTCAGCTTCACTGCCGTCTCGCACGCGCCGTTGACGGAGATCGAAACGTTCAAGCGGCGGATGGGGTGGCGCTTTCCGTGGGTGTCGGCGCACGGCACCGACTTCAACTTCGATCTGGATGCCTCGTTCCGACCGGATGAGCTTGCGGCCGGCCGGTGCACCTACAATTACGGTCCGCGTGACGGCCAGATCACCGAACTGCCGGCCGCCAGCGTGTTCTTCCGCGACACCGACGGCCGCGTGTTCCACACGTACTCGTGCTACGCACGCGGGCTCGACCTCCTGATCGGGACCTACAACTATCTCGACCTGCTGCCGAAGGGGCGTGACGAAGAGGCGCTGGAGTTCACGATGGGGTGGGTGCGGCACCACGATCGGTACGACACGGTGGTGTAACCTCCCGGGTGTAGGCGTGCGTCTGATCACGCGAGGTCTCGCTGGCGCGGCCCCGTGCCCGGCGACGGGTGGCACCGGGAACGCCGCGGCCGGTCCGGGCCTGCGTCACTACCGCGGTACGGCGTACGATGGGCCTGCCCGCCACGACCGGCGCTTTCAGGAGAGGACCTCATGTCACTGCAGTACAGGCTTTATCATTCGCCCGGCGCGTGTTCGCTGGCACCGCATGTCGTGCTCGAGGAACTGGGCGTGCCATTCGAGCCGGTTCGTATCGTCATCGCCGACGGTGCCAACCGTTCACCCGAGTACCTCGCGGTCAATCCGCGGGGGCGCGTGCCGGCCCTGGAGATCCTGGGACCCGGCGAGCCCCGCATACTGACCGAGGCGCTCGCCATCCTGGTGTTTCTCGCGCAGCGCCACCCCGAGCCACGCCTCCTGGACCCGGATCCCGAACAGTTCGCCCGTCTGCTCGAATGGATGAGCTGGCTGGGGTCCACTGTCCACCAGACCGGGATCCGCGCGATCCTGCGGCCCGAACGCTTCACGGCGGATCCGGCCGGCGCCGCCGCGATCGAATCCCGTGCGCGCGAGTTCGTCGCTTCGGCTTATGACGATCTCGAGTCCCGTCTTCCGGATCGCGGGTACGCGCTCGGCGACAGCTACACGATCCTGGATGCGTACCTGCTGGTGTTCTACCGGTGGGGCAACAAGGTCGGACTCGACCTCCGCACACGCTGCCCACGGTTCGCGCGGATCATGGACCTGGTGCGCGCACGTCCCGCGGTGCTGCGGGTCATCGCCCGTGAAGGGATCGATGTCGGTCCGTAGTCCGCAACGCCACGCTTCCCGGGCGGCGATCCGCGCTCGTCCATCGGCGCCACGTGCGGCACGCGGGGATCCGTGACCGCCCTTCTCGACACCAAGCTGATGCCTCCGCGGAAACGTGGAGCGCTCGTCCACCGCCCCGGTCTCTCCGCGCGCTTTGCGCACTTGCGGGACACGCGCCTGATGTTCATCTGCGCGCCCGCGGGCTACGGCAAGACCAGCGTCCTGGTCCAGGCACATGAACAACTTATCGGCTCCGGGCTTCACGCGGCATGGGTGAGCCTGGACGAGGGCGACAAGGATCTTTCACGCTTCGCGGCATACCTCGCGCGCGCCATCTCACATTGCGGGGTCTCGCTGGGACAGCCGGCGAACGCGTGGATCGGCGCGGAAGTGTCGCCGGCTCCCGAAGCCCTGCGCACGACGATCCTGAACGAACTGGCGCTGCTCCGGGACGACTTGTTCCTGCTGCTGGACGACTACCACCTCGTCTCGGACCCGGAGATCAAGGCGCTGGTCAATGCGCTGCTGCTCTCGCCGGCGCAGCAGCTCAGGCTCCTGGTCGCAAGCCGGACTCACAACGACCTGCCGCTCGCGCGACTGCGCGCACTGGGTCTCGTCGAGGAGATCGAGGTCGCGGACCTGACTTTCTCCGAGCCGGAGGTCGGCGAGTTCGTCGCCCGCGTGCGCGGCGCTCCGCTGAGCGCGGCGCAGGTCACCCGGCTACGCGACGTCACCGAGGGCTGGGCGGCCAGCCTGCAGATGGCGAGCATCGCACTGCGGGACGTGGCGGATGTCGACCGCTTTCTCGATCGCTTCTCCGGGGAGAACAGCACCATCGGCGACTTTCTCGGCGACGAGGTCCTGCGCCAGCAGCCGGTGGATCTCCAGGAGTTCATGACGGTGAGCGCGCTGCTCGAGCGCCTCAACTGGAGCCTGTGCAACGCCGTCACCGGCGCAACGGACGGGCGTGCGATGATCGAAGTGCTGGAGCAGCGGAACCTGTTCCTGTTTTCGATCGACCCGGAGCGAAAGTGGTTCCGCTACCACCCGTTGTTCGCGGACTTCCTGCGCCGGCGCTGCGCCGATCGCTACCCTGACCGCATCCGCAACTGTCACCTGCGCGCGTCCGCATGGCTGGCTGACCATGGATTCATGGTTGAAGCCATCGAGCACGCGTTCAAGGCAGGCGACGATGATCGCGCGGGTCGCCTGCTGGATCGCGCCTCGGGCGACCTGTTCGCCGCCGGGCAGACCGGGACCCTGATGGCGTTGTCGGCCCGGCTGCCGCACGCGGTGCTGGCGCGTTTGCCGCACCTGCAGCTGGAACGCGCCTGGTACAGCCAGCTGTCCTGGAACTTCGCCGACGCGCGAATCGCGCTCGCGCACGTGCGTGCGGTCCTCGAGGATGGCACGTCACTCGGCGGCGTGTCGGCGCGGGAACGGGCGCTGCTCGAATCCCGCCTCGCACATCGCGACATGATGCTGTCCGTCCTGTCCGACGACATGCACGAGGGCGCCCGCCGGGCCCGCGACTGGCTGGCGCGCGACACGTCACAGGATGCGTTTATGGCGGCTTCCACCGGCACGGCGATCATGGCCGCGCAGCGCGTGATGTTCCAGTGCGAAGGCACCTTGACCTCCGCGCGGATGCTGCACGCACGGTATGTCGAAGGCGGTGCGCGCTACGGACTGGTCTTTCACCAGTGCGTGGTGGGCAACGTGTTGTTCGAGCGCGGCGATCTCGATCTCGCCCACGATGCGTACGAGCGCGCGCTGCAGGTCGCAGTGGAACTCCAGGGCGAGCACTCGGCGCTGTACAACATGCCGGCCCTGATGTCCGGCGAACTGCATTACGAACGCAACCAGCTGCTCCGCTGCGAAGAGGTGCTCGCGCAACGCGACATCGGCACCCGTCTCGGCTTCGTGGACAACCTCATCGCCGGGTACGCGACCCGCGGCCGGCTGCACGCGCGGCGAGGCCGCCTGGACGAGGCCGCCGAACTGGTCCGCGAGGGGCTGTGGCTCGCGGCGCAGTACGCGTTCACGCGCATGGAAGCGGCGCTGCGGCACGAACAGGCGTGGCTGGTCGGGGAGGAGTCGGGGCGTGCGGGTGACACGTGGCCCGCGCGGCGCATCGGGTCGCCAGCTGTCGGCACTGCCGCCGCGAGTGCGCCGCGCGACGGTGTGACGATGACCGAGTTGCTCGTGGCGCTGACGTCCGCGCGCGCATCGCTCGCGTCAGGGCAGCCGCGCGACGCCATACCCCTGCTGCGCAGCTGGCTGACTTTCACGCGCGATCGACGCTGCCACCGCGCGGCGACCCGTTGCGGTGCGCTGCTCACCCGCGTGCTGCTCGCGGCGGGCGACCGCCGAAGCGCGCTGCGCACGCTGACCGATGCGCTGGCGCTCGCCGCGCCCGGCGGCTTCATCCGCACGTTCGTTGACGAAGGCCCCGAAGTCGCGGCGCTCGTCGCCGAAATCGCTGAACAATGCGCCCACCCGCCGGCGAACACGCACGCGACACTCGTGCGTCGGGCGTTCGAGAATCCCGATGACAGTACTTCGGTGCCCGGCATCCCGGACTCCGCGCATCCGGACGCGCAGGACGTCCTCACGACGCGCGAGATCCAGATCCTGGAACTCGGTGCGCGGGGGATGCAGAACGCCGACATCGCGCAGGCCACCTTCCTGGCCCAGAGCACCGTGAAATGGTACTGGCAGCGGATCTTCGAGAAACTGGCAGTCAGGCGGCGCCCGGACGCCATTCGCCGCGCCCGCGAGAACCACTGGATCCGATGAAGTCACCGCGCCTGCTGGCGACAGCCGGTTACGACGTGGCCGCGCGCTCCGCTTCCGCGTCGAGTGCCTTGTCCAGGATCCACAGCATGCGGCGCGGACCCGCGTCGTGCACGATGTCGATCGTCTGGAAGTCCGGCTTCTCCCGGTACCGCACGTATTGCGCCTCGAGCACGTGGCGATCTTCGGTGAAGGCGTCGTCGAGGTTGTCGCGCAGCAGTTCCGACAGTCCCGAAAACTCGCTTTGCCGGGAGGCTCCCCAGGAGTAGTAGTAGTCCACGGTATCCGCGTCTCTCGGCGTCACGGCCTGGCACGTCCAGGTGTCGGCGACGAGCGAGCCCGCCGGCGGGCCGTCGTCTCCGCCGTCGGGCGTGTACACCCGGAAATGCAGGACCCAGGTGCACGGCAGCGTGTGCGTGATATCGAACTCGAGGTCGAAGCGGGCATCGTCGGGAAACAGGTGCTGGAGAAAGGAACTGATCGGCACGCCACGCACGACGTAGTACGTGTGCAGCGCGTGCCCCTGCACCGTGAAGCGCGGCCTGATGGCGGTGTAGCGCGCGCGGGTCAGCGCGTCATGGGCACCCAGCGTATCCCGGTGCACCCACGCGAGATGCGTGAGGTCGGCGAGGTTCGCGATCTCGAGGCGGTAGCTGGCCTGCACCTCCATGTGCGACGTCTTGACGTTCCAGCCCGGGTCGCCTGGACCGATCGCGTGCGGGATGAGCGCCGGATCAGCCTTGTCGATGTCGCCCATCCACACCCATACCCAGTTGTCCTGCTCGATGACCGGGAATGCCCGCACGCACGCACGCGGGGGAATCACCTGCTGTCCGGGGATCTCGTTGCACCGGCCATCGGGCCCGAAGCGCAAGCCATGGTAGAGGCAGCGCACGTGCTCGCCTTCCTTCTGGCCGAGCGACAGCGCGGCCTGCCGGTGCACACAGCGGTCTTCGAGCGCCACGATCCTGCCCGCCGGCGTGCGGTACAGCACCAGGCGCTCGCCGGCAATCCTGCGCGCGACCAGGGCGCCTCGTGCCTGGCCGGCGCCCTTGCGCTGACCCTGCGTGAACATGTAGTCCCAACCGGCGTTGTACCAGGCATTCCTGACGAACATGTGCATCCCCCTGAGATCCAGGCAGGGCAGCGTAGCGTCCCTCCGCGCGACGGGCACCCGCCTTTTGGGAGGGTCACCTGATCGGCACACGGGTGTCATGGACATCCCCAATCCCTGCACTGTCGCCGGAGCGATCTGCAGGACTGCACGTTCCGACCGCCGCACGGTCGCGCTACGCTGGACGCCATCCGCAATCGTTCGAGTGAACTGGAGGCCGTATGCCGCTCGCGCTGTACACGCACCCGATGTCCCCCTGCGCACAGAAGGTCCGCATCGTGCTCAGCGAAAAATCGCTCACGTGGGAAGCACGGCACGTCGACCTCGCCGGCAAGGCCAACCTGTCGGCGGACTACCTGAAGCTCAATCCCCTCGGCGTCGTGCCGACCCTGGTGGATGACGGGCATCCCATCATCGAGTCGTCGATCATCTGCGAGTACCTCGAGGATCGCTTCCCCACGCCCCCGCTGCGTCCCGCATCCCCGGTGGCCGTCGCCGCGATGCGCCTGTGGATGAAGCACGTGGACAACAAGCTGCATCCGTCCTGCGGCGCGCTGCAGTGGCCACTGGTGATGGCGGACAAGCTTCGGCTGCTTCCCGCCGTCGAACAGGATCGGCTGCTGGACCAGGTGCCGGAGAAACCGCGGCGCGAACGTCAGCGCCGCCTGCTGCGAATGGGTTACGACGCGCCGGATGTCGCGGACGGCGTGCAGGTATACGAGCAGACCATCGCCGACCTGGAGTTGCTGCTCGCCACCCAGCCCTGGATCGCGGGGGATGCGTTCTCGCTGGCCGACGCCTCCGTTGCGCCGTACTTCCAGACGCTCCACCAGTTCGGATGGGAGGCCTGGTACGAATCCCGTCCCAATGTCGCTGACTGGTATAGACGGGTGCGCGCCCGCCGGTCCTACCAGGAAGGCGTGGCAGCGGATTTCTCGGCGGAAAAGCTCGCCGACCTCCGCGAACGCGGGCGCGACGCGTGGCAGAAGATCATGGTCCTGAAGGATCCCGCGCGCGGGGCGGCCTGATTCGCGCGCCGGGCGGCGATCGCATCACGCGTCCGCGTCCCGGCGGCCGCTGCCCGGCGAGCGACCCGTCACTCAGCGGATTTCGAATCCCCGGTAACCACTCGCGGTCACCTCGGCGAAGGTGTCGTGGAACGACGGCACGCTGCCCGCCCACAGCAGGAAACGCTTCTCCGCCTTGTTCTCCGGGTTGTTGTTGCCGAAGAACCAGGAGTCGCGCATGTCGTCGATGATGAGCCCCTTGACTGAGTCGTAGCAGAACTGCGTCCACGCGCCTTCCGCGTCCAACGTCGGCTGGATCGATCGATGTCCTCCGCTGCGCACGTGGTCGATACAGTCGACGATCCACTCCACCGCCGTCTCCGCGCAGCGCGTCGCGTTGCAGAACACCGCGGGATGGTGCGGTCCGCTGGTGACGAAGAAATTGGGGAAACCCGCGATCTGAACGCCCATGTTCGTCCGCGGACCGTCAGACCACTTCTCGCGCAACGTCAGCCCTTTCTCCCCCCGGATGTCCATCCGCAGCAGCGCGCCGGTGAGACTCTGGAAGCCCGTGCCGTAGATGAGAACGTCGAGATCATAGGCCTGCGCGGTGGTGTCCACGCCGCGTGGCGTGATGCGGGTGACCGGCGTGGCGCGCAGGTCCACGAGTTCCACGTTGTCCCGGTTGAAGGTCTCGTAGTAGTTCGTCTCGCCCGGCGGACGCTTGGTCCCGAACGGATGGTTTTTCGGAATCAGCTTCTCCGCGACCACCGGATCCTTCACGCGCTGGCGGATCTTGGCCGCGAGGAACTCGCTCACTTCCTCCGCAAACGCGCGGTTGGTGAACATGTCGTTGTAGTTCGCGAACCACAGGGCGAATCCACCGCGGTCATAGAGTTCCTGGTACTTCGCGAAGCGCGCTTCCTTCGAAGGCTCATCGGTGCTGGCATGCGGATCCATATCGTGGATGAATCCGGCGAACGTGCGTTTGCACAGTGCGACAATTTCATCAGCCTTGGATGCGAGTTCGCGCTGCTCGTCGGGCGTCAGGCGGCGGTTGCGCAGCGGCGTGCACCAGTTGGCCGTGCGCTGGAACACGGTCAGGTGGCCCGCATCGGGCGCGATCGTCTGGATGATCTGGACCGCCGTCGGACCGCTGCCGATGATGCCGACGCGTTTGCCGCGGACATCCACCCCTTCCTTCGGCCAGCGGGCCGAATGTACCGTGAGCCCGGCGAACTCGCCTTCCCCTGCATAGTCCGGCGGCTGCGGGGCAGACAGGAAACCGGTGGCGGCCACGACGAACTGCGCGCGTGCCCGCCGCCCACCGGCGATGGTGAGCTCCCAGCAGCCATCGTGCTCGTCGTAGCGCAGCTGCTCCACGCGCGAATCGAATTCGTACTCGCGGCGCAGGTCGAACCGATCCGCCACGAAATTGAGGTACCGCTCGATCTCGGGCTGGGCCGCGAACGCCTCGCTCCACTGCCATTCGTCGAACAGCGCCTTGGAGAATGAGTACTGGTACGAATAGCTCTCCGAATCGAACCGCGCGCCGGGATAGCGGTTCCAGTACCACGTGCCACCGACACCCGAGGCTGCGTCGAAGCCGCGTACGGACAGGCCGCGTTCGCGCAGGCGATAGACCGCGTACAGGCCGGAGATGCCGGCGCCGATGACGATCGCGTCGAAGGTTTCGGTCATGGAAGAGGGGCCTCCGGGAGAATCGGGTGTGGGGTGCACACTAACCACGAATCCGCGCACGCTGGCAAGGGTTCGGGCGCCAGCGCACGGCGTGGCGGGCCCGGATTCGGAAGGTTCCTATTCATTTCCGTGCCGCGGCCGCGCAGCCCGCCACGCCGGCCAGGCGCCTCACGACGGGCAATCCGGGGAGATCGCGCTACACTGCGTGACCCGCGCCACGCGCAGACTGGCGCCAGGATGCTGCCGCGTGGCGGCCTCCCGCACCGTCGCGCAGCGCCTGTCATCGATGCCGCGAGTCGACCAGCACCGTGCAACATTCCCGTCGGCTCAAGAACATCCTCGGCGCCTCGGCCGGCAATTTCGTCGAATGGTTCGACTGGTTCGCCTACGCATCGTTCGCGTTGTACTTTTCACGTGCATTCTTTCCAGCCGGTGACCAGACCGCGCAACTGATGTACAGCGCGTTCGTGTTCGCGGGCGGCTTTCTCGTCCGTCCGATCGGCGCGCTCCTGTTCGGGACCTACGCGGACCGGGCCGGACGCCGCGCCGCGCTCACCCTCTCCGTGGCGCTCATGTGCGGCGGCGCGCTGCTGATCGCGGTGACGCCGACCGGGCTGGGCGCAGTGTCCCCGGCCTTGCTGATCCTCGCGCGGCTGATGCAGGGCCTCGCCGTGGGCGGCGAGTACGGCGCGTCCGCCACGTACGTCAGCGAGATGGCGACGCGCGAACGGCGCGGATTCTGGTCCGGCTTCCTGTACATCTCGCTGATCGGGGGACAGCTGGCAGCGATGAGCCTGCAGGTGCTCCTGCAGCGCCTGCTCAGCGAGGAAGCGCTGTATGCGTGGGGCTGGCGCATTCCGTTCGCGCTGGGCGCCGCGCTGGCCGTGGTCGTGTTCTGGATTCGTCGCAACATCGAGGAGACGTCGCACTTCACCCACGAACGCTCGGCACCCGAGTCGCGGGGGCGCGCGCTGACGCTGTTCGCGGCGTATCCCCGCGAGACGGCCATCGTCTTCACCTTGACCGCCGGTGGTGCCGTGGGCTTCTACACGTACGCCATCTACATGCAGAAGTTGCTGGTCAACAGCGCGGGGATGAGCAGGAGTGTCGCCGCCGAGGTGATGACCGCGGTGCTCGCCACGATGATCTTCTTCCCGCCGCTCGTCGGGTGGCTCGCCGACAAGGTGGGGCACAAGCGGACCATGCTCGCCGGCTTCGGCGCGAGTGCGCTCTGCGCGGTGCCGACCCTGCACGCGCTGCGCGTCGTGCAGGATCCGCTGACGGCGTACCTGCTGTGCGTCGCGGTGCTGTTCCTGCTGTCCGGCTACTACGCGCTCAGCGCGATACTCAAGGCCGAGCTCTATCCCACGCACATCCGCGGACTGGGCGTGTCGCTGCCGTATGCGATCGCGCTCGCGCTGTTCGGCGGCAACGCGGAAAGCGCGGCGCTCTACCTGAAGCACATCGGGCAGGAGACCACCTACTACTGGGGTGTCGCGGTGCTGTTTGCGCTTGCCTTCGTCGCGGCGACGCTGATGCCGGATCCCCAGCGGCACGGACACCTCGGGGACCGGCGATAGCCATGCGTCAATGCGGGGTTGTCGACGGCTTCGGGGGCGGCTGCGGGCAGATCCCCGCTGCCGCCGCAGACTCCGGCACGACCGTTCAGCGCTATGTCCTCCCGGGGATGCGTGCGCCCAGTACCAGCTGCCGCTCCCACAGGTCGTTCAGGATGTCGCGCCCGAAGGCCGCGAGCCGGGCGGGTTGCGGATGCGCGAGTTCCAGCGCGATCTGCTGCACGAGCTCGGCGCCGCGGCGGCGCGCGTCGTTGTACAGCATCAGTTCGACCAGCCGCGCGGTCACCGGGGTCAGCTCGACGAACGCCACCCTGTCCTCGTCGTCGCGGTAGACAACGAGGTAGGTCGGGTTCTCCGGGGGAATATCCGGGAGGTGATCGGGTGAGATGCGCTGCACCGGGTAGCGGTACACGTGCGCGCGTGCCAGCGGGTTGAGTACCGGTACGTCCTCAAAGGGATCCGCGTCCGTGTCCACGTGGACGTCGTCTATCTCGCGCGTGTCGTAGCTGACTTCGAGCTCCAGCGCCTCGTAATGCGCGAGCTCGCGCGCGAAGTGGGGCAGTTCCGTCGCGATCGCGTCTTCCTGCAGGAAGCGGACAAACTCACCGGACAGCCGGGTGAAGAGCGGCGTATGGGCCCGGTGCCGCGCGAGAAACGCGCGCACCGTCCGTGCCCACGCGGCATCCGGCAATACCGCGCGCAGCACCGGGAAGCAGCTCGCGAGCAGCGCATCGAGATTCCGCCGCACGAGGTCTGCATACAGCGCCATCCTGGCAGGCGCCACGTCGCCGGGAGGCGCGGTCCGCGCCGGGTCGCGGACGTGGGCGGTGAACACCGCCTGCACATCGCGGAAACCGGCCACGCGGACGCTCACGCCGCCACGCGGGCGGCGGCACGCTGGGTGGCGCCGATGCGCGTCATCTCGTCCACGAGTACCGCGAACGGCGGCAGGTTGGCGTCCCGCTCGAGCACGGTCGGAATCGCGCCAAAACGGGTGTACGCAGCTTCGAGCAGCGACCACACCGGCGCGACGACGTCCGCGCCGTGGGTATCGATCACGAGATCGGGTGCTTCCTGGTGGTGTCCGGCCACGTGGGCGTAGACGATGCGTTCACGCGGCATCCGCGCGAGGAACGCCACGGGATCGTAGCCGTGGTTGAGGCCGTTGACGTACACGTTGTTCACGTCGAGCAGGAGATCGCAATCGGCCTCCTCCAGGACGGTGCCGATGAAGTCCGCCTCCGACATCTCGGCGCCGGGCGCGCAGTAATAGGACACATTCTCCAGCGCGATCCGGCGGCCCAGGAAGTCCTGCACGCGCCGCACCCGCGCAGCCACGTGCCGGGCGGCGTCCAGGGTGAACGGGATGGGCATCAGCTCGTACAGGTGACCGTCGTCTGCACAGAAGCTCAGGTGTTCGCTGTAGATCCGGGCCTCGTGGACTTCGAGGAACGTCTTGAGCCTCGTCAGGAAGGTCTCGTCGAGGGCCGCCGTGCCCCCGATGTTCAGGGACAGCCCGTGGCATACCACCGGCACCTGTTCGGTGACCGCACGCAACGCGCGACCGAGGGCTCCGCCCAGGTCGAGCCAGTTCTCCGGCGCGATCTCGACGAAGTCGATCGCCGCCGGGAACTCGTCCTCCAGCGCGCGCAGATGCGCGCGCCGGAGTCCGAGACCCTGGCCGTGGATGGCGCTCACGCGACGGCAGGCCGCGGGTTCGCGCAGCGGGCCGTGCGCGTCAGCCGCCGCACTTGCCTTCGGCGCCCTTCTCACCGCCGCATTTGCCCTCGGCGCCCTTCTCGCCGCCGCATTTGCCTTCGTCGCCGGCAACCATGTAACCAGCCTCGAACTGCGTCACGCCAAACGGGTTCTCCGCGGCGCCGACCACGGGCGCTGCCGCGAGTGATACCGCAAACGTGGCGCCAACCGCCGCTGCCAGGGACTTGAATTCGGGATTCTTTGCCATGCTGATTCTCCAGTGGATGGAAGGAACACCGGACGGGTGCGAGGCTTCCCGCCGCGCGGGTCCGTCGGAGCCACGCAGCATATACGGTCATCGCGTCGGAAGGGACCCGACGCGATGACCCGGGGGAAGTTCCCACGCATTGGCCGGTCGGACCGCAGCATCCGGAATCCGGGTTGAACCACGGGTGAACGACGCGTGTCGCTGCCGGGCTGCGCGCACGGCCTGCCGCGTGCGCGCCAGGTGGTGGCCTCTGCGCCGGCTCAGTCCTGGCGCGGGCGCATGTGCGGGAACAGCAGCACGTCGCGAATCGACGGACTGTCGGTGAGCAGCATGACCAGCCGGTCGATGCCGATTCCCTCGCCCGCGGTTGGCGGCAATCCGTATTCGAGCGCGGTGATGTAGTCTTCGTCGTAGTGCATGGCCTCGTCGTCGCCGCCCGCCTTCGCGGCCGCCTGCGCGCGAAAGCGCTCCGCCTGGTCCTCCGGGTCATTCAGCTCGGAGAAGCCGTTCGCGATCTCGCGCCCGACGATCATCAGCTCGAAGCGATCCGTCACGGACGGATCACGATCACTGCGGCGGGCCAGCGGAGAGACCTCGGCCGGGTACTCGGTGATGAAGGTCGGCGCCAGGAGCCGGTGCTCGACCGTCTTCTCGAAAATCTCGGTCAGGATGCGGCCGAGCCCCATGCCGGGTGTGAGTCCGATGTCGAGACTCATCGCAAGCCCCCGCGCGCGCTCCAGGTCTTCCAGTTCGTACAGCGCAATACCCGGGTTCATCGCGAGGATGGATTCCTTCATTGTCATGCGCGCGAACGGCTTGCCGAAATCGATGACCTGCCCCTGGTACTCGATCTCGGTGCGCCCGAGCACCGCCTGGCACAGTTCGCGCAGCAGCTGCTCCGTGAGCGAGATCAGATCACGGTAATCCGCGTAGGCCGCGTAGAACTCGAGCATCGTGAACTCGGGGTTGTGCCGCGGAGACAATCCCTCGTTGCGGAAATTGCGATTGATCTCGAACACCCGCTCCATGCCGCCGACGACGAGCCGCTTCAGGTAGAGCTCCGGCGCGATCCGCAGGTAGAGCGGCATGTCGAGCGCATTGTGATGCGTGATGAACGGCCGCGCCGTCGCGCCGCCCGGGATCGCCTGCATCATCGGCGTCTCGACCTCCAGGTACCCGCGGTCGCACAGGAAGCGCCGGATGAACTCGATGGCCTGCGAACGGATCCGGAACACGCGGCGCGTGTCATCGTTGGTCATCAGGTCCAGGTACCGCTGCCGGTACCGCACCTCCTGGTCGGTCAGACCGTGGAACTTCTCCGGCAGCGGGCGCAGCGACTTGGTCAGCAGCCGGAGGTGCTCCACCTGTACGGACAGTTCCCCGGCATTGGTCCGGAACACCACACCCTCGACACCGACGATGTCGCCGAGGTCCCAGTGTTTGAACGCCGCGTAGACGTCCTCGCCCACCGCGTCGCGCCTGACGTACAGCTGGATCTGGCCAGACATGTCCTTCAGGTTCGCGAACGCGGCCTTGCCCATCACCCGGCGGGTCATCATGCGACCCGCGAGCGCGACGCGCTGCCGCGCCGTGTCCAATGCCTCGGCGGTGGAGTCGCCGTACGCGTGATGCAGTTCCTGCGCGAGCGTGTCGCGCCGGAAATCGTTGGGATACGCCTGCCCGCTCGCGCGGAGCGCGGCAAGCTTGGCGCGGCGCTGTTCGAGGATCTGGGCTTCTGTGCTGGTGTCTTGTGAATCGCTCATGTTGCGTGTGCCGCCGCGCGTATCGGGATTGTTGCCGGGGATCGGCGTTGTGCCGTCAGAGGCCCTGCTTGAGGCTCGCCTCGAGGAAGGGATCGAGCGCGCCGTCCAGCACGGCCTGGGTGTTGCCGGTCTCCACATCGGTCCGCAGGTCCTTGATGCGCGACTGGTCCAGCACGTAGGAGCGGATCTGGTGACCCCAGCCGATATCGGATTTCGCATCCTCGGCTGCCTGCTTCTCGGCATTTCGCTTCAGCATTTCCAGCTCGTACAGCTTGGCGCGCAGCAGCTTGAACGCCTGGTCCCGGTTCTTGTGCTGCGAACGTTCGTTCTGGCATTGCACCACCGTGTTGGTCGGCAGGTGCGTGATACGCACCGCCGAGTCCGTCTTGTTGACGTGCTGGCCACCTGCACCGCTCGCGCGGTAGGTGTCGATGCGCAGGTCCGCCTGGTTGATCTCGATCTCGATGTCATCGTCGATCTCGGGCGACACGAACACCGCGGCGAACGACGTGTGCCGGCGATTGCCCGAGTCGAACGGTGACTTGCGCACCAGGCGGTGCACCCCGGTCTCGGTGCGCAACCACCCGAACGCGTAGTCGCCCACCACGTGCACCGTCGCGCTCTTGATGCCGGCGACTTCGCCCGCCGAGCATTCGATCAGTTCGCACTTGAAACCCTTTGCTTCGCCCCAGCGCAGGTACATCCTGAGCAGCATCTCCGCCCAGTCCTGTGCCTCGGTCCCGCCGGAGCCCGCCTGGATGTCCACGAACGCGCTGGCCGAATCCATCTCGCCGCTGAACATGCGCTGGAACTCGAGCTCGGCGAGTCCGCGGTCCGCGCGATCGAGATCCGCGATCACGGCCGCGGCGGCCTGCTCGTCGTCCTCTTCCGCGGCGAGTTCGAGCAGTTCACGCGCATCGCCGATCCGGCCGCCGATGTCCCGCAGGGTGCCGACGATCCGGTCGAGCGTCACGCGCTCCCGGCCGAGCGCCTGCGCGCGCGCCGGGTCATCCCAGACGTTTGGCGCTTCGAGTTCGCGCTGGACTTCGATCAGGCGATCGGCACGGGTATCGTAGTCAAAGATACCCCCTAAGCGCCTCGTAACGGCGCTGGAGGTCCTTGATTCGCTGCAGGGTACCGGTGACTTCCATCGGGAGAACTCGTCTGCGTGGGGGAAATCACGGGATTGTAACGGCACCACGCGGTGCGGCGGAACCTGTCGCCAGACCACATGGCGGGGATTCGTTCAGCGCAGCTGGCTGTCCTTGCTGCCGCGACGGTTGATGGGGTCGCGAAACCGCGCGTCGGCGTCCGCGCGTTCCTGGCACTGCACGCAGCGGCGCACTCCGGGGACCGCGACCCGCCGGGCCTCGGGGATCTCCGCCTCGCAGTCCTCGCAGTGCGTGCGCCCGCTGCCCGGCGCCTGTGCGAGCTGCGCCCGCGCGCGCTGGACCGCGTCGGCGATGCTCGCGTCGATCTGCTCCTGGACGGCGCCGTCTTTCGCCCAACCGGTGGCCATGGATGCTGCGGAAACTCGCTGACGGAAACTCTGTTCCTATATAGGGGCGCCGTGCCGGAATTGCCAGCGGCAGGAATACCGCGGACCCGCCCGGCGTGCATCCCTACTCGCGCAATCCGCGCGCACGCAGCCGGGGCAGCAGTTCCTCCGCGTACCGGGTGATTCCTTCCGCGTAGTCCACCCAGGACAACGTGACGCCGTCGAGCCCCGCATCCGCCAGTTGCAGCATCGCGTCGGCAACCTGTTCGGGCGTGCCGATGAGCGGGATGGCACCGTACCCGGCCACCACGGCTTCGATGAACCTGTCGTTGCGGAAATCCGCGCTCTGCGAGTTCGGCACCGCGCCGGTGACCAGGTTCGCTGCCGCAACCCAGTCGCCCTTCTCGTGCACGTAATGGTGGTAGTACTCGCGCGCCGCCTGCTCGGTGGCGCGGCAGACGACATTGGCGAGCGACATCACCCGGATTTCGCGTCCGTGCTGCTCGCGCGCGTTCCGCTTGAGATCCGCGATGATCGCGGGTGCCTGCGCAAGGTCAGGCACGAAGATGAACTGCAGATCGGCGTGCCGCGCCGCGAACGCCGTCCCCGCGGGGCTCTGCCCGGCGCTCATGATTGCCGGACCTGGTCGCTGCAGCGGCTTGGGTTCACCGTGCACACCCGGCAGGCGGAAGAATCGTCCCGCGAAGTCGAAGGTGTCCTCGGTCCAGATCCGCTTGACCACGGTCGCCCA
Organism: Gammaproteobacteria bacterium; assembly: GCA_050247235.1. Lineage (GTDB taxonomy): Bacteria > Pseudomonadota > Gammaproteobacteria > CAIKBL01. The sequence goes on from JBFWUN010000001.1 coordinate 115,759, forward strand.
CTCGTCGGCCACCGCGTAGCGCTCGTCGTGCGGACGCTGCTCGAGACCGAACATCCGGATCTCCGGTTCGTTCCAGCCCGCCACGAGATTCAGCCCGAAGCGTCCGCCGGAGATGTGATCGATGGTCACTGCTTCCTTGGCGGCGAGCACCGGGTGCACGGTGGGGACATGCATCGTCGCGAACACCTGGATGCGCGTGGTGACCGCCGCGACGCCGGCGGCCCACGTGAACGTTTCGAAGCAGCGGTCGTTGAAATTGGTCTCGCCGCCGAACCCGCGCCAGCGCGCCACCGGGATCATCGCGTCCAGTCCCGCGGCGTCCGCGAGCTGCGCGAGGCGGCGAGACTCGGGCCAGTCCACCCGGATCGTACCGGCCGCCGACGTGACGCTGCAGCCGCCACTGACGTTGGCGCCGAACACGGCAAGCTTGAAGCGGCTGGCACCGTTCAGCAGCACGGCACCGGGGCGTGCGATCGGTGTCGTCATGGATTGTTCTCCGGCACGCGGCATGCGCCCTCGACGGCCGCTTCCGCACCTGGTCCTGCCGATACTGCCCACACCCACGGCCGTCGCACCCGATCCTCCGCCTGCCAGCGCGCGATCTCCGGCGCCATCGTCAGCAGGTACGCGAGATCGTCCAGCCCCTGCAGCAGGCGCTGGCGTCGCCAGGCGTCCACCTCGAAGGCGAACTCCCGTCCCGATGGCGTCGACACGCGGCAGGCTGCGAGATCCACCTGGAAATCGCCGTGCGGGGTGGCCTCGACGAACAGGCGTGCGATCTCCGCCGCAGGCAGCGTGATCGCGAGCACACCGTTCTGAAAGCAGTTGTTCCGGAAGATGTCGCCGAATCCCGCTGCGAACACGCAGCGGATCCCGATCGCGCGCAAGGCCCACACCGCGTGCTCGCGCGAGGAGCCGCAGCCGAAGTTCGCGCCGGTGATCAGAATGGGCGCATCCCGGTACGTGTCCTGGTTGAAGGGGCAGGCAGGGTCGGGCGTTCCGTCTGCACGCCGGCGCAGGGTGGCGAACGCGTGCTCGCGCAGGTTCGCGGGATCCGCGTCCATCAGGTGCTCGATGCGGATGATCGTGTCGGTGTCCACGTTCGCGCGCGGCAGTGGTACCGCGCGACCCTCGATACGAATCAGCGGTTCCATGTTCAGAAGGTCCGCACGTCGACCAGGGCCCCCGCCACGGCGGCGGCGGCGGCCATCGCCGGGCTCGCCAGGTGCGTGCGTGCGCCGGGGCCCTGGCGTCCGACGAAGTTGCGGTTGGACGTGGACACTGCCCGCGCGCCCGGCGGCACGCGCTCCCCGTTGGCCGCGACGCACAGGCTGCAGCCCGGTTCCCGCCAGTCGAACCCGGCGGCGCGAAACACCCGATCCAGGCCCTCGGCCTCCGCGGCCGCCTTGACCTCGACCGATCCCGGCACCACCCAGGCCGTGACGCGCGGCGCGACCCGCCGATCGCGCACGATCTCCGCGGCGGCGCGCAGATCCGACAGGCGGGAATTCGTGCACGACCCGATGAACACGAAATCGACCGGCGTTCCAGCGAGCGGTCGGCCCGGTTCCAGTCCCATGTAGTCGAGCGCCGCATGCCACGCCGCCGCTTGCGCGGGCGGCGCAGCTGCCGGATCCGGGACCACGCCATCGATCGCGAGCGCATGTTCGGGGCTGGTGCCCCACGTTACGGTGGGCGCGATCACGGAGGCACCCAGCGTGAGCTCGCGGTCGAACGCGGCACCGGTGTCGCTGTGCAACGTTTCCCAATGGGCGACCGCGGCCGCGAAGTTGCGGCCGGCCGGCGCATACGGACGCCTTTCCAGGTAGGCGAACGTGGTCGCGTCGGGCGCCACGAAGCCGGACTGCGCGCCCATCTCGACCGACAGGTTGCACAGGGTCAGCCGCGCATCGATCGACATCGCACGCACCGCCGATCCCGCGTACTCCACCGCGTGATCGGTCGCCGCCGCCGTACCAAACCGTCCGATCGCGTGCAGGACGACATCCTTGGCGGTCACGCCACGCCCGAGTGCGCCGTCAATCGTGAGCCGCAGCGAACGCGGGCGGCGCTGCACCAGTGCCTGCGTGGCCAGGACGTGCTCGACCTCGGTGGAGCCGATGCCGAACGCGAGCGCGCCGACCCCGCCGTGCGTGCAGGTGTGGGAATCCCCGCAGACGATTGTGGTGCCAGGCAGCGACAGTCCGAGCTCCGGGCCCATCACGTGCACGATCCCCTGCCCCCGGGTGCCCAGTTCGAAGTACCGGATACCGTGCGCCGCGCAGCGCTCGCGCAGTGACCGCCAGAACCGCGCACCTTGCGGATTGGTGTTGCCGCGGCGCCCGGGCGCGCTCGACACCACGTGGTCGGTGGTTGCGAACGTCAATTCCGCGCTGCACGGAACGAACCCCCGCGCGGCGAGCTGCCCGAGCGCCGGACCGCCGGAAAGTTCGTGCAGCAGGTGACGGTCGATGTGCAGCAGCGCCCAACGATCGCCGAGATCGCGCACCACGTGCGCGTCCCAGAGTCTGTCGAACAACGTCGCAGGCATCACCGCCCGTCCGGATCGGTCCCGCGCGCACGCACCGCGTCCCATTCGGCCGCCCCGAGGCGCCGGAACAGGCTGGCAACGTCGATGCCGGCCGGCGGCGGCGACGCCGCACCCCGCGCCCGGAGATCCGCGAGTGCCGCGTCGGCCGCCACCAGCACCGGGAACAGCAGCTGCGCGGGGAAGATTGCGAGGCGATAACCCATCGCTTCAGCGGTCTTCGCGTCGACCAGCGGCGTCCGGCCGGCCGGCACCACGTTCAGCAGGCAAGGCCCGTGCACGCGGCGCGGCACCTCCGCCACTTCTTCCAGGGTGCCGGGCGCTTCGACGAACGCCATGTCCGCGCCCGCGTCGAGCGCGGCGTTCGCACGCGCGATCGCCTCGTCGAACCCGAGCACGGCGCGCGCGTCGGTGCGCGCGATGATCACGAAGTCCGGGTTGCGCCGCGCGGCCACCGCGGCCCGGATCAGCGACAGGTAACGCTCGCGCGGCTGGACTTCCTTGCCGTCCAGGTGCCCGCAGCGCTTCGGCATCACCTGGTCCTCGAGATGCAGCGCCGCCACCCCGCGCGACTCGTACGCGCGCACCGTGCGCGTGACATTCAGTTCATTGCCATAGCCGGTGTCGGCATCCGCGATCACCGGGATGGACACGGCTTGTGCCAGCCGCCCGGCATTGTCTGCCATCTCGGTAAGCGTCACGAGACCGTAATCCGGGTAGCCGAGCGCCGCCGCGGTGCCGGCACCGGTCATGTACACGGCCTCGAATCCATGCTGCTCGACAAGCCGTGCGGTCAGGCCGTCATAGGCGCCCGGCGCGACGAGGACGGGGCCTTTCGCAAGCCGTTCGCGCAGTCTTCGGGCAGTCGTCATGGTGCGGTTCTCCGTTCGGCCTGCGGGCCGGTGCTTCGTAGCCTAAATAAGCGGCCGGAAATTCGCGACACCCGGCGGCCGGCGCGCGCGGGAAAGGGCCATGTCGATCGACCGCCCAGGACATTCGCCGCGGGGACCTCCGCGCCTCGCCGGCCGCGTCAGTCGATCGCCTCGGCGTGCTCGACCACGAGCTGCAGCGACTCCCGGCCCTGGTATTCGTTGACGGACAGGCGGTAGGCAACGTGCACACGTGACGCGTGCGCGGCCCACGGCGCGTCCGCGGCGCCGAACGCGATCGCGGCGTAAGCGCCGTGCGCGTTGCCGAGCAGCAGCCGCAGGTGCTGTTCGCCGACGACCCGGCGCTGCCGGATCTCGAAGTCGCCGTCGAACAGGGGTTCCGGGAACGCCTGTCCCCACGGCGCTGCGGTCGCGAGCACGCGCGCGAGTTCGAGCGTCATCTCCGGCGGCGCGAGTTCACCGTCGGTATACACGCAGGCCGTCAGTGCCGCCGGATCCGCGCAGTCCCTGACCACGCGGTCGAACGCCGAGGTGAACTCCGGCAGTGCATCGCTGCGCAGCGAGAGCCCCGCCGCCATCGCATGGCCACCGAAGCGCGACAGCAGGCCGGGATGACGGGCTGCCACCGCGTCCAGCACGTCACGGATGTGTACGCCGGGAATCGAACGCGCCGAGCCCTTCAGCTCGTCCGCGCCGGCGCGCGCGAACGCGATCACCGGACGATGGTAGAGATCCTTTACGCGCCCGGCGACGACGCCGACGATGCCCTGGTGCCACTCCGGATCGAACACGCAGATGCCGTAGGGCAGTTCGCCCGTGGGTGGCAACGCTTCCAGGACCTGGTCCAGTGCCTGCTGCCGCGTCTCGCGTTCCAGGGTGCGACGCTCGCGGTTCAGCGCGTCGAGTTCGCCGGCGATCGCACGGCAGCGCGCGGGATCGTCCGACAGCAGGCATTCGATGCCGAGTGACATGTCCGCGAGCCGCCCTGCCGCGTTGAGTCGCGGCCCGACCGCGTAGCCGAGATCGCTGGCGAGAACCCGCGCCGGATCGCGCCCCGCGACGGCGAGCAGTGCGGAGATGCCCGCCTGGCAACGGCGCGCCCGGATCCGCGCGAGCCCCTGCGCGACGAGCCGGCGGTTGTTCGCATCGAGCGGCACGACGTCGGCCACGGTGCCGAGCGCGACGAGATCGAGCAGTTCGGCGAGGTTGGGATCGGCAAGACCACGTGCGGCGAACCAGCCGCGCGCGCGCAGTTCCGCGCGCAGCGCGAGCATCACGTAGAAGATCACGCCGACCCCCGCCAGCGATTTGCTTGGAAACGGATCGCCCGGCACGTTCGGGTTCACGATGGCATCCGCCGCCGGCAACGCAGCACCTGGCAGGTGGTGATCCGTGATCAGCACGCGCATGCCGGCACCGCGCGCCGCGGCGACACCGTCGAGACTCGATATCCCGTTGTCCACCGTGATCAGCAGGTCCGCGCCCTTGGCCTTCACGAGTTCGACGATGGGCGGTGTCAGGCCGTACCCGTACTCGAAACGATTCGGGACCACGTAATCCACGCGCGCGGCCCCGCACGCGCGCAGCGCTCGGATCCCGAGCGCACAGCTCGTCGCGCCGTCGGCATCGAAATCGGCAACGATCACGATGCGATGTCCACCTTCGAGCGCGGCGACCAGCAGCGCCACCGCGCGGGTGATCCCGTGCAAGGTCTCGGCACGAAGCAAACCCTGCAGCGAGGTATCCAGCGCGTCCGGGTCACACGCGCCGCGCGCGGCGAACACCCGGCGCAGCACGGGATGCAGGGTCGCCGGCAGGCGCGCGACATCGCCCGCGGGGCGCCGCACGATGCGGGATACAGGGTCGCCGCTCACGCGATCGTCATGCATCGCGGGCGGCACCAGGTCTTGAAACTGTCCAGCCAGCCCACGTGTGCGTGGTGCGTCGCGAGGACGAAGCGCAGGCTCCCGATTCGCCGCGTGTGCAGCGCGCTGATCAGCGGCGGCAGCCAGCGCGTCTCGAGATCCCCAAGCGTGACATGCGTACCCTCCTCCGCGGCACCGAATGCCGCCCCCGCGACGAGCACCGCGTGTCCCCGGGCGCGCGCCGCGCCGAGCAGATCCGCCGGCGTGGCCCGCACGCGCCACGTCCCGCCTGTCGCGCGGGCGGCACCGGCGAGCAGCACGTCGTTGCCGAACATCGCCGGGGCAACGCCTGGCGTGTCCGTTCCGGCCGTCACCGGGCGCGCCCCCGCACCGTACCACCAGACACCATTGAGCGGGGGCAGCCCGCGCGCGCTGCGCGCGATATTCACGGGTTGGTCGTGCAGCAGCATCTGGACGTCGTTCAACCAGCGGCGCCATGCACGGGTGGCCGCATCCAGCGGCATGAACGGCGTCATGGAGCGGCCGTGCAGCCAGTCGACCGAGGGTGCAACGCCAGAGACGTCGGAGGGTCGGCGCACGTACCAGCGTGCGGGCACCGCCCCGCGGCGTGCGACGAGTTCGGGGAATTCGCGGTCGAGTGCCTGCAGCAGTTCGTCCGCCTCGGCCGCCGACACCTCGAGCTGCGACGGCGCGTAGACGAGCACCCGGTTCGGATCCGCATGCAGGTAGATCGGATCGCTGCGCAGGAGATCAGCCACTGCAATCTCCGCGCCGAAATCGTGCGCGGCGGTCAGCGCCGCGATTCCCGTATCAGCCGGCAGACCCAGCACCGCGAGCGTCGCCGTTTCGGGCGGTCCCTCGCGCGGCGTGCAGCGCGCGCGTCCGAGCAGGGCCGCCAGCCGCGGGAACTCGCGCGCCCGATCGGCGAGGGACGGGTCGTCCGCAAGGGACAGGCTCGGCAGGATGAGTGTGACGTCCGGCACGCGGATCGCGCGGCGGATCAGAGACGCTCGAGAATCGCGCGCCTGACCGCCTCGCTGTCGGCCGGGATCTCAAGGACGCCGCCCTGGCTCTGTCGGATCGCGGTGTCGGGGTCCTTGAGCCCGTGACCGGTCAGGGTGCAGGTGATGACGCTGCCGTCCCGGATCCTGCCGCGCGCGATGTCACGCAGCAGGCCGGCGACTGAAATCGCCGACGCGGGTTCGCAGAACACGCCTTCGCGTTCGGCGAGCAGCTTCTGCGCGTGCAGGATCTCGTCGTCGGTCAGGCTGTCGAACCAACCGTTCGATTCGCGCACGGCGGCCCACGCGAGATCCCATGACTGCGGGTTGCCGATGCGGATGGCGGTGGCGACGGTCTCCGGGTTCTCGACCGGATGTCCGGCGAGGAACGGCGCTGCGCCGGCGGCCTGGTAACCGACCATGACCGGGCGCGTATGCGTGACCGCCGGGAACGGAAACGCGCAAGTATCCGCGCAGAACGCGCACGCCGCGGTCTTCGGCCGGATGCCGGCGTACTCGCTGAAGCCCACCCAGTAGGCACTGATGTTGCCGGCGTTGCCGACGGGGATGCAGTGGTAGTCCGGTGCGCGCCCGAGCGCGTCGACGATCTCGAATGCCGCAGTCTTCTGACCCTGCAGGCGGTACGGGTTGATGGAGTTCACGATCGCGACGGGGGCGGCATCCGCCATTTCCTTGACGATGCGCATGCCGTCATCGAAGTTGCCCTTGATCTGGATGACCACCGAGCCCTGGATCATCGCCTGCGCGAGCTTGCCCAGTGCGATCTTGCCCTCCGGGATCAGCACGAAGCAGCGGATGCCGGCGCGCGCGGCGTACGCGGCCGCGGAGGCCGAGGTGTTGCCGGTGGAGGCGCAGATGATTGCGCGCGTGCCCTCGGCGACCGCCTGCGTGACGGCCATCGTCATGCCGCGATCCTTGAACGATCCCGTCGGGTTCAGGCCTTCGAACTTCGCGAAGATCTGCACGTCCCGGCCGGTTGCGCGGGCCACGTTGTCAAGCGGAACCAGCGGCGTGTCGCCCTCGGTCAGGCTGATGATGCGCGTGTCGGCGCCGACCGGCAGGCGCGCGCGGTAACGTTCGATCAGTCCGCGGTAGAGCGATGGATAGGGCGTGGTCATGCGAAGGGCTCCATGCGAATGCGCACCACCGGGGCCTTGATGGCGGTGAGTTCGCCGATGCGGGTAATCGCTTCGTTCATCGCGCGCTCGCGGACCCGGTGCGTGAGGATCACGACCGGGACTACCGCCGGATCGTGCGCATGCTCGAGCTGCATGATCGCCTCGATGCTGATGCGGAAGTCGGCGAGAATGCGGGTGACGTCGGCGAGCACTCCGGGTTCATCCGCGGCCAGCAGCCGCAGGTAGCAGGCGGTCTCCACGTCCTCCATCGCCAGCACGCGGACCTCGCCCATCGCCTCCGGCTGGAACGCGAGGTGCGGCACGCGGTTCTCCGGGTCGCTGGTCAGCGCGCGGGTCACATCCACGAGATCCGCAACCACCGACGAGGCCGTCGGTTCAGCGCCCGCCCCGGCGCCCGACAGCAGCACCGGGCCCGCCGCATCCCCGCGCACGAGCACCGCGTTCATCACGCCGTTCACGCGTGCGATGGGCTGTGCGGCAGGTACGAGCGTGGGGTGGACACGCAGTTCGATGCCGGTCGCCACCTGGCGCGCGATGCCGACATGCTTGATGCGGTAACCGAGCCGCTCCGCGTACTTCACGTCCTCGCCGGTCACGTGGCGGATGCCTTCCACGTACACGTGCTGGAACTGCAGCGGGATACCGAACGCCAGCGCGGCGAGAATCGTGAGCTTGTGCGCGGCATCGATGCCGTCTATGTCGAACGACGGATCCGCTTCCGCGTAGCCGAGCCGCTGCGCCTCGGCGAGTACCTCGGCGAAATCACTGCCCGCTTCGCTCATCGCGGACAGGATGAAATTGCACGTCCCATTGATGATCCCGGCGAGCCACTGCACGTCGTTGCCGGCGAGTGCCTCACGAATGACCTTGATCACCGGGATACCGCCCGCGACCGCCGCTTCGAACGCCACCGTCACGCCACGGGCCTGGGCGGCAGCGAAGATCTCGTTGCCATGCAGCGCGATCAGCGCCTTGTTGGCGGTGACCACATGCTTGCCGTTCGCGATGGCGCGGAGCACGAGCGTGCGCGCGGGCTCGATGCCGCCGATGAGTTCGGCGACGATCGCAATGGCCGGGTCGTCGACGACAGCCGCCGCGTCGGCGACCAGCCGGATACCACTGGTGTCCACCGCCCGCACCCTGTCGAGATTGCGTGCGGTGGCGACCGCGATCTCGATGCGGCGGCCGGCGCGGGACGCGATGAGCCGCGCGTTCCGGCGCAGCACGGTGATCGTACCGCCGCCGACCGTGCCGAGACCGAGGAGTCCTACCTTGACGGGTGCGAGTTCGCTCATGCCGAGCCCGCCGCCTGGTCACGGGCGGACGGCGCGGCCACGCGCTCCGGGTCACGCAGCATCTCGCGGATGCTGCGCAATGCCTGGCGCGTGCGATGCGGGTTCTCGATCAGCGCGAAGCGCACGAAACCGTCGCCGTATTCGCCAAAGCCGATACCGGGCGACACCGCGACCTTGGCTTCCAGCAGCAGCCGCTTCGAGAACTCGAGCGAACCAAGCGCGCGGAACGGTGCCGGGATCTCCGCCCAGACGAACATCGTGCCGCGCGGCTTCTCGACCTGCCAGCCGGCGGCGTTGAGCCCGTCACACAGCACGTCGCGGCGCTGCTGGTACATGTCGCGGATTTCCGCGACGCATTCCTGGGGGCCCTCCAGCGCGGTGATCGCAGCCACCTGCACCGGCGTGAACATGCCGTAGTCCAGGTACGACTTCATGCGCCCGAGCGCGTAGACGAGATCCGGGTTGCCGCACATGAAGCCGATGCGCCACCCCGGCATGTTGTAGCTCTTGGACAGCGTGAAGAATTCGACCGCGATGTCCTTGGCACCCGGCACCTGGAGGATGGACGGCGCCTTGTAACCATCGAACACGAGGTCCGCGTACGCGAGGTCGTGCACCACGTAGATGCCGTGCTCGCGTGCGATCGCGACAACGTGCCGGAAAAAATCCAGATCCACGCACTGCGTGGTGGGATTGCTCGGGAAGTTGAGCAGCAGCATCTTCGGCCGCGGCCAGCTGTTGCGGATGGCCTGCTCCAGCTCGGCGAAGAAATCGATGCCGGGTCCGATCGGCACGTGGCGGATGTCAGCCCCCGCGATCACGAACCCGTAGGGGTGAATCGGGTATGACGGGTTGGGCACCATCACCACGTCGCCGTGGTCCACGGTCGCGAGCGCCAGGTGCGCAAGACCTTCCTTGGACCCGATCGTGACGATGGCCTCAGAATCCGGATCGAGTGAGACGTCGTAGCGCGTGCGGTACCAGTGGCAGATCGCCCGGCGCAACCGCGGGATCCCCTTGGAGACGGAGTACCGGTGCGTGTCACCGCGCTGGGCCACTTCCACCAGCTTGTCGACAATATGTTGCGGTGTCGGCTGGTCCGGATTGCCCATCCCGAAGTCGATGATGTCCTCGCCGCGACGGCGCGCGGCCATCTTCAGTTCACCCACCTGGTTGAAGACGTACGGCGGCAGGCGCTGGATGCGGGGGAATTCTTTGGCCAAGGTGATTACACTAAGGTTGGTGGTTGGACGGCGGTGGCGGCACGCTACCGGCCCGGGATGCGCGTGTCAAACGCGCAAATCCGGGGATTCCGGCGTCGTCCCGGGCGCCCGGACGGGCCCGTCCGCCTGCCCATTTCCACACGTGCGCATGCGCCATGACCGACACCGCTCTCGCGACCGTCACGACCCACCTGCTCGAACCATCGGGGCTCGACGTGCGCGCGCTCGAACGCGTGCTCGGCGCGCTCAACCGCGGCCGGGTCGATCTCGCCGATCTCTACTTCGAGTACACGCGAGGAGAATCCTGGAGTCTCGAGGATGGCCTCGTGAAGGACGGCTCGCATGCGCTCGAACAGGGTGTCGGGGTGCGTGCGGTGGCCGGCGAGCAGACCGGGTTCGCGTACTCGGATGACCTTAGCCTCACTGCGCTGCTGGAAGCCGCCGAGACCGCGCGCGCGATCTCGCGTCACGGCGGCCCGCGGGACATCCGCATCGCGTCATCGGCACCGGTGCCGTTGCGCTACCCGGACGCGGACCCCATCGCGAGCCTGCCCGCGGATGCCAAGATCCGGCTGCTGCGCGCGCTCGACGCGCGGGTCCGCGCCGCCGATCCGCGCGTCAGGCAGGTGATGGCCAGCCTGGTCGGCCGCTACACGCACGTGCTGGTGGCCGCCACCGACGGCACGCTCGCGGCCGATATCCGCCCGCTGGTGCGACTGAACGTCACGGTGATCGTGGAACACCACGGCCGCCGCGAGACGGCGAGCCACGGCGGCGGCGCGCGCGCGGGCTACGACCACTTCCTCGACGCGGGGCGCGCCGAGGCAATTGCCGACGAAGCACTGCGCCAGGCGCTGGTGAGCCTCGAGGCGCGCCCGGCACCGGCCGGCGAGATGACGGTGGTGCTCGGGCCCGGCTGGCCGGGGATCCTGCTGCACGAGGCAATCGGTCACGGCCTCGAGGGTGACTTCAACCGCAAGGGCACGTCGGCGTTCTCCGGGCGCCTCGGCCAGCGGGTCGCGGCGCCCGGCTGCACCGTGGTGGATGACGCGACGCCGGCGGGCCGACGCGGTTCGCTCGCCATCGACGACGAGGGAACGCCCGGCCAGCACACGGTCCTGATCGAGGACGGCATCCTGCGCGGCTACCTGCAGGACAAGCAGAACGCGCGGCTGATGAACACCCTCTCAACGGGCAACGGTCGTCGCCAGTCCTACAGCCATCGCCCGATGCCGCGGATGACCAACACGTACATGCTGGCCGGCGAGCATGCACCCGAGGACATCCTCAAATCGGTGCCGCGCGGGCTCTACGCGGTGAATTTCGGCGGCGGTCAGGTCGACATCACGAACGGCAAGTTCGTGTTCAGCGCGAGCGAGGCCTACCTGATCGAGAACGGTCGCGTGACCGCGCCGGTCAAGGGCGCCACCCTGATCGGCAACGGGCCGGACGTGCTGACGAGGGTGTCGATGATCGGCCACGATCTCGCGCTCGACAACGGCGTCGGGACCTGCGGCAAGAACGGCCAGTCGGTGCCCGTGGGCGTGGGTCAGCCCACGTTGCGGATCGACGGCCTGACCGTCGGCGGCACACAGACCTGAACACGCGTGTCCAGCGCAGGATCGCGCGCCTGGATTGCCGGGCGCAAGTCCGCGCGGCTCGAAGCTGACGAGGCTGGGCTCGGGTAGCGGTTGTCCCTGCGGCGACCGTGCGCGCACAGGACGTGCGCGCTCGAGCGATACAGGGAAGTACTCGAGCGAGTCGCCGCAGGGACAACCGCTACCCGCGCCCGGGGACGGCACTCAGCCGATAACTGAATCTTCGCGCCCGGCAATTCAGGCGCGCGATCCCGTCAGAACCGTTCGAGCTCCGGATGCGGCAGCTGTCCGCGATGTACGCGCATCGCGCCGAACTCCGCACAGCGGTGCAACGTGGGGACCGCGCGCCCGGGATTGAGCAGGCCCGCGGGGTCGAAGGCGGCTTTGAGCCGGTGGAACTGCGCGAGCTCAGCGGCGCCGAACTGTACACACATCTGGTTCAGTTTTTCGACCCCGACGCCATGCTCGCCGGTGACAGTGCCACCGACTGCGATGCAGAACTCCAGGATCTGCCCGCCGACGTCCTCCGCGAGCGCCAGCTGCGCGTCATCGTTCGCGTCGAACGCGATCAGCGGATGCAGGTTGCCATCCCCGGCGTGGAAGACATTCGCAATCGGCAACCCGCTCTCGGCCGAGAGATCCGCGATCCGGCGCAGTACCCGCGGCAGTTCCCTGCGCGGGATCGTACCGTCCATGCAGTAGTAGTCGGGCGCAATGCGTCCGATGGCGGGAAACGCCGCCTTGCGGCCTTGCCAGAAGCGCAGCCGTTCGGCTTCGTCGCGGGAGCAGCGGATCTCGCGGGCACCATCACGCCGGAGCAGCGCTTCCACGCGCGCGATGTCGGCGACGACTTCCGCCTCGGTGCCGTCCAGCTCACAGAGCAGGATCGCGGCGGCGTCGACCGGGTAGCCCGCGTGACAGTAATCCTCGGCGACGCGGATCGCGAGCGCGTCCATCATTTCGAGTCCGCCCGGAATGACGCCAGCCTCGATGATCCCGGCCACCGCGTGGCCGGCCGCCTCCACGTCGTCAAACGCGGCGAGCAGCACGCGCGCGACCGGCGGTCGCGGCAGCAGCTTGACGGTCACCTCCATGACCACTCCGAGCAGCCCCTCGGAGCCGTTCACCACGGCGAGCAGATCGAGCCCGGGCGCTTCCAGTGTGCGCCCGCCGAGTTCGAGCCAGGTGCCGTCGGCCAGGAACATCTTGACGCCGAGGACGTTATGCACCGTCAGCCCGTACTTCAGGCAGTGCACGCCACCCGAGTTCTCCGCGACGTTGCCGCCGATGGTGCACGCGATCTGCGAGGAAGGGTCCGGCGCGTAATACAGGCCATGGGGCGCCACCGCGTCCGAAATCGCGAGGTTGCGCACGCCCGGTTCGACCACGGCGACGCGGTTGTCGGGGTCGATCTCGAGAATGCGGTTGAACCGCGCGAGGCTCAGCGTGCAGCCCTCGGCGAGCGGCAGCGCGCCGCCCGAGAGCCCGGTACCCGCGCCCCGCGGCACCACCGGCACGCCGTGCTCGGCGCATACCGCGAGAATGCGCCGGACTTCCTCGCGGGTGCGCGGCAGACAGACGACGCGCGGCAGCTGCCGGTACGCTGACAGCCCGTCGCACTCGTAGGGACGCTTGGCCTCGTCCGCGATCAGCAGCGCGTCATCCGGCAGGAAGGCCGCGAGCGCCGCTTCGAACGTCATCGCCGCGAGCGCCCGGGGTACGCCATCGGACGACCTTAGCCGGAGAACCGGTAATTGGACGGGATGACGACCACGCCACCAGGGGTGACCGGGAACCGCTGGGCGTCGCGCTCGGGATCGATGCCGATTTTCTCGTTGGGCGGGATCTGCACGTTGCGGTCACAGATCGCACGGCGCACCTGTGCGCCTTCACCGACGTTGACCCCCAGGAACAGGATGGAATCCTCGACCATCGCGGAGTCGTCGATGAACACCCGGTTGCCGAGTACGCTGCGGCTGACCCCCCCACCCGCGATCACGGTGCCGCCGGAGACGATCGAATTCACGCAGATGCCCTCGGTGCAGGAACGTCCCGGTACGGTACGGGCCGGCGGCCGCTGGTGCTGGTAGGTCCGGATGGGCCAGTCCGCCTGGTAGATATCGAGCGGCGGCTCGAGTTTCAGCAGGTCCATGTTCGCGTCGTAGTAGTCGTCCAGCGACTGCAGTGAACGCCAGTAGCGATCCTGGGACACGCGCCCGTACTCGCCGCCGAACTGGTAGCCGAAGATACGCGCGTTGCCCAGCAGGTGGCGCTGGATGAGTTCGATGATGTCGAGCCGGCGGGAGCCGTTGTCGTCCAGCCCGCCGAGGCACTCGATCAGCCGGTCCCGGCGGAACGCGTACACGCCCATCGGTCCGTACACCTCGGGGCCATCGGGCAGCGGGCCGCGCGGCCCCAGCAGCGTGATTTCGCGCACTTCGCCGTCGGCCACCGGGAGCCAGGCCGGGAACGGGCTGCCGAGCGCGGTCCTGGGGTCGATCGTCGCGATCGTGACGTCCGCCCCGCGCGCGCGGTGCGCGTCGAGCATCGCCGCGTAGTCCATGCGGTAGATCTGCTCACCGGACACGATGAGGACCGTGTCCTCCTCCGCCCCGTCCAGCAGGTAGAGGCTCTTGTAGAGCGCATCCGCCTGCCCGCTGTAGATGGACAGTTCCTCGGTGATGGGCGGCGACACTGCGTTGACGAATTCGCCAAGGTCGGTATTGAAAATCGACCAGCCATCCCGCAGATGGTTCTGCAGCGACAGTGAGTTGAACTGCGTGAACACGTAGATGCGCCGCAGACCGGAGTGCATGCAGTTCGTCAGCGCGAAATCGATCACCCGGTAGTTGCCCGCATACGGCAGCGCCGCCATCGTGCGACGGGCGGTCAGCGGCATCAGCGTCCGGCCATCGCCGATGGCGAGGACGAACACGACGGTATTGGGTGATTTCGGGGTGTGCATGGCGTCGGGGTCGCGCATTATACGCGGCGGGCGTGGCGGGTGAAGCCGGGGCCCGGGGTCGGCGCGGCCGGGGATCATGCGGCGCGGCGCACCGATGATGCGCGGTAGTCGCTTTAGAATTAATTAGTTATCTTTGCCGCAGCGGCCCACCGGCGCGCGCTCCAGCAGGTTGCCCACCCGATGTCCGAAGAAATCCTCGTCAATGTGACCCCCCAGGAGACGCGCGTCGCGTTCGTGGAGAACGGCGTTCTGCAGGAGGTCCTCATCGAGCGGACACGCCGGCGCGGCTTCGTCGGCAACATCTACCTCGGGCGCGTGAACCGCGTGCTGCCGGGCATGAGTGCCGCGTTCGTCGACATCGGGCTGGCGCGCGCCGCGTTCCTGCACGTGTCGGACATCGTGACCGCCGCGCAGCGCAAACAGGCCACGGGGCACGACGTGCCGATCGAGCAGGCGGTGCACGAGGGCCAGCTGCTGCTGGTACAGGTGGCAAAGGAGCCGCTCGGCACCAAGGGGGCCAGGCTCACCACCTACCTCAGCATTCCGTCCCGCTACCTCGTGTTCATGCCCGACACCAACTCGCTCGGCATCTCGCAGCGCATCGAACAAGAGGACGAACGGCGGCGCCTGCGTGACATCATGCTCGCGCTCGAGCCGAAGCTTAAACCGCTCAGTATGCCGCTCGACGAGACGGTCGCGCCCGAGCCGGCCGAACGCGGGGTGAGCGCGGGCGGCTTTATCGTCCGCACCGCCGCAGAGGGCGCGAACGCCGACGAACTGGGCGCCGACATGCAGTTCCTGCGCCGGCTGTGGGCGTCGATCCAGGAGCGCGCACAGACGACCGCCCGGCCGGGCACCGTGGTCTACGAGGACCTGCCGCTGGTGCTGCGCGTGATGCGCGATCTGTCGGTAAGCCGCGCGGAGAAGATCCGCATCGATTCACGCGAGACCTTTGTGAAGGTGCGCGGCTTCGCCGGGGAATTCACCCCGGAACTGGCCGCGCGCCTCGAACACTACCCGGGCGAGCGGCCGATTCTCGACCTCTATTCCACCGAGGACGAAATCCAGCGCGCCTTGCAACGCAAGGTCGAACTGAAATCGGGTGGCCACCTGGTGATCGACCAGACGGAGGCGATGACGACGATCGACGTGAACACGGGCGGGTTCGTCGGCCACCGCAACCTGGAGGAGACCATCTTCAAGACCAACCTGGAGGCCGCGCAGGCGATTGCGCGTCAGCTCAGGTTAAGGAACCTCGGTGGCATCATCATCGTCGACTTCATCGACATGCTCGAGGACGACCACCGCCGCCAGGTGCTCAGGGCGCTGGAGAAGAGCCTCGAACGCGACCACTCCAAGATCACGATCAGCGATGTCACGTCCCTCGGTCTCGTCCAGATCACCCGCAAGCGCACGCGCGAGAGCCTGGAGCACGTCCTGTGCGAAACCTGCCCGACGTGTGCAGGTCGGGGCTCGATCAAGTCCGCGGAGACGGTCTGCTACGAGATCTTCCGCGAGATCCTCCGCGAACAGCGCCAGTTCGACGCCCAGAAGCTGCTGGTGGTCGCCGCACAGAACGTGGTCGACCTGCTGCTCGACGAGGAATCGACCAGCGTCGCCGAGCTCGAGGAATTCATCGGCATTCCGATTCGCTTTCAGGTCGAGACGACCTACACGCAGGAACAGTACGACGTGGTGCTGCTGTAGCGCCCGAACTCCATGATCGCCGCCTCGTCACGCTGGTTGCGCCTCGCCTGGTATGCAACCGCCCTCGTCATCGTGCTGGCCGCCGTGGCCGTGACCGCGCTGCGCGTCGCGTTGCCGCGCGTGGAATCGCTGCGCCCGGCGGTCGCGCGCTGGATTGGCGAGCGCATCGGCGCCGATGTCTCGATCGGACGTCTCGAAGCGGGCTGGCACCGCGGCGCCCCGGTGCTCGTCGCGCACGATCTCCGCGTGCGCGCGGCGGCGGAAGACGTGCTGGCATTCGCACGTGCGGATGCCGGGATGGACGCCTGGCACAGCGTGCGGGACGGCGCGCTGCGGCTCGGTCACCTCACCTTGCGGGGACTCGCGCTGCACGCCGAGCGGCGCGCGGACGGCACGTTCGCAGTGGCCGGCCTGCCTGCCGAGGACACCCGTTTCATGCAGTGGCTGCTGGCGCAGCCGGACGTGCAGGTCGCCGACGCGATAGTGACGGTGCGTGACGCCCGTGCGCGTTTCGCGCCGGTGACGTTGCGCGGGGTTCACCTCGCGCTGAGCGCATCCGCGGGCGCGAGCGTGATCGAAGGCGGCGCGAAGCATGTCGACGCGGTGGACGGTGCGCTCGAGTTCCGCGTGCAGCTGCCCAGGCGTGCGGCGGGGGACCCTGTGCGCGGGTGGCTGCGCGGGCAGGCGCTCGACATCACCGCGCTGTTCGCGCGGGCCGGTCTCGCCCCGGGCGCCGTCGTTGCCGTGCGCGGCGACGTCGCGGTGCACGCGGTCCAGACGCCCGACACCCACCTGCGTCTGGGATTCGAACTCGCGCACGTCGCAACCGGTGACGGCACGCGGGCGCCGCTCGGTCTGCGGGGTGCGGTCGTCGGCACCGACAGCGGGTTCGACGTGCAGGTCACCCGGTTCGGAGTCGCACCGGATGCCTGGCGCGAAGTGGACTGGCGGGGCCGCTTCACGACCGGCGCGGCGCCGCGCCTGGTCGCAAGCGCGGACGAGGTGCCGCTCGACCTGCTGCCGCTGCTGCACCCGTGGCTGCCCGAGGTGTTGTCACGCCGGCGCGTGCCCCACGCTGCGCGCGGGGTCCTGCGCGATCTCAGGGTCGGCTGGGCGCGACGTCCGGACACCTCACCCGGGTTCTACGTGCGCGGCGCGGCCGAGGACCTGGGGTGGGACGGTGCGGCCGACGCGCCAGGTCTCGATCGGATCCGCGGAACGTTCGTCGCCAACGGCGCGGCGGTGGTGCTTGCACTGTCCGACGGCGCGCTCGCGTACGCGGACCCCGCCCGCGTCCGTGCGCCGCTCAACCTGGAGATGCTCGCCGGGCGGCTGCACTGGCAGCGGCTCGCGCATGACGACCTGCGCCTCGCACTGAACGGACGCGCCGAAGCGAACGGGATACCCGTGCACGTACGGGGCGCGATCACCCGCACACCGGGCGGTGATGTCGCGGACCTGGACGTCGCGCTCGGCACCGGCGATGTCGCGCAGGTCGCCACCTTGCTGCCGCGCCACGTGATGACCGAGCGCGGCGAGGCATGGCTCGATGGCGCGTTCCGGCGGGGGATCTTCCGCGGGGGTCGCGCCCTGCTGCGCGGTCCGCTGACGGCGTTTCCGTTCGATCACGACGAAGGCACGTTCGCCGCGACCTTGGCGGTGGACGATGCGGAGTTCCGCTACTCGGCGCGCTGGCCGGCGGCGCAGCGCGTCTCGGGCCAGGTATGGTTTGCCGGACGGCGGCTGCACGGCATCCTGACCCGGGCCACGTTCGCCGACTCGCCGCTCATCGGCGCACGCTTCGAAATTGCCGACTACCTCGTGCCGACGCGCCTGCTGACGGTCGACGGCAGCATCGATGCCACGCTTGCAGACATCCGCGCGACCCTCCGCGACAGCCCGCTCGCGAAATGGACGAGCGGGGAACTTGCGGACGTCACATTGAGCGGTCGCACGCGCCTGTCGCTGTCGCTCGGGCTCGGCCTGCGGACCGATGGCGAACGGCGGATCGGTGGGGCGTTCGAGTTCGACGGCAACACGCTCGCCTCCGCGCGCCACCGCGTGCATCTCGAGGACCTGCGCGGCGCGGTGGCGTTCACGCGCGAGGACTGGACCGCGGAGGACCTGACCGCGCGGCTCGGCGGCCAGCGTGTCACCCTGGACGCGCACGGCGGTCTCGGGGCGCGACGTTACGACAACGAGTTCCACCTGGCCGGCGACGCGACCGCCGCGCAGGTGCTTGAACACCTCCAGCATCGCGTGCCCGCGCTGCATGCATGGCTGGCAGCCAATGACCGGCTGTCGGCGGTGGTCGGTGAGCTGGCGTGGCGCGCCGACGTGATCGCCCCGCACCCGGCGCCGGGAGAGCCCGCGGAAGCGCCGCGGCTGGTGCTCGAATCGAACCTGGAAGGACTGGGCGTGGGGCTGCCATGGCCGTTCGGCAAAGTCGCGCTGGAACGCCGGCCGCTGCGTATCGAGACGACGCTCGCAGCCGAGGCGGCCGGCACGGTGCAGGTACGGGTGGGTGACGACGTCCGCATCGCGTTCCGTCGCCGCGCCAGCGACGGCGATCGGCCGCGGCTGGAGCGGCTGGACCTGGCCTTCGGTGCCGGGGTGGAACCGACGCTCGCGCAGGATGGCATCCACGTGCACGGGGTGCTGCGGACTCTTCCGCTCGGGGACTGGGCGGAGCTGACGAAGGGTGCCGGACTTGGCCGGAGCCCGCTGCCGATCTCCTTCGACGTCCGCGTGGAGAGCCTGCGCACGCTCGGCCAGGAGTTCGAGAACGTGCAGCTCCGCGGCGCGCGCGGGGCCGTGGCCTGGCAGGTAGCGCTGGAAAGCGAGCGTGCCGCGGGCACGATCACCGTGCCATCGGATCTGGCCCAGGTACCGCTGACCCTCGATCTCGATCGCCTGTGGCTGCGCGCTGTCGCGAGCGACAACACCAAGCGCCCGCTCGATCCGCGCGCGCTGCCGAACCTCGTGCTCGCCTGTGCATCGTTCCGCTACGAAGCGGTCGACCTGGGGCAGGCGTCACTCGCGACCGCGCGTACCGAGGACGGGCTGCAACTGCAGTCGCTGGTGTTCCACAGTCCTGCCTTCCAGGTGCGGGCCGATGGTCACTGGCGCCTGCGCGACGGCGCGCATGCGTCGCAGTTCAGCATCGAACTCGACGGCGAGAAACTCGGGGACATCCTGCAGACGTTCGGGTACGACGCACAGGCGATCGCGGGCGGACGCACGCAGCTCGACATCGAAGCTTCGTGGCCGGGGACACCCGGCGAGTTCACGCTCGACCGGCTCGACGGCAGCATCGGCATGCATGTCCGGAAGGGACGCTTCCTCGCCATCGAACCCGGTGGCGGGCGGCTGTTCGGCCTGCTCAGCCTGCAGACCCTGCCGCGCAGGCTGTCGTTCGATTTCGAGGATCTGTTCCAGAAAGGCTACGCGTTCGATCGGATCGAAGGCCGGTTCGAACTCGAGAACGGCAACGCCTACACGAACAGCCTGTACATGGAAGGCCCGTCGGCGCGGGTGGAGGTCACGGGACGGACCGGTCTCGCCACCCAGGATTACGACCAGCGCGCCACCGTCACGCCCGCGCTGTCGAAAAGCATTCCGCTCGCGAGCGCGCTGTTCGGTCCGGCCGGCATCGGTGTCGGGGCCGCCATCTACCTCGGACAGAAGTTCTTCAAGGACATTCCCGAGCAGGTCGACCGGGTGCTGCGCAAGCAATACGCGATCACCGGCTCGTGGGCCGAGCCGAAAATCGAGAAACTCTGATCCCCGTCACCTGCAGACACCGAGTACCGCCATGGACATGCACGAACTCTGGAAACCCAACACCGTCGTCGCCACCATCCTCGAACGCGACGGGCGCTTCCTGCTCGTGGAGGAACTCGCCGACGGGCGCGCGGTGTACAACCAGCCCGCGGGCCACCTCGATCCGGGCGAAACCCTGCTCGATGCCGCGCGGCGCGAAACGCTGGAGGAGAGCGCCTGGCACATCGAACCCGAAGGTCTCGTCGGCATCTACCTGATCGCACCGCCGGGCGCGGGCCTCACGTACCTGCGCTTCTGCTTCCATGGCCGCCTGCTCGAACATGAACCTGCGCGGACACTCGACAAGGAGATCCTGCGCACGGTGTGGCTGACCCGCGACGAACTCGCCGCGCAGCCGGACAAGCATCGCAGCGTGCTCGTCCTGCGCTGTATCGACGACTACCTCGCGGGCCGGCGCTTTCCGCTGTCGCTGATCAATGACTGTCGCTTCAACTGATCGCGTCGGCCCCGGCACGCCGGTCGTCGTCGCGCTCTCGGGCGGGGTCGATTCGTCGGTCACTGCCGCGCTGCTGCAGGAAGCCGGCTGCGAAGTGAGCGCGCTCTTCATGAAGAACTGGCACGAGCCGCTCGCCGACGGCCACTGCCGCTGGGAGGAGGACGTCGCCGACGCCCTCGACGTGTGTGACCGGCTCGGAATCCCGCTCGACACGGTGGACCTCGCGCAGGCGTACTGGGACGGCGTGTTCGAGGACTTCCTGCGCGAGTACGCGCGCGGCCGCACGCCGAACCCGGACGTCATGTGCAACCGCGAGGTGAAATTCAAAGCCTTCCTCGCGCATGCGCGCGCACTGGGCGGCGCGTTCGTCGCGACCGGCCACTACGCACGCATCGTGCGGTACGCTGACGGCTACCGGCTGCTGAAGGGACTGGATCCGAACAAAGACCAGAGTTACTTCCTGTACACGCTCGGCCAGGCGCAGCTCGCCGCAAGCCTGTTCCCGGTGGGCGATCTGTCCAAGCACGACGTGCGTGCGCGCGCCCGTGCGCTCGGCCTGGTCACGCACGACAAGAAGGACAGCACCGGCATCTGCTTTATCGGGGAGCAGCGCTTCCGCGCGTTTCTCGCCCATTACCTGCCGGCCCAGCCCGGCGTGGTGAAGAGCCTCGACGGCCGGGTGTTCGGCGAGCACCAGGGAGTCTTCTACTACACGCTCGGCCAGCGCGAAGGGCTCGGCATCGGCGGCGTGAAAGGCACGCCCGAAGGGGCCTGGTACGTGGTCGCCAAGGATGTCGCGGCGAACGAACTGTACGTCGCGCAAGGTCACGATCATCCCGCGCTGCTGAGCCGTGGACTGGAAGCGGACCAGCTGACGTGGGTGGCCGGCGCGCCACCGGACCTGCCGTTCACGTGCCGCGCGAAGACCCGCTACCGGCAGTCCGACCAGGAATGCACGATCACGCGGCTGGACGGCGAGCGCTGTGTCGTCAGGTTCGCGCACGCGCAACGCGCGGTGACCCCGGGGCAGTCGGTGGTGTTCTACGCTGGCGACATGTGCCTCGGCGGCGGGATCATCGATACCACGCAAGGTTAACGTCACACGCGGCGAGCACTCAACGTCGCTCGTGGGCCATACGGTGCCCCACGCGCAACATCACGAGCGCGGATGCGAAAAGCGGCAAGACGCCCGGGACGGGGACGGGCGCCGGGGCGACGATCGCCTGGCGGAAATCTGCGCCTGTTCCCGAGAACGCGGTGAAGTCGGCGACGGGATTGCCCGCAGCATCACGTACGTTCGTGACACCTGCCCAGGTGATCGTGCTGCCGAAGTCGCCGACGAATGAAGTCGCGGCGGGAATCCCCGGCAGGGTCACCCTGCCTGTCGAACTCGAAGTTGCCGCGCCCACGATTTCGAGATCCAGTGCGTAGTCGAAGGGCGTGCCGAACACGAATTCCAGCTCACCACCCACCCGTTCATGATCGAGACGCACGGCTGGAACATCGCTTCCCCGTCCTCGATTCACGGCGTGGAGCTGCAGGCTCTGTGTGAACGTGTTCACCGCGGAGAAGCTGATCGTGATATCTGCCGTTCCCTCGGCGAGCGAATTGTTGTCCAGCGGCGCATCACGACCGGCCGAGAGACCTCCATCGACCAGGAAGCCGAGATCCGCGAATCCGGTCGTGCCGGTGAGCGCCGGATTGTGGAGCACGATGGTGTCGCGCACATTGACCCGCATCTCGAAGAAGGCCTGTGCGCCGGCGGAGTCATTCCCAGGCACCGGCCCCGATACGCTGACGGCAGTGCCGACGAAACGCGTCCAGCCGTCACCGACCGTGGCCTGGACATCGGCGCTGCTGCCGAAAGGTGTGGCGAGTACAAAGTCGCTGCGGACGTCGCTCGTCAGCGGCTCATTGAAGAGTACCGTGTCCCCCCCGGAGATGGGCGGCGCCAGGTGGGGATGGTAGGAGCCCGTGGCCGTCACGAACCCGTCGATGAATGCCGTCATCGCCATCGACTCGGCAGGCGCGACGGACAGCAGCAGCGCACTCAGCGAGAGCGCGCGCATCGACTTCTCCAGCCATGGTTTCACGATCATCGCATCGCTCCGAATGAGAAACTGTTCAGGTGCGCCGCGGCGCAATCCCGGTCTCCGGCACGTTAGCATCGAAGCGGCCATGGCAATCCATACGAAAGTACGGGGATGTCGGTGTTTCGCCGGAATTCGGGCCAGCGCAGACGAAGCGGCGTCTCCACACGGCGCAGGCACGTGGCGCCATGCTCGGCGAACACGGTTCGATGGTGCGGTGACCCCTGCGACGTTCACGCACTTCGCTTCGCGACTCGGACAAGTCGAGGACGGATCTACTCGGGAACTCTCCGCGCGCCTTGCGGAGGGTGATGGCAACGGCCGTGCTGCTGCTCAGTGGGCGTGACCCGTTACCGCGCCGGGCTGCACCAGGCCGGGCACGGTGGCCGGCGCCACCGCCACCCAGACTCCCAGCACCACCAGCCCCAGCGCGAGCCCGCGTGCGTAGCCGCGCCCCACCGGCAGCACTTTCTCCGCGAACATCGCGAGTGCGAGCAGGGTCATCCAGTAGAGGCTCATGATGCCGAGCGCGAAGAGCACCAGCATCAGCGACCAGCAGCAGCCGATGCAGTACGCCCCGTGCGCGAGGCCCATGCGCAGCGCGCCGCGAAGCCCGGGACGCCAGTGCTGCACGAAGAACGCGAACGGCGAGATGCAGTGATCGAGGCAGGCCTGCTTCCAGCGCGAGACCTGGTAGAGCCCGGCAATCGCGAGCACTGTGCCCGTCGTCTCCGGTCCCCACGCATCCCAGGCGAGCACGGGCGCGAACACCGCACGCAGGCCACGGTCTCCGAGCCACGCCAGCGCGCCGAAGCCGCCCCAGCACAACAGGTAGCCGCCGAGGAAGAAGATGACCGCCAGCGCGGGCCGCGTGGCTTCCGTACGCGCGAACTGCGCGAACGCGAGCGTGAAGCGCAGCTCAGCGGGCAGCATCATCGCCGCCATCATGACCGTCCAGCTGACCAGGAACCCGGCGAAACCGCCGAGCGGCGTGCCGGGTCCGGCATCCATGCCGCCCATCAGTCGCGCGGTCAGGATCCAGCAGACCAGCGTGACCCCGGTGAGTCCCGCAATCACCGCGGCCGGTCCGCGCGGGCCGCGCGCGGCGGCGGCCGTCCCGCTCACGCCCGATCCGGCCCGCTCCAGGCGAACGGCAGGTGCTTGCTGGAGCGCCCGGCCACGTAATCCTGCCGGAAGCCAAAGGCCTCCCAGAACGCCTCCGTGCTGCTGCCCCACGTGGCCACCGTGCCGGACGGCCCGACCTCGCTGCCCGGCGGGTTGATCGTCTGCACGCGCCGCGCCGGGTCCGCGGTGGGTCCGGTCAGGGCGGCAGCGCCGGCGCGCACGTGGCCGGGGATCTCGACCCGCCAGTGCGCGAGTTCACCGTCGAGCGAAAACGAGATCGGGGCGACCGTCTTGCCGCGGATGCGCTTGATCATGCGCGCGAGCCCCGCCATCCAGCCGCCTGCCTGGCCACTCCAGATCATCTCCAGCGCCTCCTGCTGACGCACGTCGGCCGCGGCGTCCAGGAACACGCCGGCCTCCCAGTCCGCGGTGCCGGCCCAGGCGTTGCCGGTGAAGCGTGATACCAGCACCACGTTCAGCCCGGCGAGCGGGACATCGCCGTAGCGACCTTCACGCACGTGGTACGCGAGCACGCCTTCGCAGTAGTTGTCCGTGGGGGCCTGCGCGAATTCGCACGGACAGGGGATGTTGCAGCTGCAGACATCGAACCAGTCACCCGTGACGTGCCACTGGGGAATGCTCATGGTCGATCTCCGGGGTGGGGCTGAGCGGGAGCTTTGCGCCGCGCGACGCCGCATGTCAATGACCGCGGCGCCCCGCCGGAACCGGGCGTGGGACCGTGTGCACGTCCGGCTGACCCCACGTCCGCGCATACGCCGCCTGGCCGGACGCGGCGGGTTGTGCACTACAACACCCAGGGGTCTTCGCCGATAATACAGGCCTGATTTTCCACCCCAGCCCAGACTCGGGAGTTCCGATGACCAACAGCTTCAACGCGCGCGCCGCCCTGAAAGTCGGCGCCAAGGAATACCAGTACTACAGCCTCAAGGCGCTCGAGCCCCAGTTCAATCTGTCCCGCCTCCCCTACTCCTACAAGATCCTGCTCGAGAACCTGCTGCGTCACGAGGACGGCGCCAACACGACCAAGGCGGACATCGAGGCGCTGGCCGGCGCGAACCTGCAGAAGCTGCCCGCCAAGGACATCAACTTCACGCCGGCGCGCGTGGTGCTGCAGGACTTCACGGGCGTGCCGTGCGTGGTGGACCTCGCGGCGATGCGTGACGCCATCCGCAAGCTCGGCGGGGATGCGGCCAAGGTCAACCCGCTGTGCCCGGTGGAGCTCGTGATCGATCACTCGGTGATGATCGATCACTACGGTTCGAAGGACGCGCTGGACCTGAACGCCAAGGTCGAATTCCAGCGCAACGAGGAACGCTACACGTTCCTGCGCTGGGGCCAGGAAGCGCTCAAGAACTTCAAGGCGGTGCCGCCCGACACCGGCATCGTGCACCAGGTCAACATCGAATACCTCGCGCGGGTGGTGTTCGACAACGCAGGACTGCTTTACCCCGACAGCTGCTTCGGCACCGACAGCCACACGACGATGGTCAATGGCATCGGGGTGCTCGGCTGGGGTGTCGGCGGGATCGAGGCGGAAGCCGCGATGCTCGGCCAGCCGTCGTCGATGCTGATGCCGGAAGTCATCGGCGTGCGCGTGACCGGCAGGCTCGCCGAGGGCGCCACCGCGACGGATCTCGTGCTGACCGTCACCGAGATGCTGCGCAAGCGCGGCGTCGTCGAGAAATTCGTGGAGTTCTTCGGCCCCGGGCTTGCCAACCTGTCGGCGTCTGACCGCAACACCATCGCGAACATGGGCCCGGAGTACGGCGCGACCTGCGGCATCTTCCCGATTGACGAGGAGACTTTGAACTACCTGCGCCTGACCGGCCGCAGCGAAGACCAGATCGCAGTGGTGAAAGCGTACGCGCAGGCCCAGGGCATGTGGTGGACACCGGATTCTCCGGAAGCCGAGTACACCGACGTGCTCGCGCTCGACCTCGGTTCCATCGGGCCGTCGCTCGCCGGCCCGAAGCGACCGCAGGACCGCGTGCTGCTGTCGGACGTGAAAGCCAATTTCCGGTCGGCCTTCGAAGCCGAGCAGAAAATGCGCCCTTCGTCGGGCCCGGCCAAGGTCACCGATCGTGGCCAGACGTTCGACCTGAAGGACGGCGCGGTGGTGATCGCGGCGATCACGTCGTGCACCAATACGTCCAACCCGAGCGTGCTGATCGGCGCGGGCCTGCTCGCCCGCAAGGCGCGCGCGCTGGGCCTGAAAGCGCAGCCATGGGTCAAGACCTCGCTCGCGCCGGGTTCGAAGGCCGTCACCGAGTACCTTGCGAAGGCCGGGCTGATCGAAGACCTGGAGCATCTTGGCTTCCATGTCGCGGCGTACGGCTGCACTACCTGCATCGGCAATTCCGGCCCGTTGAACGAGCCCATCGGCAAGGCCATCCAGGACCACAAGCTCAGCGTGTCTGCCGTGCTGTCCGGCAACCGCAATTTCGAGGGCCGGGTGCACCAGGACGTGCGCATGAACTACCTTGCGTCGCCGCCGCTCGTCGTCGCGTACGCGATCGCGGGCACCACCGATATCGACCTGACCCAGGATCCGCTCGGCAAAGGTGCCAGCGGCCAGGACGTGTACCTGAAGGACATCTGGCCGAGCAACGCCGAGATCCAGGAAGCAGTGGCAAAATCGGTTACCGCCGAACTCTTCAAGAAGAGTTACGCGGACGTCCTGAAAGGCGATGCGCGCTGGCAGGGCATCAAGGTCACGAAGTCCGAAACCTACCCGTGGGATGCGAAGAGCACCTACATCCAGAATCCGCCGTACTTCGAAGGCATGACCATGACGCCGCCGGGCATCCAGCCAATCAAGGGTGCGCGCGTGCTGGCGGTGCTCGGTGACTCGATCACCACCGATCACATCTCACCCGCCGGCGACATCAAGCTGGACGGCCCGGCCGGCAAGTACCTTGCCGAGCGCGGCGTGCAGAAAGCCGACTTCAACAGTTTCGGCTCCCGCCGCGGGAACCACGAGATCATGATGCGTGGCACGTTTGCGAACACGCGCATCAAGAACGCGATGACGCCGGGGGTCGAAGGCGGCGTGTCCCGCGTCATCAACGGCAGCGGCGGACCGGTGGAACCGATCTACGACGTCGCGATGAAGTACGCCGAGAAGCAGGTGCCGCTGGTGGTCCTGGCCGGCAAGGAATACGGCACGGGCTCGAGCCGTGACTGGGCCGCGAAGGGCACCATTCTCCTGGGCGTCAAGGCTGTGATCTCGGAGAGCTTCGAACGCATCCACCGCGCGAACCTCGTTGGCATGGGCGTGCTGCCGCTGAACTTTGCGGACGGACAGAACGCGCAGTCGCTGGGGCTGGACGGCACCGAGGTGTTCGATTTCGAAGGGCTTGCGGAAGGCGCGAAGGAGCTGACCGTCAACGCGAAGAAGGCGGACGGCAGGACGGTCACGTTCAAGGCCAGGGTACGCATCAACACGCCGATGGAGTGGGCGTACTACGCGCACGGTGGCGTGCTGCAGTACATGCTTCGCCAGATGGCGAGCTGAGCTCGGCGCACATGCGAGAGAAAACCCGGCGCGAGCCGGGTTTTTTTTACTTGTCCCGTTTACGCTTCCTCGTCACGTACAAGTGGCTAGATGCAAACAATCGAATAACTCAACCCTCATCAGACAGTTCCACGTTCAAGCTCGGCAGTGATGCCATGCAATCCTTTGTCCTTGATGATCCCCAGGAATCTTTGCAAGGGCGTCATGTCATGCCTGAGCGAAAAGTGCATATTCAACTCAGCCCCGGCGTAGTTACGGGCAAATGACTTTACGCGCACGGCGAAAACTCGTTCGAAAAGCTTCTCACGCAGGATTTGATTGGCGCGGCGAGCGGACAGGACATACCAGCAAGCGGCGGCAACTTCGCTTCGAAGCCGGGTCACGACCTGGACGAAAGGCTCAGTAGTTGAATCGAGCAGGTGTTCGACGACGCGCTCTTCGAGCTTGCGCTTTCTTTTGATTTCCTTGGAAGCGTATGCGAGTGCGATTAATCCGACCCATGGACGAGGGATCTGTTTTCCAACTTCGGTAGCGGCAATTGGGCAATCTATCACCACCCAGAGATAGGGTAAGACCTCCTGTTCTTGCTTTTGCAGCCCGTGGTGGATCTTGTAGGTCGCCAACGGAAAGCAGTCTTCCGGTTCGAGGTTCACCATGTCGCTAGCGTTTCGGAAGCGGGCGCCGTGGAGCTTGATGTTTATTCGGAAAACCTGGCGCCGCCCTCCGTTGAGTACTCGGTAGTCGGTGTCGTTGCGCGCGCTTCGATCATCTTCTAGGGTCAGTTCGGTAGTACCAATCACGGTGCGGTAGATGTGTTCAAATGCTTGCTCGGCGAGGTTACCTAGTAACAGTTGGCCAAGCATGGTTTCGGCACGGGTGACGAGCTTTTCAGATAGCGCGCTACCCTGGGCGAGTCCAACTGCCAGCTGCAGGGCGTCGGGTGCATCAAGTAGGGCAGCAATTTTCTTGGCGCGCGCCGCCAATCGGCGATTCGGTTGATCGATGATTGGTTCGGCAACCTGCTGCGTCCGCCGGCATTCGATGAACTCGGCCAACAGTCCGAACGGCTCAGGCAGGTCGGTCTCGGCGTACAACAAGCGCACTAACGATACAAGCGTGTCTACCGACGGAATCATCACAAGGTATCGGCGAAGCGGAGCTGAGAATTCTCGACGTAACGCGGTTCCAGCTCGAAGCCGAGCCACCGGCGATTGAGCGCTTCGGCGACAGCCCCAGTGGTATTACTCCCGGCGAAGGGATCGAGCACGACGTCGTACTCGTCAGTCAAGAAGCGAGTGTAGAACTCGGGCAACGCGGCTGGGAAGCGGGCCGGATGCGCTTTCTGTTTGGTATCGAGGCAACGCCTGATATAGGCGCTGTTGCTCTCATTGTTGCCACGTTCCAGCAGGTTTGGAGGGATCGCGCCGCCTTGATCCAGTTGAAACTTGCCGGTGATGTTGTGGCCGCTCGGGCGTTGTTTGGCTTTGTAGCCCTTAACCAACAGTCGCTTCATATCGGGGCTGTACTCAGTAAGCACGTTGCGGTTATTGGCTTTTGGAAATGGGGACTTGCTAAGCCACCAAACATACTCGACCGAATCCTTAATGCGGACGCGGCGAACATTAACCCACTCGGCCGGAGTCGGAAGTTTGGCCGGGTTGTACCAGAAGCATTCTTGCGCTAGATGAAAGCCAAGATCGTCACATAGGGCAAGCAACAAACGATAGTGGTAAAGCGAGCGCGTCGGCGAGCCGGCATTGTAGCTACCACCGATGTTGAGCACGAAGCTGCCGTCTGCAGTCAGTATTCGCTGGATCTGCTCGGCAAAAGGCAAGAACCATTTTACGTAGCCTGCTTTATCAACATTTCCGTACTCCTTCTTGAAATGCAGGGCGTAAGGTGGCGAAGTGATGACGAGATTCACGCAGCCTGCCGGTAACTGCTGCATAAGTTTGGCCGAGTCACCCTGTACCATGGCACCCAGCTCGGTTCGATAACGAGGCGTGGTCGTCAGTAGGTCGCCGACATGGCGGTCGCGTGCGGGCCGGTTCGTGACAGACATGAAACGTTCGTGGCGATCATGTTGAACGAGGGTAGTCGCCGAAGATGACTTGTTGCGCTGGGAGCGAAGTTGCGCGCGAATATTGTTGCGGTTGACGGCCATGAGTGTCCTTAGCTGGCTTTGCGCGTGGCTCGGTCCGCGCCAACGAATGTGTTGGACTATTCGACTAGGCGCCGATTCGATTTCAGCGTCGCCTGTGAGAAGCCGGAAGAATAAACTGTCGCTTAGTACGCCGGAAGGGCCTTAGGGGTTCGCCTGGCCTATCGGCGTGTCGTCGAAACCGCCCGAAGCGGATTTCTTGACATTGATCTTCAATATCTGCATGCGTAGACAGAAGCTTCCCGAGCGCTCCTCTGGTGGTCCTGGCCGGCAAGGAATACGGCACGGGCTCGAGCCGTGACTGGGCCGCGAAGGGCACCATTCTCCTGGGCGTCAAGGCTGTGATCTCGGAGAGCTTCGAACGCATCCACCGCGCGAACCTCGTTGGCATGGGCGTGCTGCCGCTGAACTTTGCGGACGGACAGAACGCGCAGTCGCTGGGGCTGGACGGCACCGAGGTGTTCGATTTCGAAGGGCTTGCGGAAGGCGCGAAGGAGCTGACCGTCAACGCGAAGAAGGCGGACGGCAGGACGGTCACGTTCAAGGCCAGGGTACGCATCAACACGCCGATGGAGTGGGCGTACTACGCGCACGGTGGCGTGCTGCAGTACATGCTTCGCCAGATGGCGAGCTGAGCTCGGCGCACATGCGAGAGAAAACCCGGCGCGAGCCGGGTTTTTTTTCGTTCGCACCCGGCCAGGGCAAACCCGTTGCGGTGTCCTGCACGGCGCCCGGGTTGCGCATCGCGCGGTGTATAGTCGGTCTCCCGTTCGCTGGTGAGTGGAGACCCGTCATGCAGGAATGGCCCGAGATCCGCGCGTGGCGCGTGGAGACGCGTCAGCGCCTGCTCGACGCGCGTCGTGCGTTGAGTCACGACGCGCGCCGTCGCATCCGCGACGCGCTCGTCGCCGGTCTCATGGACGCGCTCGTGCCGCGGATTCACGCGCGCCATGTGCTCGGGTTCTACTGGCCCATCAGGGGCGAGTTCGATCTGCGCGAAGTGGTCGAAGCCTGTCTCGCGCGCGGCGCCCGCGCCGCGCTGCCCGAAGTCGTGGACAAGTCGGGGCCACTGGTGTTCCGTCCATGGGTTCCGGGATGCGCGATGAAGACAGGCGTGTGGAACATCCCGATCCCGGACACCGGGGACGTGGTGTTCCCGGACATCCTGCTGGTGCCGCTGGTCGGCTTCGACGACGCAGGTTACCGGCTCGGCTACGGCGGCGGTTACTACGACCGTACGATCGCCGCGCACCCGGGGCGACCGCTGTGTGTCGGCGTGGGCATGGCCGCGGCGCGGCTGCCCGGGATTCATCCGCAGGCGCATGACGTCCCGATGCACGCAGTACTGACCGAGGCCGGCTGGGTGCGCCCCCTGCCCACGCAGGCCCTCGACGCCGCTACGGCCGCGACATCCGCTTGTGCATCACCACCGTGCAACGCGGGCGATGCCGATCCCGCGTACATGGGCTACCTGCCGACCGACGAACTCGTCGCGTCGCTGAACGCGCTGCTCGAAGCCGAGCGCGCCGGAGCCATTGGCGTGAAAACGCTTGCTCGCGCCGATGGCCCCGGCCCTCGGCGCGCGCTGCTCGGGGCCGTCGCCGACGACGAAGCCTACTTCTGCGGCATGCTGCGCCGGCACATTCTCGCGCTCGGCGGCACACCGAGCGAACGGACCGGGGCGTTCCTCGACAAGCTGCTCGCCGTCACCGCGCCGGGACCACAACTGGAACTCCTGAACCGGGGACAGGGCTGGGTGGTGCGCCAGCTCGACGCGCTGCTTCCGCGAATCGCGAATGCAGAACTGACGCGCGATCTGCGCGACATGCGCCAGCGCCACGTCGACAACATCGCGCGTTGCGAGGAAAAGACTATGCGAACGTGATCCCGGCGTAGCCGTCCGATGCCTGCTTCAGGTATTTCGCGTACTCGGCGCCGCCGGTCGCGAAGATGTTGTAACGGGTGTGTCCGTACTCGTGGCCTTCGAGGTTGGAGTTGTAGCCCGTGATCCAGCTCTGCGCCTTGCGCAACAGCATCCCCTCGTAGCTCGCCTTGACGGCCTCGAACCATGCCTGCTGGGCATCTGCCTTGGCATCGAAGCGCGTGTATCCCCGTGCCCACATGAACTCCAGCAGCGGCATGATCCAGTCCACTGCCACCTCGGAGCCACGCGGAAAGTTGGCGGCGGCGATCTGCGGCCCACCCAGCATCACCAGGTTGGGGAAGCCGTGGATCATCATGCCGAGATAGGTGGCGGGACCCCGGGCCCACGCTTCGCACAGCTTCCGGCCGCCGAGGCCGCGGATGTCAATGCGATCGTAGGCGCCGGTGAACGCATCGAACCCGGTCGCATAGACAAGGATGTCGAACTCGAATTCCCGGTCGGCCGTACGCACTCCGGTCGCGGTGATGCGCTCGATCGGCGTTGCCTTCGCGTCCACGAGTTCGACGTTGTCGCGGTTGTAGGCTTCGAAGTAGTTCGTCTCCAGCGGCAGGCGCTGGATACCGAAACCGTGATCTCGCGGGATCAGCAGTTCCGCGATCCTCGGGTCCTTCACGCGCGCCCGGATCTTGTCCGCGATGAACGCCGACATCTCGGCGTTGGCACGCTCGTCCATGAAGATCTCCGGGAAGTTCGCCAGCCAGATCCCGAAGCCTGGCTCCGCGTAGAGCTTCTCCCAGAACGCACGCCGTTCCTCCGCCGAGAGGTCGTAGAAGCTGCGCTTGTCGGGCTCGTGTTCGAACGCGGCCGGCGAGCGGGCGCAGGCGGCGAAGATCTCGTCGTAGCGGGCGCGGATTGCCGCCATCTCGGCGTCGCCGATCGGCCCGTTGTTGAGTGGTGCGGCCCAGTTCGCGCGCCGCTGGAACACCGTCAGGCGGGCCGCCTGCTGCGCGACGACCGGGATGATCTGGATGGCCGTGGCGCCGGTGCCGATGATGCCGACCCGCTTGCCCGCAAGATCGGGCGGCTGGTGCGGCCAGTCCGCGGTGTGGAACGACAGCCCCCTGAAGTCCTTCATCCCCGGGATCCTGGGCAAGGTCGGAATCGACAGCGGCCCAAGTCCCGCAACGACGACGTGCGCCGTCAGCAGTCGTCCGCCGTTCAACGTGAGCCGCCAAGTGTCCGTGGCTTCGTCGAAATGCATGGCTTCCACGCGACAGCCGAACTGCATGTGCTTGCGCAGGTCGAACTTGTCGACGACATAGTTCAGGTAGCGCAGGGTTTCCGGTTGCGGCGAGAAGCGTTCGGACCAGTGCCACTCGTTCAGCACTTCTTTCGAAAACGAGTAGCCGTAGGTGTAACTCTCGGAATCGAAGCGCGCGCCGGGATAGCGATTGTTGTACCAGGTGCCGCCGAGATCGGCGTTGGCGTCCAGCACCGTCGCGTGCACGCCGAGATCGGCGAGCCGCTTGATCTGGTAGATGCCGGACACTCCAGCACCGATGACGATGACTTCGTAATCGCACGGAGACATGCGCGGATTGCCGGAGGTGGACTGCTTTGCGGTGTTCGCCATGACGAGCCTCTTCGTTGTCATACCTGGTAGTCGATCGGCGTCCCGACCCACCGTACGGCGCCTCCCCGTTCAGCTGCGCAGGGGACGTCGGCCAGTACCCGGTACACGATCGGACGCTGCCCGAAACAAGCCCGCCCGATGCTGATCACGATCATGTCTTCCGCATCTGCGCACGTGTCCGTGACCGGTACTCGTCTTCACGTCCGCCGTGGCGAGCTCACCGCCCCCGGCTTGGCCACTGGACCCCGTAGTCGGCGAGACCACCCGACAGGCGGGTGCCGCCTGCCTCGCGCACCACGTCCCGGAAGGACGGACTGCCGACGACCTGGGACTTGAACGCGGTGAGGAAACGCGTCACGTCCGTCCGGAGGTCCTCGGCGAGCTGGAAATGCGCGTAAGCCTCATCCAGCACCTCGAGCAATTCCTGCCAATGCGCTTCGGTGATGCCCATGCCTTTATGGGCCGCGATCATGTCCCGTCCCTGGTAGACCGCGGGTCCTCCCCAATGAGAGGACGCGAAATCGCAGAAGCTCTGCAGTTCCGCCTTGACCCGTTCCTCGGACATGTGCTTCCAGATCTTCCCGACCTCCTCCCGCGCCATCATCCGCGCGATCACGTATTCGATGAACGCATAGATCGCGTCGTAACCTCCGACCCGTTCATAGAGTGTGCGTATGTCCGCCATGGAGTCCTCCTGCGCATCCGCCGCGCCAGTCGTTCGCGTGCGCACCGCGCGCCACCGGGACTTGGTACCACGGATCGGCGGTCGCCCGCCACCGGGCCGAACCTGCTGCACCGCGCAGCTTGCACTGCAATCCGCGCGGATGGACCGGCACGATTTCTGCGCGAACGCGACAACCCGCCCGGGCCGCTGGCAGGGATCAAGGTCATCTAACCGCGGGCGTGTCGCATCGGCGTGCGGCTACGCGGCGCCCGCGTGAACGTGGGACCGCGGCAGAAATTTCACGACTGATGCAGATTGTGCACACCCGAACGATCACTCAATCCGCCGAATCAGGGCATTCGCCCGCTCCGGCTCCCGGCACGCAACTTGCCTCGTGAACGATGCGATCGACGCGTGTCGATCGCGCACCGCAACGCGCTGGAACTGCCCAGGCGCCAGGCACATCAGAAAGAGGGTTGCGTCATGTTCGAACTGATCAATCTCCCGTACGAGGACACGGCACTCGAACCAGTGCTGTCACGCGAAACGCTCCGCTTCCACCACGGCAGGCATCATCGCACCTACGTGGACAAGCTGAACGCACTGCTGAACGACAATCCCCGGGCGGTACGCTCCCTGGACGACCTCGTGCGGACCGCGGACGGCGCGCTGTTCAACAACGCCGCCCAGGCCTGGAACCATGACTTCTACTGGCTCGGATTGCGTCCGCGACCCGGCCAGCCCGACCGGCGTCTGCTGAACCAGTTGCGCGCAAGCTTCGGAGGTGAGGCGAAGTTCCGCAGCGAGTTCACGCGCAAGGCGTCCGCGCACTTTGGCGTCGGGTGGGCCTGGCTGACGGCGCACATGGACGGCACGCTCGAAGTCCAGTGCACGTCGGACGCGGATACCCCCCTCCGCCACGGGAGCCAGGCATTGCTGGCATGCGACCTGTGGGAACACGCGTATTACATCGACTACCGGGATTCGCGCACTCGCTACCTTCATGCGTTCTGGGAGATCGTGGACTGGGAGACCGTCAGCGATCGTTTCGACGCGACGATGTCGCAGGCGCGCCGGAGTGACCTGAAGCGCCGCTCCGGCTGACGAGATCGACGCGTGGCATTTGCGCAGTTCGCCCGGGCCTGCCGACGTCGATTCGATGCCTGGGGGAATCGCTGCCGAGTGGCGCGGGCAGTCAGGGCCGCCGCCGGGTTCTCGCTGCTGGCGGTTGGCGTGATCATGCTCGTCACCCCCGGGCCGGCGGTCGTCGTCATCCCGAGCGGGCTCGCGATGCTCGCTCCGGAGTTTCCATGGGCACGCCGAGTGCTCCTGCGTCTCGCGGATTGGACACGCGAGCACCGCCTCAGACGGATCTCCAAGGTGCTTCAGCGCGGTGCGCAATCCCGCAAATCAGCACGTTGAATACAATCGTGTGGTGACGGGCGCCTTCATTGCCCGAGAGTAACATCCCGCCGTTCGCGCGCTCAGATCCAGAACCACAGGAGTGCAGCGGCCCTCTCCTTCAGACGCTGCAACATGGTCCGCTGCATCAGTTTCTCCGTCTTCAAGCGGGATGCGCGCTCGAGATCCACCCGAAACACCCGGGACATCCTGTCCGCGAAGTGACCGTCGACGATCACGGCCGTGATCTCGTTGTTGTGCACCAGGCTGCGGAGATCGAGATTGGACGACCCGATCATCGACAACCCATCGTCTATCACCGCGATCTTCGCGTGAATGAATCCCGCCTCGTACAGGTACAGCCGTACACCCGCGTCCAGCAGTTCGGAGAACAGTGTTCGTGATGCGTTCGCGGTCAACACCGAGTCGCTGACGGAGGGAAGCAGAATCCTCACATCGACCCCGCGACGCGCCGCGTCGAGCAGCGCGTGCTTGAGCGACTCGTCAGGCAGAAAGTAGGGTTGAGTGATCCAGAGCCGGCTCCGGGCATGCGTGAAGGCAGCAAGATAGGTGCCATGAATCGCTGTTTCTTCGTCCGCGGGATTGCTGACGACGGCGGCGACGAGCGCCGTGCCCACGGGGACATTGTCGGGCATGTAGCGGAGGTCCGGACCGGGAGCCTCGCCCCCCGCCGCCGCCCACGCTGCGAAAAACTGCGCCTGGAATTGCTGGACCACGGGTCCTTCGATCCGGACCTGTGTGTCTCTCCACCCATCCTTCAGCGCGTCCTCGGTGTCACGCTTCACGGTCGCCGACGAATTGTAGGTCCCGCTGATATTGACCCCGCCGACGAACGCGGTCTTGCCATCCACGATGAGGAGTTTGCGGTGATCGCGCTGCTGGAACCTGCCGCTGACCACGTCATCCACGGTTTCAACCGGGTGATACGCCTCGACCTCAACGCCTGCGGCCGTCATCGCGCGGAACAGCGATTCGTCCGAACTCAAGGATCCGAACGCGTCGTAGAGCACACGAACTTCCACGCCCTCTTCGCGCTTTGCCATCAGAAGATCGGCGAAGGAGCGCCCCAGGGAGTCGTCCGCGAAGATGTACGTTTCGACATGCACATGATGTCGCGCCTCCTGGATTGCCGCGCCGTAGGCGGCGAATATCGCGGGTCCATCGTGATAGGGCGTCACCCGGTTGCCGGCGACGAATGTCGCGTGGTGAATGCTGCGCCGGACTGCATCGAGCAGTGCGCGATTGCCGGGCGTGTTTCTTCGCGCCCCCAGTGCGGCTCGATACAGTACCGCGTCCGCGTCAGCGGAACCGGCACCCTCGGCGGTCACCAGCGGCGGCGCAACGGGAGCAGGCGCCGCCGAGGTGACTCGGACCGCCGAACCGGCGCAGCCTGCAAGCTGGACGAGCGCGACGAACACGATGGTGACCGGGGTGTAAATTCTCATCATCGTCTTGAATTCCTTACATGTCAGAGCCGCCGCACTCCCCGGAATCCGCTTCCTTGTCGTTGTTTCGGCAGAGATAAATCAAATGGCATGCCATCTGCACTCCTGAACTCGGGCGGCGCGCAACCGGACATCCGGAACCACGCCTCCATCCCCACTCGATGACAAGGAGCGATTCATGAAACACGCAACGAAGTTCTCATCCGTCATTGGCCTGGTCGGCGTGCTGTCCGGGCCTGCATGGGCCGCTGAAACTCATACGGCGGGTGAAATCCTTGATGACACCGTGGTGACCACGAAGGTCAAGGCGAAGCTGGTTGCAGATCCCGTCACCAAGGCGCACCAGATCTCGGTCGAAACCTTCGAGGGCACGGTCAAGCTGTCCGGCTTCGTGGACACACCCGCCGCTGAGCAACGGGCGATCGAGATCGCCCGTGGCATCAAGGGCGTAACGGCCGTCGAAGACAATCTCGACGTCCGTTGAACGAAGACGTGAGCCGGGTCGGCGGTGACATCACGTCACTGCCGGCCCGGCCCTCGTGCTTCATCGCCCCGGATGCGCTCACCCAGGGATCACGATGACCCGGATGGCGCCACGCCACCGGCACGGTTCAGTTTCGCTGCTCCCCCACGCCTCACCGGGTGTTTCGCGCCGCGGCACTCGCAGGCACCCATCGCCGGCAGACTTCGGACACATGCCAACGTGCTGTCTGAAACCCGCCGGTCAATCGGCGCACGACATGAATGGCGCGCGCGAAGCGCCCCGCCTGCCATCCGCGGGCGGGGCATATCGCGGGTATCACCGCTTGGACCAGCCGCTAGACGCCTGGCCTCCTGCCGAGCACCGTGAACACGATCGCAAGGATCAGCCCGACGACGAACAGCACCCAGGCGATGTGCATCGACATCCCGGCAATACCGGAGAGTCCGAGAACGCCAGCGATGATCGCGATGACGAGGAACGTGATTGCCCAACTGAACATGGTGAACATCCTTTCCAATCGTTGAACTTGGATGTTCAGTCCTGCAGCTAACATGCCAGCCCGACTTCTCGTCGAATCGCGATAGATCATGCAGAAAGCGCGCGCGCACGCCTGCCGCGGACAAAGGATTCCCGCCGGTATCCACCCCGGGCCTTCGCAGGGAGAGTTTCCGCGATGCCGGGCTGTGGACGATCGATCCAGGGCCAGTGCGCTCGGCAGTTCTTACACCGCGGGGTGTCAGAATTTCCCTGGCTGCGTATCCGCCGGCGGCTCGTACGAGGAAGTCGCCGACGGGAGAAATGCTTCGACGATAGTCCCCGCGGCAGCGGCTCGCGGCCTGACGGAAAATTCGCCGCCGATCACCGCGACACGTTCGCGCATGCCGATCAGCCCGTGCGAGAGCGGCCGATCCAGTGCGTCGGCCTGGATACCGACGCCGTCATCGATGATGCGCAGGCGGATCCCGTCATGTTCGCGATGCAACTTGACCTGCACGCTCGATGCGTGCGCGTACTTGGCGATGTTGGTCAGAGATTCCTGCACCACCCTGAAGAGCGAAATCCTCCAGTGGGGATCGATCTCTCCGATGTCCTCGGGAATTTCCACGTGACATGGGATGTCACTGCGCCGCGCGAAGTCCTCGCAATGCATCCTGATTGTCGCAGGCAGCCCCAGGCTGTCCAGCATGCTCGGCCGAAGACCCTGGATAATGCGTCGCTTGAGATTCACAGTCTCCCGCAACAGCTTGCTCGCACGTGCAAGCTTGTTGGCGAGCGACGGCTCGAGCTTCTCCAGCCGACCCTGCACGGTACTCACGTCCAGGATGATGGCCGTGAGGTTCGATCCCAGTTCGTCGTGCATGTCGCGCGCGAGCGTCGCTTTCTCGCTCTCGGTGACGCTGATCAGATGTCGCGCGAGATGCGACAGCTGCTGAGTCCGCTTGTGGACTTGCAGGCCGAGCGTTTCATTGGCGAGCTTGAGATCGCGTTCCGCGATGAGCCTTCTGCGCAGATTGGCAGCGACACTGCTGTACAGGACCCCTAGCGTGGCGAGCGAGATCACCCCGATACCGATGTTCTGCAGCGTCGCTGACCGGAATTCCTGAACCGCCCTCGCGTTACGGGTAATGATCGACTGTCGCTCCTCATCGATCATCGTATCGATGAGGACGACTGCCCGATCCATCAGGCTCTTGCCCCGGTCGGAATTCACTTCCCGGATCGCCGCATCGCGTTCACCCCGCTCCGTCATCGTGACCGTGCGGTTCATCTCGCGCAGTTTCGCACGCAGCAGGTCATCGAGGTCGAGAAGTCGAGCAGCCTGGGTGGGTTCGGCGCGGACGAGTAATCGCAGCTTGTCCAAGGCCTCCGGCAACCTGGATTCGGCGGGGCGATACTGGTTGAGATAGTCGGGATCCAGGGTGAGCAGGTAACCCCGCTGGCCGCTCTCCAGAAGCGCAAGATCCGCCTGCAGGCTGTGCAGCAGTCCCTTGGTGGACCACGTGGTGGTGGACTGCACCGCGCCCTCCTCGACCTTCTGCATCACCGTCCAGCGCGACGCGGCGTTGATGACGATCAGCGTGATGGATGTCACCAGCAGCAGCGTGAGCCGCAACGGCATGATCGCGATGGCCGTTTCATCGTCGGGTTTCGTCACCTCCGCTCCCTTCTGCCCGGCGCTGCGGACCTCGTGCCACCCCGAGCTTCTTCGTCACCTTCCAGCACCAGGTGATGCATTCAATGTACCTGACAAGCGCCACCGTCATGCGCTCCGTCCGTCGCGGAGGTGGGCCGAGGAGCCCTGACCCCACGCCCACGAGCCCGGCCACGAGGAGCCCGAGGGGAGTCACGGCGCGCGTGCAGAGTTGTCGCCTGAGTGCTGCTTCGCGGACACTCAGCCGCTGCAGCCGCCTCCATGCCGTTTCGCGCATCGCTTCGATACCCGCCGCTCAGCGCGCGTCCTTCAGCGGGAGACGGTTCCGTCTCCTTGGCCTCCGGAGGAGGCGGACGCCCCACCATGTCAGCGCCAGCGCGACGAAGTTGGCGCCGACCCCGAGCGCCCATGCGGACGGGGCATCGACCCCCGAGACGAGCGCGCAGTAGACGATCGCGCCAAAAGACAACGCCCACATCGAGGTCACGAGCGTGGCGCCCAGCAGCACGAGTACGAGCAGCATGGACAAGCGCCGCTGAGCCCGTCTCAGTTCTTCCCCGAGCAGGTCCAGGAACGTGAACGCCATCTCGACCCAGACGGTGATGAGCGTCGACACAAGCGTCGTCGCCTTCGGTGGCCCAGGGGTGCGCGTTCCGTCCTCCTCAGGTGCCACCGCCCGGGATTCACCGGGCACGGTGCTCATGGACTGTTCAACGCCGCAGCAGGCGCGTCAGCACGAATCCGGCCGCCGCCGCGCACACGAGTGTCTTGCCGGGGTGTGTTCTGATCAAGGTCGCGCATTCATTCGCGAGGCGCACGTAAAGCTCGCGCGCGTCTTTCACGCCGGAGTCCGCGGCGGCACCGGCCTCCGCGGCGAAGGTGTTCACGGTATCCACCGCCTCGTGTGCCTCGCGCGCGAGGCGGTCGATCACCGAGTGCGAAACCACCGAGGTTTCTTCCTGGTGATTGCGGCCAGGCGCATCTTCGCGCTTCACGCGCCGTGTCGCCCTTGCCGAATTGCGCCCGGCAGCGTGATCCCGTCGTGTCTCCATGTCAGCCTCCGAATGTTCCGATAGTCGTCGCATGATCGGGGCAATTTCCGTACCACCTCGGTCGAACCCGGCCCGGCGTCGAGGGAACGCTGCGTCGAACGCCTCAATGCCGGTTGTCGGCCGCGAGCCGATCGATGATGTCCAGCAAAGTGCCGAAGCCGGTGGCCTTGTCCAGGAAGTACTGCGCGCCGTAGAGGGCTGCCAGACGTCGGAACTCACTCTCGACATAGTTGCTGAAGATGATGCGTGTCGCGGGTTGCTCCCGTGCCGGTTGCGCATTCGCGAGTTCCCGCAGCACACCAAGACCGGTTCCCTCACGCAGCTGGATGTCGGCGATCAGGACGTCACACGGAGTCTGCGCCAGCGCGTCGCGCGCCTCCCGTTCCGATTCGGCCGTCCCCACCACCTGCACGTGCGGGATCTCAACGAGCTGCTCCACCAGCAACGCCCGAACCGTCGGCGAGTCCTCGACGATGAATACCCGCAGTGGAACTTCCGGCTGTTCGGCTGGTGATTGCATGTCAGTTCTTCCAGCAACGGTTGTCATGTCCCGGCGCGGGTCGCCTTGAATCCGGACAACGGCGTCGCGCGCGGGCCTCCGGACCGGGACGACGGAAACCGCGCGTGCCGGCGCACTCTCTACCCTGCGTAAGCGGCGAACCTCCGTCGCAGGAAATCTCTAGTCGATCAGGTCGTTCTTGATCGCGTAATACGTAAGGTCAGCATTGTTCGCCACCTTCATTTTCTCGAGTATCCGGGTCCGGTAAGTGCTGACCGTCTTCACGCTGAGGTTGAGTTGCGTGGCTATCGCGCTCACCGGCTCGCCCCGGGAGAGCATCATGAATACCTGGTGCTCCCGCTCGGAGAGTTCTTCGTGCAGGGGCTTCTCGCTTCCTCGGTCCAGCTCTGCGGCCAACAGCTCTGCGACGGCCGCACCAATGTACCGGCGTCCCTGTCGGACTGTACGGATCGCCTGCACGAGTTCCGTCGCCATGGCTTCCTTCTGCAGGTATCCGCTCGCCCCGTTCCGGATCAGCTGCACGGCATAGCGGTTCTCGGGATGCATGCTCAGGATGAGCACGGGAAGATTCGGCTGTTCTCTGCGGATCTGCTTCAGCAGATCGATTCCATCCCGATCAGGCATGGAGATATCGAGCAGTACCACGTCGAATTGGCCGGTGCGCATCTGCTGTATCGCGGCTGCTGCAGTCGCTGCCTCGCCGGCCACGTGGATATCGTCGATTTCCGCGAAGAAATGCTGCAGTCCGGCTCTCACCACTGCGTGATCGTCTACCACGAGAATCCTGATCATGTCCGGTGCCTCATCAGTTTCGCGGACAGGAGACTCCGATGCGCCCGTACGATTCCAGGGATGCGTCCACGTGAATGCGTCACGACCAGTGCAGTCACGCCGCGGAGCGCTGTTCAGTACGCGCGAAACGCTCGTAGTCGTTGAGACGATTGTAGAGCGTTTTCAGGCTT
This sequence comes from Gammaproteobacteria bacterium, assembly GCA_050247235.1. Lineage (GTDB taxonomy): Bacteria > Pseudomonadota > Gammaproteobacteria > CAIKBL01. The sequence goes on from JBFWUN010000001.1 coordinate 157,441, forward strand.
ATCCCCAGCACGCGGGCCGCGTGCCGCTTGTTGCCGTCGCACCTCGACAGCGTGGCGAGAATCAGCTTTCTTTCCGTCTCCGCGATGGAGGTTCCCACGGGAATCATGAGTTGTTCGGTGCACGAAGCGGGATCGGTCGTCAGTGTCGTCGTGCAGACCTCGAGTTCGTGATCGGCCAGGATGAAAGCTCGGTGAATCGTGTTCTTCATCTCGCGGACATTGCCGGGCCATTGATGAGAATGAAGATACTCCCGGAATGCATCGGAGAAGGTCTTTTCCTGCGTGTACTCATCGTTCAGTTCCGCCAGGAACCGCTCCGCGAGCAGCTCGACATCACTGCCCCGCTCCCGCAATGGCGGGACCTGCAAGGGGAAGACCGCGAGACGGTACAGGAGATCCGCACGCAGGATGCCTTCCGCGACCGCGCGTTCGGGATGCCGGTTGGTGGCGGCAACGATCCGGCAGCCCGCGTGCAGTTCCTGGTCTCCGCCGACCCTGAAAAAGTGCCCCGTCTCGAGCACGCGCAGAAGTTTCACCTGGAGTTCGAGCGACATCTCCGTCACTTCGTCCAGGAAGAGCGTGCCATCGGCGGCCCGTTCGAACACGCCCTTGTGTCCCCGCACTGCGCCGGTAAAGCTCCCTTTCTCGTGCCCGAACAGCTCGGCTTCAATGAGGTTCTGCGGGATCGCGCCGCAGTTGATTCCGATGAACGGTTTGCCGGCGCGGTCCGAGCGTGCATGCACGTGCTGCGCGACGACTTCCTTGCCCACGCCGCTTTCACCGACGATCAGGACGTTCGCGCGCGTCGGCGCAACGCGATCGAGCATTTCGAAGAGCTTCGCCATCGGCGCGGAGTCGCCCCACAGCGGTGGCAGCGCCGCGCGCGGGCTTGGACCGGGTTCCGCGGCGTTCACTGGCGCGCGAAGCCCAGCGCGAAAAGCCTCGACGGTCGTGTCGTCCAGCATCGGTCGGTCGTCGGCGTCGTTGCGCAAGTGCTCTGCATCCATCATGGCTCTCACTCCCTGTCGAAGGTTGGCTGAGTGCGGTGCGACGCCAGTGTCCGGTTCCGGGGTTCCGGCCGGCATCGGCGAGCCGCCCGCATTGGCGCAGGACATCGATGACATGTTGTAGGAGCAACCCCTACAAGGCATCGTCGTGTGGCTGTGCGAGGGCGCCGGCAAGGGTTCTCCAATTTTTACCCGGGGCTCTGTAGAACTTGCGCATCCTCACCGCGGGGATGCGCGCAAGTACCTGATTCGACGACAGCGACAACTTGGTCCGCCGCTTGCAGCTGATTGCTCGTCACGCTGCACGTCGCAGCTTAGTAGCCGAAAGGAGCAGCCCATGAACTGGGATATCGCCAAGGGCAACTGGATCGAGTTCAAAGGCAGGGTGCGGGAGCAGTGGGGTCGGCTGACGGACGATGATCTCGATGTCGTCGCCGGTCATCGCCAGCAGCTCGCCGGCCGGATTCAGCAGGTTTACGGCCTCACGCGCGAAGAAGCGGAGCGCCAGCTCGAAGTGTTCGAGAAGATTCACCGCTTCGACTGAGCGGATCCGCATTCAACGAGGAGAACACCCCATGATCAGCAAGCATGTCTATATCGCTGCCGCGGTCGGAGCCGCGCTCACCGGCGCCTTTTCCGTGGTCAACGCGGAAAGCCTCGTGTCCCAGGCAACCATACGCGAGGCGCTCGCGGTCGAGAACCTGCGACTGGAAGACGGCGTGGTGACCGGCCGCCTCGTCAACCGATCCGCAGGGAAGATCGACAATGTCGAACTCCTGGTCACGTTCAACTGGCTGTGGCGCGACGAGTTCAACCCGGGAAATGGCGGTCCCGGACAGACCACCTCCGTGGTGCTCACGGAGCCACTCGCGCCGGGCGCGGCGGAAGACTTCCGCGTGGAATCCGCCGCGCCGCTGCCGATGCGGAGTGACGGCTATTTCACGCCGCGCGTGGCGGTGGTCGGATTCACGCAGTACTGACAGTCGTGGCACGAAGGAAAGGAACGCGCATGAAAGTTCAATTGAGTACTCTTGCACTGATGGTGTCTCTCGCCGGTTGCGGCACGGCGCCGGAAGAACGCGCGCTCAGCGGCGCGGGCATCGGCGCCGGCGCAGGGGCTGCGCTGGGCGCCGTCACGGGCATGTCGGTGGCCACGGGCGCGATTGTCGGTGCCGCGGCAGGTGCGGCCACTGGCGCACTGACCGATGATCGGCAGGTGAACCTGGGTGATCCTGCCTGGAAGAAGAAGAAGCAAAGATGAGCGCCGCACGCTGCGCACGGCGGCGGATCGCCGTCGTGCGCAGTGCGCGCATTGTTGTCGACCTCGCTTGCTGCGCTGCGACCTGTTGCGCTTTGCCCTGGGCCCGCTCTATGGTGCTTCCGCTTCCCCATCCCGCGGACACACCATGCCTTGCGTACCCGCCCGACCAATCCGCCCTTCCGTCCCGTGTTCGTGTGGCACTGCCCGGCTGAGCGTCGATCCGGCGCAGAATTCCTGAGAGGCGACGGTCATGGATAAGGCTGCCTTTTACGCGGATGCACGCCACGATCTCCCGGGCCCTCTCGCAGGGGTGACGGTCCTGGAGGCGACCACCACGTGGGCCGGCCCGATGGCAGGTTGCGTGCTCGCCGATCTCGGTGCGTCGGTCGTGAAAATCGAACATCCCGATGGCGAAATCATGCGACGTGTGCCCCCGTTCGTGCCGGACACCCGGCTGTCCGTCATGCACGAAGTGGTCAACCGCAACAAGCGGAACATCTCCCTCAGCCTCAAGGATCCGGAGGGGCGCGATGTCTTCCTCGCGCTCTGTGCGACCGCCGACATCGTGATCGAGAATTTCAAACCCGGCACGCTCGCCGACTGGGGCTGCGGGTATGCGGACGTCAAGGCGGTCAAGCCGGACGTGATCTACGTGTCCATCAGCGGTTTCGGCCAGTTCGGCCCGTACTGCGACCGGCCGGGCTACGATCCGATCGCGCAGAATTTCACGGGCTGGTCGTCACTGAACGGCGAGCCCGGTGGCGCGCCGGTGAAGGCGCCGACATTCCTCGGCGACGATCTCGGCGGCCTGCACGGCGCGCTCGGGGCACTCGCCGCACTTACTCATCGCAACCTCACCGGCGAGGGTCAGCACGTGGATGTCGCGCTTGTCGACGGGCTGGTGTTCCAGAGCAACGGGCACCTGACGATCGGCGCGCTCGGTTTGCCGCAGGAGCGCTGGGGCAACCAGTTCGCGCTCGCCGCGCCGGTCAATTCCTATGTCTGCACGGACGGCCGCGTGTACACAGGCGTGCTGCTCGACTCCCACTGGCGCGCGTTCTGCCGGCATATCGGCCGCGCGGATCTCGCCGACCTGGACGGACTTGCGCGCATCCGCCGGCGTGACGAACTCGATCATCTCCTCGCGCAGTGGTGTGTATCCCGCTCGACGCAGGATGTGGTCGACACGATGAACATGCTCGGGCTCGCGGTCACGCGCGTGAACTCGTTCGCCGAAGCGGCACGGGATCCGCACCTGCAGGCCCGGGACATGCTGCAGCCTACGCCCCTCGGCAACGGCGGCACGATCCCGCTGACGGGACCGGCCGCCAAGTTCTCGCGCACGCCCACCCGCGTGCGCAGCGCCGCGCCGGCGCTCGGCGAACATACCGATGCGCTGCTGGCGCAGCTCGGCTACTCCCCCGCGCAGATCGCCGATCTGCGTGACCGACACATCATCTGATTCCACAGGAGGAACGCCCATGAACTCGACCCCCGCACATCACGGCAGCTGCTTTTGCGGCGCGGTGAAACTCACTGTCTCCGGTGCACCCGCCGGGATGGGCTATTGCCATTGCGGCGACTGCCGTCACTGGTCAGCCGGCCCGATCAACGCGTTCTCGCTGTGGCCGCCGGCCGCAGTGCAGGTGACGGCCGGCGCGGAACACATCGAGACCTACCACAAGACCGAGAACAGCTACCGCAAGTGGTGCAGGAAGTGCGGCGGGCACCTGTTCAGCGAACATCCGGGCATGGGACTGACGGACGTCTACGCGGCCATCCTGCCGAGCCTGCCGTTCCAGCCCGGGCTGCACGTGTTCTACGGCGAGGCGATGGTGCACGTGAAGGACGGGTTGCCGAAGTTCAAGGATCTGCCGGCGGATTTCGGCGGCTCGGGAGACACGCTGCCGGAGTAGCACCGGCCGCGATTAAAAGACGGTACATCCGTGTACCGCCGGAATCCCCGCCTTCCACAGGGATTCCACCAACCGGGGGCCGGCGCCGCGCGCCGGCCCTGCTTGCCGAGGAACCCTACGCCGCGACCCTGGTGGCCGACAGCTTGCGCACGGCCGGCAGGATATCGGTGCCGAGCAGTTCCATCGCCTGCAGCACTTTCGCGTTCTCCAGGCCGCCGATGCGCGTCCAGCACAGCAGTTCGTCGAAGCCGAACTCGCGGCCGAGCCGGGTGAGCTTCTCCACGCAGTGCTCGGGCTCACCGCAGACAATCGACGTGCTGTCCACGATGTCCTTGAACTCCACGGTGGACGCCAGGTCACGGGAGCGGCCGTAGCCTTCGTAACCCGAGATGTCCGCCTGGCCGCTCGGTGGCGCCACGTACTTTGCAATGGTCCGGTAGTACCAGGTCACCCGGGGCCCGAACGTATTGCGGGCCTCCTCGCGGGTCTTGCCGGGGTACACCATCACGAGGCACGAGACCTTGCCGGCGTCCGGGTCGAAGCCGTTCTCGCGGCGCGCCTTGCGGTACGCGGCGAGGCCGTCGCGCGCCATTTCGGCAGTGAGCCCGAACACCGTGGACATCAGGATGTTGTAGCCGTACTTGCCGGCGGTCGCGAACGTGTCGGGCGACAGGCACGCCATGTAGACCGGTGGGGTGGGCTTCTGCAGCGGTTTCGGCCGCACGCAGATGTCGTCGAAGTGGTAGAAATTGCCGTGGTAACTGAACCGCTCTTCGGTCCAGCACTTGTGGATCACTTCCATGCCTTCACGGAAAATCTCGCGCGAGCGTGTCTGGTCGAGTCCGAACCCCTTGTATTCCATCGGCTGGTAGCCGCGCCCGACGCCGAGTTCGACTCTTCCGTCGCTCATCAGGTCGATGAACGCGAAGTCCTCGGCGACGCGGACCGGGTGATGAAACGGCAGGATCACAACCCCCGTCCCGAGCCGGATCTTCGACGTGCGCGCTGCCACGGCCGCAAGCGAGACCTGTGGAGACGCACAGTAACCGTATTCCGAAAAGTGATGCTCGGCCGGCATCACCGTGTCGTACCCCAGGCGCTCCGCCTCGATCATGAGCTCCATCTGGTTCTTCACGACCTGGTGCTCGGTATAGCCGACGGGATTCTCGAACAAGTGCAACATTCCCAGTTTCATAGTGACCTCCGATCGTTATGTCTCCGCGCCGGTGCGCGAGCCGCCTCGTGATGCAATCGAACGTCGAGGCTGGGTCGATTGTGCGAACCGTCACCGCCCGCGGATGTTGATGTGGATCAAGCGGAGAGCTTCACGGAAGATCGGCGTGACGCCGTTCGCGCGAGACGTGTAGGACGACAAGAGAATCTTCATGCGGATGACGGGATTCCACGCCCGTTCGTCCGGTATCCTTCCGGACTCTCGAGCACCACACCGCATGCCAACCTTTCCCACCGCCCGTGCCGACACCCGTGCCGACGTCTCGTCGCGCCGCGTGATCAGTTGTCCGTGCGACGGCACGCGGGTCGGGCCAACGGGGTCCGCATGCTGACCCGACGTCGTTTCCTCGTGACGGGAATCGGCCTCGTGGCCCTCCACGCGTCCTCCCGCGCCCGTGCGGCACCGCGCTTCGAGGCGGATCCGTTCGCCCTCGGCGTGGCCTCGGGTTACCCCACACCGCACGGCGTCACCCTGTGGACCCGGCTCGCGCCGCACCCGCTGGCGCCGGCGGGCGGCATGCCGGCGACCGACGTCGACGTGCACTGGGAGGTCGCACGCGATGACCGGTTTCGTGAAGTCGTGCGACGCGGCACCGCGCGCGCCGAGCCGACATGGGGACACTCGGTGCACGTGGACGTCACCGGCCTGGCGCCGGACCGCGCGTACTGCTACCGGTTCCGCGCCGGCAACGCGCTCAGCACGGTCGGGCGCACCCGCACCGCGCCTGCGGTCGCGTCGAGCCCGCGGCTGCTCCGTCTTGCGCTCTGTTCGTGCCAGCACTACGAGCACGGACACTACGCCGCCTACCGCCAGCTGGTCAGCGACGATCCGGATCTCGTGGTGCACGTCGGTGACTACATCTACGAGGGCAGCTACGGACCGGACAAGGTCCGCCAGCACGCGGGTCCCGATCCGCGCACGCTGGAGGAGTACCGCACGCGCTATGCGTGCTACCGGCTCGACCCCGCGCTGCAGCGCGCGCACGCGGCGTGTCCGTGGGTCGCGGTGTGGGACGACCACGAGGTCGAGAACGACTACGCGCGCGACCGTTCGGAGTACGACGCCGATACCGAGCGCTTCCTGGCGCGCCGCGTGGCGGGCTACCGCGCGTATTACGAGCACCTGCCGCTGCCCGCGCGCATGCGCCCCGGCGCGGACGGCATGCGTATCTACACCGCGCTCGACTGGGGGCGCCTGGCGCGCATTGCGCTGCTCGATACCCGCCAGTACCGCGGCTATGCACCGTGCTGGCAGGCCACCCATGACGAATTCGGGCGCGCCTGCGGCGTGCGGGAGGATCCTGCCGCCACCCTGCTCGGGGCGGCCCAGGAGACGTGGCTCGACGACGCGCTGCGCGCGTCGCACGCGCGCTGGAACATCATCGCCCAGCAGGTGCTGATGGCGCGCAGCGACCTGTTCGCCGGACCGCGCGAGCAGCTGCCGCGCCAGAGCTGGGATGGGTACCCGGCGGCACGACTGCGCCTGTTCGATGCCCTCGCTCGTCACGCGGTGCCGAACCCCGTGGTGCTCAGCGGCGACGTGCACAGCTACTGGATCAACGATCTCCGCCGCGACTTCCTGCGCCCGGAAACATCGCCGGTGGCGGCCGAGATCGTCACCACGTCCATCAGCTCACGCGGCATGGACGAGGATTACATCCGCGAGGTGCGGCGCGACTCGCCGCACGTGAAGTTCGCCACCGGCCGCTTCCGGGGGTACACACGGATCGATGTCACCCCCGCGCGCGCCACGGCCGACCTGCGGGCCGTGGTGCGTGTACAGGATCCGACATCGCTCGGCTTCACCTTGTCGAGTTGGGTCGTGGAAGCCGGCCGTCCGGGGATCCAGCGTGCCTGAGCGCGTGACGCATTAGCGGATCTTTCCCGTGGGAGATTGAACCGTTGAGGACCCTTCGCTGATTCATCGGCGTTCGCACGTCGCGAACCGAATCACAACGAATGAGGGAAGGGTTCATGACACTGGATATCACCCGCCGACCCGCTGCGCTGGCGCTCGCGCTGGCCGGCCTCGCCGGCCCTGCTTCCGCCGAGCTCGTGTACGGCACGCTCAGCAACTTCGACGTCTACAACGATACCGGGGGCCACACCTACGGGTTCGAGATCGAGTTCGACGACCTGCTCGTGGACCACATCTCGTTTTCGTTTCCGAGTCTGCATTACGGATCGGGCAGCCGCGTCCAGCGGGGCACCACCGCCGTGCTCCGCTACGCGGCCACGTTCAACGCATCCTCGAATTCCTGGTCGAGCTTCACCGATGTGCACCCACCCGGCGGTCCGGTCGCGACCACCGGGCACGCGTGCGTGATCGCGCAGGGCTGCGAACACTTCGGTGCGGGCATCTACGGCTCGCCGTCGGCGATCCGCTATCACTGGCTGATCGAGGATTCCGCCAGTCCCGGCACCCTGACCAACGGACCCGCGGTGAGCCTGATGGCACCGATTTATACCGTGGTCCCCCCCGCGAACGTGGGCGGCAGGGTGGACTTCCGTGCCGAGTTCGAGGCGCCGGAATTCGAGGACGATCCCGAATTCGAAGTGGAGAAGCAGTACCCGGATGCGGTGTGGGCGCGCATCACCAAGGTCGAACTGCCGGACACGGTCTCGCTGGAAGCGCTGATGTCGGACAACGTGGACCTGTTCGACAACCCGGCGCTCCCCTTCGAACAGGAAGTGGAATGGGACCTCGTCGAGAAGGGCGCGAACCCGTTCGACCTCAACGACCGGCCCGACGAGGACGTCAAGCAGATCGTCCGGCGTATCGAGACCTACCGGTTCATCGGCGCGGTCACCGACGAGAACGAGCCCGATTGCCACAACATCAACTGCGACAACCCGATCGAAGGGGTGACGCTCGGACCGCTGATCGGCGCCAACATGGTCGGCTTCAACCTGGAGCCCATCGAGTTCGTGCCGAACCCGGTACCGGTACCGGGCGCGGTGTGGCTGCTGGGGTCGGCCCTCGCGGGTCTCGGGGTGGTGACACGCCGGCGCTGATACCGCCGACACACCACCCGACCGTCGCGCCATCCCGCGGCGGTCGTCCCTTCCGCGCTTGTGCCGCCCGCGCCCGCGTGCGACGCTCGTCCGGATGACTTCCACCCGCCTGCCTCCGCGCGCGCTCGCGCTGCTCGTCCTGCTGACCCTCGTGTGGGGCACCAACTGGCCGCTGTTCCCGGTAGCGATGCGCGAGATATCGGTCTGGACTTTCCGCGCGATCACGCTCGCGTCCGGCGGCGTGCTGCTGCTCGCGTTCGCCCGTGCGCGCGGTCACGTCCTCGCAGTGCCGCGCGCGGACTGGCCGGTGCTCGTGATTTCATCGTGGGTGTATCTCATGGTGTGGAACCTGGCGTCCGGCTACTCGGCGATCACGATCCCGTCGGGGCAGACGGCGGTGGTGGGTTTCACGATGCCATTGTGGTCCGCGCTCATCTCGTGGGCGGTGCTCGGCGAGCGGCTGTCCGGCCGGCTGGTGCTGGCGATGTCGGCGGGAGGCGCCGCGGTGCTGCTGCTGATGATCCCGGGATTCGGTGCGTACGCTGATGCCCCGTCGGGCTTCGCGGCGGCGCTGGTCGGCGCGCTCGGGTGGGCGATTGGCACCCTGCTGTTCAAGCGACGGCGGATCGCCGCCAGCGCGACCGTCGTGACCGCCTGGCAGATCCTGCTCGCCGCCGTGCCGATCTCACTGGGTGCGCTGCTGCTGGGCGATCACGCGTGGTTCGTACCGTCGTGGCAGTCGCTGGCGGCAATCGCGTACATCACGTTGATCCCGCTGTGTCTCGGCAACGTCTGCTGGTTCGTGCTGGTCGACCTGCTGCCGGCGAACGTCGCGGGGTTGTCGTCGGTGATGATCCCGGTGGTCGCGATGATCTCAGGCGCCGTCGTGCACGATGAGCCGCTCGGCGCGCTGCAGTGGCTGGCGATGGCCTGCTCGGCATCTGCGCTGTGGCTCGCGATGCCGCGTGCCGCGGCGCGACGCGCGTGACGGACCGCATGCGCTCGTAGCGGATCGCGGGAAACTGGTCAGGTTCGGGGATCGTCGGCGGCCGCAATCAGCAAGGCGGACCGTGCCGCCCCTCGGCGGCGGCGCCGGACGCACCCGCCGCGACCCGCTCGGGTACTTCCCCGTATCGCTCGGGCGCGCACGTCCAGTGCGCGCACGGCCGCCGCGGGGGCGTCCGGCACCGCCGCCCAGCCCGCGTCAATTCGTGCTCAGCAGACTTTACCTAGCGAAACTCCGCGTCGCGGAGCAGGCGCTCACACGGTGCGCCGTAGTGCCGGTCCAGCACCTCGATCCGGCGCCAGTCGCGACCGAATTCGTCCATCATCGTCCCCGACACGCGTTCCATCCGCGCGCGCGCGGCCGGGTCACCGTGGCGTCGGATCGCCTCGTTGAGTGCGAACTCGCCGGCTGAGTAGAGCCGATCGTAGTCCTGCATGCCGTGGCCGCGCGCCGCGAGGAAATAGTATGCAGCGCAGCTCGCGAAACCCGGGTCGGCAGGTTCGTTCACCGCATCCGCGCCGGCGAGCACCGGCAGCAGCGCGAGCAGCAGGCCCGCGCGAATCACGCCGCCGCCTCGCGGGCCAGCCGGCGCATGGCCTCGCGCACGGACACGAACGCGATTTCCGCGGGATCCACCTCACCGGGCCGCCGCCAGAACAGCCCCAGCACCTCGTCGTTCAGGATCGTGTCGACTCTGGCCGGCACCGTGAATTCGAACATCGCATCCAGCGTCCAGTAGTTCACGTCGCGGTAGCGGTAGAGGTTGGGGATGGAAAACAGGTAGCGCGGCGCTGCCAGCGTCAACCCGATCTCCTCACGGATCTCGCGCACGATCGCGGTCTCGAGACTTTCCTCCGGATCGACGAAGCCACCCGGGAGGTCCAGCAGTCCGCGCCCGGGGTCCCTGCCCCGGACGATCAGCGCGATGTCCTCCCCGCACCGGATCACGGCGCTCACGCCGGCCGCGAGATTGTGGAAGTACACGAATCCGCACGCCGCACACGCATGCCGGCGGCCATCGTCCGAATGCCAGTCGGCGCCCCCGCAGCGCGGACAGAACCGTGCCCAATCAGCCGTCCAGGCGTGGCCCGTCATGCGTCCCTTCCTCGCGCCCCGCGCTCATGCCGGTTTCAGTTCGATCTCGATGAACGCCAGCTCACCCGCGCCCGCATTGATCACGTTGTGTTCGACACCGACTTCCCGTGCATAGGACTGCCCCACGCGCAGCTGCGCCTCCACGTTGCCCTGCAGCGTTTCGAGCAGCAGGGTCCCGTCGGTGATCGGTACCACCACGTAATCGTACGCGTGGCGATGCCAGCCGGTCTCCGCGCCCGGGACAAACCGCCATTCGGTCACGCGAACGCGTTCGGTGTCCACCTGGACGGTGGCTTTCGCTTCGGGTCGTGCGGTCATGGGGCCCTCCTCTCGCGGTTCTCGACATTCATGCGACACCCAGCCTGGCGCGGAACAGGAAATAGACGGCACCCAGGATACACAAGCCGGCCCACAGGTAGTCCAGGGTCAGGCGCTCACGGAGATAGAAGACCGAGAACGGCACGAACACGCTCAGCGTGATCACCTCCTGCAGGATCTTGAGCTGTCCCACGCTCATGACCTGGTGGCCGAGGCGGTTCGCGGGGACCTGTAGCAGGTATTCGAACAGTGCAATGCCCCAGCTCACGAGCGCCGCGACGAGCCAGGGCCGGTGGTTCAGGTGCTTGAGATGGCCGTACCACGCGAAGGTCATGAACACGTTGCTGGCACTCAGCAACGCAATGGTCAGCAGGGTCGGGGGCAGCTGCATCGGGTCACCGCGGAACTCGGGTGGATGCTGAAAGCAAGAGCCCGGCACAGGCCGGGCTCTCGTTCACGCGCAGGCGGGGTCGCTCAGGCTTTCGGCGCGAAGGCCGTGCACCACCCTTTGGCCGCGACGGCCTGGCCGACGAAGATGCCGCAGCCACCCCACTCGGCGTCCGGCGTGCCCTGGTAGAGCGCGCAACCGGCGCAGATCTGGCCATCCTGGTATCGCGGGTACTTCGCCTTGTCGACCTGGGTCGCGTCGTGCTTGTAGCCGAGGCCCATCGCCTGTGCACCTGCCTCGTCGACGTGCGGCATGTCGGCCGCGAACGCGACGCGATTCTGCACCAGCGACGCAACCGACACGGTCGCGACGATGCCGAGGCCCTGCTTGAAAAACGCTCTTCTGTGCTTGTCCATCATGTCTCTCTCTTTCAGCTCGATGTCGATGAAATCCGGGTGCGCCGACGATGACCCCACACGCCCTGCCGGCGCCTGTTCGATATACGCAGGATGCGCGATTCCGGACTGCGGTGCGCTGACCTGCCTCAGTCCAGGCTCATTCCTTCAGATAGTCGTGGATGACCTCACCGTCCTCGAGCGTGAAATCCGCCGAGTACAGGAACCCTCCGAGCACCTTCCTGATCGGGATGTCGCAGAAGCGGTCCACCGGTGACGGGAAGAATTCCAGGGTAGCGGCTCCCTTGTAGGTATCCTTGATTTTCAGGTTCTTCAACGTGGTCGATGCCAGCTGCATGACTTCCGGCGGGGCGCCGTTGCGGACCGACGGCACCATTTTCAGCTGCACGTACTCGGCGCTGCCGCCGAACTCACCCGGCTTGCACAGCGGGCCGATTTCCATTGCGGCGCGGACCAGGGGCAGCCCGCCGCGCTCGACGGTACCGGACATCACGCCGTCGCGATCTCCCAGGGTCACGCGTCCGTATTTCTTCGGGAAACCCCAGATCTCGCGGCCACCGCCGATCGCGATGTCGTTGTCGAGCACCAGGTAGAGCGAGTAGTTCACCGGGCGCCCTTTGAAGGTCGCGAGCGCGGCCAGGATGATTTCGTGGTAGCTGCCGAACCCGGCGGTGAAGAACCGGCTGATCTGGGCGAACATCGTCGCGTTGCGATCGATCACCAGCGGCTTGGGCACATACTTCGCGAGGACTTTCGGATCGCTCTCAAAGAGCACCATCATCGAGTGCGCGTCGCGGTACTCGTAGGGCGGCGGCGTGTACAGCGGCGACAGCAGCGGCATCGCGTAGCCCATCGTCGACGCGGATTTCTTCGTAGCCCTGGCTGCGTTGGCCGCCGGCTTCTTCACGACTCTGGCATCCATGGCAATCCCCTCGTGGTTGACCGCCGGGATCCTACTCCGCGTGCAGCGCCTGCACCATCCGGCGCAGGGTGCCCCGGGACGTGTCGTCGCCCGCCGGGATACTGAACTCGACGTGGGTGACGAGACCGCGGTAGCGCGCGAGGAGCCTGGGCACGATCTCGTCCCAGGTCCCGACGGTCGCGTACAGATTCAGCACGTCGTCGTCGATGCGTGCGGGCATCTCCTCCCAGCGCTGCGCCCGGGACAGCGCGGCCAGCTCACGCGCGAGGTCGCCCAGCCCGTGCGCCTCGAAACAGGCCCGGTACGCCGGGGTGGACGCGTAGAACGCGACCCGGGCGCGCACGTCGCGCACCCGCGGCGCGAGGGTCGCAGCATCCGGCGCGGTGGCGATCAGCGGCTTGATCGCCACCTGGAACCCCTCGAGCGAACGTCCCGCACGCGCGGCGCCGCGGCGGACCGCGGGCCACATGACTTCCCGGATGTAGTGCGGCGTGCAGACCGGGTGCGGGCGCACACCTTGCGCGACTTCCCCCGCGACCTGGCAGAGGTACGGATTCACCGCGGCAAGATGGACCGGGATGTCCGGATGTTCGATCGGCTCCGGCGTGAACAGCGGCACCAGCAGGTTGAGCGTGTAATGCTCGCCCCTGAAATCGAGCGGCGTGCCATGCTGCCACGCCGCCCAGATCGCGCGGAGCGCCTGCACGTACTCGCGCATCCACGGGCCCGGCGCGGACCACTTCATCCCGTAACGGCGCTCGATGTGGCCCTTGACCTGCGTGCCGAGCCCCAACGTGAAGCGGCCGCGCGAGAGCCTGGCGAGGGTCCACGCGGTCATCGCGGTGACCATGGGGCTGCGCGGAAACGCGATCGCGACCGCGGTGCCGAGTTTCAGGTGCGTGGTCGCCTGCGCCGCCAGCGCCATCACGATGAACGGGTCCTGCTTGGTGTCCTCCACCATCAGCCCGTCGTAGCCGAGCGACTCGACGAGCGCCGCGTCCGCGCCGACGCGGTGGATGTCCAGCGGCAGCTCCGGGGCCCGCAGGCCCGGGTCCACCTTGCCGAGCGGCAGCAAGGTCTCGACCTTCATCGCCGCAGCTCCGCGACCATCGTGCGCAGCACGTCTTCGTCACGCGCGTCGCGCACCGGGATGCTGAATTCGAGCGTGGAGGCGAGTCCGGCGTAGCGTTCGCGCAGCTGTGCGACGATGGTGTCGTGGGTACCGATCACTGCGTATTCGTGCAGCACCTCGTCGGGGATCAGCCCCGCCATCTCCGTCCAGCGCTGCGCGCGCGAGTACTCGTTCAAGGTCCGGGCGAGCGCATGGTGACCATGCGCTTCGAGTGCCACGGCATAGGCGGGTGTGGAACCGTAGAACGCGATGCGTCCGCGCATCTCCTCCACCTTGGCGGCGAGTGCGGCGGCATCCGGCGCGGTCGCCACCAGCGGTTTGACCTGCAGTTCGAACCCCGCGAGCGTGCGGCCGGCGCGCGCCGCCCCGCGTTCCACCGCCGGCAGGATCCGCTCCCGGATGAAGTGCGGCGTACAGATCGGATGCACGCGCAGACCGTCGGCCAGCTCGCCTGCGACCTCGCAGAGATAGGGATTGACCGCCGCGAGGTGGATGGGGATGGGGCCGCAGGCGAGCGGCGCGGGCGTGAATACCGGCACCGACAGGTTGATCGTGTAATGGCGGCTGCGATGGTCCACCGGTGTGCCGTTCTGCCAGGCCTGCCACAGGTCTCGCACCGCGCGCAGGTAATCCCGCATCCACGGCCCGGGCGCCGACCAGCGCACGCCGAACCGCCGCTCGATGTGCCCCTTGACCTGCGTGCCGAGGCCAAGCACGAAACGCCCCCCGGACAGCCGCGCGAGCGACCACGCTGTCATTGCGGTGACCGCAGGGCTGCGCGGAAATGCGATCGCGACGGACGTCGCGACCCGCAGCTGCCGCGTGGCCTGCAGCGCGAGCGTCGAGATCACGTAAGGGTCGTCCTTGTTGTCCTGCACGGCGATGCCGTCGAAGCCGAGCGCCTCGGCGCGAACCGCATCCGTCGCAACGGCGGTGATGTCGACGGTGCCGTCGGCAGTCTTCAGTCCCGAATCGGCCCGCCCGAGCGGCAGCATGGTCTCCACGCGCATGTCGTCGTCTCCAACTCTGTCGTCCCGGTGGCCAGACTAAATGACCGGGCCCGTTTCCGCGACCGTGCACGCGACGGACAGCCAGGGTTGAGTTGCCGCGGCGCGTGCTGCCATCATCCGGCGGTCACCGTCGCCGAGAGCATCCCCTTGAACATTACCGTCACGCCGATTGACCCGGCCACCGGCCGCTGGCCCGAGCGTTACAAGATCGTCGCGCTGTGCGTGCTCGCGGTGTTCGTCTGCTACATCGACCGCGTGAACATCTCCGTCGCGGTGATCGCGATGCAGGAACACTACGGCTGGACGGACACGGTGAAGGGCTTCGTGCTGTCGTCCTTCTTCATCGGGTACATGGCCTTCATGCCCACCAGCGGGTGGCTCGCCAACCGGTTCGGCGGGCGTCGCGTGCTCGGTTACGCGGTGCTCTGGTGGTCGCTGTGGACGGTGCTGACGCCCCCCGCCGCCGCACTGTCGCTGTCCATGCTGATCTTCGCGCGCGTCGCGATGGGGCTCGGCGAGGCGGCCACGTTTCCTGCCGTGTACAACCTCTACGGGCGCTGGGTGCCTGCGACCGAGCGCTCGCGCGCGGTGTCGCTGCTCATCGCGGGGATTCCCCTCGGCACCTTGTTTGCGCTGACGACCACGGGCTGGATCATCGCGCAGCACGGCTGGCCGATGGTGTTCTACGGGTTCGGCGCGATCGGCTTCGCGTGGTGCCTGGCGTGGTTCCCGCTCAGTTATGACCGTCCGGCGGACCACCCGCGCATCTCCACCGCCGAGCGCGAGTTCCTCGAACGGGACGCGCCGGGCGGGACGGACAAGGCACCGGTGCCGTGGAAGCGCCTGCTGAGCGCTCCCGCGGTGTGGGCGCTCATCATCAATCACCTGTGCACCAACTGGGTGTTCTACATGCTGCTCGCGTGGCTGCCGAGCTACTTCCGCTCGGTGCTCGGACTCAGCATCGCCAAGTCCGGGCTGTACGCCGCCGGCCCGTGGCTCATCATGTTCGCGGTCGGGACCACCAGCGGGTACGCCGCGGACTGGTTCATCAAGCGCGGCGCGGACCTGACGCGCGTCCGCAAGACCATGCAGATCCTCGGCCTCACCGGCGCCGCCGCATTCATGCTCGCCGCCCGCGACGTCACGGACGCGAATCTCGCGTTCATCCTGATGTGCGGCGCGCTCGGCACGCTCGCGTTGACCTGGGCCGGCTTCCTGCCGAATCATCTTGAGATCGCGCCGCGCTACGCGGACGTGCTGATGGGGATCACGAATACCGCGGGCACCGTCCCGGGGGTGATCGGCGTCGCGCTGACTGGCTGGCTGGTGGATGTCACCGGGACGTACACCGCGGCATTCGCGCTGGCCGCCGGCGTGAACCTGTTCGGCGCAGTGGTCTGGCTGCTGTTCGGGACGGCGAAGAAGGTGGTGGACTGACCCGGGGCTGCGCTGTGCCGGTCCAAGGACTCCGTCCCCGACGCGTGCGGGCTTCACAAGAACAACGAGGAGATGACGGATGACTGTCGAAGAACGGAACATCGAGGCCCTGAAGAACTTCTACGCGACGTTCCTTCGCGGCGACCTCCAGGCTCTGCGCGCCCTCGTCAGCGATGATTTCGTGCTGTCGAACGACTTCACGGCACGCGTGCCGACAGCCGGCGTATTCCGCGGCAAGGATGGGCTCGAACGGTTCTTCTCCATCCTCGGTGACGCGATCAGCGAGGTGCATGTCTTCCAGGCGGACGAGTACGTCGCGTCCGCGGACCGCGTGGCGGCAATCGGGCACGAGCGGATGCGCGTCAAGGACACAGGAAGGCTTGTCGACGCGAAATGGGTGCAGGTCTGTCGTTTCCGGGACGGCCTGATGACCAATTTCGACGAGTATTCGGACACTGCTGCGTGGGATGTCGGTTTCACGCCTCCTTGACCTCGGACAGCGTCACCCCAGCTCACGCGAATCCCAGAATGGCTGCCTGCAGGGAGAAACACGGATGGAATTCGGAATCGCCGGTCTCGTAGGGGTCGATAGCTGGAAGACCGTTAAGCGCGCCGAAGCGCTCGGGTTCTCCCACGCCTGGTACTACGACAGCCCGCTGTATGTGTCCGAGATTTTCGTGTCGATGGCGGCAGCCGCGATGCAGACGTCCCGGATCAGGCTCGGCTTCGGGACCGCAGTACCGTCGACCCGCATCGCGCCGACGATGGCGGCAGGCCTCGCGTCATTGAACAAGCTCGCCCCCGGGCGCATCGATTGCGGGCTGGGCACCGGCAACACCGCGCGCAGCCTGATGGGTTGCGGACCCTTGAAGCTCTCGGACATGGAGGAGTACCTGCGGGTCGTGCAGGCCCTGCTCGAAGGCGACATCGTCGAGTTCGACTTCGAAGGCTCACGGCGCAAGATCAAGTTCATGCATCCGGTGGCCGGATTGGTGAACACGACCGATCCGATCGGCTGGCATCTGTCCGCGATGGGGCCGCGCTCGCGACGGCTCACCGCCAGCCTGGGTGCCGGCTGGATCAATTTCCTCAGCGGCATGCCGTCCGCGGTGAGCGATGTTGCCGACATGAGGACGCAATGGCGGAACGCCGGCCGCAGCCTGGATGACTGCCAGGCAACGGGATTTACGCTGGGATGCGTGCTCGGCGACACGGAGCCCGCGGACAGTCCGCGTGCCATGGCGCAGGCCGGGCCGCACGTTGCACTGGTGCTCCAACACCTCATCAAGATGGGTGATCGCATCGACCTGGGCACCGCGGACGATCCGGAGCTGGCCCGGATCGGCGCGGCCTATCAGGCCATCTATGACGCGTACGAACCTCCAGATACGCGTTATATGCAACTGTTCCGGGGTCACCTGATGTGGCTGCTGCCCGAGGAAAAGCACCTGATCACGGGCGAGCTGATTCGTCGAATCTCGATGACGGGCACGCAGGCGGAACTGCGGGAACGGATTCGGGCGCTCGGAGACGCGGGTTATCGGCAGATCGCCTTCCAGCTCGTCCCCGGCCACGAAGACGCGCTCGATGACTGGGCGGATGTGATCGCGGGTCTGTAACGCGTCCAAAGCGACGCCTTTTCTCCGGGTGCATGCGCCGCCTCGACGCCTCACGGCGTCAGGCGCGCCAGCACCTCCTTGCGCAGCTCGGTCTTCAGGATCTTGTTGGTGCCGGACAGCGGCAGCGGCGTGGTGCGGATCTCCACGGTGCGGGGACACTTGTAACCCGCGATCAGCGTCCGGCAGTGGGCGATGACTTCCTCGGCCGTCAGGGTCTGACCGTCGTGCGGCACGACGATCGCGTATACGGTCTCGACGAGATCCCCGTGCGGCAGACCGATCACCGCGCACTCCCTGACCTTCGGATGCTCGTGGATCGCGTTCTCCACCTCGCCTGAATACACGTTCTCGGCGCCGGTGATGATCATGTCCTTGAGGCGGTCAACGAGGAAGATGAACCCTTCGTCGTCCATGTAACCGGCATCGCCGGTATGCATCCAGCCGCCGCGCAGGGTCTGCGCGGTCAGCTCGGGCTGCCGCCAGTAGCCCTGCATGACCATCGGGCCACGGACCTGGATCTCGCCGATTTCACCGCGCGGCACCTCGCGATCGTCCGCATCCGCGATGCGGATCTCGGCGGTCATAATCGCCTGTCCGATGGATTTCAGACGCCCGGCGAGTGGCCCGTCCAGCACGTGGTACTTGGGGGCGAGCCAGGTCGCGGCCGGTGACAGCTCCGTCATCCCGTACGACTGGCCGAACTTCACCCCCGGCATCTGCACCAGCGCCCGGCGCAGCAGGGCTTCCGGCATGATCGACGCGCCGTACACGCAGTGCGTGAGACTGGACAGGTCGCTCGTCGCGAACTCCGGGCAGTTCAGCAACCGGTTCAGCATCGTCGGCACCAGGATGACGTGCGTGACCCGATGCTCCGCGATCGCGCGCAGCACGGCGGCCGGTTCGAAACGCGGCAGGATCACGTTCGTCGCGAGGCAGCTCACGGCCGCGAGCAGCCGTGCACTTCCCGAGGTGTGGAACAGCGGCGAGTTGTGCAGGTAGACCATGTCCTCGGAGAACGCGTTGATCGGGATCGTCGCGAGCGTGTTCGCCACGAGATTCGCCACGGACAGCGCCACCCCCTTGGGGCGGCCGGTGGTGCCACCGGTGTAGATGATGGCGTAGAGATCCGCGCCGCTCAGCCGCGTGTCCGGCACCGGTGCGTGCGTCGCGATCAGCCGCTCGTAGCCGAGCGGTGCTTCGGCGTCCTCCAGGGGGATGATCGTCGACAGGCCGGGGCAGCCTGCCTCGATGACCGCGCGGCGATCGGCAAACTCCGGGCCGAGCAGCAGGATGCGCGCGCCGCAGTCGTTCAGGATGTACACGATCTCCGCGTCCGACAACCGCGTGTTGAGCGGCACGATGGCGCCGCCTGCCCACGGCACCGCGTAATGGAATTCGAAATACGGGAAGCCGTTGTCCGCGAGCATCGCGACGCGCTCGCCGCGCGCGAGCCCGAGCGCCTGCAGCGCGCCGGCGAACCGCGTCACCCGCGCGTGGAATTCCGCCCACCTCAGGCGCGCCTGTCCGCACACGAGCGCAACGCGATTCGCGCGGAGCTGCCGCGCACGTTCGAGCACCTGGGTCAGGGTCATCGGGATGTCTGTCACTGTCGTCGGGCCGGGCGCCGAGTATACCCATTCCCCCGGACGGGGTTCGCGCCGCGTCCGAATCCGGTTACTCTCCCGACGGGAACGGGGAAGCGACCACATGAAGCAACTCTTGCGCAGGCGCACGCTGAGCCACGACGATTTCAAGAACAGCGGGCTCAAACGCTGTCTCAGCGCGTTCGATCTGACGATGCTCGGCATCGGCGCGATCATCGGCACCGGGATCTTCGTGCTGACCGGCATCGCGGCAGCCACCCAGTCCGGCCCGGCGGTCATCCTGTCGTTCATCATCGCCGGCGTGGCCTGCGCCTTCGCTGCGTTGTCCTATGCCGAGCTCGCCGGCAGCCTTGGCGGATGCGGCAGCGCGTACGGGTACAGCTACTCCGCATTCGGCGAACTGATCGCGTGGATCATCGGCTGGAACCTGCTGCTCGAATACGGGATGTCGGTCGCCGCCGTCGCCAACGGCTGGTCCGGGTACTTCCTGAACGCACTGACCGCGCTCGGCATCGATCTCCCGCCGGACTTCACGAGTCCCAAGGACGGCATCGTGAACCTGCCCGCGGTCATCGTGATTCTCGGCCTGATGACCCTGCTCATCATCGGCGCAAAGGAAAGCGCACGACTCAACACGGTGATGGTGGCCATCAAGCTTGCGACCATCGTCGTGTTCCTGTTCGCTGCGTTCTCTCATGTGGATCCGGTTCACTGGTCGCCGTTCATGCCGTTCGGCTGGTTCGAGCGCACGGCCGACGGGCACACGGTGGGAGTGCTGGCCGGCGCGGCGCTGGTGTTCTTCGCGTACATCGGGTTTGACGCCGTCACGACGGCCGCAGAGGAAGCGCACGACCCGCAGCGCGACCTGCCTATCGGCATCCTCGGTTCACTGGGGATCTGCACGGTGTTCTACATTCTCGTGGCAGCGGTGCTCACCGGCGTGATCTCGTACAAGGAGCTCAATGTCTCGTCGCCTGTCGCCCACGCCCTGCTCCAGATCGGCCATCGCTGGGCATCCGCGGTCGTCGCCACCGGCGTCATCGCCGGCCTGCTGACGGTGATGCTGGTGCTGTACTACGGCCTGACGCGGATCATCTTTGCGATGGCACGTGACGGGCTGCTGCCGCCGGTGTTCGGCCGGGTGCACGCGCGCACGCAGACGCCGGTCCCGACCATCGTCTTCACCGGCGTGGTGTGCGCGTTCTTCGCCGGCTTCGTGCCACTGGGTGCGCTCGCGGAGCTCGTGAACATCGGCACCTTGTTCGCGTTCGTGATGGTGTGCGGTGGGGTGCTGGTGCTGCGCTACACCGAGCCCGACCTGCATCGCCCGTTCCGCACGCCCTGGCATCCCGTGATCCCCGTTGCGGGCGTCCTGTCCTGCGGCGCCCTGATGATGTTCCTGCCGCGCGTCACCTGGGAACGGTTCGGAGTGTGGCTTGGCCTCGGCGTCCTCTTCTACTTCGTGTATTCCTACCGTCACAGCGCCCTCGCGACGGATACCCAATAGTCTTCCGTTGGTCGATAATGTCCGCCGCGCGGCTCCGAGCCGCGCCACGACGATAACCCCGGAGGAACGTATGGCGCTGCCCGTCGGCTATTTCCCTTGCACCCAGGATCCCCCCAAGGGCGAACACGTGGCCCGCATGATCGACGAGATCGTCGAGCAGGCCGAGGTTTGCGAGAAGGTGGGCTTCGACGGGTTCTTCTTCACCGAGCACCACCAGCAGGAAGACGGCTACCTGCCCGCGCCGGTGCTGATGGCCGGCATGATCGGGATGCGCACGACGCGTCTGAAGGTCGGCACCTGCGTGCTGCTGGCGCCGCTGTACCATCCCGTCCGGCTCGCCGAGGACATCGCGGTCGTCGACCAGGCGACCAAGGGCCGCTTCATCACGGCGGCCGGCATCGCATACCAGCCCGATGATTTCGCCGCGTTCGGCGTGAATCCCAAGCAGCGCGTCGGACGTACCGAGGAAGTCGTGGAGGTGCTGCGCAAGGCGTGGACCGGCCAGGCGTTCTCACACCCGAGCCGTTACCACACGATCGAGAACGTGCGAGTGACCCCCGTCCCCTACCAGGCAGGCGGTCCGCCGATCTGGCTCGCGGGATGGGTGCCCGAAGGCATCGCGCGCGCCGGACGCATGGCCGATGGCTGGATCGCGGACCCGATCCAGTCGCTGCCCGTCATCAAGGATTACACGCAACAGTACCGCGAGGCCGCGCGGGCCAACGGGCGCAAGCCGTACGTGTGCCTGATGCGCGATTGCGTGATCGGCGACACCTGGCAGAAGTGCGTGGACAAGAGCGAGATGACGATGGTCACCCATCGCTGGTACTACGGCTTCGGCGCCTATGCGCCGGACAAGTTCCTGCAGGACATCAAGCGTGCCGAGGAACTCACGTTCGAGAAGGTCGCGAAGGATCGCCTGATCGCCGGCTCGCCGGCGGAATGCCTCGAGCAGCTCAAGATGTGGCAGGAAGAGATCCAGCCGGACTACCTGATGCTCCGCATGCGTCAGCTCGGCCAGCCGCCGCAGGCCGAGGCATTGCGCGACATCCGCCTGTTCGGCGAACAGGTGATCCCGAAACTCTGATTCCCCGCGGCAACCGGCGGCGGATTCTGCTGTGTGTTGCGGGCGGCCGCGTGGCGCGGTCGCTCAGCCGCGCACCCCGAGCGCGGGGGTGACTGCCAGCCACGCGCCGGTGACGAGGCCCGGCGGCGCGGGTGCATCGGGCCGCGCGGGCGGCCACCGCGCGCCGTGCGCCGGTACCGCGAGGACCACGCAGAGCAGCGTGACGAGCAGCGGAATGGACAGAACCATGGGCGCCTCCTCCGGAGCCGTGTCGCCGCCGGCGCGGCGCCGTCCCCTGCGCAGCGCAACTTGCCTCCGCGATGTGACAGCCGTGTGGTGCGCGGGCTCGCGGCCCGGCCATCCTCGCTACAATCCCAACGTGTCCCGCACGGAACGTTCCCGATGCGCCTGAGCCCGTTCGACGACTATCCGTTTCACCAGCAGCCGACGCCGTTCGCAACGGTCGCCACCACCGACGCGCACTTCAACGACGGCTACTGGTTCGCCTGCTACGCCCCTGACTGGTATTTCTGCGCCGGCCTGCGCCTGCATCCCAACGTGAACGTGATCGACGGCTGGGCCACGGTGGCGCACGCCAACCGCCAGGTCTCGGTGCGTGCCTCGCGCGCGCTGCATCCACGGTACGACGATCTCGCGGTCGGTCCCCTGCGCCTGTCGATCGTCGAACCGATGCGCCGTCTGCGGCTCTCGGCAGCGGCCAACCCGGCCGGACTCGAGTTCGATCTCGAGTTCACGCCGCAGGCGGCCCCCTTCATCGAGAACCGCTACCAGCACTTCAAGTACGGCGCGGTCGTCAACGACCTGGTGCGCTACACCCAGGTCTGCCGCGCGCACGGGCATGCACGTGTGGGCGGTCGCGCGGTGCCGGTGGACGGCTGGCACGCGATGCGTGATCACTCGTGGGGGGTTCGTTCATCGATGGCGATGCCCACGGGCATCCACGGCGTGGATCGCCGTCCGGGGGAAACCGACCGGCGCGCGTTCCGGCTGTGGGTGCCGTTCGAGGTGGACGACCATTGCGGGTTCTTCAACACGCACGAGGACAGCGACGGCCGACCGCTCGACTTCGAAGGGCGCCTGGATTACGCGAACGGGCGCTCGGTGCAGCTGGTCGCCGTGCGGCACACGCTGGCTTACGCGCCGGGGACGAAGCGGCCGACGGGCGGCACGCTCGAACTCGTCGGCGAGGACGGCGAGACCCGCCGTTATGAACTCAGCCTGGCCGGGACCCCGGCGGACGTGCAGGGCGGCGGCTATTACCAGGGCTGGCGCGATCACCTCGGCGCCGGGATCTACCGCGGTGCCGAGACGCTGGAATGGGATGATTACGACACCGCGCCTGCAGAGGTGCCGAGCGGACCACCGCACGTGCCGATCACGCGACGCCTCGGCCCGACGGAGTACCCGATGCGGATGGTCGCCGCCAACGGCGCGGCGGGCATGGCGCATTTCGAACACACCGTGTCGCGGGCATACCCGCGCTACGGGTTCGAGTGACCGCGCCGAGGTTCGTCAGGCGTCGCGCGGCGAATCGACCAGTCCGCGTTCGAACGCGAGCAGGCGTTCCGCGATGGCACCGGGGTCGACGCGATACGCCCCGCGCCCGACCTGGCTGCGGAACATCTCCACGCGCGTGTCGTCCACGTGCGGGGCGCTCATCGCCAGCGCGTGGAGCGCCTGCATCCTGGGATCGAGCGTCACGACGGCACCCTGCGTGCCGGCACCGCCTGGCGTGGTGACACCCGACGCCGCGCCCTGCCGCGACGCGCGCGGAGTGAGGGTGTTCGCGGCGGTCGGCTTCTGTGTGTGTTGAATCCTGGACATATTGTTTTCTCGACTCTCCCGTTGACCTGACGAGCTTAGCGGCACCCGGCAAAAGCCGGCTTCAGTAATCCTGCGAATGTTGTGATCGAGCGCGCATCCGGCCTGGCCGGGTCCGTCCACGGTGTGATGGCCGTCGCGCTGTGGTTGTCGCGCGACGCGGCACATTCCTAGAATGCGCGTGTTCCCCCTGGCCGACGCGGCGCGATGTACGTATGGATCCCGACAAGTTGCAGGCATTCATGGGCCAGATCATCGCTGACCTCGGCGGGGCGTTCACGGTGGGACTGGTGCGCATCGGTCACGCGCTCGGCCTGTACCGCGCGCTGCAGGATGGCGGCCCGATGACGAGCAGCGAACTCGCGCGCGCCACGGGCCTCGCCGAACGCTACGTGCGCGAGTGGTGCGCGCAGCAGGCCGCCTCGAATTACCTCGCTTATGATCCGTCGCACGAACGCTTCACGTTGCCGCCCGAGCAGGCGATGGTGTTTGCGAACCCGGACAGCCCGGTCTACATGCAAGGCGCATTCGACGCTGCCGCCGCGTTCCTCGAAGTCCAGCCCAAGGTGCAGGCCGCATTCACCACCGGGGGAGGCGTGGGCTGGGGCGAGCAGTCGCCGTGCCTGTTCTGCGCGACGGCCTCGTTCTTCCGCCCGAACTACGTTGCGAACCTGGTGGCGCACTGGCTGCCGGCGCTGGACGGGGTGGTGGAAAAGCTGCAGCGCGGGGCGAAAGTCGCCGATGTCGGATGCGGGCACGGGCACTCGACCTTGCTGATGGCCGAGGCGTTTCCGGCCTCGGAGTTCGTCGGGTTCGATTTCCACGCACCATCGATCGAGGCCGCCAACGTCCACGCACGCGAACACCGCGGACTCACCAATGTCCGGTTCGCGGTCGGCACCGGCAAGGCGTTCGACGGCGACGACTACGATCTCGTGACCTGCTTCGACTGCCTGCACGACATGGGCGACCCCGCCGGGGTTGCGCGCCACGTTCGCGCGTCGCTCAAGCCGGACGGCGCGTGGATGGTCGTCGAGCCGTTCGCACACGACGCGCTGGAGGAAAACCTCAATCCCGTCGGTCGGATGTTCTACGCCTCCTCTACCCTGGTCTGCGTGCCGACCTCGCTCGCGCAGGAGGGCGGCGCGGCGCTCGGCGCGCAGGCCGGCGAGCGCCGCCTGCGGGAGGTGATCGTCACCCAGGGCGGGTTCCGCACGCTCGAGCGACGCGTGGAGACGCCGTTCAACTTCGTGTTCGAAGCCCACGGCTGAGCGGTGCGGCGTGTCTGCATGGATGCGCCGCCGGACACCACCTCGTCTGCGCCCGCCACCAGGAGGTCCCTGTGATCCCGCGCACCTTGTTCGGCCCTGAGCACGAGTCATTCCGCACCACGGTGCGACGCTTCATCACCGATCACGTGACGCCGTTCCACGTCGAGTGGGAGAAGGCTGGCCAGGTGCCACGAACCCTGTGGCGGCAGGCCGGCGAATGGGGCCTCCTCTGCTGCAACGTGCCCGCGGAATACGGCGGTCTCAGCGGCGACTTCCTGCACAGCGCCGTGGTGCTCGAGGAATTTGCGTATGCGGGCGCCACGGGACCGACCTTCTCGCTGCACTCGGACATCGTGGCACCGTACCTCGTGGCGTTCGGCAACGAATCGCAGAAGCAACGCTGGCTCCCGCCGATGGCGCGCGGCGACGTCATCGGTGCGCTCGGCATGAGCGAGCCGTCCGGCGGCAGCGACGTGCAGGCGATCCGCACGCAGGCGCGGCGCGACGGCGATGAGTACGTGATCAACGGCCAGAAGGTTTTCATCACGAACGGGCACTCCGCTGACCTGCTGGTGCTTGCGTGCAAGACCGATCCGAAGGCGCGCGGCAGGGGGATCAGCCTGATCCTCGTGGAAACCGATCGCCCGGGATTCACCCGCGGCCGCCGCCTGGAGAAGATCGGCTGCAAGGCGCAGGACACCGCGGAGCTCTTCTTCACCGATCTCCGGGTGCCGGTGAGCAACCTGCTCGGCGCGGAAGGCGAAGGTTTCGCCCAGCTGATGACGCAGCTCGCGCAGGAGCGCCTGGTACAGGCGATCCGGGCAGTCGCAAGCGCGGAAGCGGCCCTGCGCTGGACGCTCGAATACGTGTCGGAGCGGGCGATGTTCGGCCGCACGCTCGCAGACTTCCAGAACACGCGTTTCGAACTCGCGGCCCTGCACGCGGAAGTCGTGACGCAGCGGGTGTTCGTGGACCGACTGGTCGAACTGCATGCCGCATCCCAGCTCGACGCGACCGACGCTGCGGTGGCGAAGCTCGTCACCACCGAGCTTCAGGGCAAGGTCGTCGACCGTTGCCTGCAGCTGTTCGGCGGATGGGGATATATGTGGGAATACCCGATCGCGCGCGCCTTCGTCGACGCGCGGATGGCCCGGATCGCAGGCGGCGCGGTGGAAGTGATGAAGCAGATCATCTCCAACGCACTGCTGCCGAAGCGTCCCGGCTGACCACTCCAGCCTCCTCGACGCCGTAGCCGCATCCCGCGGCACGCGGCCTCCTGCCCGCTTCCAACGAACCGACCGGCCGCGGACGGGCACTCACCAAGGAACGTGCCTGGCGGGACGGCGGCAGGCGGTTGCGCCGCGGGCGCCGGCAGCGAGCGGCCCCAGGGGCCGCGGACCAGGCCGAACCGGTCATGTGAACCGGAGATCGCTCGTCCCCGGGGCGTCGGAGTGCACTGACTGCCAGCGCCCCCTGTCCCGGGCACCGACGCATTCCCTCGGACTGCTGGTAGTTTGAGGGGGGAAGTGGGACTACACTCGATCAGGTGCGTATTCCGGCGAAGCCGGTAATCGATTCCAGTAATGTCCGGTACGTGATTCCGGTATTCATCGGTACGCGGGACGGGCCTGTGTACTGTCGGTCGCGCGACCGTGCCGGTCAAGCCGGCGGGG
>JBFWUN010000002.1:0-180601 GCA_050247235.1 Gammaproteobacteria bacterium
GGCGCGGCCCTGTGCCGGCCGGCGCGACTGGTGGCGCTCGCTGACGTCTACGCGGCGATGGTGCTGCCCCGGCAGTACCGCGACGGCATCCACGTGCAGCGGGCCTTGCGCGAGATATTCCTGCAGCGCGGGACGCATATCGATGCCGCTCTCGCGGCCGATTTCATCAATCGACTGGGCGTCTTTCCGCCCGGGATCTTCGTCCGTCTTCACAACGGGGAAACCGGCGTCGTGATCGAGCGCGGGCGCCCCCGCCCAAGCGCTCCTGTCGTCAGCTGCTTCCGCGCGCCGCACGGCGGCACCTACGTCCGCCCGCTTCATCGCAATACCGCGGCGGGGCCTGGCTACTCGATCGCCGAGGTTCTCCGCCGCCAGCCCCTGCCCTGTCCTATACCGGTTCTCTGGGCCGCCGCCTGAGGGACCACCGCCCGCCGCGTGGACGTCGGTCCATCGCGTCCCGGATAATCGCGTATCGATCGGGAATCGCCGCGTGGAAATCGTTCTCAAGTACCTGCTGCTGTTGCGCAGCGTCGTGATCGTCGGCCAGCTCGTCGGGCTCGTCGTGATTGATCATGGCTTCCACGTGGATGTCCCGTGGTGGCCGGTACTGACCACCTTGACGCTGCTCACCGTGCTCACCATCCACTCCTGGCGTGAACTCCGCGCGCCGCGTCGCGTGTCTGCGCGCGCCTTCGTCGTGCAGCTGCTCGCCGACATCGCGGCACTGTCGGTGCTGGTGTTCTTCACCGGCGGTTCGCTGAATCCGTTCATTACGCTGTTCCTGCTGCCCATCATCTTCGCAGCGGCGGCCCTGCCATCCCTGCACACGGCCATCGTTGCCGGCTCGGCAGCACTTGCGTACACGACGCTGATGTTCGTCCATCAGCCGGTCCACCACGCAGCGACGCACGTCAGGGGAATCGACCTGCACATCTGGGGAATGTGGTACGGATTCCTGCTCAGCGCGGCGTGCGTGGCCGCGTTCGTCGCGCGAATCGCCCGCGTGCTGCGTGAACAGGACGCCGCGCTCGCCGAGGCACGCGAGCAGGTCCTGCGCAATGAACGCGTCGTCGCGCTGGGTACGCTGGCGGCCGGGACTGCCCACGAGCTCGGAACCCCGCTCGCGACGATGTCCATCATCGCCCACGATCTCGCGACCGATCTCACCGACCAGCCCGGGCTCAAGCGCGCCGTGCAGCTTCTCCAGGGTGAACTGCGGCGCTGCAAGGAGACGCTCGCGCGACTCGCAGTGGACGCCGGTCAGCTGCCCGCCGAAGAAGGTGGACGCGTATCGCTGCGCGCGTTCCTCGAGCAGTTGTGGGCGGATTTCCGTGCGCTGAATCCCGGCGTTGAACTCCGCCTGGACGGCGTCGCGCCCGGCGAGGCCTGCGAGATCGTCGCGGACCGCACGCTGCGGCAGGCGCTTCTGAATATCCTCAACAATGCGGCGGAGGCGTCGCGTTGCGCCGTCATGGTGTCAGGCACCTGGACGAAGACTCAGTTGACGCTCGAAATCGCGGACGACGGGCCCGGGATCAGCCGAGAGGTGCGGCCGAAGCTGGGGCGCGCGGTGATCACGTCGAAGGACGGCGGTATGGGAATCGGGATCTACCTGGCGGCGACCACGCTCCAGCGGTTCGGCGGGGCGGTACAGTTCATGCCGCGCCCGCCCGGAGGAACGTGCGTCCGCGTAGAACTCCCGTTGTCGGTCCTGCGGGCCGATCCGCGATGAAAGACCTGCTCATCGTCGACGACGACCGCACGTTCTGCGAGGTGCTCGCCGGCGCGCTGATGCGTCGAGGCATCGAGACGCGACATGCGCAGTCCGCACAGGCGGCCCGCGCGCTGCTCGCGCAGCGCCCGACTGAAGGCATCGTGCTCGATCTGCGTCTGGCCACCGAGAACGGCCTGGAGCTGGTCCCAGAATTCTGTCGACAGGTGCCCGGCGTGCGGATCGTGGTGCTCACCGGGTACGCCAGCATCGCGACGGCGGTCGAGGCGATCAAGCGTGGCGCGCACCACTACCTGACGAAGCCGACCGATGTCGCCACGCTGCTTGCAGCGTTCGCGCACGAGCCGGGCGCGACTGCGCCCGTGCCGGAGACACCGCCGACGCCCCTCGAACGGCTCGAATGGGAGTACATTCAACAGGCGCTCGTCGAGGCCGACGGCAATGTCTCGGTGGCCGCCGCGCGGCTTGGTTTGCACCGCCGGACCTTGCAGAGAAAGCTCAAGAAGCGACCCGCAGGATTGAAGTAGCAATGCACATGACCGCTCACAACCTGCCCGCGACCGCGGGGAACCACGATCTCCGCGCGCGCCTCGCACTCGACGGTGAACCGAGTGAAGTCCCCGTCAGCCTGCATGTTCCGGATACACCCCAAGGCGCACCGCTCGTGATCGTGCTGCACTATGGCGGGCCACCGGTCGGGTACTACGGCCGGGGACTGCTGGAGCAGCTTGTCCTGCCCGCGTGGCGCGATCTCGGCGCAGTGTACGCCGCGCCGGTGCTTCGCGGCGATGCATGGCAGTCATTGGACAACAAAGCCGCCGTACGTGCGCTCGTCGCGGCCTGTCATGCGCACTACGGAACCGATTCACGTTCATGTTACCTGGTGGGTTACAGCCTCGGTGCGATCGGCGCATGGCATTGGCTCGCGGAACGCACGCACCCGTTTTCCGCGGTCGTGCCGGTGGCCGGACGCGTCCCCGACGACCTCGCCCGCTTCGATACCCCCACGTACGCGCTCCATTCGACCGCGGATCGCCTGTTCCCGAGCGACGCTGTGATTGCCCGCTGTGAAGCGCTGCGCGCGGCCGGCAGCCCACTTCACTGGCGCGTGCTTGATGGCATCGATCACTTCAACGTCGGCGGTTACCGCCACGCGCTTGCCGCGCTCGTCGACTCGCTGCCTGGACGCCCTGCACAACGCTGAGTTCGACGTCCGCGCGAGGTCGCATGACGGGCCCGCGCTGACGCTGCCGCAAGGCCATAATTTCCTTGCAATCAAGGCCGAAACGTGTACATTGCGCGCTCCGCAATAGGCCGGGGGTCTTGTGAGTTGTTCCAGGCGTAGGACAAGCATTCTGTGGAGGAGGCGCCACTCCTAGGCCGCGGCCGGATTTCAGAAACCGCGCAGCGCCGGAGTGCGCTGTACTCGTGGTGGGCGATGCCCGTGATTCCATCGACGAGGGTTTCTGTAAATGCACGATGACTTCCCGATCCGGGAACGACTGCTCCCGAGATCCGCTGGCTGCCCAGTCAGCTGTTTCACTTCCTGGCTTCATGCCGGGACAGTCGGTTCGCATGATGGCACCGACGCTTTCCATTACTTCGACACCACTCTGACGGTCGCATGCGCGCGCCGGCGTCCTGCCGTCGCCGCCATGGTTTAGCGCGTGGCAATCCGCTTCCAGGAGGCCTTGTACGGTGACGAGGTGTTCCAGGGCTTCACCGCCGATACCCTGCTGTTCGAAGGCGAGACCCCCTTCCAGAAGGTGCAGATTTTCGCCACGCGACGCTGGGGCAAGGTACTCGTGCTCGATGGTGTCGTGCAGACCACCGAAAAGGACGAATTCGTCTACCACGAAATGCTGACGCACGTGCCTCTGTTCGCGTGCGCCGACCTGCGGCGGGTGATGATCGTTGGCGGTGGCGACGGTGGCATCCTGCGCGAAGTGCTCAAGCACGACATCGATCGCGTCGACATGGTGGAGATCGACCGTACGGTAGTCGACTACTGCATTGCGCACATGCCGTCACTGAACGACGGCGGCGCGATCTACCGCGATCCGCGCGCGGAACTCGTCATCGAGGATGCCTTCGAGTTCATGCAGCGCGAACGGCGCAAGTACGATGCGATCCTGGTCGACTCCACCGATCCGATTGGTGCCGCCGAGGTGCTGTTTTCCAACACGTTCTACGAACTGTGCCGAAACGCACTCAATCCCGGTGGTGCGCTCGCGCTGCAGGACGGTGTGATCTTCCTGCAGCCCGACGAGCCCCGGAACAGCATGCGGCTGCTGCGACGGCTCGGCCTGTTGGCGAGGTGCTACGCGATCGCGGTGCCTACCTACTACGGTGGCAACATGACGCTGGGACTGGCCAGCGATTCACGGTCCACCCTGCAGCCCGACCTCGCGGTCATTCGTTCCCGTTTCGACGCGGCAGGGTTCGGAACACGGCATTACACCCCGGAGCTGCACTGCGCGAGTTTCGTGTTGCCGCGATGGATGGACGAAATCACAGGAGGTTTGGCATGAACGAAGGTTCCCTGGACCACTTCAAGACCGATTCGAACGGTGTGCGCTACGCCGGTGATCATCTGCTGATCGAGTTCTGGGGTGCCGAACACCTCAAGGAGCCAGAGTACATCTGCCGTGCACTCGAGGACGGCGCGCGCGCCGCGGGCGCGACGATCCTGCACTCGCATTATCATCATTTCGGTGATGGCGAAGGCGTCAGCGGCGTCACGGTGCTTGCCGAAAGCCACATCACCATTCATACGTGGCCGGAAGTCGGATACGCTGCGATCGACGTCTTCATGTGCGGAGATGCCGATCCGCGCAGCTGCCTTGCGCTGCTCGAGGAGCGCTTCAACCCGCGGGAAGTGATTGCGCAGAATCACCAGCGCGGCAGCTGGTCCGCCGCAGCGCCGGCACAACGGGTCGCCTGATCCCCGCGGCGAGATCAGACCGGCCACGGAAGGTATCCTGGCCGGTCTGTTCGTCCAGGCACGGTGGCAACGTGCCGCGCCCTCCCCGCGTCACTCAGACGGAGGGCGGTACTGCCGGCACCTGTTCCGTGAATATTGCTTCCCGGGCGCGTTCCATGATCGACACGATCGCCGGGTGTTTCAGCTTCCGTTCGGGCGTGATGGCGTAGAAGCGCTCCTGGACGGCCGGGAGTCTGCCCACCAGCTGGACGTGATAGCCCCGGCAGATCTCGTTTTCGATGGCGGTGGGCCCACAGAAGAGTCCCACGCCGACCTGCCCGAATGCCTTCATCAGTGCACTGTCGTCGAACTCCCCGGCCGACAGCGGCGCAATATTCTCCGCTTCGAACCACGCATCGAGCTGGTTGCGCAGCGCCTGCTGGTGCGCCGGCAGCAGCAGCGGTGCCCCGTTGAGGCTGGCCGGAAAATCACGCCGGTAGCGCTTGGCGAGGGTCGGAGCGCCGAACACGCTGACGCCACTCGTACCGAGCAGGTGATGATACGCGCGGACATTGAGTCCCGCCGGCACCGGCTTGTCGGACAGCACCATGTCGAGTCGATGCACCGCGAGTTCGGACAGCAGGTTCTCGAGCGTACCCTCGTGGCACCTCAATCGCAGCGGCTCCTGCAGGTTGAGAACCGGTTCGACAACCCGGTAGGTGATCAGCTTCGGAATCGAGTCGACGATGCCGACGTTGAATGCGAGCGGCAGACCCGGCTTCTTGCCGCGCACCACCTGGGCGAGTTCGGCACCGAGGGAGAAGATCTCGTCCGCATACTGGAACACGAGCTGCCCCATTTCCGACAGCACGAGGCGGCGCCCGGCGCGCACGAACAACCGTTCCCCGATTGCTTCGTCGAGCAGCCTGAGCTGGCCGCTGATCGTCTGCGGTGTGAGGTGCAGCGCTTCCGACGCCTTGGCGATGCTGCCCTGGCGCGCGACCGTCCAGAAATAGAGCAGGTGACTGTAATTCAAGTGTCGCATCGGTCCCCCTCAGTACACGTTCCGCTCGCCGTGGGCCGCTGCGACATTGACATTGTCACGGCGCCGCCGCACGGAGCGCGGCGATGCGCGCTTCGAGCGGCGGGTGCGAGAGAAACAGCGCGCGCAGTCCGGTCGGCTCGCCTCCGTTGATGCCGAATGCCGCGAGCTGGTCGGGCAGGTCGTGCGGCTCGCGCGTCGTGCGCAAGCGTTCCAGTGCGGCGATCATCTTGCCGCGGCCGGCGAGCGTCGCCGCCCCGGCGTCGGCACGGAATTCGCGCTGCCGGGAGAACCACATCACGATTATGCTCGCCAGGATGCCGAACAGGATCTGGGCAACGAACGACGTGATGAAGAAACCGGGTCCGTGCCCGTCCTCGCTGCGGAACACGGCGCGGTCCAGCACGTGGCCGACGAGTCGCGACAGGAACACCACGAAGGTGTTCACGACCCCCTGGATCAGCGCGAGGGTGACCATGTCGCCGTTGGCGACATGGCTGACCTCGTGCGCGAGCACCGCTTCCACTTCATCCCGGTTCATCGCGCGCAGCAGTCCGGTGCTGACCGCGACGAGCGCGCTGTCACGCCGCGCCCCGGTTGCGAACGCGTTCGGCTCCGGGGAGTCGAACACGCCTACGTCGGGCATTCCGATGCCGGCCTGTTCGGCCTGGCGGCGCACGGTGTCCACCAGCCATGCCTCGTGCGCGTTCGCCGGGGTGTCGATGAGCTGCACGCCCATCATCCGGATCGCGGACCACTTGGACATCGCGAGGGAGACCAGCGACCCCGCGAAACCGATGATCGCAGACATCGCGAGCAGAGAGGTGATGTCGAGGCCGCCCGCCGCCATGCGGTCAAGCCCGAGCAGGCGGAAGCTCACGGCAATCACGGCGAGTACCGCGATATTGGTCAGCAGGAAAAGAGCGATTCGTTTCATGTCTTCGATCCTCGATGCGTCACCGGATGGCATGGGATATGCGCACGTGCCGGCACGTTTTAAAGGGCAGCATGCGTCTGCCCCTCCCCGCCAGCGCAAGGATAACCGCGGAGAACGTTAGTTATGCTCGAATTAATGCACCGGACTCAACGATTTTCCCGAATTCACGAGAGCGCGCGGACGGCCGTCCGCGCGGGTGGGTGGCACGGCGGTCACGGGTCAGGGGCGAGGTCGCGCGCCGACAGGCTTCTGACGGGGTCTTGCGTGCTCGAACACGGCCGTTCGGCGCGCGCGCCGGTGGTTGAGTCGGTGCGCCGCTTGCGGGCAGAATCGGGAGAATCGTCTGCCACCAGGATCGGAATCGCGCGCCTCCTATGAACGTCGTCGACCCCATGCCGCAACGGGTGCCACTGGGAAGCGCCGGCTGGCTGCTGTACGGCGTATTCCTTGCCGTCTTCGGGGTGCACGCCGATCCGCCAGGAACATCGCCCGGACCGTCGGTCGCGTCCACTGCTGTCGCACCGGCGCCGATCGATCAGGGCATGGCGATGCGCAATGCGGCCTTGCGCGACATGCCTGACCGCGCGGGCAAGGTCGTGGGACAACTGCCGGCCAATACCCCGGTCCTGCTGTTCGAGCGTGCGCGGCTGTGGGTGCGCGTGCGTCCGCTGAACGCCCCGGCGGACACCCCGCTCGCGTGGGCGTCCCTGCTCGATTTCCGGTTTGGCGCCGCTCCCACCGCGGCCGCCCCCGCCGCGGCTGTCCCGGGCCGCCCACCGGTGACCACCGGGGCCGGCGGCGTGTTCGCCGGGTTCTCGCGCTCGGTCAGCGGCCTGCTGGCCGGTTTCCAGGGGCGCAGCCGTCACGGCGGCGACACCGCCACCATCGGGATCCGTGGCCTGACTTCGGCGGAACTGGGCGGTGCTGCGCCGGACTACCAGGGACTGGCCCGCATGGAGGGGTTCGCGATCACCCCGCAGGATGCGCAGGCGTACGCGTTCGCCGGCGGCCTGGTCCCGCAGCGGCTGGTGTACCTCGCCGCGCCGGCACCGGTCCCGGCCGCCGCCCCCGCACCTGAACGGCGTCCTTTCCGATGAACCACCTGCGGGCATTGTCTGGTATCGCGCTGCTGTTCTGCGCCGGACCGGCGGCAGCGCTCGATCTCGGCCGCATGGTGCAGGGTCTCGACGTGAACAAGGTCGTCGAGATCGGCTCGCGCCTCAACGCCAGCACCGTGGAAATGGCCGTGCCGGAAGAGATAGCGCTCGGCCGGGATCTCGCGGCACGCATCCTCGGTGCCGCGCCAGCGCTGCCTGATCCGGAGATCCAGGCCTACGTCAACCGGATCGGCCGCTGGTTGACCCTGCATACCGAGCGTCCGGAGCTGCCGTGGCATTTTGCGGTGGCCGCCACGGACACTGTCGGGGCATTCGCGACACCGGGTGGCAACGTCATCATCACGGCCGGACTGCTGCAACTGATGCGCGACGAAAATGAACTCGCGGGCGTGCTCGCGCACGAGATTTCACACGTGGTTCACCGTCACCACACCCAGGCGATCATGAAGCGCGCCCGGGCCGAGCTGGCCACCGACATCGCCACGGAACTTGCCCAGCAGTATGTCGCCAAGAACCCGCTCGTCACGCAGGCGCTGATGAGCACCGGCATGAACCTCTACGCCAGCGGGCTCGATCAGCAGGACGAATTCGCGGCCGACCGTAACGGAATCATCATCGCCGCCCGGGCCGGGTACGATCCGCTGGGTCTCGTCTACCTGCTCACGACCCTGGACTCGGTCGGGGCGTCCGAGCCCCGCACGCAGCTGATGTTCTCGACGCATCCGCCGACGCGCGAACGAATCGATCGACTCGCCGCCGTTGCGGACATGGTGCCGGCGACCGGCTCGTTGAGGGACACCCAGCGTTTTGCCACGCTGCAGGCGCGGCTGCTGGGGCCACGATGAACACGCCGCAGCCGCGCACGTTCGACGTTTCCGTGCCCGATTCCTGGCTCGACTACAACAACCACATGAACGTCGCGTATTACTCGCTTGCCTTCGACGAGGCGGGCGAGGAATTCGTGAAGTGCTTCGGGATGGGTGCCGAGTACACGGCGCGCACGCGGAATTCCTGGATGGTGCTGGAAGCCCATCTCACGTACCAGCGGGAAGCACGACTCGGTGACCGGCTGCGCATCGAGACGCGCGTCGTGGATTTCAGCCCCAAGCTCGCTCACCTCTACCAGGAGATGTACCGGGCTGACGCGCTGCTCTCCACGCAGGAGCAGCTGGTCCTGCACGTGAGCCTGGAGAGCCGGCGGTCTGCGCCGTTTCCATCCGACATCCTGGCGGCGCTGGGCTCGCTCCATGCGGAGCAGCGCAACTTGCCGCGGCCGGCAGGCATCGGCCGCCGGATCGCGATCCGACGCACCGAGTCCTGACCTGGAGGGTCCCATGAGCGAGTTCGAAGGTCGCGTTGCCGTCGTCACCGGCGCCGGATCCGGAATCGGTGCGGCACTCGCCGTGGGACTGGCGCGCAACGGTGCGCGCGTGGTGTGCGCCGACCTGGACCAGGCGTCGGCGGAACGGATGGTTGCAGCGATCTCGAGCGCAGGCGGACGCGCCGAGGCAGTCGCCGTGGATGTCACCGATGCGGCGATGGTCGCTGAATTGGTCGCCCGGACGGTGAGCGCCCACGGTCGCCTCGACTACATGTTCAACAATGCGGGAATATCGATCGCGGGCGAGGCCCGGGATATCTCGCTCGAACACTGGCGGCGCGTACTCGACGTGAACCTGATGGGCGTGGTGTACGGCTGCGACGCGGCCTACAAGCAGATGGTGTCGCAGGGCGGCGGGCACATCGTCAACATCGCGTCGCTCGCCGGGCTGATTCCGTTTCCGACCAATGTGCCCTACGCGACGACCAAGCACGCGGTGGTCGGTCTTTCGTTGTCGCTGCGCGCCGAGGGTGAGGATCTCGGGGTCCGCGTCAGTGCGGTGTGTCCCGGTTTCGTGCAGACCGGTATCTTCGAAGCCACCCCGTTCATCAACGTCGACCGGGAACGCGCAATGCGTGACATCCCGTTCACGCCGCTGCCGAGCGACATCGCCGCCACCGCCATCCTGCGCGGCGTTACGCGCAATCAGGCACTGATCGTGTTTCCGGGCTATGCGCGTTTCGTGTGGGCACTGCACCGGATTCGCGCCAGCTGGTTGAATCCGTTCCACCGCCGCACGATCCGGGAAATGCGCAAGCACCGACTGGGCTGAACCGGCGGCCGCGCGTCCGGCAGCATCGCCGACGAACGATTCGAGGCTGTCGCGGAATTCCAGGTGGCCCCTTAGAATCGGTGCCATTACAAGCAAGCGCCCGAGGATCCCGGCATGCAGTTTTCCGCGGAACGACATGCGAACGTCGTGGTCCTGAAGCCGGCGGGCCGCATCGATCACCAGTCGGCCGCCGCGTTCGGCGATGCGATCGAGCCCTACCTGTTGCACTGTCACGGTGATGGCGACCGCCTGCTGTTCGACCTGTCGGCGCTCGATTACATCAGCAGTGCCGGGCTCCGCGTGCTGATGATTGCGAGCAAGCGGACCCGCCCGGTCGGTGGCGCGATCGCGGTCGCGGAACCTTCACCGGTGGTCCGCGAGGTGCTCGAGATCACCCGCTTCGACCTGGTCTTCCCGGTGCACGACTCGGTGGCGGCCGGAGTGCACGCGCTCGCGGACGTTACCACACCGGGGGAGTGACCGATGCGCGTGCGTTTCTGGGGTACCCGCGGCTCGCTGCCGGTCGCGCTCACCGCGGAGGACGTCTCGCGCAAGGTTGCGCACGCGCTGCTCGCGGCGGATGGGCGACGGTTCGATTCCCTGCACGATGCGCAGACGTTCGCCGAGGGACTTCCGTTCCACCTCGCCCGGACCTACGGCGGTCATTCGAGCTGCGTTCAGATCGTCACCGAAGTCACGACTCGGGAGCCTCCCGAGTATGTGTTGTGCGATCTCGGCAGCGGGGTGCGCCCGTTCGGCAACGCGGTGATCGCGCGGCACGGTGCCCGGTGCCCGCTTACGTTCCACGTGTTCATGTCGCATCTGCACTGGGACCACCTGATGGGCTTTCCGCTGTTCACTCCCGCATACATCCCCGGGAACCGCATCCGGATCTATGGCTGTCACGCGGAGCTTGAACAGGCGTTCCGTCGACAGCACGGCGCACCGTCGTTTCCGGTCGAGTTCGATCAGCTCGGCGCGACGATCGAGTTCGTGCAGCTCGCACCCGATATCCCGCACCAGGTCGCGGGGATGCAAGTCACGGCGCTGTCGCAGCTGCACGCCGGGGATTCCTACGGCTATCGCTTCGACTATGACGGACGCAGCGTGGTGTACTCGACAGACTCCGAACACAAGCTCGACGACTACCGGGTCACCGAGCAGTTCGTTGCCTTCATCCGCGACGCCGATCTCGTCATCTTCGATGCGATGTATTCGCTCGCGGAGGCCGTCTCGATAAAGGAAGACTGGGGCCATTCCAGTAACGTGACCGGGGTCGAACTGTGCCAGCTCGCCGGCGCCCGGCGACTCGCGCTGTTTCATCACGAGCCTGTCCACGACGATGAACGCATTGCGACCATCGACGCGGAGACGCGCCGCTTCGAGGAGATCACGCGAGATGGCAGGCCACCGCTGCAGGTTGTGACGGCCTACGACGGTCTCGAGATCGATCTGGCGTGACGGTGGAGGATCCCGGCCCATCACGCCCGCGTTCGAGTGCCCTGCGTCGCGGCGCGGTGATGCTCGCGCTGACACTCGGCGTGACGGCCTTCACCGATCCCGGAATCGAGACCGGTCTGCGTGTGGCATGGTTCGATTCCTGCCAGCGGCTGCTGCCGCGCGAGCGCACCGGGGACCCGGTGGTGATCGTCGAGATCGACGAGAAGAGCCTCACGCAGCTCGGCCAGTGGCCCTGGCCGCGAACCCGGCTCGCCGGCCTCATCGATGCCATCGCCGAGGCAGCGCCGGCGGTCATCGCCGTCGATGCCCTGTTTCCGGAACCCGATCGCTATTCTCCGAACATACTCTCGCTGCAGCTCGGACTCGCGCCCGCGGAGACCACGCGACTCGTCGAAACGATCCCGGACTCGGACGCCAGGTTCGCCCGCGCAGTAGCCGATGCGCCGGTAGTGCTGGGATTCGCCGGCGTCGCGGAGGATACCGTCGTCGTGCCGTCGATCCCGTCGCCGCCCATCGTCCAGCACGGCGGCGACGCGCGCGCGTTCGTGCGCCGCTATCCGGCGCTGCTCGGCAACCTGCCGACGCTCGATGCCGCGGCTCGCGGCCATGGCGCGCTGAACGCCGAACCGGAGCGCGGCATCGTGCGGCGCATCCCGACCCTCGTCGGCAGTGAAGCAGGACATCTGCTGCCCGGTCTCGCGGTCGAAGTGCTGCGCGCGCTCGCGGTCGGATCCCCGCTCGAAGTGTGGCTCGACGCGGACGGGATGCGCCGGCTGCGCGTCGCCGATATTGATATCGACACCGAACCCGATGGCTCATGGTGGCTGCACTTCTCACGCTGGGAGGAACGCCCGGCCTACTCGGCGGCCGATATCCTGCGCGGCAACTTCGATCCCGGGCACCTGCGCGGTCGCATCGTACTCGTCGGGTACACGGCGCTCGGCCTCCGCGACACGATCACCACCCCGCTTGGACGCATGCCGGGCGTGGAAGCCCACGCGGAGGCGATCGAGAACGCACTTGCCGCACGTCTGCTGGTGCGCGACCGGGCCGTGTCGCTGATGGAAGCGGGATTGCTGGGAGCACTTGGCTTGCTCGCGATCGCGCTGCTGGCCCGCGCGTCGCCGCGGCGCGCTTCTTTGACATGGCTCGCGGCCTGCGGTGCAGTGGTCGGGTTCGGGGTATTCGCGTTTCAGGCATGGGGGTGGCTGATCGACGTGGCGACACCGCTGGTCGGTGCCGCCGCGGTATTCGGCGTCACGCTCGCGGGCGCCCTCAGCGATGCCCAGGCGCAACGCCGCGTCCTGCACCGCGAACTCGCGGTCACGCGCGAAGCGCAGGCGCGGCTGCAGGGCGAACTCGACGCGGCACGGCGCATTCAGCTCGGGATGTTGCCGGATCCGTCGGGCGCGGCGCCCGATCCCCGGGTGGATCTCGCGGGCGCAATGGTATCGGCGAAGACGGTGGGGGGTGACCTTTACGATTTCTTTCCGCTCGATGCAGATCGCCTGTTCCTGCTCATCGGTGACGTGTCCGGCAAGGGTCTGCCCGGGGCGCTGTTCATGGCGCTTGCGAAAGCGCAGTTCCGCGGCGCCGCGTGGCGGGCAGACGGCGATCCGGGCGAGACCTTGACCGCCGCCAACCGGGCGCTCGCGGCGGATAACCCGGAGTTCCTGTTCATCACGGTGTTCGCGGCGGAACTCCACCTCGCGAGCGGCCGCCTGCGCTGGTCGAACGCGGGACACGACAGCCCCTTCGTGCGCGTCGACGGGCGTGTCACCGCGCCGTTCCACGCGGCCGGCCCCCCGCTCTGCGCGATCGATGACTACGCGTACGCGACTTCCGTTGCAGCGCTGCCCGCCGCGGGCCTGCTGTGCCTGTTCACGGATGGCGTGACGGAAGCGCACGACGCGCAGAACGCGCTCTTCGGCGCACCGCGTCTCGACGCGTGCCTGCATGAAACCGCCGCCGGGGACTCGGCGCGCAAGGTCCTGCAGCGCATCGAACGAGCGGTCGCCGCGTTCGTCGGCGCCACCGAACAGCACGATGACATCACGCTGCTGTGCGTGCGGCGCGTCGATGCAGGGATGACGTGACGCGCGTTCAGCGCACGATCAGTTCAACCCGCCGATTGCGCGGCTCATGGACTTCATCCGGCGTGGGCACCGCGAGTTCCCGCTCGCCGCGCCCGGTGGCCTTGATACGCCCGGCCGCCCCGCCCAGCTCGATCAGCCGGGCGCGCACGGACTCCGCGCGGCGCACTGAGAGCGTGTCGTTGAACGACGATTCGCCGGCGGTATCGGTGTGACCGATCACGACGATGTCCGCGACGGGTCGGCCCGCGATCTCGAGCAGGATCGCGCGTGCCGTGGTTTCGGAATCCGCGGCAAGCTGCTCGGTGCCGCTTTCGAAGTACAACGTGTGTGCGACGGGACGCGGTGGCAGCGCGGACAGCACGGTCCCGAACTCGCGGCGGATCGCGGCGGCATCACCCGTGCCGCGCGCAACGTTGCCTGCGCTGGATACGGACGCCGTTCCGTACGCCTGGTCCAGCACGGTGCTCCCGGCGCCTGCGGTGACCGCGAGCCGTCCCGTCCTGCCGTCCGCACCCGGCAGCAGGACCACGCGATCGCGCGGGACTTCGGGTGGCGTGCTGGCACAGCCGGCCAGCAGGACGATGGCGACGGTGGCGGCGACCGCGCGGAACAGGCCCGGGCTCATGGTGCGGCGGAGACTTCGACGAGGAACTCGGTGCCGCGCACGCCCAGGATCGAGGACGGGGTCCGTACCTTCATCGCGTCCTGCTTGTGCTTGGCAATCTTGCCGGACACGACTGCCAGTCGCCCGCGCGTCAGGGTGGTCTCGAACGCCCCGTCGTGGGTCGTCGAGTCGA
Source organism: Gammaproteobacteria bacterium (assembly GCA_050247235.1). Classification (GTDB taxonomy): domain Bacteria; phylum Pseudomonadota; class Gammaproteobacteria; genus CAIKBL01. The sequence continues at coordinate 14,260 of JBFWUN010000002.1, forward strand.
ACCGGAACTGGCCGATCGACAGGCGGCTGCCCGGTCCGAGCGACAGCAGCGCGTTGTCCTCGAACGTGATGCCGACGACGCCGTCAGGACCGGTCACGATGACGTCGGTGACCTGTACCGGCAGACCGAGTTCGGCCGTGAGCACGGCGGCGCCACGTTCGATCGAGACATCGCCCTGGACGGTCTTGATCACACCTGCTTCGGCCGCGGGTGCCGCCGAAGGCGCGATCAGCACGCTGGCCACAAGGCCGATGAGCCAACTCTTTCTGTACATGTGCCGCTCCCGGGCGCCGGCATGGCGCCCCCCTATAATAGCGGCACCACTCGACGGTTGAAGGGCGCGCCGGTGCACCTCGAACGATTCTCCCTGAGTGCCGATGAGGCCGCCCTCCCGGGACTGCTCGACACCATCGCGCGCATCGTCGAGCAGTGGGGACTGGCCCCGGAACTCGGTTTCAGGCTAGCGACCGTGCTCGAGGAACTGTTCCTGAACACGGTCCATCACGGGATCGGCGACCGTGGCGATGCGCGCGTGCACCTTAGCCTGTCGCGCGCGGCCGGCGATCTCGCGGTGGTCTACGAAGACGACGGCATCCCGTACGATCCGTTCCGTGCCGCGGATCGCCGCGTGCTGGACGAACCGGCCGACGGACGTCGCGTCGGCGGACTCGGCGTACTGCTCGTCGAGGGCCTCGCCGCGCGCGCCCGCTACGATCGCGTAGGAAACACCAACCGCATCGAGCTCAGCTTCCTGTGCCCGCGATGAGCCGGTCGAGCGCCTGTTCGTCGAATCCCGCGCGCCGACGCGCGTCGAGGTTGAAGGGGGGCTGGGGCCACTTGACGCCGTGCTCGACGCACAGGGCGCGGAACGTGTCCTCCGGCGCGAGCCCGCGGTCGGCACAGAAGCGTGTGAACCAGCGGTTGCCAATCGCGACGTGACCGATTTCATCGCGGAGGAGCACGTCCAGGATCGCCGCCGACTCCGGATCGCCCACGCGCTCCAGCCGTGCCTGCAGTCCGGGCGTCACGTCGAGACCGCGCGCTTCGAGGACTCTCGGCACCAGCGCCATCCGTGCGAGCACGTCATGCCGCGTCTTGTACGCCGCCTCCCACAGGCCATCGTGCGCCGCGAAGTCGCCGTAGCGGTGCCCGAGATCGGCGAGCCGCATGATCAGCAACGTGAAATGCCGCGCCTCTTCCTCGGCCACCTGCAGCCAGTCGAGATAGAACGTCTCGGGCAGCCCGGCAAACCGCACGATCGCATCGAGCGCGAGATTCACGGCGTTGAACTCGATGTGGCAGAGTGCGTGCAACAGCGCGGCACGCCCGGCCGGCGTACCGAGGCCGCGCTTGGGCACGCGCGCGGGATGCACGAGCTGCGGACGCACCGGGCGTCCCGGCTGGTCGGGTGCAACGCCGATCCACGCCGGCGTGATCAGCCTTGCCTTGCCGGACGATTCGACGCGCAACGCGGCAGCCATGCGGCACTTGCGGGCGGGATCGCTCTCGGCGAGCACCATCGCCGCGGCGCGGCGCAGCTCCGGCGGCAGGTCCGGAATCGAAGGCAGCATGCCGGTCATTCAGCCGCCGCCGGTGAACGGAGCGCGCCGCAGCGCCACGCGCGTCACGCGCGCGGGCGGCAACGGCACGCCAAGCGAATCACGCAGCCAGACGGCGTCCGAGATCGCACCGAAAAAGTCGCGCGCGGCGACCGGCGGGCTGTCGGCGGTCGCGAGGTGACGGCGCGCAGCATCGATGGCGAGCGCGATTCCAAACGCCACCATGTCGGGTTGCTCGAGGTGGATCATGTGCCCGCTGCCGCGGACGAGCAGGTGCGCGGCCTCGGGGCTGCCGGCCGCGAGCTCACTCTGCAGGTCGATCCACAGCTGTTCAAGGAGGTCGCCCTGCGGCGTTGCCGGCCATGCCCGTCGTCCGCGCGTGAGTACGACAAGGGGGACATCCGGCAGGTTGCGCGCGCTGCGGACCTCGCGCGCGCTGTCGCGAAACCCGAGCAGTTCGTAGGAGATCGCGCGGCGCGGCTTCCAGTGCTTGTGCTGGTAGAGAGTGAGGAGGCGCGCTTGCCGCGACAGGTTGGGATGCAGCGGCGGCATTTCGCCGAACTGCACGAGCCCGAAGCGGCTCGACGGTGCGGTCTTCACCCCGTAGGGTGGTGCCTGGAAGCGCTCGACCTGTTCAGGGTGAGATGAATCGATGAGCACGAGGCCGGCCACAAGGTAGGCATAGCGTCGTGCGAAGAGCTGCGCGTTGTAGCCGCCGAAGGAGTGCCCGGCCAGGATGAACGGGCCCTCGATCCCGGCGTTGGCGAGCAGCAGGTAGAGCTCGTCCACTTCGATGGAACTGGTGCGCGGGTAGCTGCCCATGTCGCTCCAGCCGTAACCTGCCCGATCGTAGACGCACACGCGCGCGAAGCGCGCGACGCGCTGCATGACGGGCTGCCACTCCAGCGACGCCCCGCCGAGCCCGGCGTCCATCACGACAGTCGGCGCGCCGTGTCCCCGGCAGAACACGTGCATCCGGTGTCCGTCCACTTCGACGAGACGGCCCGGCGGCGGTCCGAGCGGATGCGCGGCGACCCCGGTGAGCACGAGCGCCAGCACCACGACGCAGCCCATCGGCAGGAGGTGGAATCTCCTCGGGCGACGGAGCGTGGTGGCGGCTGCGGGCATGGGCGGCGACTGCTTGCCGGACAGGCGGCCATTGTGACAGATTCGCGCCCCCCTGCATGACGCGAGCGCGCCGATGTCAGCCCCCGTTCCGTCGCCACGCCCCGCATCCCTGTGGCGTCGGCTCGCGGCGATCGTCTACGACACCTTCGCAGTGTTCGGCGTGAGTTTCGCGGCAGGCGCCGCCGCACTGGCATGGCGGCACGGCGCGACACTGCCCTCCGGCCTGTCGTGGTTCACGGGTTACCTGCTGCTCGCGAACTACGCGTATTTCGCCTACAGCTGGCGACGCGGTCAGACGCTCGGTATGCGCGCCTGGAAGCTGCGCGTGGTCGACTGCACGCACGGCGGCCGCGTCGCCTGGCGCCAGACGGCCATCCGGTTCGCGGTGGCGTTGCTCGCGTGGGTACCGGCCGGGTTCGGTTACTGGCGATCACTGTGGGATGCGGAGGGGCGTGCCTGGCACGACACGGCGTCCGGCACACGCCTGATCGACACGCGTGCTCCAGCGACCGCCGCGTGAATAGCCTGCTCAGGGCGTTCGCGCGAGCAGGTACATCGCCACCACGCTCATCAGCAGCGCGGGTCCGGTGGCACTCAGGAACGGCGGAATCTCGTAGACCACCCCGAGATGGCCGGCCGCCTGGTTGAGCAGATGGAAACCAAGCCCGATCAGGGCGCCGGCCAGCACCCGTTGCCCCACCGTGACATTGCGGTTCGCGCGCAACACCATCGGCACCGCGAGCACCACCATGACCACGCTCGCGAGCGGGTAAGTCAGCTTGAGCCACATGACGTGCAGGTACCGCTGCGCGCTCTGGCCGTTGTTGCGCAGGAACCGGCTGTACTTGAACAGGCTCCAGATGGACAGGCTGTCCGGGTTGATCGTCACCATCTGCAGCAGGTCGGGCTTGAGAATCGAGTTCCACGCGGCTTCGGGCAGCGTGCGCTTCTGCAGCCCGTCGTCACCGAGCACGGTCTGCGAGATGTTCTGAAGCACCCATTCGCTGCCCGCGTAGCGGGCAAATTCGGCGTACGTGCTCTGCCGCAGCCGATTCTCCTGGTCGAACTCGTAGATGTAGACGTCCCTGAGCTGGTCGCCCGGCAGGATCTCACGGATGTTGATGTAGCTGTTGCCGTCACGCGCCCAGAATCCGTTCTCGGACTTGAACGTGACCCGATCGTTGATCGCGATGCTCCGGTAGTCACGCGCGAAGCGCTCGGCCGGTGGTGCGATGAATTCGCCGTTGAGCATCGCGATCGCGAGCAGGATGAGACCCGCCTTCACGACGGCGTACACCACGCGCCCCTTCGGCACGCCGACGCAGCGGATGACCGCCAGTTCGCCGTTGCGCATCATGGTCCCGAAACCGATGAGTGAACCGATCAGGGCGGCCATCGGAAAGAGTTCGTAGCCGAGGCTGGGGATACTGAACAGCACGAACACGATGACCTTGGCGAACCCGTAGGTGCCGCGGCCGACGTCCTCGAGCTGATCGATGAAGGCGAAGAACGTGAAGATCGCGACCAGCACCACGAGCACGGTGACGGTCGCCGAAATGATGTTCCAACCGATGTAGCGATCGAGGATCTTCACGGGCGGTGCTGTGCTTTACGGGCCGTTCGGCGAACGAATACACTGCCCGGGATCCCCGGTTCCCGCCCCACGGGTGCCGCGCCGCCGGTGCGGCGGCAGGCGCCCCGCCGCGCCGTCCGCGTACCGGTGCTCACCCCAGGCACGCCGGGCCGGCCCGGAAGACCGGGAACGCACCGTTCCCGCCCCCGCGCGCGCATGCTCGGCGGGACGCATGGCGGTGTTTCATCAACGTTCGGCTGGACATCTGCGGAGAAACGTGACGATGGAGATCTCGATCAAACTGGGTGGCGCGCGCACCCTCAAGGCCGGCTGCATCGCCGTGGCCGTGTTCGCCGGGAAGCGCCTCAGCCCCACCGCGCAGGCCATCGATCGCGCCAGCCGGGGCGCACTCAGCCGTGTCATCAAGCGCGGCGATATTAGCGGCAATCCCGGGGAAGCGCTAATGCTGCCCGACGTCGGCGGCATCGCCGCGGAACGGGTGCTGCTGGTGGGCGCCGGCAAGCAGGACGGGATCGACGGCGCCGACTACCTGAAGCTCCTGGACAAGACCGCCAGGACGATCTGTGAGGCCGGCATCAAGACCGCGGCGAGCGCGCTGCTCGAAGTGACGGTCCGCGATCGGGACGAGGGCTGGAAGGCGCGCCAGGCGGTCGTCGCGTTCGGTTCGGCCAATTACCGGTTCGATCGCCTGAAGAGCAAACCGTCGCGCAGACCGCCGCTCGGCCGGCTGTTCGTGCTGACGGACACGGACGATGCCGCGGGCAGCGAGGCGGGGTGCGCGCTCGGCAAGGGAATCGCGGCCGGGGTCGCGCTGTCCCGCGATCTGGCTAACCTGCCCGGCAACCACTGTACGCCGACGCACCTCGCGGACACTGCGCAGGCGCTCGCGAAGACGCACCCGGGGCTGAAGGTTACGGTGCTGAACGATGCCGACATGCGTAAGCTCGGGATGGGATCGCTGCTGTCGGTGGCGGCCGGCAGCCGCCAGCCGCCGAAGCTCATCACGCTCGAATACCGGGGCGGCGAACGCAAGGCGCGCCCGGTCGTGCTCGTCGGCAAGGGGGTCACGTTCGATTCCGGCGGCATTTCGCTCAAACCCGGCGCGGCGATGGACGAGATGAAGTTCGACATGACCGGTGCTGCCGCCGTGCTTGGCGTGATGCAGGCGGTGGCGGAACTGGCGCTGCCGATCAACGTGGTCGGCGTGGTGCCGGCAACCGAGAACATGCCGGACGGCAATGCCACCAAGCCGGGTGACGTGGTCACCAGCATGTCCGGCCAGACCATCGAAATCCTCAATACGGACGCCGAGGGCCGACTGATCCTGTGCGACGCGCTGACCTACAGCGCACGCTTCGAACCGGACGTCGTGATCGATATCGCCACGTTGACGGGCGCCTGCGTGATCGCGCTGGGCAGCCATGCGTCCGGCCTGTTCAGCAACCACGACGAACTGGCCGAGGCGCTGCTTGCCGCCGGCCAGCGCGTCGGCGACCGCGCGTGGCGCATGCCGCTGTGGGAAGACTATCAGAAGCAACTCGACAGCCCGTTCGCCGACATGGCGAACGTCGGCGGGCGCGAAGCCGGCAGCGTGACCGCCGCGTGCTTTCTCGCGCGCTTCACCCGCGATTTCCGCTGGGCACACCTGGACATCGCGGGCACCGCGTGGACCGGGGGCAAGCACAAGGGATCGACCGGCCGGCCCGTGCCGCTGCTGCTGGAATTCCTGCTGCAGCGCTGCGCCGCACGGATGAACGGATGACGGGAATCGAATTTCATGTGCTGCCCGAACAGGGCCGGCGCCAGCACGACGTGCGCATCTGTGAACTCATCGAACAGGCGTGGCGGCGCGGCCGCCACGTCTACGTCCACTGCCTGGATGGCGACATGGCGGCGAGCCTGGACGAACTGCTGTGGACGTTTCACGACACGAGCTTCGTGCCGCACGCGCTGTCCGGGACGGATGAATCGACGCATGCGCCGGTCATTCTCGGTGCCTCGCTCGCGGCGCCGGACGGCATGGACGTGCTGGTGAACCTGCATCCCGAAGTTCCGCCGTTCTTCGGTCAATTCGACCAGGTCATCGAGTCCACGGGGTTCGACGCGCACACCCGCCAGCAGGCGCGCCAGCGTTACCGCTTCTACAAGGATCGCGGCTACCCGCTGACCACGCATTCCGCGGAGGCATGAACGCTTGGCGCCTCCGCAGCCGCCCAGAGACGCCCCGGCGTCGATCGTACCCGCCCCCAGCCCGCGGCATCCGCCGCCGGGTGTCACGCCGCCCGTGCTCACGGACAAGATCACGCAGGTCGATCCGCGGCTGTTCGCGGCGGCCGGCCCGCCGGCAGACGGCGGCACGACGCCGGTGCAGGACCCTGTTCAATCCGAGATCCGAGATGCATCCCCCATGAGCGCAGAATCCAGTCCACCCGCCGAGCCCGCGATCGCCAAAACCTACGATCCGCACACCATCGAGAAAACCCGTTACCGGGCATGGGAGGACGCGGGGTACTTCCGCCCGGCCGGCACCGGGGCGCCGTACTGCATCATGCTGCCGCCGCCGAACGTGACCGGGTCGCTGCACATGGGTCACGCGTTCCAGGACACGCTGATGGACGCGCTGATCCGCTACCAGCGCATGTGCGGTCGACGCACGCTCTGGCAATGCGGCACCGACCATGCGGGGATCGCCACGCAGATGGTCGTCGAGCGGCAACTGGGGCTGAAAGGCCTGTCGCGTCACGATCTCGGCCGCGAAAAGTTCACCGACGCGGTGTGGGAATGGAAGGCGGAGTCCGGCGGCACGATCTCCCAGCAGCTGCGGCGCATGGGCGCATCGATGGACTGGACCCGTGAACGCTTCACGATGGATGACGGCCTGTCCCGGGCGGTCACGGAGGTGTTCGTGCGGTTGCACGAGGAAGGGCTGATCTACCGCGGCAAGCGTCTCGTGAACTGGGACCCCGTGCTGAACACCGCGATCTCCGACCTCGAAGTCGTCGCCGAGGAAGAGCAGGGCCAGATCTGGCACATCCGCTACCCGCTCGAGGACGGCACCGGGCATGTCGTCGTTGCGACCACGCGCCCCGAAACACTGCTCGGCGACGTCGCCGTCGCCGTGCACCCGGACGACGATCGCTATCGGCGCATCATCGGCAAGTCAGTGCGTCTCCCGCTGTGCGATCGCCTCATTCCCGTGATCGCGGATACGTACGTCGACCCGGAATTCGGTTCCGGCTGCGTCAAGATCACGCCGGCGCACGATTTCAACGACTACGCCGTGGGCGAACGTCACGACCTGGAGCCAATCAACATCTTCACCGAACAGGCGAAAATCAACGATCGCGCGCCCGCCGCCTACCGCGGACTCGACCGCTACGAGGCACGCAAGCGCGTCACGGCCGACCTGGACGCACAGGGGCTGCTTGCGCGGGTCGATCCGCACAAGCTCATGGTGCCGCGCGGCGACCGCTCCCAGGCCGTCATCGAACCCTTCCTGACCGACCAGTGGTTCGTGCGTATCGCCCCGCTGGCGGCACCCGCGATCGCCTGCGTGGAAGACGGGCGCCTGCGCTTCGTGCCGGAGAACTGGAGCAAGACCTACTTCGAGTGGATGCGCAACATCGAGGACTGGTGCATCTCTCGCCAGCTCTGGTGGGGACACCGGATCCCCGCGTGGTACGACGCCGCGGGTAACGTGTACGTGGGGCGCGACGAAGCCGAGGCGCGCCACAAGGGCGGTGTAGGCGCCGATGTCCCGCTGACCCGTGACCCCGACGTCCTCGACACCTGGTTCTCCTCCGCGCTGTGGCCGTTCTCGACGCTCGGGTGGCCGGAGGAAACCCCCGAACTGCACACGTTCTACCCCACGTCGGTGCTCGTCACGGGCTTCGACATCATCTTCTTCTGGGTCGCCCGGATGATCATGATGGGGCTGAAGTTCATGGGCGACGTGCCGTTTCGCGAGGTTTACATCCATGGCCTCGTGCGCGACGCCGACGGCAACAAGATGTCGAAATCGAAAGGGAACATCCTCGACCCGATCGACCTGATCGACGGCATCCGGCTCGATCCGCTCGTCGCCAAGCGTACGACCGGGCTGATGCGGCCGGAGGACGCGCCAAAAATCGAAGCCGCCACGCGCAGGCAGTTCCCGGATGGCATCCCGAGCTACGGCACAGACGCGCTGCGCTTCACGTTCGCATCGATGGCGACGCAGGGTCGGGACGTGCGGTTCGACCTTGGCCGCATCGACGGCTACCGCAACTTCTGCAACAAGCTCTGGAACGCCTCGCGCTTCGTGCTGATGATGCTGGGTGACACGCCGCTCGCGGACGCCCCGGCGTCACCCGAATTCGGGATCGCGGAGCGCTGGATCCGCGCGCGACTGCGCGAGGCACTGACGGAGACCCGAACGGGTTTCGACAGCTACCGCTTCGACCTTGCAGCGCAGGCAATCTACGAGTTCGTGTGGAACGAGTACTGCGATTGGTACATCGAACTGGCGAAGGTCACGCTCAATGACGAGGCGACCGCGCCGTCGGCACGACACGCCACCCGTCATGCGCTCGCGGAGGTGCTCGAATGCACGCTGCGGATGCTGCATCCGCTGATGCCGTTCATCACCGAGGAGATCTGGGGGAAGGTCGCGCCGCTGCTCGGACGCCAGGGCCCGACGCTCATGCTGGAGCGCTATCCCGAGATCGAAGACCTGCCGGCCGATGCGGCCGCCGGGGAGGCGATCGCCTGGCTGAAGACCTGCGTCCTCGGCGTGCGCCGGATCCGCGCGGAGAACAACCTGGAACCGGCGAAGCGCATCCCACTGAAGGTGCACGGCGGAAACGCGCGCGAGCGCGACTGGCTGACCACCTTGACGCCGTACATCTGCCAGCTCGCCCGTGTCAGCGCGATCGAACGGGTCGAATCGCTGTCCGACAGCGGGGCAACGACGGCGCTCGCGGGCGAGACGACCATCCTGGTGCCCCTGCTCGACCTGATCGATCCGGCGGTCGAGCGCGAACGGATCACGAAGGAGCTCACCCGGCTCAGGCAGGACCTGGAACGCACCGAGGCCAAGCTCGCCAACGAATCATTCGTCGCCAAGGCGCCGGCGGCGATCGTCGACAAGGAACGCAAGCGCATCGACGACAACCGGGATCAGATTGCGCGGCTCGAACAGCAACTGGCGCACCTGCCGGGCTGACGCATCAACCGGCGCCGCTCACTTGCCGACGGACCCGAGCACCAGCGAAACGACGGTATAGACGGTCGCGACGAAGAGCACTGTGCCGATGAGTCCTGCGACGATGAACGTGCGGGCGGAACCCCGGTGAAAGTCGCGCTCGCGGTTGCGATGGCTCTGAACGCCGAAGCTGGCCGCAAGCACGCTCTGAACGACTTGTAGTATGCTCAGTTTCTCTCGTGGGGTCGGGTCGTCTGCCATGTCCAGGCGGCCTCGCTCTGCCGCGCATCAGTCCTCGGAACCTGCATCCTAACACCGGCACGGAATTCCCATGTTCCAGCATCTCAGAGAAGACATCCGCAGCATCTTTGCGCGCGATCCGGCGGCGCGGAACACGCTCGAGCTGCTGATCGCGTATCCCGGGGTGCATGCGCTCATCGTGCATCGGGGCAGCCATTGGCTGTGGCAGCACGGGTTGAAGCTGGCGGCGCGCGCGCTGTCTCACCTGGGACGTTTCCTGACCGGTATCGAAATCCACCCCGGCGCGACGATCGGGCGTCGCTTCTTCATCGATCACGGCATGGGAGTGGTCATCGGGGAGACGGCCGAAATCGGCGACGATGTCACGCTGTACCACGGGGTCACGCTCGGGGGTACGACCTGGAACAAGGGCAAGCGGCACCCGACCCTGGGCAATGGTGTCGTGATCGGCGCCGGGGCCAAGGTGCTCGGCCCGATCGTCGTCGGCGAGAATGCCCGCGTCGGCTCGAACGCGGTCGTCGTGAAGGACGTGCCGCCGGGTGCCACGGTGGTCGGCATTCCGGGCCGGATCGCGGGTGCGGACACCGAACGTCGCTCCGCGCGAGAGGAAACCGCCCGCAAGCTCGGCTTCGACGCCTACGGGCAGGTCAAGGATCTCAACGATCCGCTCGTTCAGGCCGTGGACGCGCTGCTGGACCACGCCCGCGCGCAGGAACAGCAGATCACCGCGCTCGCGGACGCCCTGTGCCGACAGGGGATCGCGGTCGACCTGCCGGACATCCCGCCCTGCGCCGAGCTGCGCCACCAGATGGCCGGCCAGGACGGCACCTGACCCCGGGCGAAAGCCGGTTGCGTCTGCCGGCGGCCCGGGCATCGCGCCCGGACTTCGAATTCCCCGTCCCGCGGCGACTGAAATTCGATTCTTGACTGATTTCCTCGGTTACTTGGAAAATACGCAGTAATTACCTCGGGATTTATCCGAGCCAACGGGAGGTCTCATGCGTCTGACAACCAAGGGCCGATACGCCGTGACCGCGATGGTCGACCTGGCGCTGCACGGCGTCGGGGGCCGGGTCTCGCTCGCCGAGATCGCGGCGCGCCACGGTATTTCCCAGTCCTATCTCGAGCAGCTGTTCGCCGCCCTCCGTCGCCGGGGCCTGGTGGACGGGACCCGCGGCCCCGGCGGCGGTTACCAGCTCGGCCGTCCGGGCACGGAGATTACGGTCGCCGACGTGATCGACGCCGTGGACGAGTCAGTCGACGCCACGCGCTGCGGCGGCAAGCGCAACTGCGGCGGTGACCGCGGCTGCCTGACCCACGACCTGTGGGAGGAACTGAGCCGCCAGATCCGGCAGTACCTGAGCGACGTCAGCCTCGACGCCGTCGTGCGTCAGCACCGCAACGGCGAGCAGCAGGTGGTGCGCCAGTGGAACGCGGCGCCCGCCGCGCAGCTGAAATCGGGCGCGATGTGAGCACCGCGCACGGCGACGGGCGTCGCCGTCGCGCCGCGGACCCAACGGAGATTCATCGATGGCAATCACGCTGACCGAACGCGCCGCACAGCACGTGCAGCGCTTCCTGAACAAGTCCGACGGCAATGGCCTGCGGCTCGGGGTCAAACCGACCGGCTGCTCGGGCTACATGTACATCGTCCAGCCGGCAGTCGAAGTCCACGATCACGACCGCGTCTTCGAATCGCGCGGCGTGCAGATCATCGTCGACGACGAGAGTCTCAAGTACCTGGACGGAACCGAGGTCGACTTCACACGCGAAGGCCTGAATGAAGGCTTCAAATTCCAGAACCCGAACGTCAAGGCCACTTGTGGCTGCGGCGAGAGTTTCAGCCTCTGACAGGCGCGGAGTCCGCGATGGCAACCCCTTCCAACGACGTGCGAGAGATCCTGAACCGCAAGTACGCGGCCGGTTTCTACACCGACATCGAACAGGACCAGGTGCCGCCTGGCCTCACCGAGGACATCGTGCGGCTGATTTCCGCCAAGAAGCACGAACCGCAGTGGCTGCTGGAATGGCGTCTGCGCGCATTCGAACGCTGGCAGAAGATGCCCGTGCCGACATGGGCGCACGTTCGTCACCCGCCCATTGATCTCCAGGCGCTGTCGTACTACTCAGCCCCCAAGTCGAAGACCGACGGCCCGAAAAGCCTCGACGAAGTCGATCCGAAGCTGCTCGAGACGTACAAGAAGCTCGGCATCCCGCTCGAGGAACAGAAGATGCTGGCGGGTGTCGCGGTCGACGTGGTGTTCGACAGCGTGTCCGTGCACACCACGTTCAAGGAAAAGCTGGCCGCCGCCGGCGTGATCTTCTGCTCGTTCTCCGACGCCGTCCAGGAACACCCGGAGCTGGTGCGCAAGTACCTCGGCTCGGTGGTCCCGCAGGGCGACAACTACTACGCGGCGCTGAACTCCGCGGTGTTTTCGGACGGCTCGTTCGTCTATATCCCGAAGAACACCCGTTGCCCGATGGAACTGTCGACCTATTTCCGCATCAACGCGATGAACACCGGCCAGTTCGAACGCACGCTGATCGTCGCGGACGCCGGCAGTTATGTCAGCTACCTCGAAGGCTGCACCGCGCCCCAGCGGGACGAGAACCAGCTGCACGCCGCAGTCGTGGAACTCGTTGCCCTCGATGATGCGGAGATCAAGTACTCGACGGTGCAGAACTGGTACCCGGGCGACGAGGAAGGTCGCGGCGGCATCTACAATTTCGTGACCAAACGCGGCGACTGCCGGGGCCGCAACGCCAAGATCTCGTGGACGCAGGTCGAAACCGGCTCCGCAATCACGTGGAAGTACCCGAGTTGCGTGCTCAAAGGCGAGAACTCGGTCGGCGAGTTCTATTCGGTGGCCGTGACACACAATCACCAGCAGGCGGACACCGGCACGAAGATGATTCACCTCGGCCGCAACACGCGCAGCACCATCGTCTCGAAGGGAATCTCGGCGGGCCAGGGCCAGAACGCCTACCGCGGTCTCGTGCGGATCGCAAAGAGCGCCGAGAACGCACGCAATTACACCCAGTGCGATTCACTCCTGCTCGGTGGCCGCTGCGGCGCGCACACGTTTCCGTACGTGGAGGTACGCAACGCGACGGCCAAGGTCGAACACGAGGCATCCACGTCGAAGATCAGCGAGGATCAGCTGTTCTACCTGCGCAGCCGCGGTATCGGCAGCGAGGACGCGGTGAACCTGATCGTGAACGGCTTCTGCAAGGAAGTGTTCAAGGAACTGCCGATGGAATTCGCAGTGGAAGCCCAGAAACTCCTCAGCATCACGCTCGAAGGCGCGGTCGGCTGAGCCTTACACAACAACCACGACGAGAACCCTGGACCATGCTCGAAATCAAGAACCTGCACGCTGAAGTCGACGGCAAGCCCATCCTGCGCGGGCTCGACCTCACGATCGGGGACGGCGAAGTGCACGCGATTATGGGCCCCAATGGCTCCGGCAAGAGCACGCTCGCCTACCTGATCGCCGGCCGTCCCGGCTACACCGTCACCGAGGGCTCGATCACCTACGACGGCAAGGACCTGCTCGCGATGGCGCCGGAGGAGCGCGCGGCGCAAGGCGTCTTCCTGGCATTCCAGTACCCGGTCGAAATCCCGGGCGTGAACAACGTGTACATGCTGAAGGCGGCGGTGAACGGGATTCGCAAGTTCCGTGGACTGGGTGAGATGCCGGCGATCGAATTCCTGAACCTGGTGAAAGCGAAAACGCGCGAGATCGGTCTCAAGGAGAGCCTGCTCAACCGCCCGGTGAACCAGGGCTTTTCGGGAGGTGAGAAGAAGCGCAATGAAATCTTCCAGATGAGCGTGCTCGAGCCTCGGCTCGCGGTGCTCGACGAGACGGATTCGGGCCTCGACATCGACGCGCTGAAGGTGGTGGCCGACGGGGTGAACCGCCTGCGCAGCGCCGCGCGTTCGTTCATCGTGGTCACGCATTACCAGCGACTGCTCGACTACATCGTGCCCGACCACGTGCATGTGCTCGCGCGCGGGCGCATCGTGAAGTCCGGACCGCGTGAACTCGCGCTCGAACTCGAGGCACGCGGCTATGACTGGCTGCTGGAGGACGCCGCCTGATGGGACTGCTTGAAGCATTCACCCGCGCGCTGCACGCGACGCCGGCCGACGCGGACGTCGTGCAGGAGGCTCGGCTTGCTGCGCTCGCCCGCGCCCGGGACCTGGGGATCCCCGACACGCGGCACGAGGATTGGAAGTACACCGATCTCACGGCGCTGACGCGGCAGGAGTTCCAGCCGGCACCGACGGTTGCACCCGACGAATCCACGCTGCCGCTCGCGTCGCTCGCCGCCTACCGCGCGGTCTTCGTCAACGGCGGTCATTCGGCGCGGCTTTCCACCGCCGAGGCGCTGCCGGCGGGTGCGACGATGCGCACCCTGCGCGAGATCGCCACACAGGACCCGGCGTGGATCGCCGGGCAGCTCGGCGCCCAGGGAACCGCGGTCGCAAAGGTCTTCCCTGCGCTGAACGCCGCGGGTGCATGCGACGGGCTGTCACTCGAAATCGGGCCTGACGTTCACCTCGATCGGCCGCTGCTCGTGATGTTCGTCGGCGCCTCGGCAGCGGCACCCACGCTGTCCGCACCGCATCTGCGCGTGCGCGCCGGTGCCCGCAGCAGCGTCTCGATCGTCGAGGTGCACGTCAACCAGGGCGAGGAAGCTTCACTCGCCAACGCCTACACCCGCATCGAGACCGCCGACGGCGCCAACGTGCGGCACTACCGGGTAGTGTGCGACGCGGCGGCCGCCACGCATGTCGGGCAGGTGCAATTGCTGGTCGGCGCGCACAGCCAGGTCGAGAACTTCTCGCTGGTGCTCGGCGGACGCCTGACGCGCGTCGACATCGACTGCGATCTCGCCGCCGCCGGCGGCAGCGTGCTGCTGAACGGGGTGTTTCTCGCCGGCCCGGGGTCCCACGTGGATCACCACACGCGGGTCGACCATCGCGCCAGCCACACGACGAGCGACGAAGTCTATCGCGGGATCGCAGACGGCAACGGCCGTGGCGTTTTCAACGGCAAGATCGTCGTCGCGCCAGGGGTCGAGAAGGTCGTCGCGACCCAGGCGAGCCACAACCTGCTGCTGTCGAGCGATGCCGAGATCGATACCAAGCCGGAACTCGAGATCTACGCCGACGACCTGCGCTGTTCGCACGGCGCAACGGTCGGCCAGCTCGACGAGGATGCACTGTTCTACCTCCGGGCGAGGGGGGTTCCGGAGGCCGAGGCGCGCGCACTGCTGCTCTTCGGTTTCGTGCAGAATTCCCTGGAAGCCATCCCGTACCCCGAGCTCCAGTCGCTCGTCGCCGCGCGTTTCGCCGCGGACAATGCCGCGCTCGGGCAGATCCTTGCGGGAGCTGCCGCATGAGCGCCGCCGGCTCTCCGGCCGTCGTGCCGCCGTTCGACGCCGATCGCGTACGCGCGGATTTCCCGCTCCTCGCCGAGCGCGTTCACCGGCAGCCCCTGGTGTATTTCGACAACGCCGCGACGACTCAGAAGCCCCGGGCGGTGATCGATGCGCTCGACCACTACTACGCGCACGACAACGCGAACATCCACCGCGGCGTGCACACGCTGAGCCAGCGTGCGACGACGGCGTTCGAAGACGCGCGGGAGACGGTGCGGGGCTTCCTGAACGCGCGTGAAAGCGCCGAGATCGTATTCACGCGAGGGACTACCGAGGCCATCAACCTGGTCGCGCAGAGCTACGCCCGCGCCTGTCTGCGCGCGGGCGACGAGATTCTGATCGGGGAAGCCGAGCACCACGCCAACATCGTGCCCTGGCAGATGCTGGCCCAGCAGATCGGGACCGTGCTCAAGGTGGTCCCCGTCACACCGGCGGGCGAACTGGACCCGCGGGACATTGCCGCGGCGATCACAGCGCGGACACGGCTGTGCGCTTTCGGGCACGTATCCAACGCGCTCGGCACCATCAACCCGGTCGTCGACATCGTGCGTCTGGCGCGCGCCGCGGGCGCGCGCGTGCTGCTGGATGGCGCACAGGCGGTTGCCCACGGCGGGGTGGACGTGCAGGCGCTCGATTGCGATTTCTACGCATTCTCCGGTCACAAGCTGTTCGGCCCTACCGGCATTGGCGTGCTGTACGGCAAACGCGAGCTGCTGGACGCGATGCCGCCCTACCAGGGTGGCGGCGACATGATCAAGGTCGTGAGCTTCGAGGGCACCGAGTACGCCGACCTGCCGCACAAGTTCGAGGCGGGTACGCCGCACATCGCGGGCGCGATCGGCCTCGGCGTCGCGGTCCGCTACTTCCTCGGATTGGACCTTCCGGGCGCGATGGCTCACGAGGCGGCCTTGCTGGACCACGCAACCCGCCGCGCGCGCGACGTTCCCGGCCTGCGCGTCATCGGCACAGCGCAGCACAAGGCGGCGGTGCTGTCGTTCGTGATCGAAGGAACCCATCCGCAGGATCTCGGCGTGCTGCTCGACAGCCAGGGTTTCGCCATCCGGACCGGACACCACTGCGCGATGCCGGTGATGCAGCGATTCGGAGTGCCCGGAACCGCACGTGCGTCGTTTGCCTTCTACAACACGCACGCGGAGATCGAGCGCTTCTTCGTCGCGCTCGAGAAGGCGCGGCAGATGCTCGGTTGATACACGTTTAATGTCGACAAACGACAACTGAAGTGGGGAGCCCATGACATCACCCGTCGATTTCACCCGCCCCATCGTGCTGAACCGCACGTGCCCGGCGGTGCTGATCCCGCAGGGCGAGAACATCACGCTGGAGGAAGGTACGACGGTGTTCGTGACCCAGGCCCTCGGCGGCAGCGTCACGGTCAACGTGAACGGCAACCTCGCCCGGATCTCCTCGACCGAGGTCGATGCCCTCGGCATGACGCCCACCGAACTGCCCGCGCACGGCACCCGCGCCGACGACGGCACGGTCGACGAAGGTCTCGTGTGGGCCCAGCTGGAGACCTGCTATGACCCGGAAATCCCCATCAACATCGTGGAACTCGGGCTCATCTACCGGTGCGAAGTGGTGCCGATGGACGGTGGCGGCAACCGGGTCGAGATCGACATGACCCTCACGGCGCCGGGCTGCGGCATGGGGCCGATCCTCGTCGACGATGTCGCCGCCAAGGTGCGGCAGGTGTCGAACGTCGATGACGTGCTGGTCAACCTGACGTTCGACCCGCCGTGGAGCGCCGACATGATGTCCGAGGCAGCCCGGTTGCAGACCGGCATGTACTGAAACAGACCGCGCGACGCCACGCCCACGCGTGGCGTCGCGCATCGCCGATCACCGCGCGTATCCGCCCGGGCGCGGCGCCGGGACCGCGGGGATCGCCCCGATCGCTTCGCGGCTCACGCGCAATCCCCGATTTCCCTGCACGATACCGTGCTTTTGTGCAGGGCAGCCAATATAATGGCGCCCATTTTCAATGTCTTATCGCACTTCCAGGAGCTCGCATTCCATGGCCATCGAACGCACCCTGTCCATCGTCAAACCAAGCGCAGTGCGCGACAACCACATCGGCGCGATCCTGCACAAGTTCGAGGCCGCCGGCCTGAAGATCATCGCCGCCCGGATGCTCAAGCTCACGCCGGAACAGGCCGGGAATTTCTACGACGTGCATCGTGCGCGCCCGTTCTTCCAGGAGCTGGTGGATTTCATGACGTCCGGTCCCATCCTCGTCCAGGTGCTCGAAGGTCCGGACGCAATCGCGAAAAACCGGGAAGTGATGGGTGCAACGGATCCGGCGAAGGCCGCACCCGGCACCATCCGGGCCGAGTTCGGATTGAACATCTCCGAGAACGCCGTCCACGGCTCGGACGCGCCGGACACCGCGCGCGCCGAGATCGCGTTCTTCTTCGCACAGAGCGAGCTCTGCCCGCGCTGAACGACATGAACCCGACCCGCGTCAACCTGCTCGATTTCGATGCCGCCGCGCTGGCCGGTGTGCTCGCGACGCTTGGCGAGCAGCCGTACCGTGCGACCCAGCTGATCAAATGGGTGCATCAGCAGGGCGTGGTCGACCTGGAGCGCATGAGCAACCTCGGGCGGGCACTGCGCGCGCGAATCGCGGAATACGGGGAGTTCCGGTTGCCCGAGGTCGTCACGCTGCAGGAATCCGACGACGGCACCTTGAAGTGGCTGCTGCGCGTCGACCACGGGAACTGCATCGAGACCGTGTTCATCCCCGAAGCCGAGCGCGGCACGCTGTGTGTGTCTTCACAGGTGGGGTGTCCGCTCAACTGCAGTTTCTGCGCGACCGCCAAGCAGGGGTTCAGCCGCAACCTGTCGGTCGCGGAGATCATCGGGCAGGTGTGGGTGGCCGCACGTCACCTCGGGCAGAATCCGAAGACGCATCGCCACATCACGAACGTCGTGATGATGGGCATGGGCGAACCGCTGCTGAATTTCGACAACGTCGTCCCCGCGATGCGGCTGATGCTGGACGACAACGCGTACAACCTGGGGCGCCGCCGCGTGACGTTGAGCACCGCGGGGCTCGTCCCCGGCATCGACCGGCTGCGCGAGGAATGCCCGGTCAGCCTCGCCGTGTCGCTCCACGCGCCGAACGACGCACTGCGCGACGAGCTGGTGCCCCTCAATCGCACCTACCCGCTCGCCGAACTGCTCGCCGCGTGCCGCCGGTACGTGAGCATCAATCCCCACGATCAGATCACGTTCGAGTACGTGATGCTCGCCGGGGTCAACGATTCACCGGATCACGCGCGACAGCTCGCGCGGCTGCTGCGCGGGATACCCTCCAAGCTCAACCTCATCCCGTTCAACCCGATTGCCGGAGCGGATTACCGCTGCTCGGATTACGAGCAGATCCGGGCATTCCGTGACATCCTGGTGCGGGCGGGTTACGTGACAACGACACGCAAGACCCGCGGCGACGACATCGACGCGGCGTGCGGACAGCTGGTGGGACGGGTACTGGCGCGGGCGGCGCGCCACCGCCGGCCGCTGGCCGAGGCCCGGACATGAGAAGGAGCTGAGATGATGCGTCGCGCCCGGGTCGTCGGCCTCATGGCCCTGCTGCTGTTTGCGGGCTGCCAGTCTTCGCCGTCGCAGAAGCGTGGGGTCGACACCGCCGAGGAACGCCGCAAGCTTGCCGAGATCAACACCCAGCTTGCGCTTGCGTACATGCGCGACGGTGACAACGAACTTGCGATGCGCAAGCTGGAGAAGGCCATCGAGGCCGATCCGAAGTCCGTCGGCGCGCACACCGCGATGGCACTGCTCCACGCGCGACTTGGTCAGACCGACGAGGCAGAACGCAGCTATCGAAGTGCGCTGTCGCTCGACCCGCAGAACGCCGCGGCGCTGAACAACTACGGCCAGTTCCTGTGCCAGCAGAAGCGCTACGACGAGGGCCTCGCGAAATTCCAGGACGCGGTGAAGAACCCGCTGAACCGGACCCCGGAAAGCGCGCTGACGAACGCCGGCCTCTGCGCGCAGCAGTCCGGTGACCTGGCCGGCGCCGAACAGCATTTCCGCGCCGCCCTGCAACGGGTGCCGACGCTCACCCCGGCGCTGCTCGCGATGGCGCAGCTCAGCCTCGAACAGCAGAACCACCTGCAGGCCCGCGGGTACTATCAGCGTTACCTCGCCGTGGGTCCGCAGAACCCGCGCACGCTCTGGCTCGGCATTCGCATCGAACATGCGCTCGAGGATCGTGACGCGGAAGCGAGCTACGCATTGCAGCTCAAGAACCGCTTCCCGGATTCACCCGAGTACGGTCTGTACCAGCAGGGGAAGTTCGACTGATGCAGGGCGCGGCGCAGGAACCGCAACTCAGCGCCGCGCGCGTGGCGCCCGGCGCCGGGGCAATGCTGAAGCGCGCGCGCGAGCAGACGGGTCTGTCGCTCACCGAGGTCGCAGCGCGCACCCGCCTCGAACCCCGCGTGCTGGAAGCGCTGGAGAGCGAGGACTATTCGCAGCTCGCGGCTTCCGCGTTCGTGAAGGGGTATATCCGCAGCGTCGCGCGTGAGCTCGGCATCGATGCCGCGCCCGTGCTCGCGCAGTTCTCACAGCAGGTCCATCTCGACGATCCCGCGCTGGCCGATTTCTCCACGCGAAGCCCCGTGCAGGTCACGAGCGCGAGCATGCCGATGCGGATTGCCAGCGGCGCCATCGCACTCGTCGTGGTGGTGCTGATCGCGATCTGGTGGCAGCGGAATTACCACGCGAATCCCGCGCCCGACGTCTTGCTCGATGAATTCGCCGATCCGACGGCCCCGAGGCCGGATCCCGGGACGCCGCTGCCGTACAGCTTCACGATTGTCGAGCACTCCACCGAACTGCTGGGGCCAGTCAATTCCTGGCGTCACCAGACCGATGGCTCGACGCCGCCGGCAATCCCGACGTTGTCCACGGCGGCGGAGCCCGCGGCGGACGATGCGGCCGCGACCACTGTCGCGGAGGCGTCTGCGCCGGCCATGGACACGGCGCCCGTGGCGGCCGGCGGGCCGGCACCCAGCGGCGAACTGCAGCTCGAGGGCCGTGGAGAATCCTGGGTCGAGATTTCGGACGTCGCCGGCAAACGACTGTTCTTCGGGATGCTGAAACCCGGGCAGCGCATCGGGGTCTCCGGCAAACCACCTTACGATCTCGTGATTGGCAACTCGCCCGCCGTCTCCGCCACGTTCCGCGGCGCGCCCGTCGATGTTCGCGCCCATGCCGTCAACGGTGTCGCGCGGTTCTCGCTCGGCGATCTCCAGTAAGTAGGCTTCCGAATGTCTGAACTGCGTGCCATTCGCGGAATGAACGACATCGTGCCCCCGCAGGCGGGCTGGTGGCGCAGCGTGGAGACGCGGATTGCACGGGTGCTCCACGGCTACGGGTACCGCGAGATCCGCATGCCGATCGTCGAGGCGACCCAGGTGTTCTCCCGTTCCATCGGTGACACCACCGATATCGTGCAGAAGGAGATGTACACCTTCGAAGATCGCAATGGCGACAGCCTGACCCTGCGTCCCGAGGGCACGGCGAGCTGCGTGCGCGCGGTGCTGGAGAACGGCCTGCTGCAGACCACGCAACGCCTGTTCTACACCGGGCCGATGTTCCGTCACGAACGGCCGCAGAAGGGACGCTACCGCCAGTTCCACCAGGTGGGCGTGGAAGCGTTCGGAATGACCGGTCCCGATATCGATGCGGAACTCATCCTGATGACGGCGCGCCTGTGGGACGCGCTCGGGTTGAGGGGGCTGCGGCTCGAACTCAACACGCTCGGCACGCCGGCCGTGCGCGCACGCCATCGGGAAGCACTGGTCGCGTATTTCAGGGCGCGCGCAGCCGACCTCGACGCTGAGAGTCTGCAGCGGCTGGAACGCAATCCGTTGCGGATACTCGATTCCAAGAACCCCGCACTGCGGGACGTGATCGCGGGCGCGCCGCGGCTCGCCGATTATCTCGACGAGGAGTCGGACGCACATTTCGCAACGATCCGGCGGGTGCTCGATACGGCGGGCGTTGCCTACACGGTCAATCCGCACCTCGTTCGCGGCCTCGACTACTACTCCAAGACCGTGTTCGAGTGGATCACCGACGCGCTCGGTGCGCAGGGAACCGTTTGTGCCGGGGGTCGCTACGACGGCCTGGTGGAACAGATGGGCGGGCGCCCCACGCCGGCGATCGGCTTCGCGCTGGGACTGGAACGGCTGATCGAACTCGTCGCCCGGCCGGATGCGCCCGCGTCCGACGCCGACGTCTACGTGATGGCTGCGGGAGAATCGGCGCGCGTGCTGGCACTGACGCTCGCGGAGCGCCTGCGCGACGGCTCGACCGATCTCCGCGTGCTCTGTCACTGCGGAGAGGAAAGCCTGAAGGCACAAATGAAGCGCGCCGACCGCAGCGGCGCCGGGCTGGCGATCATCCTCGGGGAGGACGAACTCGCGAGCGGTGAGGCGACGCTCCGGCCGCTGCGTGGACAGGGTGAACAACGACGTGTCTCGCTTGGCGACCTGTCCGCTGCCGTGCATGCGCTGCTCGGGCCCCCGGGACACAACGTGTAAGGATCTGAGGAGAACCAGACGGTGGAACAGAACATCTCGGAACGGGAGCAGCTGGAGACGCTGCGCAAGTGGTGGGACGCGAACGGAAAGGCCATCGTGCTCGGCCTCGCGGTGGGGCTCGCCGCGCTGTTCGGCTACCGCTACTGGCAATCGATGCTCGATGCCAAGGCCGAGAGTGCGTCGCTCAATTACCAGCATTTTCTGCAGCTCGCGGCAGCGGGCCCCGGTGACGAAGCCCGCTCGGCCGGGCAGGCGATCGTCGGTGCCTATCCGGACAGCGCGTACGCGCGGCTGACCTCGCTGCTGCTCGCCCGCCTGGAAGTGGACGACGGCAAACTGCCCGCGGCAAAGGCTCACCTGCAGTGGGTGATCGACAACGCGAAAGGTTCCGAGCTCGCGGATGTCGCACGTGGCCGCCTCGCCCAGCTGCTGCTCGCGGAAGGCGATGTCGACGCCGCCTCCGCGCAGGTCTCGAAGGTGCAGGATGCCGGTGCCACGACATCGTTCGCCGAGCTGCGCGGCGACATCCTCGCGGCCCAGGGCAAGCACGCCGAGGCGGCCGCCATGTACGAGCGCGCGATCGCGGAAGTCGGTGACCTCGGCGGCGATGCGTCGCATCTCGAGATGAAGCGCGACGCGCTCGGCATCGCCACGACCACCGCGGCGGCGAAGTAGATGATGCAACGGATGCTGCCCCTGGTGCTGCTCGCGAGCGTCCTCCTGGCAGGCTGCGGCAACACGATCACGTCGATCCGCGAGACGACGACCGGCTGGTTCAGCGACAAGGGCAAGGCCGACGAGGAAACCCGCCCCACCGAACTGGATGAGGATTTCACGCCGACCGTTCAGGTGCAGGAACTGTGGTCCGAGCGTACCGGCAAGGGTGCCGAGGAGCTGTACCTCAAGCTGCTGCCGGCAGACGCCGACGGCGTTGTCTACACGGCGGAGCGCGAAGGCGGCGTGTTCGCGCTGGACGCTGCCAGCGGCGACGAGCAATGGTCCGAGCACGACAAGGGCCGGATGATTTCCGGCGGACCCGGGGTCGGTGACGGCAAGGTGTTCGTCGGCACGTCCGAAGCCGAGGTCGTCGCGCGTGACGCCAAGACCGGCAAGAAGCTGTGGATCGCAAAGGTCTCCAGCGAAGTACTGGCACCCCCGCGCGCGGCCGAAGGGGTGGTCGTTATCCGGACCGGCGACGGCAACGTCTACGCGCTCGATACCGCTACGGGCCTGGAGAAGTGGGTCTATGACCGCTCCATCCCGAGCCTCACGTTGCGGGGTACCGCGGCGCCGACAATCCACGACGGGGTGGTCTACATAGGCTTCGACAACGGCCGGCTGGTTGCGCTCGACCTGCAGACGGGAGAACAGGTCTGGGAGGCGCAGCTCGCGCAGCCGTCCGGCCGTTCCGACCTGGAGCGGCTGGTGGACATCGACGGCGAGCCGGTCGTGACGGACGACACTGTCTACATTGGCAGCTTCCAGGGTCGCGTGGCCGCGCTGTCGACGGACGGCGGTGCGATCGAATGGACCCGTGACATGTCGACGTATGACAACGTCGCTGTCGACGACGCGCGCGTCTACATCACGGACGAGCGTGGCGTGGTATGGGCGCTCGACCGCTACGACGGGAGCGCGAAATGGCGCAATCGCGACCTCCGGTATCGCCGTCTGACGGGTCCCACGCATTTCAAAGGCTATATCGTCGTCGGCGATTTCGAGGGATACCTGCACTGGATGGACGATGAGACCGGCGAGCTGGTCGCGCGGTGCCGCGTGGACAAGGAGCGCATCCTGACGCCACCGCTCGACCTCGGCGAATCGCTGCTCGGATACAGTTCTTCGGGTCGGATCGCGGCCTTCCGCGCCGACTGAGCGGGATGTCATGGCGCTGGACATCAGTCGTGACGCGAAACCCGCACTGGCGCTGCTGGGTCGGCCGAACGTCGGCAAGTCCACGCTGTTCAACCGGCTGACGCGCACGCGCGACGCGCTGGTGGCCGATGTCCCCGGCGTCACACGTGACATCAAGGTCGGCGTCGGACGGGTCGGCCGGGCAGCCTACCTGGTGGTCGATACCGGGGGCATCGACGACTCCGACGACCCGCTCGCCACCAAGGTCAGCCAGCAGGCCGTCTCCGCCCTGGAGGAATCCGCGGCGGGGCTGCTGATGGTCGATGGTCGCGCCGGACTGACCGCCGCCGACCGCGCGCTCGCCGAGGCGCTGCGCAGGAGCAACCGGCCGCTGTACCTCGCGATTAACAAGGCGGAAGGCGGTGACGCCGATCTGCTGTGTGCGGAGTTCGCGGATCTCGGGCTGCGCGCGTTCGCGATCTCCTCGGCGCACGGCACCGGCGTGCATGCGATGATCGACGAGATTACGGCCGAGTGGCTGGAGCCTCCCGAGGCCTCCGCGGAGAAGGACCGCAGCATCCGTGTCGCGATCTGCGGCCGACCGAACGTCGGCAAGTCCACGCTGACCAACCGCATGCTCGGCGAACCGCGGATGATCACCGCGGATCTGCCGGGTACGACGCACGACAGTGTCGCGATACCGCTGACCCGCCACGGGCGTGAGTACACGCTGATCGACACCGCCGGGCTGCGCCGCCGGAGCCGGGTGACCGACGTCGTCGAGAAGTTCAGCGCGATCAAGTCGCTGCAGGCGATCGACCTCGCCCACGTGGTGCTCGTGTTGCTGGACGCCCGCGAGGGCGTGAGCGAGCAGGACCTCAGCGTGCTCGGGACCGTCGTCGAGTGCGGTCGTTCACTCGTGATCGCCGTCAACAAGTGGGACGGACTGGACCACGGACTGCGCGACGAGATGCGTCGGCAACTGGATCGGCGGCTCGAGTTTGTCGACTTCGCGGCGATTCACTTCATCTCCGCGTTGCACGGCACCGGGGTCGGCGACCTGTTCGCGACGATCGATGCCGCGTACCGTTCCGCGCACGTGGAAGTGCCCACCAAGCGACTCACCGATCTGCTCGAGCGCGCGGTCGAACAGCACAGTCCGCCGCTGGTGCACGGCCGCCGGATCAAGCTTCGCTACGCGCACTTTGGCGGCAAGAATCCGCCCACCATCGTGATTCATGGCACCCAGACCGACGAAGTCCCGGACAGCTACCGGCGATATCTCGCCAATTTCTATCGCCATGCGCTGCGGCTGGTCGGCACGCCGGTCAGGATTGAATTCAAGTTCGGCGACAACCCGTTCGAAGGCCGGAAGAACCCGTTGACCAAGCGCCAGGTCCAGAAGCGTCGCCGTCTCATTCGGCACGTTCGGGGCTGAGTCACAACGCCCGGACTCGGACTGCCGCACATATGTCCCCTCGCCGTGGCCGCATGCGGCGTCGGTAACGCCACGCCGGCCGTCACACGGACGGGCGATTCAGACTTCGCGCCACGGCAGCACGCGATCCTGCGCTGCGATCGACCAGCCGAAGGCGGTCGTCTCGCGCGCGCTCGCCTCCAGGCATCCGGCAACGATATCCGGACGGTTGGTCCGTTCGCTGAGGTGCGCCGCGACGACGTGCCGGAGCGTGGTGGACTGCATCGCGCGCAGCAGCGCCTGGGCCTGCGCGTTGCTGAAGTGCCCGTATGCGCCCGCGATTCGCTTCTTCAGTCGCGCCGGGTAGGCGGAGGCGGCGAGCAGTTCCGGGTCATGGTTGAATTCGAGCACCAGGGTGCGGCACGCGCGATACTCGGCGACCACGTGGGGCGTCAGGCTGCCGACATCGGTCAGCACGCCGAGCGAGGACTCGCCCGCGCGGAAGATGAACTGGCTCGGCTGCCGGGCATCGTGGGGAACGGGAATCGGCCGCACCTCGATATCTCCGACCTGGAACGGTGCCTGGGCAGGGATCTCATGCCAGTGCGGCAGCGGACCGCCGCGCACTTCACAGGCGGCGCGTGTCCCGCGGGTTGCGAATACGGGGATGCCATGACGCCGCGCGAGTGCATCGACACCACCCACGTGATCGTCGTGTTCGTGGGTCACGAGGATTGCCGTCAGGGCGGATGGCTCCAGTGCGAGATCCTGCAGGCGTTCCTCGAATGCCCGGATGGAGTAGCCACAGTCGATCAGCAAGGTGGTCGCGCCACCCGCGACGAGGGTGGCATTGCCTGCGCTGCCGCTCCCGATCAG
This sequence comes from Gammaproteobacteria bacterium, assembly GCA_050247235.1. Classification (GTDB taxonomy): domain Bacteria; phylum Pseudomonadota; class Gammaproteobacteria; genus CAIKBL01. The sequence goes on from JBFWUN010000002.1 coordinate 40,169, forward strand.
CGCGCAACGCAGTGCGGACGGGGGAGTCTCGCGGGTTTCAGCCACCGTGCGACCTCTCGCGGAAAATCCGGGCTCAACCTCCGAGCTTGTTCAGCTCCCGGTTCAGGCGTTGGAGGATCCGCTTGGACACGTTGCCGGTCTCCCAGCGGCCTTCCTTGTCGAGCACGACAACTTCGGTCTTCTCGCCGCCGACGCCGGTGAGGTTGATCTGCAGTTCATGGTCCTCGTCGTCGCCCCAGAACTTGAGCTTCGACAGCATGCCGCGTTCGGTCGCTTCGCCTTCACGAATCGGCACGCGGACGAAATAGGTGCCGCGGTCCTTGTCCGATTCGTCGATCTCGTACCCGGCACGTTCGATCGCGATACCCGTATTGCGCCACGCGGCCGAGAAATCCTGGCGGACGGACACGTAGACTTTGCCGCCACCGGCACTGACGAGCTCCGAGAGTCCGCCGGCGTCGTCCACGATTTCCGCGTCCGTGTCCGCGTCCGTGTCCTCGGTGGGGTAGGCTTCGGCGACGGTCTTGTCTGCTTCCGCCGTGGAGCCACCTGCACCGAGTTTCTCCTGCACGCGTTCCACCAGCAGCTTTTCGCGGGCAACGTCGCGGTCCTTCGGCTTCCACACCATCTCGCCGTCCTGCTGCACGAGCTCCTCGGCGCGGTTCGACACGTACAGCACCGAGGTTGCTGCTTCCTCGCCCGGCTCGACGAAGATCTTGAACTTCTCGCGATGCAGCTCTTCCTCGTTCTCGATCCAGATCGTCTCGATGATGCCGAGCTCTTCATCGTTCAGCTCGAGTTCGTATCCCAGTCCGGTCATCAGTTCGACGAGTTGCGGCCAGATCTGCTGCGTGGCCCCGGACACCGCGATCACGTGTTCGTTGTCCAGCACGCGGACGGCTTCGTTCGCGGTGCGCTCCAGTTCCTCCTGGCGCTTGCGGTCGGCCACCCGCTCCTGGTACGTGGAGTACGTGGCGTTGTCGCCGCCTTCCGGGATCGCCATGCGATCGCGGATGGCGTCCGTCGTCAGGTCCGGCGGCACCTCGAGATCGGGCAGCGTCTTGCTCTTGCGGTACTCCACCCGGTTGTCCGGCAGCACCTCGTCTAGCTTGGGCACGATCCGGCTGCACCCCGCGAGTGAAAGTGCAATGATCAATGCAAGCAGTCGGACCTGAACCATAAGGAAGTCACCTCGAATCGGTAGCGTGAAGCTGAACCGGGGACGTTGAACTAGACGTGAACCGCAATCCCCGCTTCGGCGAGCGCTGCGCGCAGCGTCCGCTGACCCTGTTCGGACAGCCACGTCAGCGGCAGCCGGATCCCGACGTCGGCCCTGCCCTGCGCGTGCACCGCCCATTTCACCGGGATCGGATTGGATTCGCAGAACAGATCCCGATGCAACGCGGCGAGTGTCGCATCGATGCGCATGGCATCAGCCGGGCGCCCCTCCAGCGCTGCCACGCACATCTCGTGCATCGCGCGCGGTGCAACGTTCGCCGTCACCGAAATGACGCCGTGACCGCCGGCCAGGATGAACTCCCGCGCCGTGGCATCGTCGCCGCTCAGCAACGTGAAGTCGGCTCCGCAGAGCTCCCGCAATCGCGCAACTCTTGCGACCTCACCCGTGGCCTCCTTGATGCCGATGACATGAGGGACTTTTGCGAGACGTCCAACGGTCTCCACCTGCATGTCGCACGCGGTACGGCCCGGGACGTTGTAAAGGATCTGGGGAATCGCGACGGCCTCGGCGACCGTCTTGAAATGCAGGTACAGACCTTCCTGCGTCGGCTTGTTGTAATACGGCGTCACGAGCAGGCAGGCGTCGGCGCCGGCGTCGCGCGCCGCAGCCGTCAGCGCGATGGCCTCCGTGGTGGAGTTCGCGCCGGTGCCGGCGATCACCGGCACCCGTCCGCGCACCCAATCCACGGTACGGCGGATGACCTCGCAGTGCTCGGCCTCGTTCAGGGTCGCGGATTCACCCGTCGTGCCGACGGCGACGATGCCGTCGGTGCCCTCGGCGATGTGGTAGTCGAGCAATGCCGCATAGCGATCCCAGTCGACCGCCGCGTCGCACGTCACACCACCCTTCATGGGTGTCACGATGGCGACCATGCTGCCGCGAAATTGAGCCATGCCATGACCCCGGAAAAACAGTCGTGCATAGTAGCCTTCCAACCCTGCCTAACTCAATACAGCAAAAGCCAATTTCCCGCTGGGATGCCGGGTCTGCGCGACGCTTTTCGGGGGCGCGCGCTTGCCCTGCCCGCGCGTTCGCAGGCACAATGACGCGCCTCCATGAAGACCTCCAGCAAGTCGCCACCCGAGATCCAGCACAACTCCATCGCGATCACGCTGATGGGAGCGAACCGTGTCGGGCTGATCGAGAATTTCACCAAGGCTGTGCGCGACTGCGGCTGCAGTATCGGCGACAGCCGCATGACGGTGCTCGGGGACCGCTTCTCCCTGATGATCCTGCTGACCGGCACGTGGGATGCGATCGCAAAGATCGAAAGCATGCTGCCGCGACTGGAGAACCAGTTGCAGGTCAAAACGCTGTCACAGCGCGCCGAATCCCGTAAACGGCACACCAACATGATGCCGTACGCGATCGAAGTCGTGGCGGTCGATCGCCCGGGCATCGTCCACGAGATCACCCAGTTCTTCACGCAGCGCGAGATCGGCGTGGAGGACATGTATTCCGGCACCTACGCGGCGGCCCACACGGGAACCCCGATGTTCTCGCTGCACATGACGATCAGCGTCCCCACCGACGTGTCGATTGCGGGGCTGCGGGGCGAGTTCATGGACTTCTGCGATCACCTCAATCTCGACGCGATCATGGAGCCCGTCAAATAGCGGGACAGTGATGAGCGGGGCAAAGTCCGGCAAGCGCCTGTTCGTTCTCGACACCAACGTCCTGCTGCACGACCCCACGGCCGTGTTCCGCTTCAAGGAACACGACATCTATCTCCCGATGATGGTGCTCGAAGAACTCGACGCCGCCAAGAAGGGTGTCTCCGAAGTTGCGCGCAACGCGCGGCAGGTGAGCCGGTTCCTCGACGAACTCATCGGCGAGGCCGATCGCAGCGCGATCGAGCGTGGGCTGCCGTTGCCCGCGCCCGCAGCCGGCATGGCGGGACAGCCGCCCACCGGCCGGCTGCTGCTGCAGACTGCGCCGCTGCCGGCCACCGCAAAGCTCGCGCTGCCCGGACACACGCCAGACAACAGCATCCTCAATACCACGCTGTCTTTGAAGGGTCAGCATCCGACGATGGACGTCACGCTGGTCTCGAAGGACATCAACCTCCGGATCAAGTCGCGCGTCATCGGTATCTCGGCCGAGGACTACTACAACGACATGGTCCTCGACGACATCAACCTGCTGTACACGGGGGCGCGCGAACTGCCCGCGGACTTCTGGGAAGTCCAAGGCGACGATCTCAAGTGCTGGCAGGAGGAAGCGAGGACGCTCTACTCGCTGTCCGCGGCGAAGTTCGAGCACTTCTATCCCAACGAGTTCCTGTATGTCGCGGGTGATGACGGGCTCGAACTGGTGGCCCGGCGGATCGAGAACTCGCGCGTGATCCTCGAACGCGTCAGGGATTACCGGCATCAACGGCACGCCGTGTGGGGACTGTCGGCGCGCAATCGGGAGCAGAGCTTCGCATTGAACCTGCTGATGGACCCGGAGATCGACTTCGTGACCCTGCTGGGGGCAGCGGGTACCGGCAAGACGCTGCTCGCCCTGGCCGCGGGGCTGGCACAGTCGCTCGACGAACGCCGCTACCGCGAAGTCATCGTCACGCGCGAGACGGTTCCGCTCGGCGAGGACATCGGGTTTCTGCCTGGCACCGAGGAGGAGAAGATGAACCCATGGATGGGGGCGCTGATGGACAACCTGGAGGTGCTCGCCGAAACGCAGGAAGGCGGCGAGTGGGGGCGGGCGGCCACCGCCGACCTGCTCCAGAACAGGGTGAAGGTCCGTTCGATGAACTTCATGCGCGGACGGACGTTCTTCAACCGCTACCTCATCATCGACGAAGCACAGAACCTGACCGCCAAGCAGATGCGCACGCTGATCACCCGCGCGGGGTCGGGCACCAAGATCGTCTGCTGCGGAAACATCGCGCAGATCGATACACCGTACCTCAGCGAGACCACGTCGGGACTCACTTACATCGTGGATCGCTTCAAGGGCTGGGCGCACGGCGGGCACGTGACGCTGATGCGCGGCGAGCGTTCGCGGCTCGCCGACTACGCAGTGCAAAATCTCTGAGTGATCATGAGAACTTCGCGCCACGCGCGCCGAAGTTGACCCGACCGGGCACCGACCCCGGCGCCCCGGGGGTGGCCCCGCGCCGCCACGCATCGGGACCTGATCGCCCGCCGGCCTGCTAGGATCGGGCGTCCCTCCGAACGCGGTTCGCCGATGGCCACGTCCCGTCTCAAGCCGCTGACCACCGTTTCCCCGGCGAGTCCCGCGCCGCGCGCCTGGGCGCGCGTGCTCGACGCGTACACGCGGGCGCTGCGGGCGCAGGAGCGCGCGATCCTGGCGGACGGGAATCCGGATGCGGTACACGACTACCGGGTGCTGCTGCGCGCACTGCGCGGCCTGTTCAAGGCGTCGCGCGCGATGTTTGACGCGCACGACCGGGAGCGCTTCAAGGCCGATTTCCGCTGGCTGGGGGAACGCACGTCACCGATCCGCGACCTGGACGTGTTCGCGGTGACGTGGCCTGCCTACGTCGCCCACGACCCGATCCTCGCTGCGCGACTGGCGCCCGCGCTCGATGCGACGATTGCGGCCGCCCGCGCAAGCCACTTCCGCAATCTCATTGACGTCCTGCGGAGTCCCCGCTATCGCACATTGCATGCGGACTGGTCACGCACCCTCGCGCGCCTGCGGAAGTCGCCGGTGCCCGAAGGCGAGAACGGATCCGCCGGTGCGCACGTCGCCGCACATCTGCAGAGGCTTGCGCGGCGGATGCGCAAGCCCCGTCGCCGACACCTGCGGGAACCCGCGGCGCTGCACGCGCTGCGCAAGGACGGCAAGGCCTTGCGCTACCTCGTGGAAGCGTTCGCGACGATCTTCGAACCCGCGGCACGCGACACTGCGCTCGGCTGCTGCAAACAACTGCAGTCAGTGCTCGGTGACTACTGGGACACGGAGGTGCATCACCACCTGCTGCAGTCACTGGACGCGCCGCTCACGCCCGCGGATCGCCGTGCCCTGCGGGACGCCTTGACCCTCGCCGCGCGGACGCGCTCTACTCACGTCATGCACGCAATCCGGGACTTCCAGCGGGCGTTCGAACCGCCCCCGATCCGGGTGTCCCAGGGACGCCGGCGCGCGTGATCGTCTGCGCCACGTACAACATCAAGGGCGGCGTCGGCAAAACCGCGGCGGCCGTGAACCTCGCGTACCTCGCGAGCACGCGCGGTTACCGGACCCTGATCTGGGATCTGGATCCGCAGGGCGCCGCGACGTTCTACCTGCGTGGCGAGACCCTTGATGCGCCGGACCTGGAAGGGCTGCTCGATCGCAAACGCGGCATCGGGGGCGCCGTGCGGGCGACGGACCATCCCGGGCTCGACCTGTTGCCGGCGAGCCTGGCCTATCGGCATCTCGATGTCGCCCTGACCGAGTTCAAGAATCCCACCCGGCGTCTCGGCAAGCTGCTCGCGCCGCTCGCCGACCGTTACGATCTCGCGTTCCTCGACTGCGCACCCAACCTGTCGCTCGCGTCGGAAAACGTGTTCGGGCTGGCCGACTGGGTGCTGATCCCGGTAATCCCGACGCCGTTGTCGGTGCGGGCCTATGCGCAGCTGCGCGCGTTCTGGCGCGACGAACCGGCAATCCTCACCCGGTTCCTGCCGTTCTTTTCGATGGTCGACCGCCGTCGACAGCTCCATTGTCAGCTTGTCAGCGACTTCGCGACCGCCCACCCCGAAGTGCTCCGCAGCTTCATCCCGTACGCGAGCCAGGTGGAGCGCATGGGCGAACAGCGCGCGCCGGTCGGAGCCTTCGCACCGGGCAGTCCGGCTGCGCGAGCGTTCGTCGCGCTGTGGGAAGCACTGTGTGTGCGGATTTCAATCGCACCCGGCGCGGAGAATGGTTGAGCAATCGTCCTGCGCGGTGACGGTCCGTCCCGATCCCGTGACGTGCGCCCGACTGATCAAGCAGGAGGCGCGCGCGCTCGGCTTCAGCGACGTTGGTGTGACCCACACCGATCTGTGCGCAGACGAAGCGCTGCTCGACGCCTGGCTCGCACAGGGCTACCACGGTGAAATGGCGTATCTGGCAGCCCACGGGACACGCCGCAGCCGTCCGGCGGAGCTCGTTCCAGGAACGCTCAGCGTCGTCTCGGTGGCGCTGGATTACCTCCCGCAAAAGGCGCGTGCAATGCCCGACGTGCTCGCCGATCCGGTCCGTGGCTACGTCGCGCGCTACGCGCTCGGGCGCGACTACCACAAAGTCGTGCGTGGCCGGCTGCGCGCGCTGGCGCGGCGCGTGGAGCGGTTTGCCGGACCGTTCGGCCACCGCGTGTTCAGCGACAGCGCGCCGGTGCTCGAGAAGGCACTCGCACGGAACGCCGGACTCGGCTGGATCGGCAAGCACACCAACCTGCTGAACCGCGCGCGCGGCTCCTGGTTTTTCCTCGGCGAGATCTACACCGACCTGCCACTGTCGCCGGATCCGCCGTACCCGGGCAACTACTGCGGCACGTGTACGCGCTGCCTCGAGGTCTGCCCGACGCGCGCGATTGTCGCGCCGTACCGGCTGGATGCGCGCCGCTGCATTTCGTACCTGACGATCGAGTCGCGCGCGGCAATCCCGGAAGAACTCCGCGGCGCGATCGGCAATCGCATCTTCGGATGCGACGACTGCCAGACCTTCTGTCCCTGGAACCGCGACGCCACGTTCACCGTGGAGGCCGATTTCGCCGTTCGCCACGGTCTCGACGATCCACCGCTGCTCGCGCTGTGGACCTGGGACGAAGGGACATTCCTGCGCAACACCGAGGGCAGCGCCCTGCGGCGCCTGCATTACACGCAGTGGCGACGCAATCTCGCGGTGGCGCTGGGCAACGCGCCGCCCGCGCCGGTGATTGTCGCCGCCCTTCAGGCGGCGCTGCCGGCGGCGGATCCGCTCGTCAGGGAACACATTGAATGGGCGCTGCGGCGGCAGCTCTCAGCGCGCGGGTGAACACGGGCCAGGCGGCGGGGCAACGGGCGGAATCCGGCAGGTGCCGACTGCACAGTCACGTGCGCGCACGCAGCCGCTTGAGGGTCTCCGCGCAGTAGACCGCACCGCCGGCGAGTGCAAGGAACCAGCACATGATCGACACGTAGCGCCATTCCGGCAGCAGCAGCGACGCGGCGAAGTGACTCACGTAGCCGATCAGCAGCGCGGCGAATGCGATCGTGCGGCGTGATGGGGCGGCGTTCTGCATGCGGTGCGGGGACGTGGGTGGGTCGGCAGAGCTTACCAAGCCGGCACGGGCTGTCACCCGGTTGTGACACTCGTTCAAATTGCGAACGGGAACTCAGTGGTAACCGTTCACGGAATCGCCCGCAGGAACGGCGAGGAGCGACGATGGACCACGAATTCTGGTTGCGGAAATGGGCGTCGAACGAGATCGGCTTCCACCAGGCGGGCGTGCACCCCGCGCTGGCCCGCGATTGGCCGGCGCTCGGCTGCGCCCCAGGGACGCGCGTGCTGGTGCCGCTGTGCGGGAAATCGCACGATCTGCGCTACCTGGCCGCGCAAGGGCACGAGGTCGTCGGCATCGAGCTGAGCGCGATCGCGGTACAGGACTTCTTCGCGGAGTCCGGTGCGGCGCCGCGGGTGGATGAGACGGGTGGGTTCGAGCGCCATGCGCTGGGTCGTATCACGCTCTATCGCGGGGATTTCTTCACGGCGTCCCCCGCCGCGGTGCCGCCCTGCGAGGCGTGGTACGACCGCGCGGCATTCATTGCACTCGCGCCGTCCCAACGGGAGGCCTACGTTGCGACGTTGCACGGACTCCTTGCGCCCGGTGCACGCGGGCTGCTGGTGACGGTCGAATACGCGACGGAGGCGGTGCGTCCGCCGCCTTTCGGCGTCTCGCGCGAGGAAGTGGCGCGGTGCTTCGGCAATGTCGCGACGATCCGCGAACTCGCCCGTGAAGTCACCGACGTCAAGGGAGTGCCGGGAATCGAGGCGAGTTACTCGCTCACCTGGCGCGGCACCTGAGCGAGCCAGCCGCGCACCCGCCGCGCGGCTTCCTGTTCGCCACCCTCGAAGCGCCCGTCAGGGGCATCGATCGCCACCTGCCGGTAGGTGCCCGGTGTCCGCGACTCGGCGGCGACTGCACGGGTGCGCGCCGCGCGCTGGGCGACGGGATCCGCGGCCGGTACCACGTCGAGCAACGGCACCTGCAGGATATCCAGGTCCGCTTCCCAACGACCAAGCGCCGCCAGGCCGCGGACGCCAGCGGGCAGTTTACCCTCGTGGCACGCGAGCACCGCGTCAACGCTGGTCCCGATCCCGACAAGCACGACCGGCAGATTCCCCTCGGTCCGCGCGCGCGCGAGGCTTGCCTGCAGTCGCGCGCAGAATGCGTCGGCGTGGCGCGGGTCGCCCGGCGGCGGTTGCATCGCGAACGTGACCCATCCGCCCCGGGATGGTTCGTGCGCCAGTGCGCGGGGCAGCGGGTCGGTGAGCGCGGCAGACATCATCGGAACGATCAGCAGCGCCCCCTGCGGCCGGGTCGGTGCCGGTGGCGCGGTCCGCAGCACGGGGAACACACCGGCGTCGCTCTCGAGTGGTTCGATCCGGGTCGTCTGCCCGCCGCGCGCCAGTGCGGCGCGCACCGCAGCGTCCCGCGGAACCGGGTACTGGACCTCCCCGGCGGCGGGCGCGTGCGTGTCCACCGCCTCAGGCGTGGCGGCGGGCTCGGCAGCACTCGCCCCGCGCACCAGGGACACGGTGAGCAGGACGGAGAGGCAGGGGGGAATCAGCCGCTTCATGACGGGTCGGTGCATCGGGTGGATTGCCGGTATATCGGCCGCCGACGCGGTCGGTGTAGCGTCGTTCTGCTGGGCAATTCCGGGCCGATTCCATTACAGTGCGCGCCACCCGCGACCTTCCCCGAGACCCCGCATGCTGCCAGCCCTCATCGCCCCCTCGATCCTGTCTGCCGACTTCGCCCGTCTCGGACAGGAGGTCGAAGACGTACTCGCCGCCGGCGCCGACCTCGTGCACTTCGACGTGATGGACAACCACTACGTGCCCAACCTGACGATCGGACCGCTGGTCTGCGCGGCGCTGCGGAAACACGGCATCACCGCGCCGATCGACGTGCACCTCATGGTCGACCCGGTCGACCGGCTGATTGCCGATTTCGCCGAGGCCGGCGCCACCTACATCACGTTTCACCCGGAGGCGAGCCGACACGTCGATCGCAGCCTGTCGCTGATCCGCGACGCGGGCTGCAAATCGGGACTCGTGTTCAACCCGGCGACGCCGCTCGACGCGCTGCGTTACGTGATGGACAAGGTGGACATGGTGCTGCTGATGTCGGTGAACCCGGGGTTTGGCGGACAGTCGTTCATTCCAGCGACGCTCGGCAAGCTGCGCGAGGCGCGTGCACTGATCGACACGAGCGGACATGCCATCCGGTTGGAGATCGACGGTGGCGTGAAGACCGACAACATAGGGGAAATCGCTGCGGCCGGCGCGGACACGTTTGTCGCCGGCTCGGCGATTTTCGGCAGCCGCGATTACGCGGGAACGATCGCCGCGATGCGACGCGCGATTGCGGGCGCCCGCGGCGCGTGATGCGCACGCGGCTCGTACTGTTCGATCTCGATGGGACACTGGTCGACAGTGCGCCCGACATCGCGGATGCCGCCAACGCCGCCTTGCGGGACGGCGGCTTCGCTGCGCGTCCCGAAGCCGAGATCCGCGCATTCATAGGGAATGGCGCCGAACGACTGATCCATCGCTGCCTGACCGGCACACGCGAAGGGGTTGCGGAGGCGGCGTTGCACGCCGCAACCCTGCGCGATTTCCAGCGTCACTACGCCGTGTGTCTCGTGGCCCGGACACGCCCGTTTCCGGGTGTCATCGACACCCTTGAAGCGCTGGCCGCGCGCGACGTGCTGCTCGGCTGCGTGACGAACAAGCCGGCGCGATTCACCTTGCCCCTGCTGGAGGGACTCGGCCTGGCGCACTACTTCCAGGTCACCTACGCGGGTGACACGTTGCCGGTCAAGAAACCGGATCCGGCGCCGCTGCTGGCAGCAGCACGCAGTTGCCGCGCACGGCCGGCGGACACCGTGATGGTGGGAGACTCGATGACCGATTTCGCCGCGGCGCGTGCAGCCGGCATGCGCATCTTCTGCGTGGGTTACGGTTACGCGGCGGGTGTCGACCTCGCCGCGCAGAACCCGGATGCGTATGTGCGCCACATGCCGGACATCCTGCCGGTTCTGGCGCGGGACTGATCGCGACCATGTGACCCGTGCCGGGGTGGCGCGGGGGTCACGGCTTCTTCAGCGCACCGCGCGGGCTCCCGGAACGATCTCGATGCGGGCCTGCAGCGTCTTGGCGAGGTCACGCAGGTGCGCGGTAAGACTGTCCGGGTAACGGCGTGCCCGCGCGAATTCGATCAGCCCGTACAACGCGTTGAGTTCCCGGGCGACGTCCGCCCCGACGGCTTCGATTCCGAGCATGGCTGTTCTCCGGTGGTGCGACACCACGATCATGCGCGGCGCGGATGACAGACCCGAGTCAGTCCGAGCCCGTGATCAGCCGAATGCGCGTGTGACGAGCTCCGTATCGAGGTACTCCGTGATCTGACTGATTCGACCGTTCGCAAACCGGTACACCCAGCAGTAGGTGTTGTTGTATGGCACACCGCGCTTCGTCATCGCCTCGCCGCGGCCCTGGGCGACCACGTAATCGCCGTCGGCGAGCAGATTGTCGACCCGGATATGGATATGGCCGTCAACGAGCGCTTCGGTGAACTTGCCGAGGAACTCGAGCACCGCGGGCTTGCCGACGAATGTCCTGGACAGCACGGTGGTGCCGATGATCGTCCATTCCACGTCGTCGGCGAGGCTGTTGACCAGTGGCTCGCCATTGCCCTTGGCGAGTTCCGCGAAGTTGGTGCGGATGATTTCCTTGTGCGTGGTGGCGTTCATCGGCTCGGCTCCTGCTGTCGGCGAAGACGTGAGCCTAGATCGTCCGGACCTCGCTGGCCATCCCGGCGGCCAGTGATGCGGAAGTCGAGGGAAAAAGAATGTCGGGGCGGCCGTGAGGCCGCCCCGGGGCCAATGACCCTGTTGAGGAGCGCGATGGCTTCGCGCATCAGGTCAGGAGTGTGAAGAACCCTGTTCAGCGTTCGTCGCGGCGATTGCCGGGACGCGCGATTCTGTTCATATAATCCGCCTATGATCTCGCGTGCAACCCGTGCCGCCGGCAAACTCGGCAAAAAAACCCTCGACCGCGACGCCTGGCTCAAGAAGGCCCTGGACGTGCTGTTTGCCAACGGCATCTCGCAGATCAAGATCGAGGTTCTCGCGCGCAAACTGAAGCTCACAAAAGGGAGCTTCTACTGGCACTTCAAGAACCGCGATGATCTCCTGCGCTCCATGGTCGACTGGTGGCGCGACAACCAGCTTCGGTTCATCACCGGACTCAAGCAGGAAATCGACGACCCTGCCTCCATGATCCGCGCCGTGATCGATTTCACCCAGCATACGGACGACTCGAGTCACGATATCGCGATGCGCGAGTTCGCGCGCTTCAACCGTTACGCCGCGCGTGCAGTTGCCGAAGTCGATGAGCGCCGCGTGGCCTACCTCGCCGGCCTGTTCCGGGCGGCGAGGTTCAGTGACGCGGAAGCCGATCTGCGCGCGCGGGCGCTCTACTTTTACCAGGTCGGCGAGTACACCACGTCGTTGCCAGTTGCGCCCGAGCTGCGCGATGACCTGGCGGAACGTCGTTTCAAGCTGCTGATCTGCCGCCCGCTCGACGAGTGACCAAGGCGCCGCTCGTCCGCCCGTACTGAGCCGTATCTTTTCCATACGGAGAAGTATGGTTTGGAGTGTATGCGTTCCAATCCGATAGCGCAATTGGCGTGCCGGCACTCCGCCGCGCGATTTGCCGGGATGACGCGCGCGGGGAGAACGGTGATCGGGTGCCTTGCCGCGCTAACCCGTCGCGTCCGGCAACGGCGGAATCCGCGGTGGCGGAGTGCCGGCCCCAGGACCCGATCGGCCCCGCGGGCAGCTGGTTTCAGGGTTTCGGAACGGATGCTTTCCTGCAAGAATTGGCGCCCCGACCGGGGCTCCTTCTTCGCCTCGCAACGCCGGTCGCGGCCGCCACACCATGATCCTCATGATCGACAATTACGATTCGTTCACCTACAACCTGGTGCAGTATTGCGGTGAGCTGGGCCACGTGGTCGAGGTGGTGCGCAACGATGCGATTGACCTCGCGGGCATCCGGACAATGAAGCCGTCACATATCATCGTCTCGCCGGGACCGTGTACCCCCAACGAGGCCGGGATCTCGCTCGCGGTAGTGCGCGACCTCGCACCCGAGTTCCCGATCCTGGGCGTCTGCCTGGGACATCAGAGCATCGGGCAGGCCTACGGGGGGCGCGTGGTGCATGCGCGGCAGGTGATGCACGGCAAAACGTCGCCCATCCATCACCGGGGCACCGGGCTGTTTCGGGATCTCCCGAACCCGTTCACCGCGACACGCTACCATTCACTGGTGATCGCGCGGGAATCCTGCCCCGACTGCCTCGAAATCACGGCGTGGACGGCGCACCCGGGGGGCGAGTTCGATGAGATCATGGGGGTGCAGCACCGGGAGTACCCGCTCTATGGCGTGCAGTTCCATCCGGAGGCCATCCTGACCGAACACGGTCACCGGCTGCTTCGGAATTTCTTCGACGCCACGACCTGACCGCCGATGAACATCCGCGACGCCATCGCCCGCGTGGTCGACCTGCGCGATCTGAGCTTCGCGGAGATGGCTGGCGTGATGCGCGAGATCATGGCCGGAGAAGCGACGCCGGCGCAGATCGCAGGCCTCCTGGTCGCCCTTCGACAGAAAGGTGAGACGGTCGACGAAATCACTGCTGCCGCCTCCGTCATGCGTGAACTTTCCGTGAAGGTGGAAATCGATGCGCGGCCGCTGATCGACACCTGCGGGACGGGCGGTGATGCGAGCGGCACGTTCAACATCTCGACGGCGGCGGCGTTCGTCGTGGCGGCCGGTGGCGGTTACGTGGCCAAGCACGGCAACCGATCGGTGTCCAGCGCGAGCGGCTCAGCCGACCTGCTCGAGGCGGCTGGCGCGCAACTCGGACTCGCCCCGGAGTCCATCGCGCGCTGCGTTCGTGACACCGGGTTCGGCTTCATGTTCGCACAGGTTCATCATGGCGCAACCCGGCATGCCGCCGGGCCGCGCCGTGAACTCGGTATCCGGACGTTGTTCAACGTGCTCGGACCATTGACCAACCCGGCCGGCGCGCCGCTGCAGCTTGTCGGGTTGTTCCATCAGGACTGGGTGACGCGTATCGCCGAAGTCCTGCGCCGTCTGGGCAGCGCACGGGCGATGGTGGTGCACGCCGCGGACGGACTCGACGAGATCAGCGTCGGCGCACCAACGTTCGTGGCCGAGCTGAAGAACGACCGGATCAGTGAATACCAGATTGATCCGGCGTCATTCGGGATCGCGCGCGGTACGCTTGCCCCGCTCAAGGTGGCCAACGCACAGGAGAGCCTGGCGCTGATCGAACGCACGCTGGCGGGCGAGGAAGGTCCCGCCGCGGACATCGTGGCCTTGAATGCCGGTGCCGCGCTCTACCTCTGCGGATTGACCGAGGATCTCGCCGCCGGATTCCGGCGCGCGCGTGAACTCCTGCGCAGCGGTGCGGCCGCGGAACGCTTGGAGAGGTACGTGGCGCTGACTCGAAGCCTCGCAACCCCGGCGTCCGCCTGAATTCCGACGGCGAACAAGAGGAACGTGCCCGCGATGTCTTCCGAAACGACTTCACTTGCACCAGGGCGTGACATACTCGCGGAGATTTTCGCGCACAAGCGCGAAGAGATCGCGGCGCGTCGCGCGCGGCGGCCGCTCGCGGAGATACGCGCAGCGGCGCTCGCGCAGCCGCCCCCGCGTGGCTTCGAAGCTGCACTTCGCCGCAAGGTCGCCGCAGGGCATGCCGGCGTGATCGCGGAGTGCAAGAAGGCCTCTCCCAGCAAGGGGGTCATGCGTGATCCCTATGACGTTGCGGAGATCGCCCTGGCATATGTGCGCGGCGGCGCGACATGCCTGTCGGTCCTGACCGACCAGCGGTACTTTCAGGGCGCCGACGAGCACCTCGTCACGGCACGCGCAGTCTGCGGGCTACCGGTAATTCGCAAGGATTTCCTGTGCGACGCGTACCAGGTCTACGAATCCCGTGCACTCGGTGCGGACTGCATCCTGCTGATCGTCGCCGGACTGGACGACCCCACGCTGCAGGAGCTCGCGGACGTCGCCGTGCGTCTCGGCATGGACGTGCTCGTGGAAGTCCATGACCGCGAGGAGCTCGAGCGGGCACTCAGACTGCGCCTGCCGCTGGTGGGAATCAACAATCGCGATCTGAAGCGCTTCGTGACGACTATCGACACGACGCTCGACCTGCTCGGCGACATACCGTCCGATCGACTCATCGTCACCGAATCCGGCATCGGAACGGTCGATGAGGTGACCCGGCTGCGTGCGCGCGGGGTGCACTGCTTCCTGGTCGGCGAGGCCTTCATGCGCAGCCCGGATCCGGGCATACGGCTGCGCGAACTCTTCGGCTGACAGGTCCCCTTCAGGGCGGACGCGACGCGCCGAACGCGAGGCAATTGCCGCTCGGGTCCGCGATGGCGAACCATGCTTCCGTGCGTCCGTCGAGTGTCAGCATGGTCGGTGTCATGCGGTAGGTGATGCCGACGTAGTTCAGGTGATCCACGGCCCGGTGCCAGTCCTCCCAGCTCATCATGAGGCCGAAGTTGGGGACCGGGATCGGCTTGCCGCCACGTCGTCCCGTGGCGCTCGGCGGCATGTCGGCAACGTGGTACGCGACGAGGCGACCGCCGAAGAACGCGAGCTCGAGCATATCGGGATCCTCGCGTTCCACCCGCGAACCGAGCACATCGACGTAGAACACGCGCAGCGCCGCGAGATCGCGCGCCGGGATCGCGAGTTGAAACGATGGCCGCGCGCTGAATTCCGCGAGCGGCCCGCTCGGTCTAGTCGTCTCGCTGCTGTCCATAGGTCTTGAACCGTTCCAGTACGTCGTGCATCTCTCCTGCGGCCAGCAGGACCGGTCCGCCGCATTGCAGGGTCAGGAGATATTGATGGGCCAGATCCTCGAGCGCAAGGGTGAGCTCGTAGGCCGCCGCGAGGTCCTCACCCAACGCGACGAGCCCATGGTTGGCGAGCAGGCAGGCACGCCGCGCCTCCAGCGCCTCGAGCACCGCGTCCGACAACGCCTGGGTCCCGAAGGTCGCGTACCGGGCGCAGCGAATCGAAGTGCCGCCACCCACGGAGATCATGTAATGGAACGCCGGAATTTCGCGGCGCATGCAGGCGAGCGCAGTGGCGCAGGGCGAGTGCACGTGCACGATTGCGTGGGCATCCGGGCGCGATGCGTAGATATCCCGGTGAAACCGCCATTCGCTGGACGGTTCGAGCTGCCCCGGTGCGATCGTGCCGTCGAGGTCCATCTCGACGTGGTGTTCGTCACGCAAGGACCGCGCACGGGCACCGGTTGGGGTGATGAGCATTCCGCCGACGGTGCGGATACTCGCATTGCCCGCGGCACCGCAGTTGAGTCCGGCATGCGCCAGCTCCCTCATCACCTGCGACAGCGCGGCGCGTTCCGGGTCCAGGCTGGACATCACCGCAGAAAGAGTTCGTAGGCCGTGTTGTCGCGCTCTTCGACCCAGTCCATCTGGAGCGACGCGAGAAAGGCATCGAACGACTCGGCCGCGTCGACTGGCACCTGTATCCCCATCAGGACCCGGCCATTCGCAGCACCATGGTTACGGTAATGAAACAGGCTGATGTTCCAGCGGTCACCAATCTGGTTCAGGAAGTGCAGCAGTGCGCCTGGTCGTTCGGGAAACTCCACGCGCAGCAGGCGCTCGCCGACGAGGCCGCGGGCATGTCCTCCGACCATGTAACGCACGTGCATCTTCGCCATCTCGTTGTCGGTGATGTCGCGGGCCTCGAACCCCTTGTCATGCAGGCTCGCGAGCAGCGCCACCTTGTCCGCCTCGCCCGATCGCAGCTGGACGCCGGCAAATACCGCGGCGCGCTGACGATCCGAGTATCGATAATTGAACTCCGTGATTGCACGGGGACCGAGCGCGTGGCAGAAGCGCCGGAAACTTCCGGGCCGTTCCGGAATGACGGCGCCGAGCAGGATTTCGCGCCGTTCGCCGAGTTCAGCGAGCTCCGCGATGTGACGCAGCCGGTCGAAGTTGACGTTCGCGCCGCTGAGTATGGCGACCAGCGACTGCCCGGTGACCTGTTCGCGCGCGACATGCTGCTTGAGTCCGGCGAGCGCCAATGCGCCAGCGGGCTCGGCGATCGAGCGCGTGTCTTCGAAAATATCTTTGACCGCCGCGCAGATCTCGTCGATTGACACCGTCAGCACCTCGTCGACGTACCGCCGCGCGATACGGAAGGGTTCAGTGCCGACCTGCCGCACGGCCGCACCGTCGGCAAACAGCCCGATACGGTCCAGCTGGACGGGTTTACCCGCTTCCAGCGCGCGCTTCATGCAGGCCGCGTCGTCCGCCTCGACGCCGACAATCCTGACCGACGGATGCAGTGCCTTCACGAACGTCGCCACGCCACCGATCAGCCCACCGCCGCCAACCGGCACGAAGATCGCGTCCGGTACGCCGTGGTGCTGCCGCAGGATTTCCATCGCGACGGTCCCCTGGCCTGCGATGATCGCCGGATGGTCATAAGGTGGAACGTAGGTCAGGCCCCGCGTGTCCACCAGTTCGCGCGCGTGTTCGGCCGCCTCGTCGTAGGTATTGCCGTGCAGGACTATCTCGCCCTGCAGTCTCCTCACGGCGTTCACCTTGATCTCAGGGGTGGTTTTCGGCATCACGATGACGGCGCGCACGCCGAGCCGCTGCGCGGCGAGCGCCACGCCTTGGGCGTGGTTGCCGGCGGAAGCGGTGACGACACCACGCGCCCGCTCTTCCTCGGTAAGCCCTGTCATCATGGTGTAGGCGCCGCGGATCTTGTAAGAGAACACGGGCTGCATGTCTTCCCGTTTCAGCCACACTGTGTTCCCGGTGCGCTGGGACATGAGCGGCAGCACGTCAAGCGGCGTTTCGCGGGCGACGTCGTATACCGGCGCCTTCAGGGTCATCTTGAGGTACGTGTCAAGCATGCGCATAAGATACCATCTACCGGCAACTGCCGCCGACGCGCGGTATCCATCGTCAAAGGGCACGCAATGACGCAGGACGACAAGAAGCGCCAGGCCGCGATTGCAGCAGTCGAGTTCGTGCGGCACGCGGCGGTTGTCGGCGTGGGTACGGGCAGCACCGCCAACCATTTCATCGACGCACTGGCACGCGTCAAGGGTTACCTGGACGGCGCAGTCGCAAGTTCAGAAGCGTCCGCCGCGCGTCTCAAGGGACACGGCATCCAGGTGTACGACCTCAACGACGTCGGCCCCCTGGAGGTCTACGTGGACGGGGCAGACGAGGCGAACGCCCAGCGCGAACTCGTCAAAGGCGGGGGCGGCGCGCTGACCCGCGAGAAGATTGTCGCCGCGGCCAGCGCACGCTTCGTGTGCATCATGGACGATTCCAAGCTGGTGGAGCGCCTGGGTCGGTTCCCCCTGCCGGTCGAAGTGATACCGATGGCGCGCAGTCACGTGGCCCGGGCGCTCGTCTCGCTCGGTGGACAGCCGGAATATCGCCGCGGTTTCACCACGGACAACGGCAACGTCATCCTCGACGTGCATGGAATCCACATCCAGGATGCGAAATCACTCGAAGCGCAGATCAACCAGATTGCCGGCGTGGTTTCCAACGGGCTCTTCGCGATCCGTCCGGCGGACGTTCTGCTGATCGGGGGAACGGACGGCGTCCGTCGCATCGGCTGAAGCAATGCGACGCGGTCTCGTTACGCTGGGCATCGTGCTGATCGCGGTCGGGCTGCTCTGGCCGTGGCTATCGAGGATCGGGTGGGGAAGGCTTCCCGGCGATATCGTGCTTGAACGCGGTCACGGACGATTCTACTTCCCCATCACAACTTGCCTCGTGATCAGCGCGCTCGTGTCATTCGCGCTGTGGTGGTGGCGACGCTGACGCCAGGTCAGTTGCGAGTCAGTGCCTTGTCCGCGTCGGTCGCGGGCACGTCGGTCGGGATGAAGAATCGACAGAACAGCATTCCCACTTCGTACAGCAACCAGACGGGGATCGCCATCATGGTCTGCGAAATGACATCAGGGGGGGTGAGAATCGCCGCGATCACGAACGCGCCGACGATGATGTAGGGCCTCTTCTCCGCGAGCGACTCGCGAGTTGATATGCCGGTGCGCACGACGAGGTAGGTCGCGACCGGTACTTCGAACGCAGCGCCGAACGCAAAGAACATCACGATCACGAAATCGAGGTACCGGCTGATATCGGTCATCACCGTCACGCCGGCCGGCGCCGCTGCCGTCAGGAAACCGAACACCAGCGGAAATACCGCGTAGTACGCGAATGCGATGCCGCAGTAGAACAACGTCGTGCTGGAGACGAGGAGCGGCAGCGCGAGCCGCTTCTCGTGTCGATACAGCCCTGGCGCAACAAACGCCCATAACTGGTAGAAGATGTAGGGTGCGCTGATCGCGACTGCCACGAAGCAGGTCAGCTTGAACGGCGCGAGGAACGGCGACGCGACTTCGGTGGCAATCATTTGTGCCCCGATGTCGCTCATCTGCTGCATCAACGGCCGTGAAAGCCATTCGTATAGGGTGTTGGCCACCGGCATCAGGACGAGCAGGACCGCGAGTACGCACATCACCGTGCGCAGCAACCGGTCACGCAACTCAACGAGATGCGATAAAAACGGTTGCTCGGTAGGGTCGAGACCGGAAGGTTCTTCGGCCATGGTCGATCAGGCAGGATCGGAGGGTGGCTTCGTTGGCTCTTCCGCCCGCGGTGCGTTGAGGCGTTGCTCCATGAACGACCCGGAGAGCTTCTTTTCCTGCGCCAACCGTGCTTCCTCGGTTTGCAGCGTGCGCTGAAACTGGTTCAGCTCCCGTACGCTCTGATCGTTCTCGAGCTGAGTCTTGAGCTCCCGCGCCATGCGTTGCGCACGCCCGAGCCAACGGCCAGCGGACCGTACCAGCGGCGGAAGGCGCTCCGGGCCCAGCACCAGCAGCGCAATGAGCCCGATCAGCATCAGCTCCGTGAAGCCAACGTCGAACACGGAGGCTTCAGGAGTTCTTCTGATCCGCGCTCGGCACCGCGTCGCCGTCGATGACCCGCTTGTTTGCGGTGACATCGACGACCGGCGGTTCCTCGTTGCCGTCCTTGATCGCCTTGCGGAAATCACGGATCCAGCCGCCGACATCCGAGCCGATGCCTTTGATCTTCTTGGTCCCGAAGAGCAGCATCACGATCACGAGGATGATGATGAGTTCCTTGATTCCGATACCCATGGGATTCTCCGGCGCCGCCCGTGGTGACGCCATTAAGTTGCAGCTATTTTCCCTGGCGCGAGGCCTTTTCCTCGATGCCGGAGCGGCCGAACCGCCGCGCCAGTTCGAGCATCACCCGTTGCGGCGGGATCCCCTGGTGAACCAGCGCGACCATGCAGTGAAACCACAGGTCCGCCACTTCGTGAACCAGGGCCTCCCCATCCGCACCGCCGGCGGCGATCACGACCTCTGTCGCCTCTTCCCCAATCTTCTTGCGGATCGCATCGATGCCCTGGTGATAGAGGCGCGCGACGTACGACGATGCCGGATCCGCGCCCCTTCTTTGTTCCAGGATCGCGGTCAGCTGGTTCAAGACGTCGTCGGACATGGCGCTTCCTTCACTTCGAGCCAGGGGCGCGATAGATTTCCGACGGATCCCGGACGATGGGTTCGACGGTCTGCCAGGATTCGCCCTCGAGTCTGCGGTAAAAGCACGACTCTCGTCCAGTATGACAGGCGATACCCCCCACTTGTTCGACCAACAGGACCAGCGCATCCCCGTCGCAGTCGAGCCGGATTTCGCGCAACTGCTGAACGTGACCGGATTCTTCGCCTTTACGCCACAGTCTCCGCCGCGAGCGCGACCAGTAGACGGCCCTCCGCTCGCGCACGGTGAGCTCCAGCGCTTCCCGATTCATCCAGGCCTGCATCAGGATTCGCCCGGAAATGGCGTCCTGAGCGGTAACGGGCACCAGGCCGTCCTGACCCCATTTGATTTCGTCGAGCCAGGTCACTGTCGCATCTCGATGCCGGCGGCCGCCATGTGGCGTTTGGCCTGTTCCACGGTGTATTCGCCGAAGTGAAAGATGCTCGCGGCAAGCACCGCATCGGCGTGACCGAGCGCAATCCCGGCAACCAGGTGGTCCAGCTGGCCGACACCGCCCGAAGCAATCACCGGAATTGGTACCGCGTCGGCGATCGCACGAGTCAGCGCCAGGTCGAATCCGTCACGCGTGCCGTCGCGGTCCATGCTGGTCAGAAGGATCTCGCCCGCGCCGAATTCCGCCATCCGGACTGCCCACGCCACGGCATCCAGGCCGGTGCCCCGACGACCGCCGTGGGTGTGGACTTCCCAACCCGGGCTCCCGTCCCGTCGGGCACGGGCGTCAATGGCAACGACGATACATTGCGATCCGTACTTGTCAGCCGCGGCGCGCACGAAATCCGGGTTGTGGACGGCCGCCGTATTGATGCCCACCTTGTCGGCGCCCGCGGTCAGCATCCGCCGAACGTCCTGCATTTCCCGGATTCCGCCGCCGACGGTCAGCGGAATGAACACCTGCGCCGCAACCTCGCGCACCACTTCAACCATGGTCTCGCGCCCGTCGCTGCTCGCCGTGATGTCGAGAAACGTGATCTCGTCGGCGCCCTGGGTGTCGTAGCGGCGAGCGATCTCGACGGGATCGCCAGCATCCCGGATGTCGACGAACCGGACACCCTTGACGACGCGACCCGCGTCGACATCGAGACAGGGGATGATTCTTTTGGCGAGTCCCATAGGTAGGTGTGGTTACGCGCGGATGTCTGATGAACGTGAGTGGCGGGAAGTATCTCCGGGTGATCGGGTCGCCCCGGGTCCGTCGACGAATCAGTGTTTCGGCGACAGTTCGTCCGCGAGCGACTGGGCCGCGCGGAAATCGAGCGTTCCTTCATAGATGGCGCGTCCGGTTACCGCGCCCGCGATGCCTTCTGATTCGACGGCGGCGAGCGCCCGGATGTCGTCGAGATTCGTCACGCCCCCGGACGCGAACACCGGGATGCGCAGATGTCGCGCGAACTCGACGGTTGCATCGAGGTTGAGCCCGCTCATCATCCCGTCGCGCCGGATATCCGTGAAGATGATAGCCTCGACACCGTTCTCCTCGAACTGCCGGGCGAGATCCACCGCGTCATGACGCGAGAGCTTGGACCATCCTTCGATGGCGACTTTGCCGTCGCGGACGTCGAGTCCGACATAGATGTGTCCGGGGAATTCCAGGCAAACGTCCGAGACGAAATGCGGCGCCGTCACGGCCTTCGTGCCAATGATCACGTAACGCACACCGGCATTTAGGTACGTCTGGATGGTGTCCTCATCCCGAATGCCCCCGCCCACCTGGACAGGGACGCGCGGAAACGCCTGCGCGATGTCCCGGATCACCTCGAAATTGACCGGCCTGCCCGCCGTGGCGCCGTTCAAGTCCACGACATGAAGCCGGCGGGCGCCTTCCTCAACCCACCTTGCTGCCATCGCAAGCGGATCGTCGGAATAAACGGTGCCCTCTTCCATGCGGCCTTGCCGCAGGCGCACGCATTTGCCGTCCTTGATGTCGATGGCAGGGATCAGCAGCATGGGGCTAGAACCTGAAAGGGCTGTCGATTCGGCGTATCGTGTTCGGAACTCGAGAGCTTGCTCGGGCAGTACGCGCCTCGCGGTGCCGAAATGTTAGCACAAGGCCTTTCAAAGATCCGGCGCAACGACCGGTTCCGATCAGTGCGCCTCGTCCCAGTTCCTGCCGGTACCGATATCGACGACCAGCGGCACTGAGAGCTCGGCGGCCCCCGCCATCAGCGTGCGTACCTGGGCACTGACTTCCGCCACGGCCTCCGCATCGACTTCCAGGACCAGTTCGTCGTGCACCTGCATGATCAAGCTTGCGGAGGGTCCCGACCGCTCGATCCAGTCGTCAACCGCGATCATCGCGCGCTTGATGATGTCCGCTGCGGTCCCCTGCATCGGCGCGTTGATGGCCGTTCGCTCCGCGTATTGCCGGCGCTGCAGGTTTCGGGACTCGATGTCCGGGAGATACAAGCGGCGGCCAAAGACCGTTTCAACGAATCCTTCAGCGTGCGCACGCGCGCGTATCTCGTCCATGTAACGTTTCACCCCGGGATAGCGGGCGAAGTAGAGGTCGACGTATGCCTGCGCGGCGCTACGATCGATTCCGAGCTGGCGCGCGAGGCCAAATGCGGACATACCATAGATGAGTCCGAAATTGATCGCCTTGGCTGCACGCCGCTGTTCATCGCTGACCTCGCGGAGCGTCAGCCCGAATACCTCTGCGGCCGTAGCACGATGTACATCCGCGCCGCTCGCGAACGCTGCGAGCAACCGCTCGTCGCGAGACAGGTGCGCCATGATGCGAAGTTCAATTTGCGAGTAATCGGCGGCCAGAAGCACTTTGCCCGGTGGAGCAACAAATGCCTGCCGGATGCGTCGCCCCTCGGCCGTGCGCACCGGGATGTTCTGCAGGTTCGGGTCGGAAGATGACAACCGACCGGTGGCGGCCACTGCCTGGTGGTAGCTCGTGTGAATTCTGCCCGTGGTGGAATTGACTTCGAGCGGGAGTTTGTCGGTGTAAGTGGATTTGAGCTTGGTCAACGCCCTATGTTCAAGGATCAGCCTCGGCAAGGCATAACTCTCGGCCAGTTCCTGCAGCGCTGACTCTGCGGTCGATGGTTGTCCGGTCGGCGTCTTGGCGGTTACTGGAAGGCCAAGCCGATCAAACAGTACTTCCTGTATCTGCTTTGGAGAACCCATGTTGAACTCGCCACCTGCCTCGCGATACGCCTCTTGCGCCACCACCTGCATTTTCTGCGCAAGTTCGACGCTCTGCGCCGCAAGCATCGACGTATCGACAAGCACGCCCCTCCGTTCGATTCGTGAAAGCACCGGCACCAGCGGGATCTCAATCTCTTCCAGTAGGCGTTGCAGCGAGGGAATGGCCGCAATCTGTGGCCAAAGCTTCGCATGCAGACGGAGGCAAACGTCTGCGTCTTCCGCAGCGTAGGCCGTTGCCTGTTCGACGGGGACGTCGTTGAAAGTAAGCTGGTGCGTGCCTTTGCCTGCCACGTCCTCGAAAAGGATCGTTCGGTGACCGAGGTACTTCAATGACAGAGAATCCATGTCGTGACGCGTCGCCGTGCTGTTGAGCACGTATGACTCCAGCATCGTGTCGTGGCGAATACCGCGTAGTTCGATGCCGTGATTCTGCAGAACGCTGCGGTCGTACTTGAGGTTGTGTCCAAGTTTTCCGACCAGGGGGTCTTCCAGCAGGGGTTTCAAGAGATCGAGCGCAGTGTCGCGTGGAATCTGTGGAGGTGCGTCGAGGTAATCATGGGCAAGCGGTACGTAGGCGGCCTGTCCTGCCTCGCACGCGAACGAAACTCCGACGATTCGTGCATCGATGTAATTGAGACTCGTCGTTTCAGTGTCGAACGCGAAGCACGATGCGTCACGAAGACGCGCAATCCACGTCTCCAGCACCTCTATCGTGTTCACGGTTTCATAGGCATGGGTATCGATCACCGAATGCCGATGCGAGGAAGAATCGTCGGCGGCGGGCGCGGACGGCGCAGCGGCCGACAGTTGCTTCAGCCAAGTCTTGAATTCAAGCTGCTGGAACAAGTTACGCAACGTGGATTCGTCCGGCGTATTGCAGACGAGATCTTCGACGCGCACCGGCAGGTCAAGACCATCCATGATCGTGACCAGTTTTCGTGTGAGCGGAAGGTGGGCGACGGCAGCACGCAGATTCTCTCCAATGGCCCCTTTCATCGTCGCAGCATTTGCGATGACCTGATCAAGGGAACCGTACTCCTGCAGCCATTTGACTGCAGTCTTCGGCCCGACCTTCGGTACTCCCGGTACATTGTCAACAGCATCGCCGACCAGCGACAGGTAATCGACGATCAGTGCCGGCGGAACACCGAATTTCGCCTCGACGCCTGCGGAATCCAACCGCACGTTGTCCATCGTGTTCACGAGCGTGATACGTGGGCCGACTAGTTGAGCGAAATCCTTGTCGCCAGTTGATATCACGACATCGTAACCCTGACGTTCTCCTTGTCGTGCAAGCGTACCGATGACGTCGTCGGCTTCGACTCCATCAATGGCGATGCGCGGAAGTCCGAGTGCGTCGATCACCTCGAACAGCAGCGGCACCTGTGCCGCGAGTTCCTCCGGCATCGGCGGTCGGTTCGCTTTGTACTCGGGATACCAGGCGTCTCGCGTGGTCGGCCCGCGCGGATCGAAGATCACCGCGAACCGGGCAGCATTCATCTCGCTCTGCAACTTCTTGAGCATCGCCACCACGCCGTGGATGGCGCCGGTCCACTGGCCGGAGGTGGTTCTCAGTCCGGGCAATGCATGGAAAGCCCGGTACAGATATGAAGAGCCGTCGACAAGAACGAGCAAGTGGTTTTCTCTGTCGATCACGGCGGGTAATGCAGCGGATTTGGGTCTCGGGTGGTGCTATGCTATGCGGAACATCAATCTGCGTCGATCAATCGAAGAGCCTTCCATGCGTCGTATATTTCCTCTCGAGGTCGCGAGTCTCGTGCTGACCGTCGGCGTGTGGCAAGGCGCCGCGGCTGCGGGGGGACTGGAAGATGTCCCGGAGGCCGCTCCTGCTCCGCCGGCTGCGATTGAAGACGGCCAGGAACTCGAACCGGACGTGACGATCGTTCAGCGCAAGGATGCGACCGTGGAGGAATATCGACTGAACGGCCGCCTGTATATGGTCAAGGTCGTACCGGTGCTCGGGAAGCCTTACTACCTCGTCGACAACGATGGCGACGGCCTGATGGAACGTCGCATCAGCGACCTGCAGCGCGATCCCATCGTTCCCCAGTGGGTCATTTTCAGCTGGTGACGTGCTCAGGACGGATCCGGTCCCGGTTCCCGTCTCCCTGAAATGCGAATGCCCTCCGGGGAGGGCATTCGATCTCCGTTTCACCAGGCGTGTCGCGAGGACACGCCTGAATCGAATCGGAATTACTCGGCAACGATCAAATCGACTCGACGATTCTGTGCGCGACCTTCGGCGGAATCGTTCGTCGCTACGGGTCGGCTCTCGCCATACCCGGCGGACATAAGCCTCCCGGCGTCCACTCCCTTGCCAACGAGGTAATCGACGACTGATTTCGCGCGTCGATCGGACAGGTTCTGGTTATACGCATCCGACCCAACGCTGTCCGTATGTCCTTCGACGTTGACCTTGATGCCCGGGTTGTCCGTCATCACCTGAGCGGCGTGATCAAGCTTGGACATTGCTTCTGGTTTCAATGTCGCCTTGTTGAAATCGAAGTGTGTACCTTCCAGAGAAATCAGCTTCGTGCCTGCTTCCGGCGGCGGCGGCGGCGGCGGCGGTGGCGGCGGAGGTGCGGCCGGCTTCGGCGCGGGCGCGGCGGCGACGGGTTTCGGCGGTGGGGCCTCCTTCTCGCGGCAGAAGAAATAACCGAGCGCGCCACCGATGGCGGCCCCGGCCACGTAGGCCTCTGCGTCGTCGGAGTCGGAAGCAGCGGCAACTATTCCGGCACCAGTGGCTGCCCCCACGAGCGGGCAGAAGATCTGAGGCGCTTTGATATCCTGGTTCGCGCAGCCGACAAGCAGTACGCTCATTGAGACGGCAAGGCCAATCCTGAATCGGTTATCCATGTCGAACTTCCCCACGTTAGTCCAGAGTCGGAATCAGAACCCGGTCCCCTTGTTGGATTCACACAACATTTCGGGTCGATGTTCGGGAAGAATAGCACAGAGTTTCCGCAAACCGTAGAACTTCGCGAACTCGCTGAAGATCCGACAGTTACCCTCTCCAGGCCGGGACAAAATCGTCTCTCATGTCGCACCAGACCAACGCGTGCGCGTTACCCGATCTCCTCGAGCAATCGACGGATGCGCTCGGGGTCGGTGGTCTTGAGAAGACGCTCCGTGAGTTGTCTGACGTTGCCCGCGTCGGTCTCGGCGATGCGACCTTTGATTTCTAGCAGCACCGATGGATGGACGCTGAACGATTCCAGACCCAGGCCGAGCAGCAGTGACGTGCAGCGCACATCGCCTGCCATCTCTCCGCACATCGAGACGGGGACCCGCGCCTTCTGCGCCGCGCGAATCGTCATCGAGACCAGCCGCAGGACGCCAGGGTTGAAGGGATCGTAGAGGTAGTTCACCTCGTCATTCACGCGGTCGATTGCCAGTGCGTACTGAATGAGGTCATTCGTCCCGATTGACAGGAAATTGAGAACTTGTGCAAATCCGTCTGCAAACACGGCTGCGACCGGGACTTCAATCATGCCACCAACCGGCATCCCGGCGTCGAACGGAATCCCTTCCGCCGCGAACTCGGTCTGTACTGCGCGTACCAGCTCCAGCACCTGTGCCGCCTCGTCAACGTGGGAAAGCATTGGGATCATCATGCGCACGGGACCGAGTGCTGACGCCCGGATGATCGCGCGCAGTTGCGGCATGAAAAGCGCGGGTTCCTTCAGCCCAAGCCGCACTGCGCGGAGCCCGAGCGCCGGGTTGGCGCCCTTCCCACGCCCGGTCAGCGAGGGATCGACCTGCTTATCCCCCCCGATGTCGAGCGTGCGGATTGTCACCGGCAGTCCGCTGACGGTCTTCACGAGCTGCTGGTAGGCGTCGAAGTGCTCTTCCTCGGATGGAGCCTCGCTCCGGTTCATGTAGAGGAACTCTGTCCTGTACAACCCCACGCCACGCGCGCCGACCTCGCGGGCGGCCGCGAAGTCGGCGGGTAACTCGACATTCGCCTGCAAATCGATCGCCACCCCGTCGCGGGTCGCACAAGGCGCCCGCTTGAGCTTGTTCAGCGCCGCCGAGTAACGCGCGCGCTCATCCTGTCGGCGCCGGTAATGCGTGAGTGTCCGCTGGTCCGGTTCGCCGACGACAACCCCCTCGTTGCCATCCACAATCAGCAACTCACCTGCCTGAACGAATCGCCGTGCGTGGTGTACTCCCACGATGCCCGGAACGCCAAGGCTGCGCGCAAGGATCGCAGTGTGCGACGTCGGTCCCCCGAACTCGGTGACGAAACCGACGACCCCATGATGCTGCATGAGCAACGCGTCCGCGGGAGCGAGGTCGTCCGCGAGCAGCACCGCGCCCTCCAGGCGGGAGTCACCGTCGGTGGTGCGGGACAGCGCGCTGCCCTGAAGGCAGCGCATTATCCCGTTCATCACGTGCTCCACGTCATCGCGCCGCGTGCGCAGGTATGGATCGTCCATCTGGTCGAATACGCTGACGATTGCATCTCGTTGATTGCGAAGCGCCCATGCAGCGCTATAACGGCGTTCGCGGATCAGTCGGATGGGTTCGTCGGCAAGGGTTTCATCGCCAAGCATCAGAAGATGCGTGTCGATAAACGCCGCAACGTCGTGGGATGCGCTGGCGGGAATCTTGTCCCTGATCTGGCGCAGGTGCTCTGCGGAGGATTCGATGGCTGCGCATAGCCTCGCGATTTCGGCGTCAACGTCGGCGGGGTCGATATAGGTTTCTCGGATCTCGTGCTGTTCGTGCACAAGGATATGGGCCCTGCCGATCGCAATGCCGCGGGAAACGGCCAGACCGTGCAGCGAGAACGTCACTCGGGCTCCCCGAAGCGGTCGTTGACCAGCGCAACAAGCGCCTGCAGCGCGTCGTCAGCCCCCTCCCCCTCCGTCGTGATCCTGATCTCGTTTCCGCGCGATGCAGCCAACATCATGAGGCCCATGATACTCTTGCCGTTCACTTTCTTGCCCTGCTTCTCGACGGCCACTTCGCAGGTATACGCCGCCGCAGTCTGCATGAACTTCGCCGCGGCGCGCGCATGCAATCCCAGCTTGTTGACGATCTCCAACGTGACTGTAGGCATGTTCTGTCAAAGATCCCGATGGGTAAGCACGATATGCCAGCGCGTGCGAAAGTGCGCGGCGATTCTCTCGGCCACATACACCGAGCGATGGCGTCCGCCGGTGCATCCTATCGCGATGGTGAGATAGCTGCGATCCTCGCGCTCGAATCGGGGAATCCAACGATCGAGAAGCTGGATGATGTCGCCGACCATCTCTGTCGCATACGCCGTCAGGTCCAGGAATTCGGTCACCGGCGCATCCTTGCCCGATAACTCGCGCAGGTGCGGGTCCCAGTGCGGATTCGGCAAGCAGCGCACGTCAAAGAGGAAATCGGCGTCGGGCGGGATCCCATTCTTGTAACCGAACGACGATACCTGCAGCGCGAGCGCGCCCGGGGTACGGCGACTCACCTGTTCGGCAATCTGCGCACGAAATTCGTGAATGTGTGTATGCGTGGTGTCGATACGCAAGTCGGCGCGGGCAATCACCGGTTCGAGCAAGGCACGTTCCCTGAGAATCGCTTGGCGTAACGGGATACTCACAGTCGAGAGCGGGTGCGGTCTGCGGGTCTCGTTGAACCGGTTGATGAGCGCCTGATCGCTCGCCTCGATGAACACGACTTCCACAGCGAAAGCGTCCGTCTTGAGTCGGTCGAGGATTTCCGGGAGCTGGCGCAGATCGTCATCCGGATTGCGGGCATCGATGCCTACCGCGACACGCGTATACAGCGGCAGCGAACTCTCCCCGACGAATTTGGCGAAATCGGACAGAAATCCGGCAGGAAGATTGTCGACGCAATAGAACCCGGCGTCTTCCAGCGCGTGCAGCGCGATCGTCTTGCCGGCACCGGACAGTCCCGACACGATGATGAAACGCTGCACCATCACATGAACGTCCGAAAAAGGGGCGCCGGGTTGTCCGCTCGCACTTGGTTGATCCCTGCTGGTCCGGTCGCGGATCCGCGTGTCTCAAGTTTCCCGTTGTCAGCCTTTACCGAGGGTATCGCGCGCGTGGTGATCGGTAAGCTTCTCCTTGTGGCGTTTGACCTGGCGATCGAGCTTGTCGAGCATCAGGTCGATGGCCGCGTACATATCTTCGTGTTCACTCGTCGCGTGCATCGTGTTACCCGCCACGTGCACGGTTGCTTCGGCACGGTGTAGCTGTTTCTCCACACCGAGTACGAAATGCGCGTCGACCATGTGATCGAAATGGCGCTGGATGCGTTGCAGCTTGGTCTTGATGTAATCATTGAGCGCGGGCGAGAGATCGAGGTGATGGCCGGTGATGTTGATTTGCATATTGCGGCTCCGAAGTTGAGGACTGGCGATAAGCTGAGCGACAGGACGGCCCGCCGACGCGGCCCGAAGGCGTCAGGCGAGCTTCTTGCGCTCATTCGACGGTGGAATCTGCATACCCTCGCGGTACTTGGCGACCGTGCGCCGTGCGACATTTACTCCCTGCTTCATCAATATCGACGCTATCTTACTGTCGCTCAACGGCTTGCAGGAACTCTCCGCGGCAATCAGCTTGCGAATCACGGCGCGGATGGCGGTGGAGGAGGCTTCCCCTCCGAGAGCAGTCCCCACGTGGCTCGAAAAGAAGTACTTCAGTTCAAACGTGCCGCGGGGGGTGTGCATGTACTTGCGCGTGGTCACGCGCGAGATGGTGGATTCGTGCATGCCCAGCGCCTCGGCGATGTCATGTAGAACCAGCGGGCGCATTGCCTCCTCGCCATGTTCCAGGAACGCCCGCTGGCGTTCGACGATGGCACTGGCGACCCGCAGCAGCGTCTCACTGCGACTCTGCAGGCTCTTGATGAACCACTTGGCCTCCTGAAGATGCGTCCGCAGTGCGCTGCTGTCCTGCCCATTCTCTACGCGACGCACCATGCTCGCGTAATACGGGTTGATTCGGACGTGCGGTATCGAATCGGGATTCAGTTCGACTTTCCAGCGTCCCTTGATCTTCCGCACGAACACGTCCGGGACCAGGTACTCGGTCATCGCCGTCGCGTAGGCGGAACCCGGGCGCGGAGACAGGGACTGTACCAGCGCGATTACGGCGCGCAATTCATCCTGCGTCAGCTTCAGGCGCCGCATGAGCTGGTTGTAGTCGCGTCCTGCAAGGAGGTCGAGATAGCCCTCGCACAGCCGTATCGCTTCTGGACGCCAGGGCGTGGCCGGATCGCGCTGCCTGAGCTGGATGAGAAGGCATTCTTTCAGGTCGCGCGCTGCAACGCCCACAGGTTCCATCGTCTGAATCTGTTTGAGCATCGCGGCGACTTCTTCGAGGAGGATCGGCTCCTGACCGGGGTCGGAGACAATCTCGAGAAGTTCCTCCAGGGTTGTTTCGAGGTAACCGTCGTCGTTGACGGCATCGATGATTGCCACGCCGATGCGTCGGTCCGTGTCGCCCAGCGGCAACAGGTTCAGCTGCCAGAGCAGGTGGTCGCGAAGCGACTCCTCGGCGCCGGCCTGGTTTTCGCGCTCGCCCCCTTCGTCGTGGGGACCGGCCGGCGCTCCCTGGGGCAGGGTGCTGTCAAACACTTCTTCCCAGTCGGAGTCCACGGGCATTTCTTCGGGAATGTCATCGGTGGTCGACGGGGCTGACGTTTCCCAGTCCTCGCCCTCCCCCCCGAATCCCTCGTCCGGTCCTTCGAACTCTTCCGTCGCCGCCGGGGTGGTCGCCGGCGCAACCCCGTCGAGCCCCAGATCGGGGAGGTCGCTGTCGTCCTCGAGCTCGAGCATCATGTTCGAGTCCAGGGCCTGCTGGACTTCGAGGCTGAGTTCCATTGACGACAGCTGCAGGAGCCGGATCGCCTGCTGCAGCTGAGGCGTCATGGTCAGCTGCTGGCCGAGCTTGAGTTGCAGTGATTGCTTCATCGTCTGATGCGAATTCGGAACATATCTTGCATAGACGATTGTAGCGTAACCGGCACCCCGCCCAGGAAGCTCGGCACGCGATTTGCTGAGAAAGATCGCAAAATCCGACTCAGAGGGTAAAGTCCTCGCCCAGGTAGACTTCGCGGACGTGCTCGTCCTCCAGGATTGCCGTGGGAGTTCCCTCGGCGATGATGCGACCGTCGTTCACGATGTAGGCGCGATCACAAATTCCCAGGGTCTCCCGCACGTTGTGATCGGTGATGAGCACGCCGATGCCGAGCCGGCTCAGGTGCTGAATGATGCGACGGATGTCACCGACCGAAATCGGGTCCACTCCTGCGAACGGCTCATCGAGCAGGATGAATCGAGGCTGGGTCGCGAGCGCCCGCGCGATCTCGACCCGCCGACGTTCGCCGCCCGAGAGCGACATGCCCAGGTTCTTGCGCAGATGGCCGATGTGGAACTCGCGCAACAGTCCGTCCAGGCGCCGCGCGCGCTGCTCGGGATTCAATTCCGGGACGATTTCGAGCACCGCGGCGATGTTCTCTTCGACGGTAAGCTTCCGAAATACCGAAGCCTCCTGTGGCAGATAACCGAGCCCCTTGCGGGCGCGCAGATCCATCGGCAGTTCGGTGAGTTCGTCGTCGTCCAGATGGATGGTGCCGCCCTCGCCGGCGATCAGCCCGACGATCATATAGAAACTGGTGGTCTTGCCAGCTCCGTTCGGGCCCAGCAGTCCGATCACCTCTCCGCTGCTCACCGTGAGGCTCACGTCCTTCACGACCTGGCGTGACTTGTAGGTCTTGGACAGGTGTCGAACGTTGAGTACGGTCATCGGGTGACGCCCCTGCCGCTACGCGCAGGCATCCACAGGCGTGCGGCCAGGCTCATTCGGCAGCTTTCTTCTTCGGCGGAATGATGACCTTCACGCGCCCCGGCTTACTGACGGGGTCGGAGGTCCGCGGTGCGTTTGCGGCGCCTCGACCGGTAATGATGCTGCGGCGCGTGTCGTAATTGATCCGGTAACCCTCGAACAGTCGATCACCCTGGGTGAGGCGGGCCTTGTCGATGAGATAGAGGAGGCTCTTGCGCTGGTGATACTCGATCTGCAAACCCTCACCCTCGATGTCCTGCTTGCCTCCGTCGGGCGTCTGTTTGAAGTACGCAGGCTTGCCCTCGAGGTATACGTCGACGAGCTGCCGGTCCTCGTCGAAATTGGCGATCAGCTTGTCCCCGGTCATGCGCATGGTGCCTTGTACAACCACGACATTCCCCGTGTAGGTCGTCCGTCCGGCGGCGTCATCGAGTTCGGCAAAGTCGGCTTCAATCTCGATAGGTTGCTCGACGTCAGTGCTCAGGCCACTGGCGAGACCGGCGTGGAGCAGCAGCGCGAGTGCTCCCAGCTTACGTGGAAGGCGGCTTCTCATGACGGGTTCTGACTCGCTCCAGCAGTTCCAGACGGTTATGTTCAAAGTTAGCGCGGAATCCCCGGGTTCGAGTGACCGTGGAGGGACCCTTGATGGTGGCCGAATTGTCGGTTTCCGCGTACTGCACCTTGGGAAACACCCTGAGCTCGGAAGTCAGGATCTCGAACTCCCTTTGCCCGAGTTCGTCGACACGCCAGATTTCGACGCGGCCTTGCAGGAAGATCACTTCGTTGTTCGACTTGACGAGACCTCGTTCCGCGACGACCTGCCAGGGATTCTGCCCGCCATTGTAAATCTCCATATGGGGGTGGGCCAATTCGGTGGTGTCGTCGTCCGGATAATGGAAGACCTGCTCGGCAGTGAGCACATTCTGCAGGCCGCCCTCGCGGTTCATCGTGTGCCGAATCATCTCGACGAGGTAATAGTCAGGCTCGTGTGGCGCCGCCGCAGCGTCCCGGTCGGCGCTTTCATCGAGCTGTTGCCACAGCCAGAACGTCAGTGCACCGATGGCGGCAGTCCCGATCGCGGTCAGCCAATGACGGCTCATCAGCGCGGAGCCGGGCAATTCAACGGCACCAGGGGAGTGCACGGGAAAGGCAGCCTGCCGCAGGCGTGGACCAGAAACTCGGCGACCTCGCGCGCCGCGCCGCGGCCGCCGGGTGCTGATGTTCGACAGCAGGCAACACCGAAAACGGCGGGGTGGGCGTCGGCAACGGCGATCGGGAGCCCTACCCGGCGCATGACCGGGATATCAGGGAGGTCGTCACCGAGATAGCTCAGACGATCCGCCGCCACCCCGGCTTCTTCGCACAACTGGTCGAGCGCCTCGAGCTTGTCGCGGCGCCCCTGGTAGACGAAACGCACGCCGAGTTCGGTCATCCGATGGGCGACGACGCTCGACTGACGGCCCGTGATGACGGCGAGTTCGATTCCGGCCTCGCGCAGCATCGTCATTCCCTGACCGTCGCGCACATTGAACTGCTTGTACTCCTCGCCGTCGGGTCCGAGCAGGATGCTCCCGTCCGTGAGCACTCCATCGACGTCGAATACCGCCACGCGGACTTGCCGTGAGAGGCGCTCCAGTTCAGCGAGGTCCATGCTCATACCACGCGAGCCTTGAGCAGGTCGTGCATGTTGATAGCGCCGAGGAGCTTGTGATCACCATCCACCACGAGCAACGCGTTGATCTTGCGCTCCTGCATGATACCGAGCGCTTCCGCAGCGAGCAGATCCGCGCGCACGGTGCTGCAGTTGGCGGTCATGACTTCGCGCATCGCGACCTGCCGCACGTCGAGCCCTCGATCGATCGCACGCCGGAGATCACCGTCGGTGAAAATCCCCAGCAGGCCCCCGGCACGGTCCACCACCGCAGTCAATCCCAGGCCCTTGCGCGTCATCTCCAGCAGCGCGTCTGCCAGGCGCGTTTCGGGTGCGACCGTCGGCATGCCGGCTCCCGTATGCATGAGATCACGCACTTTGAGCAGGAGTCGCCTGCCGAGCGCGCCGCCGGGGTGCGATCGCGCGAAGTCCTCCTGTGTGAAACCACGTGCTTCGAGCAACGCGATGGCGAGCGCATCACCCATCGCCAGCGCGGCAGTGGTGCTCGACGTCGGTGCGAGCCCCAACGGGCATGCTTCCTGGGCGACGGCGATGTGGATGTGGACCGATGCAGACTCGGCGAGCGTCGAGCGCCGATTGCCCGTCATCGCGACCAGCGGCACCCCGAGCCGCTTCAGAAGTGGAATCAGCACCACCAGTTCGTCCGTTTCTCCCGAGTTCGACAACGCGAGCACCACGTCCTCGCGGGTGATCATCCCCATGTCCCCGTGGCTTGCTTCTCCCGGGTGCACGAAGAATGCCGGCGTCCCCGTACTGGCCAACGTCGCAGCAATCTTGTTCGCAACATGCCCGGACTTGCCCATGCCGAGCACGACAATCCGGCCGCGACACGCGAGCATCGCGTGCGCCGCCGCCACGAACTCCTCGCCGAGACTTGGAATGAGTCCTTCTATCGATTCGGCTTCAATGCGCAGTACGGCACGGCCGAGTTCAGTCAGCCTGCGCGGGTCGGCCGTCGTCGGCTGCAGGATAGGATCGGTCATAGGAAGACGATGCTTCGGAGGGACCGCGGATCAGCGAACCGTGCGTCCCGCGCAAGGGCGATGGATTCCATTACAATTTCGGCGCGATTCGATTATCCGACAGTCTGCCATGGTGACCAAGCGGACGTCGCTTTTTTTGCCCCGGTCCGCACCGGATGTCCGAAGGATCATGATCAGACGCGGCGCCTCAACCTTCCCGGGTCTGCCCCGTCAGGCAATCGTTCTCGCCGCCGGACGCGGCGAGCGACTGCGCCCGCTGACCGATCGACTGCCGAAGCCGCTCGTGCCATTGCGCGGACACGCGCTCATCGACTACCACCTGCACCGCCTGCGACGGGCCGGGATTCAACACTGTGTAATCAACATCGCCCATCTCGCCCAGCTGATCGTGCAGCACGTGGGGAACGGGAGCCGGTACGGTCTGCGGGTGACGTACTCGCCCGAGCCTCCTGGCGCGCTCGAAACCGGCGGCGGAATCCTCCACGCGCTGTCGCTGCTGCATGACGCGCCCTTTCTGGCGGTCAACGCGGACATCTACTGCGAGTTCGATTTCCTCGCGCTCGCGCACCGTCCCGCTTCCCCTGCGCATCTCGTCCTGATTGACAATCC
The DNA here is from genome assembly GCA_050247235.1 of Gammaproteobacteria bacterium. Taxonomy (GTDB): domain Bacteria; phylum Pseudomonadota; class Gammaproteobacteria; genus CAIKBL01. The sequence continues at coordinate 75,559 of JBFWUN010000002.1, forward strand.
CCGCCATCACCCTCGCGGTGACTTCACTCTGTGCGGATATCGGGTAGGCAACGAGGCGTCGCCGCGTCTCACGTTCAGCGGCATCGGAGTGTATTCAACGGCACTGTTCGAAAACGCTCCGAATGCGCGCCGCTTTCCGCTCGCGCCGCTGCTGCGCGTGGCCGCGGCGCGCGGCGATGTGACCGGCGAGCATTTCAAAGGCCGCTGGTTCGACCTCGGGACAACGACACGCCTGGCACATGCGACGGCTGCACTCGACGTGAAAAGGCGAAACAGGATTGCCATATAAAACATAAATTTATTTAACAAATCCGAATTTAGAATTAGAATTCCGCCTGAACTATCTGAATATCCTCATCAGCCCTGCGCGAGCACGTGGCGTTTCCCCGAGCGGCGGTTGCCGTAGTGGGCATTCGGCAGTTCAATACGTCGACTCGCTCACAAAACAACGACCTCAGAACGACCAAAGGCTTTGCGCCGACCATGACTCGATCCGGCTCAGGACGTGCCGCTCCAAGGCGGCGCGTGGCAACGCTTGTCGCTGCGTTTTGTGCGGTGCTCGTCACCGCGCAGGCGGCTGCGCTGGCGTCGCGTCCTCGGCTCGGGCTGGAACAGGCGCTCAGAGCCGAAGCAACCTCCCCGCGTCCACTGCGCGTTCTGGTGCTGGGCGGGACGGTGAATTCGACACATCGACGGGACGCGATCGAATTCGCGATCCTGTCCGACTACGCACGCACGCACGACCTCGCGATCGATTGGCGACCGGTATATCGCCCCGCGGAACTGTACGAACGACTGGTGCGCGGCGAAGCGGATCTCGCGATCGGGGCAATGCCCGCCGAGTACCTCAAGCGCCCGACCATCAGTGCCACGCACCCGCTTGCGACCCAGCGCTTCCAGGTCATCGGCCGCAACGGGTTGCGGGTTCGCGATCCGCTCGGCCTCGCGGGTCTTCGCCTCGGCATCCGGCTGTCCTCCCCGCTGTGGTCCTACTTCGAACAGCTGCAGCGGGCGGTTCCGGGCCTCCAACTCGACGCCTTGCCAAGTACGCTGGACCGCGATGCCGCGCTCCGGCTCGTCGCGGACGGGGTATACGACGCCACCGTGTTGCCGGTCACCCTGGGCAGCGGTGACCTGGAGGCCTATCCACGACTCCAGCGCCAGTTCGACCTGACGGACGACGAAGCCTTCGGCTGGTACCTGCGCAGTGATCGCCAGGGTCTGCTGCGGAGCCTGAACGGGTTCATCGCGCGTTACCATGCCGCCTACTTCGAGCCGGTCCGCGCGCCGCGCAATTTCACGCAGATCCGTCGGCGTGGCGTCCTTCGAATCGGGACCCGCGTCGACCCGCGCAACTATTTCGTCGCACGTGGGAAACCGTCCGGCTACGAGTTCGAACTCGCCACCGCATTCGCCAACGCGCACGGACTGAAGCTGCAGATACTGACCGCTACCCGTGACGAACAGCTCGTCGGCTGGGTCAAGGAAGGCGCGGTGGACGTGGTCACCACGCGCATCGACGGCAGCCTGGTGCGTGGGGAACCCGGAGTCAGCTTCTCGCGCATCTACCATCACACCAGTTATGTCCTGCTGACGAGCACTGACGCTCCCCTCTACAACGTCGCAGATCTCAAGGGTCGGCGGGTGGGCGCTTACGCGGATTCGGCGGAGCTGCGTGCGACACGCAGTGCCGTTGCGAACACCGGCCTGATTCCGATTGCTGTCGATCGCGCGCTTCCGGCCGGTGCACTGCTGGATCGTGTCGTCGCACGCGCGATCGACGCCGTGGTGGTCGATGCCGAGACCGCCCGGGAAGTCATCGCGGCCAACCCCGGGCTTGTGTCGGGGTTGAGCCTGCCATCCAGAGTCAATTACCGCTGGCTCGTGCGCACGGGGGATCCACGGCTCAAGCGTGCAATCGATCGGTTCATTACCGCGCCCGGAACCCGTCGCCTGGACGCGGTGCTCACGGGACGGTACCTGGTCCCGCGGCACGCCACGCAGTTGGCGGGCAAGGGTTCGAGAATTTCCCCGTTCGATGCGTTGCTGAGGACGTATGCCGAGCGTTACGACTTCGACTGGCGGCTGATCGCCGCCCAGGCGTACCAGGAAAGCCGGTTCGACCCGCGCGCGGAGTCCACCGGAGGTGCCAAGGGTTTGATGCAGATGCTGCCCGGTACTGCCCGTGCGCTAGGGTTCCGCAACATCCTGGAACCGGAATCCGCGATCCACGCCGGCGTGAAATACCTGTACAAGCTGCGCAACGAATTCGATGCGGAGGTCCCGGCCGGAGAACGCACGTGGTTCGCGCTCGCCGCCTACAATGCCGGCTACGCGCGTGTTGCGCGCGCCCGCCGTCTTGCCGCCCGGCTCAATCTCGATCCCAATCGCTGGTTCGGCAATGTCGAAACGGCGATGATGAAATTCGCGCGGCCGGACAATGGTGGCAAGCCCCAGCGGGGTTACGGGCAAGCCATCATCTACGTCCGCCAGATTCAGTCCCTCTACAGCACTTACCTGCAACTGGGCGATGCCGGGAATGCGCCGGCCTTGACCGGGCCCACGCTGTCGGAAGCGATCGACGAACGATATTCACCGCGTCACTGGGCATTGGCTTCGCGCTGATAGCGGGTGAAGTCGTCGCTGCTGGCGGCGCGAAACCCGTCCCGCCGCAATACGCACGCATCGCACCTGCCGCAGGCCTCTCCCGCCTCGTTGGCCTGGTAGCAGGACACCGTGTCGCGGAACTCCACGCCAAGCGCCAGCCCCTCGCGGATGATGTCCGCTTTGCTCATCCGCAGGAGTGGCGCCATCACCCGTACGGGACACCCTTCGACACCCGTCTTGGTCGCGACGCGTGCCAGCGCCTCGAACGCCGCGATGAACTCCGGGCGGCAGTCGGGGTACCCGGAATAGTCCACGGCATTCACGCCGATGTGGATTTCCGCCGCCGACAGGATCTCTGCCCAACCAAGTGCGATCGCCAGCATCACGGTGTTGCGCGCCGGGACGTAGGTCACCGGGATTCCCACGCTGCGGGATTCAGGCACCGGAGTGCCAGGATCGGTGAGCGCGGAGCCCCCGAACTGTGCGAAATCGAGCGTGACCACCCGGTGCGCGTGCGCGCCAAGTCGCGCCGACACGCGCCGCGCGGCAGCCAACTCGGCACGATGGCGCTGTCCGTAATCGATGCTCAATGCATAGCATTCGCGCCCGGAATAGCGCGCAAGCGCGAGCACGGTGGCTGAATCGAGCCCCCCCGATACCAGTACGACCGCACGGAGCGGGGCGGACATAGAGCGCTCGCGCGGTAGGCTGCTCAGCGGGCAGGCAATTGCGCGATGCGCTGTTCGGCAAGTTGCGCTGCGGCCGATCCCGGGAAGCGTTGCACGAGTTCGGTGAGCGACGCGCGGGCCTCGTCGTTCTGGCCGAGCTCCGCGTGGCTGTAGCCGATCTTCAGCATCGCGTGGGAGAGCTTCTTGCTCGCCGGGTACTGGGACAGCATCTTCTGGTACGCAGGCAACGCCGCCGTGAAGTCCCGCTTGACGTAGAACGCCTCGGCCAGCCAGAACTGTGCATTGTCACCGTACTGGCTGTTCGGAAACTGCTGCTGAAACGTTTCGAACGCCGCGATCGCGCGGTCGTATTCGCCCGACTTCAGCAGTGCGAATGCGTCGCGATAGGCGGTCTCGGACGCGGCATCATCTGTCGTGATCGGCGCCTGCATGGGTGCGACCGGGGCGTCAGGTGTCGAGACTGGCGCCGGTGTCTCCTGCATGCCCGGGGGAAGCGGTTGCACGGCCATCTGGCCGGGTGCCGGCAACATTCCTTGTCCGGGATCCGACGTCGGGCCCGGGGGTGGCGCTACCGCGAGCCCGGTCACCGGGTCTACCGCCGGGGACGCGGGGGCATCCGTTGCGACCGCCGCGGGGCGCGACGTTTCGGTCTGCACCTGCAAGTCGCCCTGGGACGCCGGCGTGCCCGCCACCGCATCGGCGGCCGGCGGCGCGAGCACGGGCAATGCAGGCGTCTGGGCGGTACCCTGACCGGCGCCAGGCAGCACCCGCAACCGCTGGTCGAGATCGTTGTAAGTCGCCGCCTGCGACTTCCGGAGCTGTTCGAGCGCGAACGCCTGGTTCTCGAGCTCGCCGCGGAGGCCCGCGATCTCCCGCTTGAGGCTGTCGATTTCCTGCAGGAGATCGAGCAGGCCGCGGTTGCTCAACGTCTGTTCGAGCTTGGCAACCCGACCCGCCAGATCGGAGGACTGCGCCACGCCAACACACGGTGCCGCGCTCAGTGCGAGCGCCAGCACCAGCACAGAAACGGGTCTTTCACGGGGAGGACAACGTGCGGACATGGGCGCGTGCTCCGGAAGATACCGCTCAGGGATACACGATCTCGACCCGGCGATTCAGGCCGTACGCCTGTTCATCGTGCCCCTCGGCAACCGGACGCTCCTCGCCGTAACTGACCGTGCGGATCTGACCGGCATTCGCGCCCAGCAGCACCAGCTGGCGACGTACCGCCAACGCACGGCGTTCACCGAGCGCGAGGTTGTATTCAGGCGTGCCGCGTTCGTCGGCGTGCCCTTCGAGCGCGATCGACGTCCCCGGGTTGGCCGCCAGGTAGGACGCATGGGCTTGCACCACGCCCTCGAAGTCGCCGCGTATGGTGGTGCTGTCGTAGTCGAAATAAATGACCCTGGTCGACAGCGGGCTGCTCGGATCGTTGAGCGCACTGGCGCCCGACCCGGTCCCGTCGTCCATGCCCTGGCTGCGGGCGGCATCGATGTCGCTCATCTCGCCGCTGGAGATGCCGCGGTTCTCCACGGCCGCGCTTCCGGTCGATTTCTTGTCAAGGCTGGAACAGCCCGACACACCGAATACCACCAGCGCCGCCAGCATCGCGTTGCGCACAAACCGCGTCATGTCGTTTACTCCTCAATCGAATCGGTTGATCGACTTGATGCGCCAGTCCGGACGCGGAGCTGGCGACGAAATCCTACTTCCTGAACGGACCCCATGCCGGTTCACGTACCTGGCCACGCTGGAGCGCGAGCCGTTGCTTGACCGTGCCATCGACCGAGGTTGCCGCGAGTTCGGTGCCGCGGCCGCCCATTGTGGCATAAATGATCATGCTGCCGTTCGGCGCGAAGCTCGGCGATTCGTCCAGGTTTCCGCCGGTGATCGCGCGGCTGCGTCCGCTCTCGAGATCGAAGACCGCGATTCGAAAACCGCTCCCGCCGCTGACCAGGACCAGCGATCTGCCGTCGGGTGAATAGCTCGCGCGCGCATTGTAATCACCCGCGTTGAAAGTCACACGCTGCTGGGGACCGCCAGCCGGAGACACGCGATAGATCTGAGGACTGCCCCCGCGATCGGACGTGAAGACGATGGTCTGCCCGTCCGGTGACCACGCCGGCTCGGTATCGATGGCACCGTCGGTGGTCAGGCGGGTCTGCTGCCCGCTCCCGAGTTCCACGACGTAGATGTCGGGGTTACCTTCCTTGGAACGCGTGACCGCGAGCCGCTGGCCGTCCGGCGAGAACGCCGGGGAACTGTTGATCCCGGCGCCGGACACGACCTTCTGTCGCTGGCCACTGCGCACGTCCTGCACGTAGATCGCCGAGTTGCGCTCCTCGAAGGACACGTAGGCCAGGCGGTTGCCGTCGGGCGACCACGCCGGTGACAGCACCGGCTGCCGGGACTCCAGAATGGTCTTCGCGTTGTATCCATCGGCGTCGGCTATCTGCAGCCGATAGGTCGAGTCCTTCGGCCCCCGGCGTTCCACCGTCACGTACGCGATGCGGGTGGAAAACGCACCCTTGGTCTTCAACAGCGTCTCGTAGATGATGTCGCTGATGTGATGTGCCGTCAGGCGCAGGTTGGACACGTGCGACGGAATCTGGAATCCGGCGATCTGCTTGCCGGTGAACACGTCCAGCAACCGGAATTCAACGAGGTAGCCGCCGTCACCCGTCGCACTGATCCGCCCGATCACGAGATTGTCCATGCCGAGCACGCGCCAATCCTTGTAGTTCACCTGCGCCACATCGGCAGGCTGCGCCGGCAGGTCCTCGCGAGGCATCGGTTCGAAACTGCCGCTGCGGGTCAGGTCGTTGGAAATCACCTGCGCAAGGTCTTCCGGCAGCGGCGCGCCGCTCCACGCGAATGGGACGACTGCAATCGGCAACGCCCCCTCGACGCCCTGGGTGATGCGGATTTCGAGCGGACCCTTGGGCGCCGTCTGCGCAGCGGCGGAAAGCCCCCACAGCAGCATGGATAAGGCAAGGACGTTTCTCATCACGGTCATGGCACTCCGTTGTCTACGGCTCGAACACCAGGTTGAACTCACGCATCTGCTGGAGCAGGCGCGGCTCCTCCGGTACCGGCAGGGGGGACGCCTTGCGCACTGCAGTCTCGGCCTGGCGATCGAACACCGCATTGCCGCTCGACTGGATGACGCGCGCTTCGACGACATCTCCACCCGGAATCACGCGCACGAAGAGCGTGCATTTTAGCCCCGGCGGCAGGCCCGGAGGATAAACGAACCCGCCTTCGATCGCCGCCTGGATGCGCGCCATGTAGCGCTGGAGCTGGGTCGCGTCCTGGCTCGCCTGCAACGCCGCTTCCTCGGCGGCAAGCGCGTCCTGCAGCGCCTTCTCGGCAGCAGCGGCTTCGGCGCGCTGCTTCTCCTCGGCCTTGCGTCGGGCGTCCTCTTCCGCCTTGCGCCGCTTGGCCTCCTCGGCCTTTTTCCGCGCTTCCTCTTCTTCTCTCTTCTTCCTGGCGTCAGCTTCCGCCTTGGCTTTCGCCTCTTCCTCCTTGCGCTTTTCGGCGGCCTGGCGCGCCTCTTCCTCCGCCTTCTTCTTCTCCGCCTCGGCCCGCTTCTTGGCCAGCGCCGCGTCGGCCTTTTCCTGCTCGAGCCGCTTCTTGTCCTCCTCGAGCTGGCGATTCTGGCTCTCCCGTTCGCGTTTCTCCGCTTCCTGGGTCTTCCTCAGCAGCTCGAGCTTGCGCTGTTCCTCTCGCACACGCGCTTCGGCTTCGAGTTCACGCTGCTTTGCAGCCTCCTCCTTCCGCTTCTCGGCAGTCCGCAGCTTGCGGACTTCCTCTTCGACTTTCCGGCTGTCCACCGCCGTCGCCTGCATGACGTTCGGAGCCGCCGCGGGCGTGATGACGTTGTCCGACTTCCAGTCAATGCCGATCACGACCACCACGATCAGGACCGTGTGTAGCAGTACGGAATAGTAGAAGGCCCGGCCCTGGCCGGAGCGCGGCTGCCGCGACCGGGCCTCTGGGCGTTCCTTCTCGGGAGACCTGCGTGCCATCGGAGAGCTCACCTGGCAGGTGGCGGCTCGGTCAGCAGGCCGACGTTCTTCACGCCCGCCCCCTGCATCAGGGCCATCACCTCGACCACCCGCCCGTACGGCACACCGGCGTCTCCGCGGACGAGAAAGTCGGTCATCGGCTTGTATTTGGCGACACCCGCCACCCGTGCGAGCAATGCTTCCTCGTCGATCGGTTCAGCGGGATTCTCCCCGAGATCGATATACAGATTGCCGTCCGCATCGATGCTGATGATGACGGGTTCATTCTCCGAAGGCTGGATCACCTCCGAGGGAGCCTGCGGCAGATCGACCTTCACGCCCTGTGTGATCAGTGGCGCGGTGATCATGAAGATGATCAGCAGCACCAGCGTGACGTCGATGTAGGGTACGACGTTCATCTCCGCCATCAGCCGCTTGCCGCGCTTGCCGCGTTGGATCACGTTCGCCACGCCGCCCCCTCAGGAATGGACCTGGCGTTGGAGAATGGATGCAAACTCCTCGGCAAAGATCTCGTAGCGCGTCGTCAGGCGGTCGATTTCGCTCGCGAAGCGGTTGTAGAAGATGACTGCCGGGATCGCCGCGAACAGTCCCATCGCGGTAGCGACCAGCGCTTCGGAGATGCCAGGCGCGACCATCGCGAGCGTGGCCTGGTGCACGGAACTCAGGCCACGAAACGAATTCATGATGCCCCACACCGTGCCGAACAGCCCGATATAAGGGCTGACCGAGCCGACCGTCGCGAGCATCGGCAGGTTCGCTTCCAGTTCCTCGAGTTCGCGGCTCACCGCGATACGCATTGCGCGCTGCGCTCCCTCGAGCACCATTTCGGGCGCGATCCCGTCCCTCTTCCGGAGGCGGGCGAACTCGCGGAAACCCGCCTCGAAGATGCGCTGGAGCCCGTCGGAGGCATGACGCTGCTGGCTGATTCGATTGAACAGTGCGGTGAGATCCTCGGCCGACCAGAACTGGTCCTCGAAGCTCTTCGCCACACGCCTGGCATCCTTCAGTTCGCGTCGTTTGCGAATCACCAGCGCCCATGAGGCCACCGAGGCCAGCAGCAGCGCAAGCATCACGAGCTTGACGAGCAGGCTCGCCCCCAGGATCAGACTGGCGATCGACAGATCAGCATGCATGCTTGATTCTCGAAAAGATTTCGTCGGGCATCCGCATCGCGGACATCGCGCGATAGTTCACGCATCCCACCCGCACGTCACCGCGGCAGAGCAGGGTGCCATTCTCGTGCAGGATCTCCTGCACGAATTCCACGCTCGCTCGCCCGCAACGGGCCACGCGGCAGCTCGCGACGAGCGCATCGTTGAAGCGTGCCGGGCGCACGAACTCGAGGCTGGCTGACCGCACCACGAAGGCGAGCTGATGGTGACGCGCGAGCGCATCCTGCTCAAATCCCAGCCGGCGCAACCACTCGGTGCGCGCGCGCTCCATGAACCTGAGATAGTTCGCGTGGTACACGATGCCCGCGGCGTCGGTGTCCTCGTAGTACACGCGGATCGGGAGACGGAATTCCTGTATCACGCGAGCTAATCGAGTCCGTCGAACAGGTCAGGTGCAGGTGCCAGCGCGCTCGCGGGCGGCGCCAGGCCGAAATGCTGCCAGGCGAGCCTGGTCGCCATCCGGCCACGCGCGGTGCGCACGAGATAACCTTGCTGGATCAGGAAAGGCTCCAGGACATCCTCGATCGTGCCGCGTTCCTCGCTGAGTGCGGCGGCGAGACTGTCGACGCCGACCGGTCCGCCGTCAAACTTCTGCATGATCGTCAGCAGCAGCTTGCGGTCCATGAGATCGAACCCTTGCGCGTCCACGTTCAGCAGGTCGAGCGCGCGGGCGGCCACTTCACTGTTCAGCCGGCCATCGGCCTTCACCTGCGCGTAGTCACGGGCTCTCCGCAGCAGGCGGTTCGCGATGCGCGGTGTGCCGCGCGAGCGGCCGGCGATCTCGTGGGCGCCCTCGGCGTCGATGGAAACCTGCAGGATGCCCGCGGCCCGGCTGACGATGTGGGCGAGATCCTGCGTTGCGTAGAATTCGAGGCGCTGCACGATGCCGAAGCGATCGCGCAGCGGCGAGGTCAACAGGCCCGCCCGCGTGGTGGCGCCGATCAGTGTGAATGGTGGCAGGTCGAGCTTGAGAGCCCGCGCAGCAGGGCCTTCGCCGATCATGATATCCAGTTGGAAATCCTCCATCGCCGGGTAGAGGATCTCCTCCACCACCGGGCTCAGGCGATGGATCTCGTCGATGAACAGCACGTCCCGGGGCTCCAGGTTCGTCAGCAGGGCCGCGAGGTCTCCCGGTCGTTCGAGCACGGGGCCCGAGGTCTGCCGCAGGTTCACGCCAAGTTCGTTCGCGATGATGTGTGCGAGCGTGGTCTTGCCGAGTCCGGGGGGACCGAAGATCAGGACGTGGTCGAGCGCCTCGCCACGCTGACGGGCCGCGCCGACGAATATCTCCATCTGCTCGTGTACCGCGGGCTGGCCGATGTAGTCCGCGAGGCGGCGCGGGCGGATCGCGAGATCGAGCGCGTTTTCGTCCACGCTGGCGGCAGGTGACGTGAGGCGATTGGACATCGGCTAGGCGTTCGCGGACCGGCGCGCAGTGTAGCGCACGGGAATGAACTTGGGATTAACCCGTCGCATGCCGCGCAAATCAGCTCTTGGCGAGCCCGCGCAGCACTTCGCGGATGATGGTCTCGCTCGTCTTGTCCGGTCCCTCCACCGCGTGCACGAGCCGGCTGGCCTCCTGCGGCTTGTAACCGAGCGCGATCAGTCCGCTGACGGCATCCGCCACCGCGTCGGGGACAGAAACGCTCGGCGCCGCGGGCAGCGCGATCGCGGTCCCATCGGCCCAGTCCGCCACGCGGTCCCGCATCTCGACCAGCAGTCGCTCGGCGGTCTTCTTGCCGATGCCCGGCAGGCTCGTCAGCCGCGCCGTGTCGGCGCGCTGGATACACACGACGAACTCGTCAGGCTGGATACCGGACAGGATCGTGAGCGCCATCCGCGCACCGACACCATTGACCTTCAACAGGCTCTGGAAGAGACGTCGCTCGGCCTGGGTTGCGAAACCGAACAGGAGATGCGCGTCCTCGCGCACGATGAGCTGGGTATGCAGCGTGACCTCGGCGCCGGGTTCCGGCAGCGCCCAGAACGTCGTCATCGACGCTTCGACTTCGTAGCCCACGCCGTGACAGTCGACGAGCAATCGCGGGGGAGCCTTTTCCACCAGCACGCCACGGAGACGCCCGATCACAGGAACCGCCCCCCGCGCGCGCGGTACGCGCCGTGTACCGCCATCAGGCCCTGGCGGGTGTGGCCGTGACAGAGCGCGATGGCGAGCGCATCGGCTGCGTCGGTCCGCGGCGATTCGGGAAGCGCAAGCAGCGTCCTGACCATGTGTTGCACCTGTCCCTTGTCCGCGTGACCGCGCCCGACGATTGCCTGCTTGATCTCGTTCGGGGCGTACTCGAACACGGCAAGCCCCGCCTTGGCCACCGCAACCAGCGCCGCGCCACGCGCCTGACCGAGCTTCAGAGCTGACTCGACATTGCGGTTCACGAATACCTTCTCGACTGCCGCCTCTGCGGGTTGGTGCGCCTGCAGAACATCCCCCAGCACATCGAAGATCCGGCACAAGCGATCGGCGAACGGCAGTTCTCCGACTTCGATGCACCCGTGGGCGATGTGCGTGGCGCGCTGACGATCCATGCGGATCACGCCGTAGCCGGTGATCCGGGAACCGGGATCGATGCCCAGGATGAGTGTCATCGGGGGCGCTGAGCCGGAATTCGCGCCACCCGTCAGGCGTCGTTGTTGCCGAGGACGACCTTGTGCCGGGACGCCGCGAAATCGAGCAGGCGTCGGATCGGGACCACCGCGCGCGCGACGATGTCGGCCGGCACTTGGATCTCGTTGCGTCCGTCACGCAAGGTCGCGGCGAGCTTGCGCAACCCGTTCATCGCCATCCACGGGCAATGCGCGCAGCTGCGGCACGTGGCGGAATTGCCGGCGGTCGGCGCCTCGATCAGGATCTTGTCCGGCGCGGCCTGCCGCATCTTGTAGAAGATGCCCTTGTCGGTCGCGACGATGAACTCGCGTGCCGACAGCGTCCTGACTGCATTGATGAGACCGGTCGTGGAACTCACGACGTCGGCCTGCGCAATCACCGAGGGCGGAGATTCGGGATGCACGAGCACCTTGGCCGCCGGGTGGGCCGCGCGGAGGTCGGCGAGTTCGCGCCCCTTGAACTCCTCGTGCACGATGCAGGCGCCGTTCCACAGCAGCATGTCCGCCCCGGTCTGCTCGCGGATGTAATTGCCGAGGTACTTGTCGGGCGCCCACAGGATCCGTTGTCCCTGTGCCATCAGGTGGCGCACCACATCGAGTGCGCTGCCGGAGGTCACCATCCAGTCCGCGCGCGCTTTCACGGCGGCGCTCGTGTTCGCGTACACCACCACGGTGCGATCCGGGTGAGCAGCACAGAACGCGTCGAAGGCATCGATGGGGCAGCCGAGGTCGAGCGAGCACTCAGCCTGCAGATCCGGCATCAGGACCCGCTTTTCCGGGTTCAGGATCTTGGCGGTCTCCCCCATGAAGCGCACCCCTGCGACGACCAGGGTCGCCGCCGGATGCTCATGGCCGAAGCGCGCCATGTCGAGCGAATCCGATACGTACCCGCCGGTCTCCTCGGCAAGCGACTGCAAATCGGGGTCAGTGTAGTAATGCGCCACCAGCACCGCGTTCTCGCGCGCCAGCAGTGTCCGGATCTCGGCGCGCAGTGTCTCGCGCTCGGCGGGGTCAAGCCGTTCAATCACCGTCGGCGGCACGTGAAAGGCCGGCACCGGAAGCGCCGCGGTCGCGATCGAATCGGCCTGTGCGTTCATCGTCCTACCCCTCCGCGTGCCGGGAACCAGGTCCCCGAGTGCGTTTCGACCACCTTGGCGGCCGCGAATTCGCCGCGTGGCGCGTGGTCAGGTCGCCGACTCGCCGCGCCGGAGCCGGATACCAAGCTCCCGCAGCTGCGCCTCGCCCACCGCGGCGGGCGCCGCGGTCAACGGACAGGAGGCGGTCTGGGTCTTCGGGAACGGGATCACATCACGAATCGAACGCTCACCCCGCATCAGCATCACCAGCCGGTCGAGCCCGAACGCGATGCCGCCGTGCGGCGGGCAGCCGTACTGGAGAGCCTCGAGCAGAAAGCCGAATTTTTCGCGCGCCTCGTCCGGCCCGATGCCAAGCAGCGAGAATACGCTCTGCTGCATCTCCGGACGATGGATTCGTATCGACCCGCCACCAATCTCGGAACCGTTCATGACCATGTCGTAAGCACGCGAGAGCGCGCCGCCCGGGTCGCGCGCGACCGCCTCGGCGTCCGCATGCGGTGCGGTGAACGGGTGATGCAGCGCCGCCCACCGCTTGGTGTCCGCGTCCCATTCGAACATCGGGAAATCCACCACCCACAGCGGCTGCCAGGTGTCCGCGACGAGATTGAGGTCGGCGGCCACGCGGTCGCGCAGCGCCCCGAGCGCGGCGTTCACGATCCGTGTGTCGTCCGCACCGAAGAAGATCACGTCGCCGGTCTGTGCGCCGGTGCGGGACAGCAGTGCTTCGACCACCGGGTCCGGCAGGAACTTGAGAATCGGTGACTGCAGGCCGTCGCGCCCCGCTGCGAGATCGTTGACCTTGATGTAGGCGAGCCCCTTCGCGCCATAAATTGCGACGAAGTCCGTGTAATCGTCGATCTGCTTGCGCGAGAGTGCGCCTCCGCCGGGCGCGCGCAGCGCCGCGACCCGTTTGCCCGGCTCCCGGGCAGCCGCCGCAAACACCTTGAACTCCACATCGTGCATCACGTCACGCAGCTCGACGAGCTGCAGCGGGTTGCGCAGATCCGGCCGGTCGCTGCCGTAACGATGCATGGTCTCCGCGTACGTCATGCGCGGGAACGGATGCGGCAGCGACACACCAAGGACCTCCTGGTAGAGCTCCCGGATCATCGCTTCCATCAGATCCATCACGCCCTGCTCGTCGACGAATGACATCTCGATGTCGAGCTGGGTGAACTCCGGCTGACGATCCGCGCGCAGGTCCTCATCGCGAAAACAGCGCACGATCTGATAGTAGCGATCGAAGCCCGACATCATCAGGAGCTGCTTGAACAGCTGAGGCGATTGCGGGAGCGCGAAGAAGCGCCCTGGATGGGTGCGGCTGGGCACCAGGTAGTCGCGGGCACCTTCCGGGGTGGCCTTGGTCAGCATCGGGGTTTCAATGTCGATGAAGCCCTGTGCATCCAGGAAGCGTCGGAAAAACCGCGCCACGCGTGCGCGCAGCAGGAGGTTGTCGCGCATCCGCTCGGTGCGCAGGTCGATGTAACGGAACCGCAGCCGTGTTTCTTCCTGCACGCTCGCGTCGTCGAGCTGAAAGGGTGGCGTCTGCGCGGTGTTCAGGATCTCGAGTTCGTGCACCAGCACCTCGACGGCCCCGGTCGCGAGGTTCGCGTTGACGGTCCCCGCGGGGCGGGGCCGCACGCGACCGCTGGCCTTGAGGACGTACTCGCTGCGCGCACGCTCGGCGAGCGTGAACGCCGCCGGCGTGTCCGGATCGATCACGATCTGCAGAACCCCCTCGCGGTCGCGCAGGTCGATGAAGATCACGCCGCCATGGTCACGCCGGTGATGCACCCATCCGCAAACCGTGATTTCGCGGCCGACGAGCTCCTCGTTCACGTGTCCGCAGTAGTGGGTTCGCATGCGCTTCGGTCTCTCGGATGATGAACGGGATCAGGTGCTTACCGGCAAGGGCGGGAATGATACGGACTGCACGCGGGTGCCGCAACGCATCATCGGGCGCACACGCGCCCGTGGTCAGATGACGGGACACCCGGTCACACGACGCGTTGGAAAACAATGCGAGGAAGGTTCAGTCCGAAGTGCCGGTGGCTTTCGCTGGTTCCGGCTTCGTCTCGGTTTTGGCATCGGGCTTCGCGTCCGGCTTTGCATCGGTCGCGGATTCGGTCTTCTCTGGCGCGGTCTTCGACCCGCTGTCTTCGCTGCCTGCCGGCTTCTTGCCTTTATCCCGGAAATCAGTGACATACCAGCCCGTGCCCTTGAGGGCGAAGCCGGCCGCCTGGATTTGCTTCACGAGCTTCGGCGCCTGGCAGGCCGGACAGTCGGTCAACGGATCCTCGGTCATGCGCTGCACTGCCTCGAACTGGTGACTGCAGGCATCACATCGATAGACGTACGTCGGCATAAGGTCCCCCACAACGAAAACTGCCTTCGCACTATGGGGACGGGCGGCCGATTTTCAAGCCCGTCCGGAACGACGCGTACACCGCGCCTTTGCTTGTGCCCCTCTCCGGGGCTGGCTATCATCCGCGCCTCTTTTGCCCACCCTCCGCGCCGTTAGCTCAGCTGGTAGAGCAGCGGACTTTTAATCCGTTGGTCGTAGGTTCGATCCCTACACGGCGCACCACCCGACGCGCTGGTCGGACCGGTCCTGGGCATCCCGCCTGCCCGCCACGCCATCGGTCACCCTGGCACGCAGCCGGTTTGCGCCCGGTACCGGGCAATTGTCCGACCCGCGGCGCGCCGGGCGGACGGTATACTCCGTGCACCTTCGGAGGAGCCCCGATTCATGAATGCACAGATCAAACCGGCGGCCGACACCGCCCCCGACTACGAAGTCATCATCCTCGGTGCCGGCGTCGCCGGCATCTACCAGCTCTATCGCCTGCGTGAACGCGGCATTCGTACCACCGTCGTCGAGGCTGCCGCGGACCTCGGAGGCACCTGGTACCACAACCGCTACCCGGGCTGCCGCTTCGACTCCGAGAGTTACACCTACGGCTTCTCATTCTCCCGCGAACTGCTGAATGAATGGCACTGGAAGGAACGCTTCTCGGGACAGCCGGAAAACCTGCGGTACCTGAACTACGTGGCCGACAAGTTCGATCTGCGGCGAGACATGCAGTTCAACCACAAGGTCGAATCCGCGCAGTTCGACGACGAGAACCACGTCTGGCGGCTCCACTTCGCGAACGGCAAGGACATGACGTGCCGCTTCCTGATCACCGGCCTCGGTCTGCTGTCAGCGCCGACAATGCCGCGAGTACCTGGTGTCGAACGCTTCAAGGGTCAGTCCTTTCACACGTACTACTGGCCGCACGAACCCGTGGCACTGGCGGGCAAGCGCGTCGCCGTGATCGGAACCGGCGCCACGGGGGTACAGGTAATCGCTGAGATCGCCGACAAGGTCGGCCACCTCACCGTGTTCCAGCGTCGCCCCAACTGGTGCGCGCCGCTGAACAACGGCCCGATCTCCGAGCAGGAGATGAACGCGATCCGCGCACGCTACGACGAGATCTTCGAGACCTGCCTGCGCACGCCGGGAGGATTCGAACACGAGCCCGATCGGCGCGGGTTCTACGAGGTGTCGCGCGAGGAGCGCCTCAAGCTGTGGGATCGGCTCTACGACGAACCGGGTTTCGGTATCTGGCTCAGCAACTTCCGCGAGATCTTCATGGACGAGGCGGCGAACGCCGAGTTCTCCGAATACATTGCCGGGCGTATCCGGCGCCGGGTCAAGGATCCGACGGTCGCCGAGAAGCTGATCCCCAAGGACCACGGCTTCGGCATCCAGCGTGTACCGCTGGAGACACGTTATTACGAGGCATACAACCGCGACAACGTGCAGCTCGTGGACATCAAGGAGACGCCGATCGAGTGCATCACGGAAAATGGCATCCGCACGAGCGACCGGGAATACGAATTCGACATCATCGTGTACGCGACCGGCTTCGACGCCATCACCGGGTCGTTCGATCGCATCGATATCCGCGGCAGCGGAGGCCAGGCGCTGCGCGACAAGTGGGCCGACGGTCCGGTCACGTTCCTCGGCATGCTGGTCGGCGGGTTTCCAAACTTCATCACTGTCGCCGGCCCGCAGAGCGGTTCGTCGTCGACCAATTTCCCGCGCAGCATCGAGATCGGGGTCGACTGGGTCATGCGTCTGCTCGAACACGCCTGGAAGCACGGGTACACGCGGCTGGAGGCGACCCCCGAAGCCGAGGAGCGCTGGACCAGACACGTCGCGCGGATGTACGAGGGGATGCTGATGCGCAAGGCCAAGGGCTGGTTCACCGGTTACAACTCGAACGTGGACGGCCACGAGCACGGCAAGGTGCGGCACCTCGTCTACAACGGCGGCGCACCGAAGTACCGCGCCACCATCAACCAGGTCGCGGACGAAGGGTTCAAGGGGTTGAACTTCGAGACCGGGAAAGCGCCGCGCAACGCTGCCGAGGCACTGGGGGAAGTGGCCGCACGGAAAGCGTGATCCCCGCGTTGCGCGCGGCACCGACGGGCGACGTCCGTGGATACCGGCGGCGCGTCGGGGTACCGCCGCTCAACAATCCGGGCGGGTGACCGCCGCGACGGCGAGGTCGGACAGGATCGAATACCGTTCGAAGTTGTCCGCCTCGTCCATCAGCCCGGTCGTCAGCAGGACCAGGGTCATGTCGAGTTCGGGGTCCACCCAGAACAGCGTGGTGCCGCGCCCGATCCCTCCGAAGGTGCGCGGCGAATTGAAATCACCGAACGGCCCAGGTGTCGGAGAATCCCCACGGCCCCAGAATCCGAGCGCCAGGTACGCCGGGCATGTACTCCAGTGCCGATGTCCGAACAGCAGCGGAAAGAGCTGGTTGGGCAGCTGCCCGGTGTGATTGCGGGCGATCAGCCGGACCGTCTGCGGGGACAGCACCTGTGCACCGTCCAGTTCGCCACCCCGCCGCAGCATGTCGGTGAAACGATGCAGATCGTGCGCGGTCGAGAATGCCCCGCCGCCAGGCGCCACCGAACCGGGATGCGTCGCGTAGCCCGAGATCCGCTCGATGTGACTCAAGGCGAGTTCGAACGCCGCGCGCCGTTCCGGTGCCTCCAGGTAGGCCGCTGGGGCCAGCGGGCAGCGACGCGCCATCAGGTCGGCGCGCGGCCCGTACGCGGTATCCCGCATCCGCAACGGCCCGAACAGCCGCTCCTGCATCAGGTCCGTGAAGGCGCATCCGGTCGCGCGCTCGATGAACAATCCCAGCACGGAGTGCGCGACGAGCACGGAGTATGCGACCACCGAGCCCGGCGCACCGAGCGGCGGCTTGTCGAATGTCACGGCGGCGTAACGCGCGAGATCCGCGATCACGTCAAATGGCACGCCGGGTGTATCGATCGGCAGGCCGCTCGTCTGGGTCAGGATGTGATAGACGTTGATCTCCCGCTTGCCCGCCTGCGCGAACTCCGGGATCACATCGGCAATCGGCGTGGTCAGCCGGAATGCGCCCTCCTCCACGAGCGCGAGCGTGAGCACGGCGGTCAGCGCCTTGCTGACGGACATCAGGTGGAACACGGCATCGTGGCGCAGCGGGGTGCGGTTCGCGCGGTCCGCGAAACCCGCGCAGAGATCGAGCGCGATTTCGCCGTGCCGCGCCACGATCAATGCTGCGCCGTTGCAGCGCCCGGTATCGATGTCCGCGTGTACCCGCGCGACGAGTCGCTGCAGACGGTGATGGTCGATTCCGAGCGTATCGAGTCCTGGATGCAGTTGCGCGCTGGTCATCGGGTCACCTCGTCAGTTCGAACGGAAGGTAGTCCGGCCGCGGCAGCGAGCGGGTCGTAACCGGGACGCCGGAACAGATCGTGCCACCGGCAGCGCCTGCCCCCCATGTTGCCGCCGTCGTAGAGCGGAAAACACACCGCGTCCTGCAGCAGTCCCGCCAGCGGACGCATCGTCGTGCAACTGTTCACGCCGGCCAGGTGCCGGCACGCGAACGCGCGCGCGTTGCGCTGCAGTTCGACCTGGGTGTCGCTCGCCGAGAAATCAATCGCCATCGATCCTCCCGGGCGAACGGCGCGGCGCGTCCCGCCGCGATGAACGGAAGATTGACCGCGCGGATTACCCCGCGCGGCACCGCCAGCGCGGTCTCACGCCGCCATCAGCGGCGAGATATTCCAGCTCTTCAGCTCCGGCATGACCTTGGACGCGAACGTGCGCAACGAGCGTTCGACGACGTCGTACGGCGTGCCTGCGAACCGGACGACGAACATGCCGTCGTAATCACCGATCGCGCTTCGCCGCGCGTTGATCTTGTCGAGGATCTGCTGCGGCGTCCCCCACGTCTGACCGGCCAGGTACCCTTCCGCGATCGTGTCGAGGCCGGCGCTCGCGAGCGCCTTCGCGTTCTGTCCGTACTCCTCGTAGCCCTTCGGGAAATGCTCGCTCATCATTTCGTAGTGGGTGAGAAGGCTCATCAGGTACGTGCGCACGTGCTTGCGGGCGTTTTCGGCCGCGCGATCGGCATTGTCGTCGCAGATCATGAAGTCCACGAAGAAGGGGATCGGCGGCGCAGCCTGGTGATGCTCGCGGAACGCCTTTGCGTAGGTCTGCACTTCCGCGCGGTGCGTCGCTGCATCCTTGTAGGAGAACTGCAGCATCTTCAATCCGTGCCTGGCCGCCTCGAGGATGGAATCCCCGGACATCGCGACCTGCATCGTGCGCCCCTTGAAGGACTTGGTCGGCCGTGGGCGAATCTCCGCGCGCGGCTGCTTGAAGTACTGGCCCGAGTGGGCTTCCATGACGCCCGTCTCGAGGGCACCGAGGATCATCGGCACCGCTTCGTCGAATCGGCCGCGCGATTCCTCCATCGGGATCCCGAACTGGTCGTACTCGCGCCGCGCGAGCCCGCGGCCGAGGCCGAGGATCAGACGGCCGCCGCAGAGGAGATCCAGCAGCGCGGCCTTTTCCGCCACGCGCAGCGGCTGCGTGTTCCACGGAACGATCACCGCGCCCGTCATGAGCTTGATTCGCCTGGTCACGGCCGCCAGGTGTGCCAGGTAGACAAAGTTGTCGGGGCAGAACGCGTAGTCCTCGAAATGGTGCTCGACCATCGAGATCTGGTCGTAACCGAGTTCGTCGGCGAGGATTGCGCTCCGGATTTCCTCGTCGTACACCTGCGCATCACTGACGTTTTCGTACCCGTAGCTCTGCGCGATCTGGACAATACCTATCTGCATGACGTCTTCCTCGCTGGGTTCGGTGATACGCGGCACCACGGTCGCGGGGCCTGCAGGCCAGTATCGGCATGCCGTTTACGGATGGTCAAGAACGCGCGGCATGATGATCAGCGCATACAGCACGGGAGAGGCCGCGGGGTCCGGATCGATGTGTAAGTATTCCTACACACCAGCCATGGCTTGTGCGGTGCAGCGCATCACGGTGCGACGCGCGTGAGCGCCGTTCCACCCGCCGTGCGCGGTCTGGATGCCGCGACTGCCGCGCAGCGGTTGCGCACGGACGGCCACAACGAATTGCCGCGTCCGGACCGCCGCACGATGTGGCGAATCATCGGCGAGATCATCCGTCAGCCGATGTTCGCGCTGCTGCTTGCCGGCGGCGCCGTCTACCTGCTGCTCGGGGATCCCACCGAGGCGCTGCTGCTGCTCGCGTTCGCGTCGCTGTCGGTGACGATCTCCATCGTGCAGGAGTCGCGCAGCGAGCGCGTGCTGGAGTCGCTCCGCGATCTCGCGAGTCCGCGCGCCGCGGTGATCCGCGACGGTGTCCGCGTGACGATCGCGGGTCGCGACGTCGTACGGGGTGACCTGATGCTCGTGGCCGAAGGTGATCGCGTCGCGGCGGATGCGCGGCTCGTCGCCGCGCATGACCTGATGGTGGACGAATCCCTGCTGACCGGCGAATCGGTGCCGGTCGTCAAGTTCGCGACCTCCGCCCCGTCCCCCGCGCGCGAGGAATCGCGCGACGCGTCGCGGCTGTTCGCCGGCACGCTGATCGTGCGCGGCACCGGTGAGGCGGTCGTCGATGCCACGGGCGCACACAGCGAGCTCGGACGCATCGGACGCGCATTGCGCGCCATCGAGACATCGCAGCCCCATCTCCAGCGACAGATTGGAAAGTTCGTCCGGCAGTTCGCGCTGCTCGGCCTCGGCGCCGGCCTGCTTGCCGTGGGCCTGTACGGGTTCCTGCGCGGCGCGTGGCTGGAGGCCCTGCTCAGCGGCATCGCGCTCGGCATGTCGCTCCTGCCGGAGGAATTCCCGCTGGTCCTCACGGTGTTCATGGCGATGGGCGCCTGGCGCATCTCGCGCGCCCGCGTCCTCACGCGGCGGGCGGCCGCGATAGAAACGCTCGGTGCCACCACGGTGCTGTGCACCGACAAGACCGGCACGTTGACAGAGAACCGCATGACGGTGGTGGCAGTCGCAAGCGCGCATGCCACGGCGGTACAGTGGCGGGGCAAGGGTGAACTCCCGCGCGATCTGCACACGGTGCTGCACGACGCGTTGCTCGCATGCCCCGCGCACCCCACCGATCCGATGGACATCGCGCTGCACCAGCTTGGCGCGCACACGTTGCCGGAACCGCCGCACGCCAATCGCCGCCTGCTGCGCGCGTACGGACTGCGGGCGGAACTCCTTGCCGTCGCGAACGCATTCACGGAGGACACCGGCATCACGCTCCACGCCAAGGGCGCGGTGGAGGCGATCGCGACGCTTGGCGGTCTCTCCGCGGAACGTCGCCAGGCGCTGCGCGCCACGGTGGATGCGCTCGCGAACGAGGGAGTCCGGGTACTGGGAGTGGCGCGCGCAAAGATCGCGTCCGCGGCGGAACTGCCCGACACGCTCGCGGATCTCAAGTGCGAGTTCGTCGGCCTGGTGGGATTCTCGGACCCGCTGCGCGCGCACGTGCCCGCCGCGGTCGCGGAATGTCACGCGGCCGGCATTCGCGTCATCATGATCACGGGCGATTACCCGGCCACCGCGCGCGCCATTGCGCGTGAAGCCGGCCTCGCGACGGACGGCGTTGACGTGATCGTCGGCGACGAACTCGCCAGCCTGTCCGACACCGAACTGGCGTCTCGGGTGCGCGACGCGCGCGTGTTTGCACGGATCCGCCCGGAGCAGAAGCTCCGCATCGTCGAGAGCCTCGTGGCCAACGGCGAAGTGGTGGCGATGACCGGTGACGGCGTCAACGACGCACCGGCGATCAAGGCCGCGCACATCGGCATCGCAATGGGCAGCCGCGGCACCGATGTCGCGCGGGAAGCCTCGTCGATCGTGCTGCTCGACGACGATTTCGGCTCAATGGTGGAGACCATCCGGCTCGGTCGGCGGATCTTCGACAACCTGCGCAAGGCCATGCTGTATATCGTGGCCGTGCACATTCCCATCGCGGGGCTCGCGATCCTGCCGCTGGTGCTTGGCCTGCCGCTGGTATTGACCCCGATCCACATCGCGTTCCTGGAGATGGTCATCGATCCCGCGTGCTCGGTGGTGTTCGAGGCCGAACGCGCGGAGAAGGACGTGATGCGGCGGCCGCCGCGGGACCCGGCGGGCCAGGTGCTGCCGTGGCCGCAGATCCGCTGGGCGATGCTGCAGGGATCGCTGGTGTTTGGGGTGCTCGCGGCCCTGCTGATCGGCGCGCGTCAGCTCGGTGCGGCGGATGCGATCATGCGCACGGTGGCATTCGTCTCCCTGGTGATGACGAACGTCGCGCTCATCCTCGTGAACCGTTCATTCTCGGCGTCACTCGGCGACGCGTTCCGCCGCACCAATCGTGCGCTGTCCGTGCTGTCCGCATGCGTGTTCACGCTGCTCGCAGTGGTCGTGTACTGGCCGCCCGCGCGGACTCTTTTCGGTTTCGCCGCGCTGACGCCGCTGGAACTCGGCACGTGCGTCGCCGCCGGAGCGGCCAGCCTCTTCACGCTCGAAGCACTGAAGCGCCGGCCGGGTGGAGAAGGACGGCCGGCCTGAACGGCCGGCCGCCGGGATCAGTCCTCCAGCTGCTGGATCCCGTCCAGGAACCAGGTGGGCGCGTCGCTCCGCGCGGGCTTGGTGAAGTGCCAGACTTCGCGGACCTGCTGCGCCCTGGTGTGCGCGTCCTCGCGGAGGATCGCGTCGAACAGCACCACGGCCTCCAGTTCGTCTCCCACTTCCCGCGCATCCAGCAGCTCGGCATCGAGTTTGAGCACCTCGGTGCGATTGTCCGCGGAGAGTCCGGCACTGCGCGTCTTCAGCTCCTCGAACATCGCCTCCGTGGACAGGGCGCGCAGGCGCGCGAAATCCCGTGCATCCCACGCTTTCTGCAGATCCCGGTACGCGTGGCGGGCGCCGTCCAGGAAAGATTGCTCGTCAAAGCCCGCGGGCCTGGCCGCGGCGTCCTCGTACAGCGTCGCCGGCGCCGAAGCGTCGGCCTGGAACCAGTCGCGGCTGTCGAGCGCCGTCCGGGCCGCGGTGTTGTCAGGAAGCACCCGCCGAGGCGCGACGGACTGCGAGTCGTCGGGTCGGGTCCGCGCATAAGCGGGCCGGGGTGACATGGCCTGCCCGCGCGCCGCGAACACGCGGTAGAGAAGGTAGGCGAGACCGCCGAAGACGAGCAGGTCCATGAAATTGAACTGCTCAAACGCGCCGCCGAACAGCAGCGCCCCGAGCAGCCCGCCCAGCGCGAGGCCGCCGAGCATCCCCATCAGCCCCCCGCGGCGGGAAAGCTGCTGCCGGGCAGCCTGGTTCTGCTGCACGGCCTGCTGCTGACGCATGGACCGCGCCGGGGCCGCCTGTCGCTGGTAGGGTGAACTGAACGCGGACTTGCCACCGAACGAACCGCCGCCGCCGAGACGCTTCGCCTCGGCGTCCGGGATTGACCCCACACCGAGCAGCAGCGTCGCGCCCAGCACCATCAGGAAACCGAAGACTCTTTTCATCATCCACCTCGTGAGTGCGCGGGATAGCGCGGACCCTGGCAGTCCGCGCGTGCTGCATGGTTGGACCCTGCAGTCTACACAGGTTCCCGCGGGCGCATTCAGGCCATAGGCGACCGGCCGCTAACCGCGAGGGCACCGTCGCGCCGCCACGATGACTCGCCCGCGCAGGATGAACGCCTATTTGATTTATCAATTGAACTTTATAAGCTAACGTTCTAATTACGCGCGGACTAGGGGAACAGGTCCGCGCGGTGTCGCCATGCATCTCTTAAGGGGGGAACCTGGCGGGAGCCGATCTCCGGACCGGCCCGCTGCAGACACACCATGACGCTGCCTCGACTCGCCTTCTCGTTATGCTGGCTCGTCTTTGCGCTTGCCGCGCCGCTGCCCGCCGCTGCCGCCGACGATCCGCACGCTCCGATCTTTGCAGAGACCGAGTACCCGTCCGCGATGCAGTGCGCGAGCTGTCATCCCAAGGTGTTCTGGGAATGGGCGGTCTCGAACCATGCGTATGCGTCGATTTCGCCGATGTTTCACAAGTTCGAACAGGCCATCAACGATTTCGCGTCCGGGACGATCGGCACGTTCTGCGTCCGCTGCCACCAGCAGATCGGCACGCAGCTGGGCGAGAAGCGCGAGGCGGCCCTGTGGGAACGTTCCCCGATCGCGCGCGAAGGCATCACCTGTATCACCTGCCACCGCGTGTCGACCCAGTTCGGCAAAGTCAACGGAGAACGCCACGTCGAGGGCGGCGACATCCACCAGCCCATCTACAACAGCGGGGCGGGCGCCGCGTACGGGGAAGTCGCTTCCCAGCCCGCGGAATTCGGCGTGGCGACGGCCGCCGGCCAGCCGGGAACTCCAATGCACGCCGCGCCCATCAAGTTCGAGCAGATCGGGCAGAGCGAGTTCTGCGTATCCTGCCACCAGGTTGCGGTTCACCCCGGCATCAAGCTGGAAGTCGTCTGGGAGCAGTACCGCGGGGCTCCGGCTGCCAAGGAAGGAATCACCTGCCAGCAGTGCCACATGGGCAAGGTCCCGGGTGAGGCCGAGGGCGGGTACGAAACCTGGCCGATCGCCGTGATCAATGGTCAGACCGTCGGCGATCCCACCCAGCGGCATTCCAACCACATGTTCTTCGGTCCCGGCTATCCCATTGCGCATCCAGGGATTTTTCCGTTCAACCCGCGCGCGATGCGCTGGTCGATCGACACCTGGCTGAAGTTCGATTACCGCGCGCCGTGGGGCGACCCGGCGTGGGAGGACCAGCTCGCGCGCGGCGAGGTCGAGGCCGAGTTCCCGGCGGAATGGACATCCCGCGAGGATCGCGAGGAGGCGCGCTACGTCATCTCGCTGAACACCAAGCTGCTCGAAGACAAGAAGCAGTCGCGCATCGAGGTGATGGAGAACTCCATGCGCATCGACGGGCCGTTCTTCGACGGGGAGCTCAAGGTCGGCGAACCGCTCAAGCTGCATTACCGGATCACGAACGTGGACAAGGGGCACAACCTGCCGTCAGGTTCACTCGGCGCACAACCCGAACTGTGGTTCAACGTGGCGTTGATCGATCCCGATGGCCAGCGGGTCTGGGAATCAGGTTACGTCGACGGCAACGGCGACATGGCCGACATCCATTCGCTCGACGTGGCGCAGGGCAAGGTGCCGTACGATCGGCAGCTCTTCAACCTGCAGACCAAGTTCCTGACGACGAACCTCAAGGGCACCGACCGCGAGATGTACCTGCCGATCAATTTCGATTTCGACCAGCTGCCGCACATCCGGCCGCCGGGGGTGCCGACCACGGTGCTCAACCATCCGCCGTTCATCCGGATGGAAGGTCGCAGCCTGCCGCCGCTCGGCTCGCGCAAGGCGAAATACAAGATCCCGGGCTCGTTGCTGACCAAGCCGGGCAAGTACCGCCTGCAGTCACGGATGCGCAGCCGCGCGGAACCCATCTACTTCATGAAGTTCGTCGGGGCGACCGTGGACATGGAACAGGCCATCAACGAGTGGATGGTCGACATCCACCCGCACGCCGTCGAGTTCGAGGTCAAGTGACGATGCGCGGCGCCAATGCAAAGTACACCCGCCGCTGGGCGACATGGGCCGCGGCCTGCGCGCTCGGACTCGGCCAGGCGGCGCTCGCGGAAGTGCCGCGGCGTGGCCCGGGCACCGGGGCGCCGGCGATTCCCGAGCCGGCCGACGGACGGGTGCGCGGCGACCATGCGCATGCGCGCAAACCGGTGGAAATGTCGCCGGAGGCGCAATCCTCGACCCTGCAGCGTGAACTGTTCGGACCGGATCCGAGCTACGCCGACAAGCCCTACGACGTCGAGGCCCAGCTTGCGATCTATGGCGGCAAGCGCCCCGTCATCGGGCCGCGTCCGCCTATTGAATGGGGCTATCCGATGTACCAGGCAGGCGACATCGGCGCGGGCATCAACCTGTTCGGCGAGAAGAACCCGGCGCGCCCGCAGCTGCTCATGTTCGGTGATCTCCGCATGGGTCCCGCATACAACGACAACGGCGCGCTCGACACCGCGCAGGCCGCCATCCGTCTCAACCTGAACATCGATATGCGCCTGACGGCGACCGAGCGCTTCCACGTGTTCCTGCGCCCGTTCGACCGGGTGGAGAAGGGGCGCGTGACACGCGTCGAGTTCGGCGGCAACCAGCGGGACCTGTTCGGCGATCACGAGATCCTGCTCGACGTGGAGCCTGAAGCGGCGTTCTTCGAGGGGGACCTCGGCCAGATCGCGGCGGGCCTCACCGACAAGTACAACCTCTACGACATTCCCATCGCGTTCGGCCTGACACCGCTGTTCTTCCAGAATGGCATCTGGGTCGAGGACGCGATGATGGGCGGTGCCATCACGATCCCGGCGATGAACAGTCCGAAGCTCGACATCTCGAACATGGACATCACGTTCTTCAGCGGCTTCGATCGCGTGACGACGAAGGCGCTGCTCGAACCGAACGGCGTGTTCGACGACCAGGATGCGCGGATCTTCGGTACCGCGATCTTCATCGAGATGCGCGAGTTCTACATCGAGGCGGGTTACGGCTACACGGATGACACCCGGGCGTCGGCGACACTCGGCGATTTCAGCTATCACAACCTGACCGCGGCAATCACCAAGCGGTGGTTCGGCAAGCTGTCCAACTCGGTGCGCGTCGTCTGGAACACCGGCCAGGATCCCGGCGCGGGATTCACGCAGACGGCGGACGGATGGCTCCTGCTGGTCGAGAACTCCTGGATCACGCACCTGCCGTACACGCTGATCCCCTACGCGAACTTCTTCGTGGGACACGACAAGCCGCAGTCGCTGGCCCGCGATTTCGGTGCCGGCGGCATCCTGAAAAACACCGGGATCAACTTCGAGACCGACGGCCTGACCGGCTTTCCGAAGCTCGACGACACCGCGAACGACGTCGCCGGCGGCGCGGTGGGGATCCAGTACCTGTTCGCGCTCAACCAGCAGGTGGTGTTCGAGATCGCCGGATTGACGCCGCTCGGCAATGACATCCTCCCCGGCCGCCAGGCGCGCGGAGAACAGATCGCGTTCGGCGCCCGCTACCAGAAACCGCTGTCCAAGCGCTGGATCTTCCGCACCGACGCCATCTACGGCAGCCGTGAAAACGACGAAGACCTGGCCGGTATCCGCGCCGAGCTGCGACTGAAGTTCTAAACGCCGTGAAGCCATCAACCACGTTCGAACGCCGGATCCGCGCGCTGCTGACGAGCCTCTTGGCGTGCGGAATGTCCCTCACGGCCATGGCCACGGAGCCGCCGACCCTGCCGCCCGAACGCGACGCCCGGTTCCTGGGCGTCGAGACCTGCGGGTCTTCGCAGTGTCACGGCTCGCCGGAACCGTGGCGCAACGCGACGGTGCTGATGAAGGAACGCCTGATCTGGGACGCGCACGACCAGCACTCGAAGGCGTACGCGTCGCTGTCGGGCGACGCCGGCAAGCGGATCGCGGAACGCCTGGGGATCGGCGACGCCACGCAGGCCGAGGAATGCCTGGTGTGTCATACCACGCACGTGCCGCCGGCGCGCCGCGGACGCGCGTTCACGGTGGAAGCCGGCGTCGGCTGCGAGTCGTGTCACGGGCCCGGCGGCAGCTTCCTGTCAACCCACGTGCAAATCACTTCGCAGCACGCGTCGAACATCGAAGCCGGGATGTTCCCGACCACCGATCCGACCGCGCGCGCCGCGCTGTGCCTGTCCTGTCACCAGGGCGACACGGTACGCAAAGTCAGTCACCGGCTGTACGGCGCCGGCCATCCGCGCCTGCGCTTCGAGCTCGATACCTACAGCGTGCTCCAGCCCTATCACTTCAACCCGGACGCCGATTACCGGCGCCGCAAACCAGTCCCCAGCCATTTCCGGCTGTGGGCGGCGGGCCAGCTCCAGGCCGCGCGCAATCTCCTCGCGCTGACGGATCCGGCAGCCGCGCATGCGCGTGCAGGCCTGTTCCCTGAAATTGCGCAGTTCGACTGCCACGCCTGTCACCAGGGCATCCTCGACGATCCGGACTATCGCCCGCGGGCGGGGCTGCCGGCCGGCATGCCGACGCGCAACGATGCCCCGTTCGTCGTGCTGCGCGCGCTCGCCGCACTCCTCGAACCCGCCAGCGTGCCCGGTCTCGTTGACGCGACGCGCGCCTGGCAGCGTGCGCTGGCGACTCCGGCCGCGCAGGCCGACGCCGCGGCGGCACTCGCGCGCGCCGTGGAAACCCTCGGCACCGCCCTCGCCGCGCATCCCGACGCCGCGAGCGACGGCCGCACGGTGGTGGCCGCGCTGATCGCGCAGGCCACGCGCGAATCACCGCTGCCGTTCATCGCCGCCGAAAGCGTCGCGATGTCGCTGTCGACCTTGCTGACCGCGGAATTCGAAGCCGGACGGCTGACACCCGAGCGCTACCGGGAGGTCGATGCGGCGCTGAATACCGTGTACGCCGCCGTGGGCAACGAACGCACCTATCGTGCCTCGGCCTACGCAACGGCCCTTGGAAGCGTGGCCACGGCCATGGGACAACAGTAGCGCGCAACGCCGGGAATCCAACGAGATGAGCCGCCTATCCGCCCTTTCCGCCCCGTTCCCTTCCCGCGCGCGCCGCGCGCCGCTGGTCATGCTGCTGTTCGCGTGGGTGTTCACCGCGACGGCGACGGCCCAGGAGGCCGACGCGGATCCGACGGCGGGTCCGTCCAAGTATCTCGGCGTCGTGACCTGTTCGGGCTCCACCTGTCATGGCGCGCCGCGTCCGTCACCCGACGCACGCGTGCTGCAGAACGAATTCATCACCTGGCACCGCGAGGACGCGCACGCCAAGGCGTACCGCGTGCTGCTCGAGGAAAAGGGCAAGCGCATCGCCGAGAACCTCGGCATCGCGAATGCCGCCGCGGCGCCGGAGTGCCTGAACTGCCATACGAACAATGCGCCGGTCGAGCTGCGCGGCAAACGCTTCCAGCTCGCCGACGGGGTGGGTTGCGAATCCTGCCACGGCCCGGCCTCCAAGTGGCTCGGCCTGCACGTCACGGGCGAAGCGAGTCGCGAGGAAAACCTGAAGGCCGGGATGTACCGTACCGAGGATCCGGTCGCACGCGCCGCGCTGTGCCAGGGCTGCCACGTCGGCGACAACAGCAAGTTCGCCACGCACCGGATCATGGGCGCCGGTCATCCGCGGCTGGCCTTCGAGCTCGATACCTTCACGATGCTGCAGCCGGCGCATTACCGCGCTGATGCCGATTACCGCAGCCGCAAGCGCATCGCCTCGCACGTGCAGGTGTGGGCGATCGGACAGGCGGCGGCGGCGAAACGCACCTTGGACCTGTTCGTCGGCGGCAAGTGGCAGGGCACGGGGGTGATGCCCGAGTTCGCGTTCTTCGACTGCCATGCATGCCACCACCCGATGGACACGCCGCGCTGGGCGCCGCGGGCGACCACCGGCCTGCCGCCGGGTGTCGTGCGCCTGAACGACGCCAACCTGCTGATGCTGCTGTACCTGACCAGGGCGATCGAGCCCGCCACGGCCGAGTCCCTCCACCAGGGCCTGCTGGCACTGCACAAGGCGAGCACCGAATCACCCGCCGCCACGCAGACGGCGGCGAAAGCGCTCGCGGCGACCGTGGCGCAGGCCGAGAGCCAGGTACGCGGGCACGGCTTCAGTGCCGATGAGACGCGCACCATCCTGGGCAGCATCGTCGACGGTGGAATCGGGGGCGACTACCGCGACTTCGCGGCCGCCGAGCAGGCCATCATGGCTATCCACGCGCTGACGGATTCGCTGCGCGACGCGGGCGCCCACGACGACACCAAGGCCGCGGCGCTGGACGCCCGCATCAAGGTTCTCTACACCGTGCTCGAGAACCAGAACACTTACGACCCGGCGCGTTTCAGGAGTGAACTCGAGACGCTCAAGGCGTCGCTGTAACCAGGCGACAACGTCTCATGGCCAACGAGCGATTCACCATCGCGATCGTCGGTGCCGGGCCGGGCGGGCTGAGCGCGGCGGCCCGCGCCGCCGACACCGGCATCCCGCACATCCTGCTGGAGGCCTCGCCGCAGATCGCGAACACGATCTTCCGCTACCAGAAGGGCAAGCACGTGATGGCGGAGCCATCGGTGCTGCCGCTGCGCGCCGCGGTGGACTTCGAAGCCGGAACGCGTGAGCGGATCCTCAAGGCCTGGAACGAGGGCCTCACGCGGAGCGGTGCCAACGTCCGCTTCGGGTCGGAGGTGGTGGCGATCACGGGCGCGCGCGGCCAGTTCGTGCTCAAGCTCTCCGACGGCTATTCAGTGCATGCCGAGCACGTCGTGCTCGCAATCGGACTGCAGGGCAACCTGCGCAAGCTCGAGGTGCCCGGAGACAGCCTGCCCGGGGTCCAGTACCAGCTCGACGATCCGGACGAATACCGCAACGAAACCATCGTCGTGGTCGGCGCGGGCGATGCCGCTATCGAGAACGCGCTCGCGCTGGCGCCGCACAACACCGTCACCATCCTGAACCGCCGCGACGAGTTTTCGCGCGCAAAGGACGGCAATCTCAAGGGCATCACGCGGGCGCTCGAGGCCGGCGAACTGGAATGCCTGTACAACGCGTCGCCCGAGGCCGTCGAAGCGCTGCCGGAAGGCGATCCGAGCGGTCACCGCCTGCGCTTCCGCATCAAAACCAAGGAAGGGTCCACCGAAGTGCCGTGCGACCGCATCGTCGCGCGCCTCGGTGCGCTGCCGCCGCGCAAGTTCGTCGAATCGAGCGGGATCGAGTTTCCGAACGACGATCCGGCCGCGGTCCCGATGGTATCGCCGCGCTACGAGTCGAACGTGCCGGGGCTGTACGTGATCGGCGCACTCGCGGGGTACCCGCTGATCAAGCAATGCATCAACCAGGGCTACGAGGTCGTCGAATACATCTGCGGCCGGAACGTGGAACCCGCGGACGAAGCGCTGCTGCGCGCGAAGTTCGCGCATGTGCCGGGACTGTCCAAGGTGGACGCCGCGATCGAGACGATCCGCCGGACCATCCCGCTGTTCGCGGGACTCACCCCGCTGCAGCTGCGTGAATTCCTGCTCGATTCCGACATCCGCACGCCGGCGCCGGGCGAGGCGGTGGTGGAGTACAACGACTACACCAACACGTTCTTCTCGATCCTGCGTGGCTCGGTGTTCATCGAGATCGACCCGAACAATCCCTCGCGCACGGTGCCGCTCGCGGAAGGCAAGTTCTTCGGCGAGATGTCGCTGATTTCCGGACGGCGTCGTTCGGCGACGATCCGCGCCGGGGAGAACTGCGTGCTGATCGAGACGCCGCGGCGGTCGATGAACAAGCTGATCCAGTCCGTGGAAGCCGTGAAGCGCGAGATCGACGAAGCCTTCCTGCTGCGCGCGATCCGCATGCACATTGCGCCCGAGGTGCCTGAGGACGACCTCGTCGAAGTGGTGCACACCGCGCGTATCCGGCAGTTCGCGCCCGGCGAAGCGCTGTTCAACGCGGGCGAACCCGGCGATTACCTGCACCTGATCCGCAGCGGCTCGGTCACCATCTCGCACGAGATCAATGGCCGCGAGATCGTGATCGCCTACCTGCCCTCGGGCAATTATGTCGGCGAACTCGCCCTGCTGACCGACTCGCCGCGCACCGCGACGGTAAAGGCCGCCGTCGCCACCGAGACGGTGATGCTCCCGGGGGCGATCTTCCGCGAACTGCTCGCCTGCTACCCCGAGCTGGACACGGATCTGCGCGCCAAGGCGCAGGTCCGCCTGCGCGACATCGCGCGCAGCAAGGCCAAGCAGGGCGCGGCCGGCAACATGATCGAGTTCCTGGTGTCCCAAGGCATCGGCGAGGCGACCGATGTGCTGCTCATCGACGAAGCGCTGTGCGTCGGGTGTGACAACTGCGAGAAAGCCTGTGCGGACACGCACCAGGGGACCTCGCTGCTCGATCGCGCGGCGGGGCCGTCCTACGCGAGCGTCCACGTGCCGACGTCGTGCCGCCACTGCGAACATCCGCACTGCATGAAGGACTGCCCGCCGGACGCGATCCATCGCACCGCCGAGGGCGAGGTCTACATCGCCGACAACTGCATCGGCTGCGGCAACTGCCAGCAGAACTGCCCTTATGGCGTCATCCAGATGGCGGTCAAGAGCCAGCCGGAAAAGCCGAGCCTGCTGCAGTGGCTGCTGTTCGGCAAGGGACCCGCGCCCGGGCAGGAAGTCCACTCCGAGGACAAGTCGGCACCCAAGAAGGCGGTCAAGTGCGACATGTGCAAGGACCAGTCGGGGGGGCCCGCCTGCGTGCGCGCGTGCCCGACGGGCGCCGCAATTCGCGTGAGCCCCCAGGAATTCATGGCCATCGCCCGCTGACGAGGACCGGACCCGCGCGCAATGCACCAATCTTTCCTGAGCTACCGCAACTTCTTCTACCTCAAGATCGCGCTCGGCCTGTGCGCGGCGGCGATCGTGGCCTACGCACTTCACGATCCGGCCGATCCGCCCAACGGCGGGACGTGGCTCGGCTATACGCTGGGCAGCCTGGGGGCGGGGCTCATCGGCTGGCTCGCGTGGTTCGGCGTCCGCAAGCGCCTGTACCACGGCACGCAGAACAGGCTGGTGGCCTGGCTGTCGGCACACGTGTACCTCGGCAGCGCGCTGATTGTCATCGCCACCTTGCACAGCGGCTTCCAGCTTGGGTGGAACGTGCACACCCTGACCTACGTCCTGACGATGCTGGTAATCGCAAGCGGCTTCTACGGGCTCTATGCGTACGTCTCGTACCCGCGGCTGCTTGCGGCGAATCGTGGCGGCCTGACGCGCGAGGGGATGATCGGCGAGGTGGCCGAGCTCGATCGCGAAAGCCTCATGCTCGCGGACCAGGTCGGCAAGGACGCGCACAAGGTCGTGCTGCAGTCGATCGAGGAAACGGTGCTTGGCGGACCGGCGTGGGAACAGCTCTTCGGCGACCCCACGCGCCGGTCGAGCGGCGGCAGCGTCGTGCAGGGCCTGGACGAGGTGCGCAAACGCATCGAGTCCCGCATGGAACGCGCCGCGGCGCCGATCACCGAGGTGGAGAACCAGGACGCGACCGCGATCTCCTTCCTCGCCGGCCACATGATGGCTGACGGCGGCGGCCCGGAGCGGCTGGAGAAAATCCGGCGCCTGTTCGACCTCATCTCGCGCAAGCGCATGCTCGTCGAACGCGTTCAGCGCGACATCCAGTACCAGTCACGGCTCGCCTTCTGGCTGTATCTCCACGTGCCGCTGTCCGTGGGTCTCCTGGCGGCGCTGCTGACCCACGTGTTCGCCGTGTTCTTCTACTGGTAAGTCCGCGATGCGCATCCTCGTCCGCCACCTCACGCATAAAACCCGGCACAGTGACACGCGGCAGGACGTGCCGCTGTCGGGCTCCCGGCTGCGCATCGGCCGCGGAACCGACCAGGAAATCCATCTTTCCAACCTCCGGGTCGCGCTCGCGCATGCGGAACTCGTCGAAGGTCCGGACGGGCGCATCCGGCTGCAGTCACACGTCACGACGGGCTTCCATTACAACGGGGTCATCGTGCAGGCCGCAGCGCTGGCGGAAGGCGACGAAGTCGAACTCGGGGGCTACCACTTCCGCATCGGCAAGTCCCCCGGCTGCGATCTCGCGATCGAAATCAGCGAGGACGCCGGCGCGCGCGGTCGTGAGACCGAGGTGGCGCTGCGCAGGCGCGCAAAGATGGATCTCACGGCGGCCGGCTGGCGCAGGCGCCCGTGGGCGATCGGACTGGCAGGCGGCATCCTGCTGCTGTTCCTGCTGGTGCCGCTGGTGGCGTCACTGGTGCCGGCCGCCGGCAAGTGGCTGCGCTTCCTGCCGCTGCTGCCCTCGGACCACGCGTGGTCGAGCGGCGAGGTCAGCCAGGCGCACGCGCACATCGGCACCGAATGCACCTTGTGTCACACGGTGCCGTTCCTGCCCACCCGCAACAGCGCGTGCCTCGACTGCCACCAGGACACGCAACACCACGCCGAGGTGGACGTACTCGCCACCGGGATGTTCGAGGACGTGCGCTGCGGCACCTGCCATCACGAACACACCGGCAAGGCATCGATCGTCCGGCGCGACGAGGCGCTGTGCGTGGATTGTCACGGGGACCTGAAGGCCACGTTCGCCGATACCAAAGTCCAGGACGTACGCAATTTCGGCGAGGCGCATCCGGAGTTCCGGCCTGCGCTGGCGCGCGCGATCGGCGACAAGACATTGCGCCAGCGGGTGTCACTGGCGGATCGTGAGGCGCTGAAGGAAAGTCCCGGCATCGAGTTCTCGCATGCGGGACATCTCAAGCCCGAAGGAATCGAGAGTCCGACGCGCGGCGACGTGAAGCTCGCGTGCGCGGACTGTCACGTCGTGGAGCCCGGCGGCGGGCGCATGCAGCCGGTGAAGTTCGAGCAGGCCTGCCACGAATGTCATCGGCTCAACATCCCCGGTGACGAAGTGCGCGAAGTCCCGCACGGGGACATCGACGGTACCTTGACCGCGATCCGGGACTACTACCTCGCGTGGGCACTGCGCGGGGGTTATCCGAACGCGTTCGCGCCGGACGTCGTGCAATGGCGCCGTCGTCCCGGCGAAGCGCTGACCCCGGTGCAGAAGCAGGCCGCCCTGGACTGGGCTGAACGCACCACCGCGCTCGCCACGGCGGAAATGCTCGCGTACACCACCTGCGGCGTCTGTCATACCGTGGAACCCACCGGCCAGGGCGAAGGCGCCGCGGCATGGAAGATGACCCCGGTGAACATCCCGCATGCGTGGCTCCCGCAGTCGCATTTCAGTCATGATCAGCACCGCACGCAGCCGTGTGCGGACTGCCACGCGGGAGCTGCGAAGTCGGACACCAGCGCGGACGTGCTGCTGCCCGGGATCGACACCTGTCGCACGTGCCACGGCAGTGGCGATGCCGGCGAAGGCAAGCTGGCTTCCACTTGCATCACCTGCCACGAGTTCCATCGGGCGAAAACCGCGCGGCTCGGAAAATAGTGTCACGCGCGGCGCCCGGTCCGGCGCCGCGATCACCGGCCGCGTACCCGGACCGCGGCCCGGCACCTTGCAAGGAGATCGTCATGCAGCTCGATGCCATCAGCAGCGGACGCAACCCCCCGGACGAAGTCAACGTCATCGTCGAAGTTCCGGTGGGCGGTGAGCCGATCAAGTACGAGATGGACAAGGCATCCGGTGCGCTCGTCGTGGACCGTTTCCTCTACACCGCGATGCGCTACCCGGGAAACTACGGCTTCATCCCGCACACGCTGTCCGATGACGGCGATCCGATCGACGTGCTGATCGCGAACCAGCGCGGCATCGCGCCGGGCGCCATCATCGCGGTCCGGCCGGTGGGCGTGCTGAAAATGAAGGACGAGGCGGGGGGCGACGAGAAAATCATCGCGGTGCCGGTGCCGCGCCTGACGCGCCGTTACGAGCATGTGCACAACTATACTGACCTGCCGGACATCACCCTGCGCCAGATCCAGCACTTCTTCGAACACTACAAGGATCTCGAGGGGTCGAAGTGGGTCGAAGTCGTGGGCTGGGGTGACGCGGCTGAGGCGAAGTCGCTGATCGTGGAGGCGATGGCGCGCGCGCGGACGTAAACCCCGTATGGCACGCGCTGCCCCGGCGATGATTTACGCCCGTAGGTTTATGCGGAACAATGCGGCGGAGACGATCAGGACGGCTTGATGCACGATTCGGACGAACCCGGCGCGCCGAACCCGGCGACCTGTTGCGAACATCGACGACGCTGGCTGCGAGGTGCGTTCGGCCTCGCCGTCGCCGGCGCAGCCCCCGGACTCGCCGCGGCACCGGCGCCCGCCAAGGCGCCGGTGCAGATCGGGGATGTGCTGTCGTTTCCGAGCTGGGAGCAGGACCGTCCGATCGCCCCCGCGGACGTCGTCCTCGATGCGCCGCCTCTGCTGGTGTACCCGCGTGACCCTGCAAGCGGCGTGGTGCGCGACAAGTCCCGGCTGAACCAGGTGCTGCTGCTCAGGCTCGACCCCGCGAGTCTCGACACCGTCGCGCAACGCCACGCGCGAGACGGCGTACTGGCCTATTCCGGCGTGTGCACGCACGCGGCGTGCGCGGTCTCCGAATGGAAGCGCGACTCGCGCCGGGTGGTGTGCCCGTGTCACGGTTCGGAATACGACGTCACGCAACACGCGAACGTCGTCGCCGGGCCGGCACCGCGCGCGCTGCCGATGCTGCCGATCACGCTGGAAAACGACCGGTTCGTCGTCGCGGGCCGATTCACCGGCAAGGTCGGACTCAAGAAATCGCCCTGAACCGCTCCCTGGGAAATCTCCATGCGCAGTCACCTGCTCTCCGGCCTCGTCCTCGGACTGCTCGTCGCGAATTTCGCGGCGGCGGACGCCACCCCCTACCCCGCTGTGACCGACGCACGGCTGCGCGCGCCGGAGCCGCGCAACTGGCTGATGTATCGTGGCACCTACGACAGCTGGGGCTACAGTGCGCTGGCGACGATCACGCCGGCGAACGTGCGGTCGCTGCAGCCGCGGTGGACGTTCTCGACAGGCACCCTGGAGGCGCACCAGGCGCCGCCGCTGGTGAACGACGGCCGGATGTTCCTCAGCACACCGCAGAACCATGTGATCGCGCTCGACGCGCGCACCGGCGAACAGCTGTGGCGCTACGGCCGTGAATTGCCCGAGGATCTCTTCCAGTTGCATCCCACCAATCGCGGCGTCGCGCTGTACGGCGATCGCGTCTACCTCGCGACGGTAGATGCATTCCTGGTGGCGCTCGACGCGGCAACCGGCGAGGTGGTCTGGGAACAGCAGGTCGAGGACTACCTCAACGGTTACTACATGACGCTGGCGCCGCTGGCGGCCGACGGCAAGATCCTGGTCGGTGTGTCCGGTGGCGAATTCGGCACCCGCGGATTCATCCAGGCGTTCGACGCCGCATCGGGCAAGCCGGTGTGGAAAACCTACACGGTTCCCGGCCCGGGCGAACCGGGGCACGACACGTGGCCCGGTGAGACCTGGAAGCGCGGTGGCGTGCCGGCCTGGGTCACCGGGAGTTACGACCCGGAGGCGAAGCTCACGTACTGGGGCACGGGCAATGCGGGTCCGTGGATCGGCGAAGCGCGGCCCGGTGACAACCTGTACGCCTCCTCCGTACTCGCGCTCGACATCGCCACCGGCAAGCTGCGCGGCTATCACCAGTACCACTGGAACGATTCGTGGGACTGGGACGAGGTGTCCGCGCCGCTCCTGATCGACATCCCGCGCGACGGGCGCACGTTGAAGGCACTGGTGCACGCCGGCCGCGACGGCTACCTGTGGGTGCTGGAGCGGAAACCGGACGGCATCGGCTTCGTCGGCGCCCGGCCGTACGTGCGGCAGAATGTCTACACCAGCCTCGACCCGATCACCGGGCGCCCGACGTACGACGAGAACCGCATCACGCGCATCGGCAAACGCGTGGAGTACTGCCCGAGCGTGTGGGGCGGCAAGGACTGGCCGCCGGCCGCC
Organism: Gammaproteobacteria bacterium; assembly: GCA_050247235.1. Lineage (GTDB taxonomy): Bacteria > Pseudomonadota > Gammaproteobacteria > CAIKBL01. The sequence continues at coordinate 112,674 of JBFWUN010000002.1, forward strand.
TACAACCCGGGCACCGGATTGCTCTACATCCCGGCAAACGATCATCTCTGCGGCGCCATCACCGGCGAGGATGCGAAGTACCGCCCCGGCGAACTCTACCTCGGGGTTTCGCTCGCGAACCTCGAAGTGTTTCCCACTGCCGAGGCGCGCGAATCGATTGGCGAGCTCCAGGCCTGGAACGTCGCCACCGGCGAGCGTGCCTGGAGCGTGAAGTTCAAGTCGCACAACTGGGGCCCGGTGCTCACCACAGGCGGCGGGCTCGTGTTCTCCGGCGGCACCAACGACCGGATGTTCCGCGCGTTCGATGCGAAGACCGGCGAGGTCCTGTGGCAGCAGCGCACGAACTCCGGCGTGGTCGGCGTGCCGATCGCGTTCGAAATCGACGGGCGTGAATTCATCGCCGTGCAATCGGGCTGGGGAGTCGACGCACAGCGCAAACAGGAATACCTGGACAAGGCGTTCGGCACCCGGACCGTCGTTCCGCAGGGCGGCGTGTTGTGGGTGTTCGGCCTGCCGGAGTAAGGCTGCGTTCCACGTCGCGCGGCCTCGAAACCCCTGGCCGGCACGCCGGTCAGTGACACGGCGGCGAAACGCAGGGCACCAGGACAGGGATTCGGTCCGCCGACAGGTTCCACGCGGTGCGCTTTCGTCGAAACGCACCGCCCCTTCCGTGAACTGATCAGCGCAGAAGCGAACGCAGCGCGACGTCCTCGAGCCCCGTCTGCGCCATCCATGCGCGGGCCTCTGCAAGCGCCGCGGTGTCGCCGGTTGCACGTGCCGCCCGGAGCAGGATCTCGAGATCGGCAGGCTCACGCTGGTCCTGCCAGTTGCGTCGCGCAAGCACGAGCGCCGCGTCCGGCCGCTGTTCAATCTCGAGCATGAAACGCGCCTCTTCGCGACGATGCGCGTCGTCACCGCGCGCCGCGGCGGCCGCAAACCGGGTTCTCAGCGCAGTCGCCCAGCGCCGTGCGTCGGCCGCATGGCCGGCTGCCTGCAGCGCGAGCACGTGGCGCAGCAGCAGGCCGTCGTTGCGACGATGGGCGCGGGTGAGGCGTACCGTCTCATCCGCCTTGCCGAGGGCGAGGAGATGATCGGCGAATACCATGAGGAGGTACTGGTCGTCGGGGGCAAGTGCGAGCGCCGCGCGGAAGTGGCCTTCCGCGGACAAGATATCTCCTTGACGGGACGCGAATTCGCCTAGCGTCGTCAGTGCCCAGGCGGCCACCGCTCCGTCCATGCCGGGACTCAGCGTGACTGCGTCCAGCAGCGTGTCGTAGGCCGCGTTCAGTCCACCCGTCATGCTCATGATCCCCGCGGCACAGAGCGCCGCCGGCAGCGTCGCCCCCGCCGCGGCAAGCGCCGTGCAATCGACATCTGCCGCCGCATAGTCACCGCGGACCGTGTGGATGGTCGCACGCTGGGTGCGCGCGTCGAGGCGTCCGGGTTCCATGCGCACCACGCGATCCAGGTCGGCAAGTGCGGCATCGAAAGCGTGTGTCCTCTGCCGAATCTGGGCCCGCAGCAGCGCGACTTCCGGCGGCGGAGCAGGCTGCGACCACCAGGGCGCGAGCGCCGACTGTGCGTAGCCCGTGTAGCGCGGGTCGCCGGTAGTCCGGCTCGTGAGCAGGTAGGCCCGCGCGAGCGTCGTCGCGGCGGGAAGATCACGCGGGTTCGCGAGCAGCGCGCGATGCTGCGCGCGCAGTTCGCGCGCGCGCAAGTCGGACAGCGACGACGGCAGCGTGTCCAGCACTTCACGATCGTTAGTCGGCCGCCACGGTGCCGCGCTCGCCGTTGTCACGATGACGAGCACCAGGCACACCCCGAGCATGCCGGACCGGACTCCCACCCCGCGCGTCACCACGTCACCTCGAGCGCACGCTCGCCGAACCACGCCAGCGCGAGCACGACAGTTGCAAGCGAGCCCACACGCAGCACGATCCGCCGGTAGAACGGCTGCGTGCGCAGGTGCCAGACCATGCCCACGAACAACGCCACGACCAGCAGCTGCCCGGCTTCGATCCCGAGATTGAACGCCCCCAGCGCGAGCGCGCGCGAACCCGCTTCCAGGCCAAGATCGCCGAGAACGGCTGCGAACCCGCAGCCATGCAACAGCCCGAACGCGCCCGCGATCTGCCAGCGCCAGGCGTGCAGGCGCGGGCGCAGGTTGTGGGCGGCCGCCAGCGCGACGGACGCCGCGATCGCGGGTTCGACGATCCGCGCGGGCAATTCCAGCACCCCGGCGGTTGCGAGCGCCAACGTGACCGAGTGGGCCACCGTGAACGCGGTGACGATGCGGGCGACGTCGAGCAGGCTGCCGCGGAGCGAACGCGCGGCCTGCCAGCCACCGGCGCCGCGTTCCAGCACACAGGGCAGCAGCAGCGCAACGAGGAACAGCATGTGATCGAATCCCGTCCACATGTGGTGCACGCCGAGGCGGAAGTACTGCGTAAACGTCTCGCGCCATCCGCCGCTGCCGACCCCAACGTCCAGACGCACTGTCGGCGCGTCGGCCGCCAGCACCGCGGTGCGCGTGCCGGCAGCGGTGTGCGCGCGCAGCAGCCCTTTGTGCTGGGGATCGAGGTCGAAGAACAGGCGGTAGTCGAGTGCCAGCGGGTGCGGCGAATGCGCGCACCCCAGCACGAAGTCGAGCACGGCGTAGGCGCCATCACTGTGTCGCTCGATCAGCAGGTCGCGCGGCGCGAGCGGGCAGGCGCCGTCCCATGCAAGGACAAGCCGATCCGTCGCGTACTGCCGGATCTCGGCCTCGCGCATGCGTACCTCGCGCCACGTGAGCCGGAGGTCCTGATCGAGATCGAGACCAAGCGCATAGTCCAGGTCGCGCAGCGCGATGTCCCAGCGCAGGGTCGGGGCAGGCGGGCGCAGATCGAGCACGAGATAACTGTCGCTCGGCTTGTGGGCGGCGGCCGCACCGGCAGCCATCAGCAGCAGCACCGCGAGCGCGGTCCGCAGAATCGGGGCAACGGGTTGGGGGAAAGTCATGTCGACAACCCGCGCCGGCGTGGGATCCGTCCCACCCCGGCGCGATGGTCAGGGCTCAGTTGACCGGGCAGTCCACGGGTGCGAACGGCGGCATCACGGCGGCACAGCCGGCTTCACCGGCATCGATGTGCCGGCTGTTGCGGCCGTCGTGCGCGAAGGCCACGTACGGGAACGACTCCTGGTAGGGTTTGTCGTTGGTATTCGTGCCGTCGCCGATGCGGCTGTTCGGGAATCCGTTGAACGGCGCGCCCGCGAGCAGGCCGAGCACCGCCCGCGCTGCGATATCGGTCACGTCATCCGAGACGCGACGGCCATTCGGATAGCCCGCGCTGTCGCCAGCGATGAATCCCAGGCGCTTGCGTGCGCCCACGGGGGTGGGCGCGATGCCGGTGTTCAGCCGCAGCAGGTCGGCGACGGGTCCCGCCTGCGCATCAGAACAACCGGGACAGATGGGCGCCTTGTACACGACGAGCGGCAGCAGATCCGTGCGCGGCGGCGGTGGGATCGGCACGGCGCCGCCGTACGCGGCGTTGAGCACGCGTGCGAGCAGCGGATCGAGCGCATAGGACGCGAACTGGGCGTCATTCTTCGGCTCGCTCATGCTGAACTTGTCCTTGTCGCCGGTCCCGATGATGAGCTCGTTGAAGAGCGGATTGCCCATCCGCTGGATCGACGTGAAAGTTGTCGACAGCGACGGCGCGCCGCCCGGGGTCGGCGGCTGGATCTTGATCCGCGGCCGCGACGTCGTCGCGTAGGTGCCAATCACCGCCTGGGGCTCCCCCGCGGCGTGGAGCCGCCCGTCACGGGTCAGCATCGTGATCGGCAGTTCGACCGCGATCGAGTTCACGTTGAAGCCCGCCACGCTGTCGTGCGCGAAGTTCGCGTCGTCAACGGCATCCTGCGCATCGCTCAGTACGGCCGGGATCCCGGCCCCGCTCGCGCCGGTGCGGAAGTTCAATGAATCGAACGCGGCGCCGAGATCGATGTAGAACGGATCGTCGACAGTGCCCGCGAACACCCGCACTCCCGATCCCAGGCCGTAGATCCCCTGGCGGGCGAGTGCCGGGTAGTCCGGCATCGTGCGCGGCCCGACGTTCGATGGCACCGCGAACAGTTTGCGGCTGCCGCTGTCGAGCACCGTCGTAAAGGTGCTGCCTGACTTGCGCAGTACCTGCACCCGGTAACTCTGGCGCAGGCTGAGTCCCGTCGAACCGGGACCGTCCAGCGCGGTGATCGCCGGGGGCACGATCGGCGTGCCGGGCGCGATCGGGGGCGGCGAATTGGCCGGCGCCGCGATTCCGCCGCCCGCGCCGACGAAACCGGTGAACACGCCAGGCAGCCGGATCTCCGGCTTGGCGAACGTCACCCGCACGAGCACGTCCTCCACGGCGTCGAAGTTGTTGTCCACCTTCATCTCGTAGCGGATCTCGTGATCGAACGGGAAGTAGTTCGGTCCGTTCGACGGCTGCAGCAACGGATCGACGTTCAGGATCATCGTGACCTTGGTCGGATCGTCGTAGCTGACGAACGCGTACCAGTCCGTGATATCGGCCTTGGTGTCGATGGCGGTGAGCGGTGCTTCACGGTGGTTGGCGGCCTGCGCAACGGTGGGCACGCCACCGGTGACACACGCGGCGAGTGCGAACGAAATCGCCCGCCGCCGGAACTCAGCTGGATATCGGGTCATGGGAGTCTCCTGGAATGAAGTCAGTCATCGGACGAAAGAAAGCCGGGACGCCGCGCGACAACGATGCCGGGCGGCGAACGCCGCGAGGCCCGTCAGCACCAGGCCCAGGCTCGCCGGTTCGGGCACGGTGACGATGCCCGCCGCACCTCGGACCGCGCCGCGCGCGACATCGACGACGAACAGCGCATCCTGGTATGGCACCGGGTCGCTCGGGGCATCGAGCTCGGTGTCGAACAGCGCGAAGCCGCCGTCGTCGAGGAGCTCACCGAGAATGCGATCGGACACCGCGCCCGCCAGTGCTTCGAAAGCCTGCGTGAACGCGAGGTCGAACGAGATGAACGTGCCGAGGGTCAGCGACTGCAGGAACTCGCCCAGGCCGATCGCGTCATCGAGCGTGACGGGGGGCAGGTCGGCGCAGCCGAGCAGGCACGTGCGTTCGCCCAGAACGCCGTCAGTGACGAGATTCGAAACGACCGCCTGGTTGTTCGCCGCGAAGTCACCGTCGACGAGCGTGATGCTCAATGTCGCGGACACGCCCAGGCGGCTGGCGGTGTCGATCGTGATCGGGATGGCCGAGACGGGGGCGGCGCTGGCGAGCAGCAGGCCACCCGCGAGTACGGGGGCTAAGGTGTGTGAAGACATGTTCCTCTCCTCGGGTGACGCGGGATTGTCCGGCCGTTCGTCGCCGCGTGCCGGCGATACGCAGGCCTCTCAATCCCCCTACGCGGCATCTCCGCTTCTGGATGCGCATCCGACGCAAGACCGCGTGCGTATACCGGGGGACGACGGAGTGGAATATCGCGGCGGCAACCGGCAGGTCTCGCCTATACTTGGGGCCCCCTCAGCCCCGGCGCCCGGCGCGTGAACGTCAAGGAAGACCCGTCGTCATACGAGGCCCTCGTCCGCGCGATGGCGCGCGGGGAACACGCGGCCCTGGGGACGTTCTATGACCGGACGCTTGGCCAGGCCCACGCGGTGGCGGTGCGCATCGTGCAGGACCGCGACGCGGCCGAGGATGTGCTGGCGGAGACGTACCTGCAGATCTGGCGGGACGCGGCGCGCTACGATCCGGCCCGCGGCAATCCGCTCGCGTGGCTGCTCACGATCTGTCGCTCGCGTGCGCTGGATGCACTGCGGCGGCAGGGGCCGCTGGAGACTCGGGATCCCGTTGCCCTCACGGAGTCGATGGTGGACTCTGCGGCGGATACGGCCGATATCGTGACGGCGATACAGGAAGGCTCGCGGGTACGCGCGGCGCTGGCAGCGCTGCCGGAGGTCGCACGGCAGCTGCTGACCCTCGCGTTCTTTCGGGGACTGTCGCACCAGGAGATCGCGGCCCACACGGGGCTGCCGCTCGGCACCGTGAAGAGCCACCTGCGCAAGGCCCAGGAAGCTTTGCGCGAACGCTTGGAGATTTCGTGAAAACGACCCGTTTCCCGCTGCGCAGAGGCGCCAGGCCGTGACCGCACGGAAGCCCGGCCCGGAAGCGCCACTCGACCCCGCGGTGGCGGCGACACTCGCCGCCGCGCTGGACCCCACGACGCCGGAGCCCGCGCGCGCGCGCGCGCTGCGCGAACGCATTCTGAGCGCCGCATCCGCACCGGAGGGCACTACGGACGCCACGGGGCTCGCGTTCGTCGGGACGTTGGAACGGCGCTGGGAGAAGCGCCGGTTGGGGGTGGAGTTCTGTCTGCTGCACGAAGATGAGCACAGCCGGTCCTTCCTGTTGAGACTGGCGCCGGGCGGCGTACTGCCGGCGCACCGGCACGACATGGACGAGGAAAGCCTGCTGCTGGAGGGCGACGCCTGGCTGGGTGATATCCGCTACCTGACGGCGGGCGACTACCACTTCGTGCCGCGCGGCACACCGCACCCCGACCTGCGCTCGCCGAACGGCTGCATCGCCTTCGTAAGGGGAGAGCGTCGCTTCAAGCCGCGTATCACCGGCAGCCTGATCGCGCGCCTTGCGCGCAGCCTGCTGAGTCGCGACTGAGGGCCATCACACGCGCGTCGCCGGGCGCCGGGTTTGCCGCCCGGCGCGATACCCCTTCTCAGACCACGCCTTGAGCGCGCAGGGTGGCGATCGCGTCGGCGTCGTAGCCGAGTTCGGCGAGGATCAGATCCGTGTGCTCGCCCAGCAGCGGCGCCCGTGTCGCGGGGCGTGCCGGCGTCTCGGACAGCGTGAACGGCGTGCGGGCAATCGGCGGCGCCGCCGGAAGTCCGGGAAACTCGCAGGGCTGAAGAATGCCGGTCGCGCGGATGTGCCGATCATCGAGTGCCTGCTGCGGAGAGTGCACGGGGGCCGCCGGCACCTGGGCCTTCTCTAGCGCAGTAAGCGCGTCATCGGTGGACAAAGCCTGCGTCCACACGCTCATCCGCGCGGACAGAATCTCGCCGTGGCTCCCGCGTGCTTCATCGTCGCGGAAGCGCGGATCCGTGATCCACCCCTCCTCCCCGATCATCCGCGCGATCCGACGGAACATCGGGTTGCCGACGCACGACACCATGATCCAGCCGTCGCGCGTGCGGTAGAGATCCGACGGACCGGACGTGAGGCCCGTGTTGTGCCTGGGCACACGATCCGGTTTCGCGACCGCCTGTTCGATCAGGGTCGCGTTACCGAACGCGAGCGCAGTGTGCAGCAGCGCGGTTTCCACACGCTGGCCGGTGCCGAATTTTTCGCGCGCCATCAGCGCCGCAAGCGCGCCGAGCGCAGACATCGTCGCGGTGCCAAAGTCCACCCACGGCACCGCCGCACGGTACGGCTGTTCCGGCGTGCCGGTCATGTAGGTCGAGCCGCACATCGCCTGGCCGATGCCGTCAAACCCGTGCCGGTGACTCCAGGGTCCACCGTCCGCAAAGGCCGTGGTCGTGCACAGGATGATGTCCGGTTTCACCGCGCGCAGGCTGTCGAGATCGAGTTCGAGATGCCGGAGCACGTCCGGCGGCAGGTTCGCGATCACCACGTCCGCGGTCGCTACCAGCTGCTTCACGATCACGCGGCCCGCCGTGCTCGCCGGATCGAGCGTGATGCCGCGCTTGTTGCGGTTCATCGCGACGTACAGCGCGCCGGCCTGGCCTTCCGCGAGCGGCTGCAGTCCGCGATCCTCGCCGCCCTCGCGGCGTTCGATGCGGATGACGTCGGCGCCAAGATCAGCGAGCAGCGCCGCGCAGTAGGGTCCGGCGATGTAGCGCCCGAAATCGAGGACGCGGATGCCATCCAGCAGCAGAGGAGTGTCGTTCATGCGTTGGAGGTTAACCGCAGTTGCGCATCGCGGCCAGTTGTCAGGCGCGATCGCCGCATGCTACATACCACCGCAAGGGTGTCGCCGGGATAGTGCCGGCGGCAGGCATGTGCCACGGTCGGGCCGCCGGGCAAGAGCCGACATGATGTTCCCGTGTTCCGCCCGCGCGCGGCGCCTGCCCGCGTGCCGTTGCCGATTTCCCATAGTCCTACTTTCAACGCCTGCGCCGCGCCGCGCGTCCCGGAAGGATCACCCCACATGCCCATGACGCTCACCGGCGCCTTCACGCGCAATTTCCTCGGCAACTCGCCGGAGTGGTACAAGCGGACGATCCTCGCCTTCCTGGTGCTCAACCCGCTGCTGCTCTTCACGGCCGGACCGTTTGTCACCGGCTGGTGCCTGATCGCGGAGTTCATTTTCTGTCTCGCGATGGCGCTGAAATGCTATCCGCTGCAGCCGGGCGGTCTGCTCACGCTGGAAGCCGTGGTGCTCGGCCTGACCGATGCGGAGACGGTGTACAAGGAAACGCTGAACAACTTCCCCGTGATCCTGCTCCTGATGTTCATGGTGGCGGGCATCTATTTCATGAAGGACCTGCTGCTCTTCGTGTTCACCAAGGGCTTGCTCCGGATCCGCTCCAAGACTGCGATCGCGATCGTCTTCTCGCTGCTCGGCGCCGTGCTGTCGGCGTTTCTCGACGCGCTGACGGTGATCGCGGTGGTCATCGCCGTCGCCCATGGGTTCTACCTGGTGTTCCACCGCGTGGCGTCGGGTCTGCACATGCACCACGACGATCATGACGCGAGCGGCGACGACGGTGTCGAGGAACTGCACCGGGACGACCTGGATGCGTTCCGGGCGTTCCTGCGCGATCTCATGATGCACGCGGCCGTGGGTACCGCGCTCGGCGGTGTCTGCACCTTGGTCGGGGAACCACAGAATCTCCTGATCGGCAAGGTCATGGAATGGAGTTTCGTGGAGTTCTTCCTGCACGTTGCGCCGGTTTCCATGCCCGTGCTGCTGGTGGGCCTGATGACCTGCGTGCTGGTGGAGAAGACGCGGCGGTTCGGGTTCGGCACGCAGCTGCCGGAGAGCGTGCGCGGCATCCTGGAGGATTACGACGCCGACATGACGCGCCGGCGCAGGCCGGTGGACATTGCGCGGCTGCTGGTGCAGGCAACCGCCGCCGTACTGCTCGTGGCCGCGCTCGGTCTGCACCTCGCGGAGGTCGGGCTCATCGGGCTCACGATCATCGTGCTGCAGACGGCGTTCAACGGCATCACGGAGGAGCACCGCATCGGGCACGCGTTCCAGGAAGCGCTGCCGTTCACGGCGTTGCTGGTGGTGTTCTTCGGCGTAGTCGCGGTGATCCACGACCAGCACCTCTTCACCCCGGTGATCGAGTGGGTGCTTGAAATGGACGGCTCGCGGCAGCTCGCCGCGTTCTACGTCGCCAACGGGCTGCTCTCGGTGATCAGCGACAACGTGTTCGTGGCGACGGTCTACATCACCGAGGTGCTCAATGCATTCGAGGCGGGGCGGATCTCGCGCGAGCAGTTCGATCTGCTGGCGGTCGCGATCAACACCGGCACTAACATCCCGAGCGTGGGCACGCCGAACGGACAGGCCGCGTTCCTGTTCCTGCTCACGTCCGCACTGGCACCGCTGATCCGGCTGTCCTACGGTCGGATGGTGTGGATGGCCCTGCCCTACACGCTGACGATGTCCGTCACCGGGTTGCTGGCGGTGATGTACGTGCTGTAAGCGCCGCCCGCGCGCCGTCAGGGCTGCTCAGCGCGGGCGGTCGCCCTTCAGGGTCACCCGGTGCAGCAGGCGCCGGAAGCCGTGGTAATCGTTGACCGGGTTGTGCAGGGTGCAGCGATTGTCCCAGAACGCGATGGAACCCACCTGCCAGGAGAACCGGCAGGTGAACTCCGGACGCACCTGGTGCTGAAACAGGAAGTCGAGCAGCGGCTTGCTCTCTTCCTCGGTCATGCCGGCAAACCGCGCGGTGTGGCCGAAGTTCACGAACAGCGACTTGCGGCCCGTTTCCGGGTGCGTGCGCACCACCGGATGCTCCACCACGAACTCCGTTTTCGCCTTCTCCGAGCCGGAATCCTTGATGCGGTCTTCGCGAGTCTTCGTGACGTCCGCCTTCGCAGAGGTGTTCACGCCGCGCAGTCCCTCGAGCATACGTTGCATGGCCGGCGACAGCGCCTCGTATGCCGCGTAGCCGCTGGCGAACAGGGTGTCGCCGCCGTAGGGCGGGATCTCGCGCGCGATCAGCATCGTGGCCATCGGCGGTTCGTCGAGATACGCGGTATCCGTGTGCCAGATGCCGCCGAAGTTGCTGCGCTCGTGCTCGAGCTTGAGGACCGGGATGATCAGGGGATGCCCTTCGATGCCCTTCACGAACGGATACTCGATCACCTCCCCGAAGCGTTCGGCGAACGCCTGGAACTCCGCGGGCGGCAACGGCTGATCCCGGAAGAACAGCACCCCGTGCTGCAGCCACACCGCACGGAGCTTCGCGATCAGCGCGTCGCTGACGGGCTTCCTGAGATCGATGCCCTGCACGACGGCGCCAATCGCGCCGGACATCGGCTGGACGGTAAACGAAGCAGGTTCGGCCATGATGCGTCCGCTCGACGGAGGAAGGGCGCCATCATAACGGGCGCTTCGGGGAGATGGCACACGGCCGGGTGAACGGGCAACCCGCCTGCGTCATGACGCTCTGCCTGAATGACCGCTCGGGCGTCCGCGCCGCGGAGCTCGAATTCGGGCGCTTGTCCTGCCCGCGCATGCATTGGAATCGCTGCGCGCAATTCCGCGCCGGTCGAAGCCACCGTGGCTGGGCGTCGGGACCGGAACTCCCCGCGGCGATCGTGCGCGCACAGGACGTGCGCGCTCGAGCGATACAGGGAAGTACTCGAGCGAATCGACGCGGGGAGTTCCGGTCCCGGCGCCCGGGGATGGCACCGGCCTGGAGACCGGTCCTTGCGCCCGGCGATTCAGCCGTCGCGGAAACCGGCACGGCCGGTCAGCCGGATCACGCGCGCGCTTCGCACAGGCCGGTGGTCGGTTCGCGCCCGAGCATCAGGTTCAGGTTCTGCACGGCGGCGCCCGAGGCACCCTTGCCCAGGTTGTCGAGCAGCGCGGACAGCACCACCTGCCCATGGCGTTCGTTGCCGAAGCAATGCAGGTGCATCTCGTTCGTGCCGTTCAGCCCTTCCGGCGCGAGCCGTTCGACCGCGGCGCATGCCTCGCGCGACACGACCTTCACGAACGGCTGATCGCGGTAGGCATCGGCGAGCACCGCGTGGACGTCGGCCACCTTCGGCTGTGCCGGCAACGCCCACAGCTGCAGCGGCACCTGCACCAGCATCCCCTGCGCGAACCGCCCCACGCTCGGCACGAACAGCGGCCGCCGGGTCAGGCCGCCGTACCGCTGGAGTTCGGGCACGTGCTTGTGCTCCAGGCTCAGCCCGTACAACCAGAACGGTTCATCGAGCCGATCGGGCGCCGCCGGATCCTCGTAACGCTGGATGAGGCTCCGACCGCCCCCGCTGTAGCCGGACACCGCGTTGACCGTCAGCGGATAATCGGCCGGCACCAGCCCTGCGGCGACGAGCGGGCGGATCAGCGCGATCGCGCCCGTCGGGTAACAGCCGGGATTCGCGACGCGGGTTGCCGCAGCGATCCGCGCGGCCTGCGCCGTGTCGAGTTCCGGAAAGCCGTACACCCAGTCCGGCGCGACGCGGTGCGCGGTACTGGCGTCGATCACGCGCACCGCCGGGTTCGAGATCATCGCCACGGCTTCGCGGGCCGCGTCGTCCGGCAGGCACAGCATCACGAGATCCACGTCGTTCAGCAGGTCAGCGCGGGCCCGGGGATCCTTGCGGTGCTCAGGGGCAATGCTGACCAGCGCGAGATCCCGCCGATCCGCGAGCCGCGCCCGGATCTGCAGGCCGGTCGTGCCGGCTTCGCCGTCGATGAACACCCGCGCCGTCATGGGAAGCGTCTCCGCCGCGTCGGAAGGGGCGCCAGCCTAGCAGGCCCGGGCAGGCGGCGCGAGCGCGCGGACGCACCGCGCGCGTGGATACGAAGCGGGAACATTCCCGCTACATGCACGCGTCCGCTGCAATTCCCGCGATACACCCGCCGCCCACACTTGCTTGCGACCGACACGCTCGGTCCTCTGTCCCAACCAGCGAAAGGAACGACCATGAACGCCACGCATTCGGAGACGCTCGGCACGCTCGGCTTCGTCATTTTCGGGGTGCTCGGCTGGGCCTACACGCTCACGATGGTGTCGCACGCGCTGCTCACGCCGACCCTCGGCTGACATGCCAGCGTCCTACCAGCCGCCACCGAGCGCGCGGATCAGCGTGACGGTGGTGGCTGCCCTGGCGCCGTTCAGCCGAGCCTCCTGGCGCCGGACCGCGACCAGGGTCCGCCGCGCGTCGAGCACTTCCAGGAAGCCGGTCGCGCCCGCTTCGTAGCGCGCCGTCGCGATGCGGTACGCGTCCTCCGCCGCCGCGATTGCGTTCGTCAGCGCGGTCATCTGTCCGGCCAGAGTGCGCAGCCCCGACAACCCGTCTTCCACTTCGCCGAATGCGTTCAGCACGGTCTGGCGATACGTGGCGATCTCCGCATCGAGCTCGGCTTCGCGGGCCGCGAGATTGGCCTCGTTGCGCCCGGCGTTGAAGATCGGCAGCGACGCCAGCGCGCCGCTCGCTATCGCCCCGAACGCCGGCCCCAGCGCCCAGGTGCGGCTGCTCCACTCGAAGAGGTTGTCGAACCCCGTGCCCTCGACGCCGAAGTCGGCAGTCAGGTTCACCACCGGATAGAACGCGGCCTTCGCCACCCCGATCCGGGCATTCGCGGCGACCATCCGCCGCTGGGCGGCCGCGATGTCCGGCCGTCGTTCGAGCAGGGTGGACGGCAGGCCGGGCGGAATCGCGGGCAGCGCACGTCCCGGCCGCCGCGGCGCCAAGGTGAACTCCGCCGGCGCACGGCCACACAGCACGGCGAGCGCGTGCTCGTACTGCGCGCGCTCACGCTCGGTCGCCTGCACGTCCGCCCGCGCGATTTCCAGGTCCGCCTGCTGGCTGCGGACGTCGAATTCCCCGATACCGCCGGCCTGCAGGCGGCTCTCGAGCAGGCGCACCGCCTCCTCGCGCAGCTTCACGGTTCCGCGCAGCACTGCCAGTTCGTCGTCGGCGGCGCGCAGCAGGAAGTAGGTTTCCGCGACGTCACTCTGCAGGGTGAGCAGCAGCCCGGCGTAGAGCGCGCGCTGGGCGCCGAGATCGGCGCGCGACGCGGCCACGGTGTCGCGCACGCGCCCGAAGAGATCGAGTTCGTAGCTCGCAAAGATGCGCGCGCTCAGCGTGGTGTAGCGTTCGCGGACATCGTTCCCGAACAGCGGCGGGACCTTGCTGGGCTGCACGCGCGCGCCGCTGAACCCGAGATCGAGTCGCGGACGCTGCGCTGACTTCGCCACCTTGACGAGTGCCCGCGCCGCTTCGACCCGCGCGAGCGCCGCCTGCAGACCGGGGTTCTCCGCCGTCGCGCGCGCGACGAGGTCGTCGAGCATTGGATCGCGGAAGACCGTCCACCAGGCACCGCGGTCCGCGTCGTCGGCCGGCGTCGCGACCTTCCAGTCGCCGGTGAACTCGCCGGGGGCTTCCTTGTACGCCACGGGGGTCGGCACCTCCGGCGCGGGCAGTTCCGGGGCCAGCGAGCAGCCGGCGATCGCGAGCAGGCCCCCGAGCGCGACCGCCCGTTTCATGTCACGCCTTCCGAGGTGGGCACCGTGACCTGGCGCGCGGGGCGCGGCTTGCGGTGGAGGAGCACGTAGAAGACGGGCGTCAGGAACAGTCCGAACAAGGTGACGCCGAGCATGCCGGACAGCACTGCGATACCCATCGTATGGCGCATCTCGGAGCCCGCGCCGCTGGACGTGACGAGCGGCAGCACGCCCATGATGAATGCGAAGGATGTCATCAGGATGGGACGCAGACGCATCCGGCACGCCTGCAGTGCGGCCACTACGGGCCCCGCGAGCGGTTCGCGCAGCTCGAACTCGCGCGCGAACTCCACGAGCAGGATCGCGTTCTTGCATGCGAGCCCCATCAGCACGAACAGCGCGATCTGCGTGAAGATGTTGCGATCGCCTCCCGTCAGCCACACGCCGCTGATCGCGAACAGCAGGCACAGCGGGACGATCAGGATGACCGCGAGCGGCAGCTTGAAACTCTCGTATGTCGCGGCGAGCACCAGGAACACCAGCAGCGCACACAGCGGGAACACGAACACCGCGGTGTTGCCGGCGAGGATCTCCTGGTAGACGAGATCCGTCCACTCGAACGAGATGCCGCGGGGTACCGTCTCCTCGATGATCCGCCGGATCGCGTCCTGCGCCTGCCCGGAACTCACGCCCGGCGCGCCGGCACCGTTGATGTCGGCGGCCGGAAACGCGTTGTAGCGCATCGCGCGGTCGGGGCCGAAGCTCGGCTGAACGTCCACGATCGCCCCCATCGGAACCATCTCGCCGGTCGCGTTGCGGGTCTTCAGTGCCGCGATGTCCTCGGCCGATGCGCGGTACGCGGAGTCGGCCTGAACGATCACCCGGTACGTCTTGCCGAAACGGTTGAAGTCGTTCACGTAGAGCGAACCAAGGTTCACCTGCAACGTGGAAAACACGTCGTTCAGGTTCACGCCCATGCGCTTGGCCTTCTCGCGATCGACGTTCGCGAAGAGCTGCGGCACGTTGATCTGGTAGCTCGAGAACACGCCGACGAGTTCCGGCGACTGCCAGGCCTTCATCAGCACTTCCTGGAGCGCACCGAAGAGCCGCTCGCTGCCGAGACCCGCGCGATCCTCCAGCTGCAGCTTGAAACCGCCGATCGCCCCCAACCCGTCCACCGGCGGCGATGGAAACACCGCGATGAACGCGTCCTCGATGGCGCCCAGCCGCTGGTTGAGCGTACCTGCCAGCGCGGGCGCCTTGAGCGCCGGGGTCTCGCGTTCGGCGAAATCGGACAGGCCGAAGAAGAACACCCCGGCGTTCGGTGAGTTCGTGAAGCCGTTGATCGACATGCCGGGGAAACCGACGACGTTGATGATGCCCGGGGTGTCGAGCGCGATCTCCGTGACCCGGCGCACCACCTCCTCCGTGCGATCGAGCGACGCGCCATCCGGCAGCTGCAGCATGCCGATCAGGTACTGCTTGTCCTGGCCCGGGATGAAACCCGACGGCACCTGCCTGAACGCGTACGCGGTGAACGCGATGAGCCCGATATACACGAGCAGCACCACGAACTTTCCGCGCAGGATGCCACGCACCCCGTGCACGTAGCCGCGCCCCGCCACCCGGAACACCGCGTCGAACCCGTTGAAGAACCAGCCGAACAGGCGATCCATCAGGCGCGTGAACGCGTCCTTCGGCGCATCATGGCTGCGCAGCAGGGTGGCCGCGAGCGCAGGGGAGAGCGTCAGCGAGCTGAACGCGGAGATCACGGTCGAAATCGCGATCGTCAGCGCGAACTGCCGATAAAACTGCCCGGTGAGCCCGCTGATGAACGCGATCGGCACGAACACTGCGCTCAACGTGAGTGCGATCGCGACGATCGGGCCGGACACTTCTTCCATCGCCCGGCGCGTGGCGGCCACCGGGTTCAACCCCATCTCGATGTTGCGCTCGACGTTCTCGACGACGACGATCGCGTCGTCGACGACGATGCCGATCGCGAGCACCAGTCCGAACAACGTCAGCGTGTTGATGGAGAACCCCGCCACCAGCATCACCGCGAAAGTGCCGACAATCGACACCGGCACCGACACGAACGGGATAATCGATGCGCGCCACGTCTTCAGGAAGATGATGACGACGATAACCACCAGCGCGACCGCCTCCAGCAAGGTGGTGACCACCGCGCGGATCGACTTCTCGACGAACTGCGGCGGGTTGTACACCACCTGGTAGTCGAGTCCCTGGGGAAAGTCCTGCTTGAGTTCGGCCATCATGCGCTGCACCGCGCGCGACAGCGCCACCGCGTTGGACCCCGGGGCCTGGAAGATGCCGATGGCAACCGCCGGCTTGTTGTCGAGCAGGCTGCGCAGCGAGTAGTCCCCGGCGCCGAGTTCGATGCGGGCAACGTCGCGCAGCCGCAGGATCCCGCCATCCGGCGCGGTGGCGATGATGATCTCGCCGAACTCGGCCTCGGTCGCCAGCCGGCCCTGCGTGTTCACGGACAGCTGGAACTCGACATGTTCGCCCGCCGGCGGCGCGCCGATGACGCCGGCCGCGACCTGCTGGTTCTGCTCCTGGATCGCACGCACGACGTCGGCCGCGGTCAGGCTGCGCGCGGCGAGCTTGTGCGGATCCAGCCACACGCGCATCGCGTAGTCGCCGCCGCCGAAAATCATGACGTCGCCCATTCCGGGCAGACGGCGCAGGTTGTCGCGGATGTTCAGCGCGATGTAGTTGCGCAGGTACAGCTCGTCGTAGCGCGCGTCGCTCGACAGCAGGTGCACCACCATCGTCAGGTTCGGTGACTGCTTCTGCGTGATCACGCCGAACTGGCGCACCTCGTTTGGCAGGCGCGGCAACGCGCGCTGCACGCGGTTCTGTACCTGCGTCTCCGCGAGATCGGGGTCGGTCCCGATCCGGAATGTCACGGTGAGCTGCAGCATGCCGTCGGTCGTCGCCATCGACGACATGTAGAGCATGCCCTCCACGCCGTTGATCTGTTCCTCGAGCGGTCCGGCGACCGTCTCGGCGATGACCTGCGGGTTGGCGCCGGGATACGTGGCGGTGACGACGATCGACGGCGGTACGACGTCCGGGTATTCGGAGACCGGCAGCAGCGGGATCGAGATCAGCCCGGCGAGGAAGATGAGGGTGGACAGCACGCCCGCGAAAATCGGGCGATCGATGAACGTCCGCGAGATGTTCATGCCGAGGGCCCGGCGTCGGCCGGAAGCTCCGCGGCGGGTTTCTCCATCGGGACGGTCTGCGGTGTCACCGGCGAACCCGGCCGCACCCGCTGCAGACCGTTGACGACGATCACTTCGCCCGCGTCGAGGCCCGCGGTGATCACGCGCAGCTCACCGACCTGGCGACCGAGCGTCACCTCGCGGTAGTTCGCCACGTTGTCCGCGCCGACCACGAGCACGAAGCGCTTGCTCTGGTCGGTCCCGATCGCGCGTTCGGCCACGAGCACGGCGTGCTCCGCGGCCGCGGTGGCATGCAGCCGGACTCGCGCGAACAGTCCCGGCGTGAAGCGGCGTGCGGGGTTCGCGAGCAGCGCGCGCATCCGCACGGTGCCCGTGGTCGCCGTGACCTGGTTGTCGACGAATTCGAGCTGCGCACGGTGCGGGAATCCCGGCTCGTCGGCAAGGCCCACTTCCACCGTGAGCGCCGCGCTGCGCGCCACGGCGATGTATTTCAGGTAGGCCTGCTCGTCCGCCTCGAAAGACACGTAGACGGGGTCGACGGACACCATCGTCGTCAGGACCGGGGAATCCGGTGCCTCGCCCTGCACGAGGTTGCCGACCGTCACTTCCTGCTTGCCGACCCGCCCGTCGATCGGCGCGACAATGCGGGTGTAGTCAAGGTTGAGGCGCGCGGTATCGAGCGCCGCCAGGTTGGCCCGGCGAGCCGCCTCCAGGGTGCCGACGGTCGCGGCGGCAGCATCGTACTCGCGCTGGCTCGTCGCACGGTCCTGCAGCATGCGCGCCTGCCGGGCTTTCTCCGTGCGGGCGAGCGTGAGCTGGGCGTCGGTGTTCGCGAGCGCGGCTTCGGCCTCGGCAACGCGCGCGGCGAAGGGACGGGGATCGATGATGAACAGCAACGCGCCGCGGGCAACCTCGGCGCCGGGGTTGAAGTGGATCGATTGCAGGTAACCGTTGATGCGCGCCCGGATGCGGACCGATTCCACCGCCTCGATACGTCCAGGGAATTCGTCCGACATCTGCACGTCGCGCGTGATCGCGGCGGCGACGCTGACCGGCGGCGGACCCGCGGGCGGCGCGGGGGGTGGCGCGGCGCGATCGCACCCAGCGAGCCACAGGGACAACGCGGCGATCGCGCACGCGGCGCGCCGCCTGGAGGCAGACAAGGCCATGCAGGGCATCCGTGGTTCGCACGTCCCCGACGGGACGCACGTGTTCATTCTTCTGGTGCGCGCGCCGACTCCCGGCGCGCGTGGATTCTAACCCGAGTCCGGTGCGTCATGCGGCTTCCGGAGCGCCGATTCCGCGCGAGTTCGCAAGAAATTTCATCGCCCCCCATTTACTGCGGTATTCCATTCAATAGACTGGCGCCCGGTCCGCGCGCCGCGGTCCGTCACACGGGAGGGTTTGTGGGAAAAATGGAAATCCGGCCGGGGGTCGTCGGCCGCGGACGCGCTTTGCTTCGCCGCGGCGCGTGGGGGGTCGGGGGTCTGCTGGCGTTGCTGCCCGTGGGCGTGTCAGCCGCGGACGGACCGGCGGTCGCCGGCATTCCCGTGGAATTCATCCTGTTCGCACTGACCCTGCTCGGGGTCGCGCTGTTTCACCACCACACGCTTGCGGTCGGACTGACCGGCGTCATCACGATCGCGCTCTACAAGGTGGTGTTCACCGGCTTTCACACCGGACCGGGTATCGCGGGCCTCGCCGGGCACTTCGCGCACGAATGGGTGACGTTCGCGAACCTGTTCTGCCTGCTGATGGGATTCGCGCTGCTCGCCCGCCATTTCGAGAAGAGCCATGTGCCTGTCATCCTGCCGAAGTACCTGCCGGACGACTGGAAAGGCGCGTTCCTGATGCTGGTGATGGTGTTCGTGCTGTCGAGTTTCCTCGACAACATCGCGGCCGCGCTGATCGGCGGCGCGATGGCCCATCAGCTCTTTCGGGCCAAGGTGCACATCGGTTATCTCGCCGCCATCGTCGCGGCATCCAATGCCGGGGGCGCCGGCAGCGTGGTCGGTGACACCACGACCACGATGATGTGGATCGACGGCGTATCACCGCTCGATGTCGTTCACGCCTACAGTGCCTCGGTCGTCGCGCTCGTCGTGAGCGGGATCCCTGCCGCGATCCAGCAGCAGCGGTTCTCGCCGATCCTGAAGAACGCCCACGCGCACACGCACGTCGACTGGAAGCGCATCTACATCGTGTCGACGATCCTCGTCGCGGCGATGGGGACGAACATCTACGTCAACGCGGCGCATCCCGAGCTCGCGAGCAGCTTCCCGTTCATCGGCGTGGCGGTGTGGGTGGCGATCTTCGCGACCCTCTGGCTGCGCCGGCCGGACTGGGAGGTGCTGCCCGAGACCGCGATGGGTTCCGTGTTCCTGCTCTCCCTGGTCGGGTGCGCGTCGATGATGCCGGTGGAGAAGCTGCCCGTCGCGTCCTGGACCACCGCGATGGGGCTCGGCTTCGTGTCGGCGGTGTTCGACAACATCCCGCTGACCGCGCTTGCGCTGAAACAGGGCGGCTACGACTGGGGTGTGCTGGCCTTCGCGGTCGGCTTCGGCGGCTCGATGATCTGGTTCGGTTCCAGTGCCGGCGTCGCGCTGTCCAACATGTACCCGGAGGCGCGTTCGGTCGGCGCTTGGCTGAAGAACGGCTGGCACGTCATGCTGGCGTACGTGCTCGGCTTCGCCGTGATGATCGCGGCGGTCGGCTGGCATCCGCACGCGCCGCACAAGCAAGGACACGCGCCGGCGGAGATCGCCGCGCCGGCGCATTGACGGACAGCGATCGCGCCGTGGGACCTGCACGATCCCTCAGGCGTGCGTGTGGAAATGCCGTTCGAGAAACTCGATGAACACACGCACCGTGGCGGACAGCTCGCGGTGCGCGTAGACCGCGTAAAGCGGCACTGGCGCCGGCGCGAAATCCGCGAGTGTCTCGCGCAGTGACCCGTTGGCGAGATCGGCGCGGAGCATGTAGCTCGGCAGCTGGGCAAGCCCGTGACCGGTCAGCGCCGCCATCCGCACCGCGTCGCCGGTTGTTGCCTCGAAGTCGCCATGCACGCGCATCGGCGCGGTGCGGCCTTCTTCCCGGAACAGCCACATGCCCTTGCGCGCGCCCTGCGAGTAACGCAGGCAGTTGTGCGCGACGAGCGCCGCCGGCGTGGCAGGCTCGCCGTGGCGCGCGAAGTACGCGGGCGCACCGCACACGATGAGCCGCACCTCGGCGATCTGACGCGCCACCAGCGAGGAATCGGGCAGCGCGCCGACGTGCAGCGCGAGATCCACGCCTTCCTCCAGCGGTCCGTGCGGACGATCGCTCAAGGTCAGCTGCACCTGTACCTGGGGATAGAGTTCCGCGTAGCCGGCCAGGGCGGGCGCGAGCTGGAAGCTCCCGAACGACGTGGGCGCGAGTACCTTGAGCAAGCCCTGCGGACGGTTGCCGAAGCCGGCGACGCGCTGTTCGAGCGTCTCCACGTCCGCCAGGATCCGGCGGCATCCTTCCAGGTAGGCGTGCCCGGCATCGGTGAGCGCAATCCGGCGCGTGCTGCGGTTGATGAGACGCGTGCCGAGGTGCCGTTCCAGGGCCTGGACGTGCTTGCTGATCATGGCCTTGGACAGGCGCATCGCGTCGGCCGCGGCGGAGAATCCCCCGTGCTCGGCGATCGCGGCGAATGCCTGCATGCTGGCGAGTTTGTCCACTCGATCACGTTCTCTGTTCACTCATAGTGAACAGTATTTCCATTGGAACCGCGTTGTTCAACGCTGGGCGCCCCACTATTCTTTGCCGCAACGCAGCAGACACGGTTCGGGCAGAAGACGGGGCGACGAGCGAGCTGCTCCTGGTTTGATGGCATTCAATCACTGAGGAGACTGACTCATGAACGCGACACGCAGACACGGCCTGATTGCCGCCACCCTGTTGCTGGCGTCCGGCACCGCCAGCGCGGCGGAGTACTGTGCAATCCCCTACCTCTACGCCACCCACATCCGGACCGCCTGCGAGCAGTACGGCAAGGGCGGTCTGTCCGGCCTGTACAGCACGAACCGCTTCATCCACGGCCTGCTGCACGACGGACACAAGACGTCGACGGGGATCGCCGGGCGCTGAAGCGCCGCCGCGACCTTCTCTCCACCGCCGGCCGGGCCATGCCCGGCCCCTTCCGCGCCGCGCCTCCCGCGCGGCGTGTCCTCGGCCCGGACCCTGGCGGTCACTCGATGACGAGCCCGCCGTAGTCCGACACCGGCTGCGGATACTCGAGCCCCAGTTCGTTCAGGCGGTCCCGCAGAACGGTGCTGACCAGCAGGTTGCGGGTCGACTTGGAGTCCGACGGGATGATGTACCACGGGGCCCACGGCCTGGACGTCGCGCCGAGTGCCTCCTCGTACGCGGCCATGTAGGCGTCCCAGTGGGCGCGTTCGTGGAGGTCGCCAGGATCGAACTTCCAGCGCTTGTTCGGATCGTCCAGCCGATCCTGCAGGCGCCGCCGCTGCTCGTCGCGCGAGATGTGCAGGAAGAACTTCACGATCACGGTACCGGTGTCGGCCAGCATCTGTTCGAACTCGCGGATCTGGCGGAGCCGCCGCCGCACCTCTTCCGCGTCGATGCGGCCGTGCACGCGCACAACCAGCACGTCTTCGTAGTGGCTGCGGTTGAAGATCACGAGCTCACCGGCGCGCGGCACCTGCCGGTGAATCCGCCAGAGATAGCCGTGCTGGAGTTCCTCTCCCGCGGGCGCGCGAAAACTGTGCGCCCGCACGCCGAGCGGATCCACCGCGCTGAACACATGCCGGATCGTGCCGTCCTTGCCCGACGTGTCCATGCCCTGCAGCACCATCAGCACCCGGTGCCGCTGCCCGGCGTAGAGCCGGTCCTGCAGCGCGTCGATCTCGGCCGAAATCTCCCGCAGGCGCGCCACGCGCCCCACCTTGTCCGACGGCACGCCCGTCCGGTCGGACGGATCGCGCTTCGCGAGATCGACCCGGGTGTCCGGGGAGACACGCAGACGTGCGTGATTCATCGTGGCCTCCTTCAGAGTCGCTCGTCGTCTGCCGCGGTCCACGCCGGGCTGACGAGGGCGAGGAAGCGCAGGGTCTCCGCGCCGACGTTCTCGATCCACTGCACCGCACCGCCCGGGATGTGCACCACGTCGCCCGCGCCGACGATCCGCGCGTCGAGGTCGACGTGCATCCGGCCCGTACCTGCGAGCAGGTAGTAGACCTCGTCCTGCCGCAGGCGATGCCGGAACGTGCCGGCGCCCGGTTCCACCTCGGCGACCGCCAGCGAGTACGGCAGGTCCACGGGGTCGTGCGACGGGTGCAGCACTTCGCGGATACGGCAACCGTCGTTCGCGATGAACGGCGCGCACGCCAGGGTCGATTTGATCAGCATGCAGGCTGCTCCTGTTAACATTCGGGCGTCTTCATCCGGTCGCGTGCGTCCGTGTCGCTGTTCAAGTCACCCTACACCGGTCTCGATGCCCGCACGCACTCGCACGCAACGATCGGCCGGCTCGGCGTCCTGTTGTGCAACCTCGGAACACCCGAGTCCCCTACCCCGACCGCGGTGCGCCGCTACCTCGCGGAATTCCTGTCCGATCCCCGCCTGGTCGAACTGCCACGCTGGATATGGCTCCCGCTGCTGCACGGCGTGATCCTGAACGTGCGCCCGCGCCGCTCGGCCCGCGCCTACAGCCGCATCTGGACCGCCGAGGGATCACCGCTGCTGACCTTGTCGCGGGCGCTGCACGCGGCCGTCGATGCGCGCCTGCAGGCCACGACCCCCGGCCGGGTGCAGGTGGCGCTGGCAATGCGCTACGGGGAACCGTCGATTCACGCGGCGCTGTCCGCGCTGCGCGCGGCCGGTGCGCGCCGGCTGGTGGTGCTGCCGTTGTATCCCCAGTACTCGGGCCCGTCCACCGGCTCGGTGTTCGACGCGGTCAGCGCGACGCTCCAGCGGTGGCGCTGGGTGCCGGACCTGCGCTTCGTGTCCGGTTATCACGACGACCCCGCATATCTCGACGCGCTCGCGCGCTCTATCGAGGAACACTGGCAGCGCGCGGGGCGCGCAGATCGCCTGTACTTCTCGTTCCACGGTCTGCCGTACCGTTATTTTCTCCAGGGAGACCCGTACTTCTGCCAGTGCCAGGCCACCGCCCGTCTGCTGGCGACGCGGCTGGGGCTTGCCTCCGCGGACTGGCAGGTCGTGTTCCAGTCACGCTTCGGTCGCGAACGCTGGCTCGAACCCTATGCCGATCGCACGCTGGAAGCCGCGGCGCGCGCCGGGGTCCGGACGGTGGACGTGGTCTGCCCTGGATTCGCGGTCGACTGCCTCGAAACACTCGAGGAGATCGCGATGCAGAATCGCGAACTGTTCATCGCCGCCGGCGGGCAGGACCTGCGGTACGTCCCCGCGCTGAACGCCCGCGCGGATCACGCGCAGGCGCTCGCGGCGCTGGTCGAACGCCAGTTCGCCGGGTGGCCCGAGGCGGCCCCCGGGTGGGATCCGGCGCAACAGGAGGACGCGGCGCGTCAGCGGACTGCGCGCGCCCTCGCGCTCGGCGCGACGCGCTGATCGCTCAGGCGGTGACTTCCACGCCGCGCCAGAACGCCACGTAACCTTCGATGTTGCGGGCCGCCTCCTTCGTCTGCGGGTAATACCAGCAGGCGTCGCGGTTGACCTCGCCATCCACCACCACGTCGTAATAGCTCGCGGTACCCTTCCAGCCGCACACGGTGTGCGTGGCACTTTCACGCACGTACTCCCGGTTCAGGGTCTCCGGCGGGAAGTAGATGTTGCCTTCGACGACTTCATAACGCGGGGACTCCGCGATCACGGCGCCGTTCCACGTAGCCTTGGCCATAAGCCTCTGCTCCTTGTCGGTTGGTTGACGATCACCGGGTCAGCCGGTCGGCGACGCGCCATGGACAGTCACGACCACTTCACGCCGATGCCCGGAGGCCCGATGTTCCCACAGGTAGATCCCCTGCCACGTGCCGAGCGCCAGGCGCCCGTCACTGACTGGCAGGGTCAGCGATGATCCGGCGAGCACGTTGCGCACGTGTGCCGCCATGTCGTCGGCGCCTTCCGTGGTGTGCCGGTAGTACGGCGCAGCGTCAGGCACCGCGCGCTGCATGAACGCCTCGGGGTCGCGGCGCACGTCGGGATCGGCATTCTCGGTCAGCACCAGCGACGCGCTCGTGTGCCGCAGGAACACGTGACAGAGGCCGCAGACGAGCGGCTGTTCGGCGACAATTGCCGCGACCTCGTGCGTCAGCGCGTGCGTCGCGCGTCCGCGCGTGTCGACGCTCAGCCGACGCTGCCAGTACACCCGTTCACTCCACGATGCGGAGCACGTCCGTCACCGGTTTCCGCACCTGCCTGGGCACCGCGGCCGGGAAACCGTACCAGAACAGTCCCACCACGAACTCCCGCGCCGGATCCGCGCCAATCAGCGCGAGAAAGCGCGGGTCGCGCGTCACCGTGCCCGTGCCCCACTTGGTGCCGATGCCATGCACCCACAGTGCAAGCGCCAGGTTCTGCGCGGCACAGCAGCAGGCCGCATAGTCCTCGCGTTCACGCGCCGCGTCGTCGCCGCGCGTGCACGTCAGCACCAGCCAGCCGGGCATCTCGCGCCAGCGGCGCCGCTTCGCGTCGGCCGCCTCGTCGCCCTTCTTCGCGCGCACCAGCTCCGCATTGAGATCGGCCACCTGCAGACCGATCTCACGCGACAGCAGGTAGAAACGCCATGGTTCGGTCCGGTGATGGTTGGGCGCCCAGCACGCCGCCTCGATTGCCTCGATCACGCGGGCGCGGGAAACCTCGGCAGGCGCGAAGTCATGGATCGTACGCCGTGCGCCCAGCAGCCGGATCAGCGGGTCGGCGAGCGACGCGACCGGTTCGCCGTTCACGTGCACCCCCACGGCTGGCGACCGCCCCCCGGCATTGCGCCCGTTCCGGGCGGCGGCGAGAATTGCGCACACATTCCCATGGTCCCCATGAAATTTTCCGCGTTCATCTTCCTCGTCTGCTCGTTGTCCGTTCAGGCCGGAGATCTCGCGCAGCAGCGCGCCATGTTCCGTACCGCGTACGCCGCGGCGATCAACGGCGTGCCGCCGGGCGCCACAGTGCTCGACACGCTGCGCGACTACCCGCTGCGTCCGTACCTGGAGTACCACGGAATCCGTGTGCGGCTGCGCGCCCTGCCGGAACCCGAGGTGACGACGTTTCTCGCCCGCGAGCGTGACTCCCTGCTCGGTGCGCGACTGCGCACCGAATGGCTGCGCGAAACGGCGCGCCGGGGGCGCTTCGACCTGTTCATGGACGCCTATACGCCGCAGGGTGACCCGGAATTGCGCTGCCACGCGCTCGCCCGCGAGTTCAAGGATCGCACGCCCCCCCGCGCCGTGAAAACCGCGCTGGCGATGTGGCTGAACCCACGCTCGCAACCCGCGCCCTGCGATCCGGTGTTCGCGACCCTGCGCGCGCGCGGCGTGCTGCACGACGATCTCGTCTGGCAGCGCATCGTGCTGGCGGCGCGCGCCGGCAATCCGCAGTTCGCCGCAAGTATCGCACGCCGCTTCGCACGTCCGTCCGAGCGGGCGCTCGCCGACCTGTTCGTGCGGGTATGGCAATCTCCGGCGCAGACGCTGCAGATCCCGGCGCTCCGCCACGATACCCCGCGGGTGCGCGATGTCGTGACCTTCGGATTGTCGCGGCTGGCACGCCAGCACGCTTCGCGGGCGCGCGAGGCGTGGCGCGTCGCGCGCCCGCAGTACGCGTTCACGCCAACGGACCGCGGCTTCGTCACCCGCGAGCTCGCGCTCGCCGCCGCGTCGCAGGACCACGCGCAACTGCGCGAGTTCCTCGCCGCGGTGACGCCTGCGGGCGTCGACGATGCGATTGAACGCCTGCGCCTGCGCGAAGGCCTGCGCGCGCGCGACTGGGAACGGCTCCTGGTGTGGACGCGCGGGGCGCCGCGCGGCGCCACCACCAACGCGCTGCGCTGGCGCTACTGGCAGGCGCGCGCCCTGGAGGAGACCGGCAGCGCCACGCGGGCCCGCGCGGCCTTCGCGGCACTCGCAAGGGAACGCGACTATTACGGGTTCCTGGCGAGCGACCGGCTGGGCGCGGCCTACACGATGACCCATGCGCCGATCGCCCCCGATGCGACGGAGCGCACGGAGGTCGCGGCACTGCCGGGACTCGTGCGCGCCGCGGAGTTCTACCGGTTGGGCATGAAGGCGCAGGCGCGCAGCGAACTCGATTACGAACTGTCCGGCCGCGACCGGCGGACCCAGGAGATCGCGGCCGTGCTGACGCACGACTGGGGCTGGCACGACCGCACGATCATGGCGCTCGGGCAGCTGCAGTCGTACGACGATCTCGAACTCCGCTTTCCGCTGCTGCATCGGCCGCTGATCGAGCGATTCGCGCACCAGCGCGGCGTACTGCCGGCGCTGATTTACGCGATCGTGCGCGGCGAGAGCGCATTCGTCACGGATGCGCGCTCGGTGGCCGGCGCGCTCGGCCTGATGCAGGTGATGCCGGCGACCGCCGCCACCACCGCGCGGCATCTCGGGGTGAACCTGCGGTCGCCCCGCGAACTCGTCGAGGTGGAAAAAAACCTCGCGATCGGCAGCGAATACCTGCGCCAGGTCCTGCGGCAGTTCGGGGGCAGCTTTCCGCTGGCGGCCGCCGCCTACAACGCGGGTCCTAGCCGCGTGAAGGCCTGGTTGAAGGGCGCGCAGTGCACGCCGCCCGATATCTGGGTGGAGCTGATCCCATTCGCGGAGACCGAAGGTTACGTGAAGCGCGCGCTGTTCTACGCCGCGATCTACGAATGGCGACTCGGAGTGACTGTCGGGACGCTCGCGGATAGGATGAAGACCATGACGCAACCCGCCGGAGCCTCCCGTTCATGTTGAAAGACTCCGCCAGGCGCGCGGTCGTGGCCGTTCTTGGCGGCAGCGGCTTCGTCGGCCGCGCGCTCGCGAACCGGTTGCAGGCGATGAACGTGGACGTGCGCGTGCTGACCCGCGCCCGGCGCCACACGCGCGAGCTGTGGCCGCTGCCCAACGTCACCTGCATCGAACTGGACGTGTATGACGAGCAGGCGCTCGCGACGGCCTTTGCAGGGTGCGCCGGCGTCGTGAACCTGGTGGGGATCCTGAACGAACGGCGTGACGACGGTCGCGATTTCCGCCGCGCGCATGTCGACCTGACGCAGCGTGCACTGACAGCTGCAGTGGCGGCGCGGGTACCGCGGTTCGTGCAGATGAGCGCCCTCGGGGCCTCTCCGGACGCGCCAAGCCGTTACCTGCGCTCGCGGGCCGAAGCCGAACAGCAGGTGCTGGCCAACGCCGGACTGCGGACCGCGATCCTGCAGCCCTCGGTGATCTTCGGACCCGGAGACGGCCTGTTCTGCCGATTCGCGGAGCTCGTCAGGTGGCTGCCTTGCCTCCCGCTCGCGGGCGCCGACGTGCGCTTCCAGCCGGTTTACGTGGGCGATGTCGCGACCGCGCTTGAGCGCGTGCTGGACAACGATCACCTGCCCACCGGAACGCGCTTCGAACTCGGCGGGGACGCCGTGTGGACCTTGCGTGAGATCGTTGAATACACCGCGCGTCATACCGGCCACCTGTGTCCCGTGCTCGCGCTGCCCAACTGGCTCGGCCGCGTGCAGGCCGAAATCTGCGAGCACCTGCCCGGCAAGCCGTTTTCACGGGATAACTGGCGATCGCTCCAGCGCGACTCGGTGGTCACGGGCACGGAGGGTCTTGCCGTGCTCGGGATCACGCCGACGCCGATCACGGCCGTGATGCCGCAGGTGCTGGCGATCCCGCGGCGCCAGCGCGCGTTCGACGCGCACCGCCGGCGCGCCCGTCGCTGAGCGCGATGGAGATCTACCAGGTGGGCGGCGCCGTGCGCGATCGCCTGCTGGGCCGCGCGATCGCCGATCGCGACTGGGTGGTCGTCGGCGCCACGCCGGAGCAGATGCTGCGCCTGGGTTACCGGCAGGTCGGCCGCGACTTTCCCGTGTTCCTGCATCCCGAGACGCACGAGGAGTACGCGCTCGCGCGCACCGAGCGCAAGCGCGGATCCGGCTACCACGGGTTTGAATTCGATACCGCCGCGAGCGTCACTCTCGAACAGGATCTCGCGCGCCGGGATCTCACGATCAACGCCATGGCGGAAGACGCGGACGGCCGCGTGATCGATCCGTTCGGCGGGCGCGCGGACCTGGCAGCGGGGATCCTCCGCCACGTCACACCCGCGTTCGTGGAGGATCCGTTGCGCGTGTTGCGCGTCGCCCGCTTCGCCGCCCGTTTCGGTTTCACCATCGCGCCGGAGACGCTCGCACTGATGCGCACGCTCGCCGGCAGCGGTGAACTCGCCACGCTGACCCCTGAACGCGTGTGGCGCGAACTCGAGCGTGCGCTCGGTGAACCGTACCCGGAGCGCTTCATCGGGGAACTGCGCGCCTGCGGCGCGCTCGGTGTGCTGTTCCCGGAGATCGATCGCCTGTTCGGTGTACCGCAGCCGCCGCACCATCACCCGGAGATCGACACCGGGATTCACATCCTGCGCGTACTCGCCGCCGCGGCGCGCGCCGAAGCCTCGGTCGCGGTGCGCTTCGCGCTGCTCGTGCACGACCTCGGCAAGGCCGAGACGCCGCCGCATCTCCTGCCGCGACACCCCGGACACGAGGAACGCAGCGCGCGGCTCGCAGACGCCCTGTGCGTGCGTCTGCGCGTGCCGAACGCGCTGCGCGAGCTCGCGATCGCGGTCGCCCGCCATCACCTGCGGATTCATCGCGCCGGCGAACTCCGGCCGTCGACATTGGTGGATCTGCTCACCGAGCTCGACGCGTTCCGCCGGCCGGCGCGGCTTACCGACGTGCTCACGGCCTGCGCACTGGACATGCAGGGCCGCGGCGACCTTGCGCCGCGACCCTATCCGCCGGCCGCCATCATCGAAGGCGCGCTCGCGGCGTGCCGGACCGTGGACACCCGTGCGATCGCTGCGCGTGGCGGGGATGGCGATGCCATCAAGGCAGCCATCCGGGAGGCACGCATCGCAGCCGTACGCGAAGCGCGCGCGCGCGAACGGCCGTGATCCGCGGCGGAACCGGTGCTCAACGGCACTCGTAATGGATTGCGATCGAGGTTTCCGCACCCAGCGCGCTGCCGACCACGATCTGCCCGCTGCCCTGCAGGCGCACGGTATCGCGCCGGACGACCTGCGAGGTGCCCCCGCCGTCCGGGATCAGCAAGGTGCCGTTGGTGCTCTTGTCGGTGATCGTGCAGCGACCGCGGCTGAACTGCGCGGTGAAGTGCTGCCGGGATATGAGATCGTGCTTGACCACCAGGTCGTTCTGCGTGCTGCGTCCAACCGAGATCACGGGGCGCTCGGCACTCAACGTGATGGTGTCGCCACCGAAACTGAAGCACACCCGCTCGATGCGATCATCCGTACTGTCCTGGCTTTCCAGCGCGGCCGCGGTAATCGCTTCCACGTCCCAGATGATCTCGTAGAGCGCCACGTGCTCGAAGGACACGAAATTCCAGGTCTCATCATCGACGAAACGGGACACCGCGCGAAACATCCGCGGCAATGAGTCGATCACGGAGACGGTCGCCAGCGTCTGCTCCGCCTTGGCATTGCTCGCCGCCCAGTGCGCGATCTTCGCGGTCTCGCTCGCGAGATCCTCGCCCTGCCCGACCACCCGCCCGTAGTGCATGCCGATACGCAACTTCTGGCGATCGCCTTGCGGCGGCACGGGGAACTCCTCCCCGATGCGCGCGTGCATCTCGCAGGCGGCCGCCGCCGCGTCCGCCGGCTGGAGGAACGTGCACATCAGTTCGTCGCCGAGTTCGGCATGGATCTCGCCGTGCTTGGCGCGGGCGATCTCCGCCATGCGCGCGAGGATCGCGGCAGTGAAGCGCCGGGCTTCGGCATCGCCGAGCCGTTCGTAGAGCGAGGTGCTGCCGACGATGTCGGCGAACATGATCGTGCGCTGGTCGTCGGTTCGTGTGCGCGCGGTCCGTGCGTTCATTGAATACCGTTCCTGGACACCCTGCGATTGACGTAGTTGAACCCTTTCCGCCAACCACTGCAATGGGTCATTCGGGTGTCGCGCCCCACAGTTCCTCGAGTCGCTGGTCGCGCCCGCAGCGGTACCGGTAGTACTTGTAGCGGACGGGGTTCTTCACGGAGTAGTCCTGGTGGTAGTTCTCCGCCGGGTAGAACGTGCCGGCGGCCGAAATCCGTGTGACCACGGCGCCTGCAAACGGCTTGTCGCGGTGAAGGGCCTCGCGACTGGCGACCGCGGCGCGGTGCTGGGCCTCGTCGTGGTAGAAGATTTCGCTGCGATACTGGTGCCCGAAATCACAGAACTGATGGTCGAGCGCCGTGGGGTCGATATTGCGCCAGAAAATAGCGAGCAGCTGGTCGTAGGTCACGCGCGACGGATCGAACAGCACCTGCACGGCTTCGGCATGACCCGTATCGTCATAGGAAACCTGCTCGTAGGTGGGATTGGCCACCGTGCCACCGATGTAGCCCGACGTGGTCGCGAGCACCCCCGGGACGGTGTCGAACGGCGGCTCCATGCACCAGAAGCAACCGCCGGCGAAGGTTGCGACCTGCTGCCCGTCCTGCGGTGCGGGCAGGGCGGCCGGGGCGTCGGGGTCCTCGTCGGCGGCTGCCAGCCACGTCGTCGACAGGAGCAGGAGTCCGCAGAGCAGGGGGAATTTCGTCATTGCCGGTTCTCCCGAGGGATTGGCTGGAGGTTGCAGGGAACGACGTTCTGACCCTGCGCCAGGATGATAGTTGCGCACCGGTCGGCTGGGTGCGGTTCAACGCCGGACATTTGCGTTGTGGACCGCCTAGAGCCGATCGCGCAGGTCGCGCGCCGATCCCACCACCCGACCCGCATCGCCGCGGGTCAGGGTCATGCACTTCACGCGACTGCCCATCTCGTCCGGCAGCAGCAGGATCTTCAGCGCCTGCGCGGCGCGCCAGGCGCCCTCGCCGTCCAGCGCGGCAAGCCGTTCCGTGATACCGCACGCGATCAGGAACTGCGCCTGCTCGGCGAATCCGCCGATCTCGAATCCGGCGGCACCGGCCGCGGCGGCGAGCGCTGAGAAGTCGACGGACGCGGTGATGTCCTGCACCCCCGGGTACCAGAAGGGGTCGCCGTGCACGCGCTGACGGTAGTAGCACCTGAGCGTGCCGTCGCGTCGCAGCGGATGGTAGTGGTCGACACGGTCATCGCCATAATCGATGAGCAGCACGGTGCCGCGCGCGAGGAAACGCGGCAGGTCCGCGAGCCACGCGGCCTGGCGGCGGTTGAGCTCGGACCGATAGCCGTGCGGGTACTCCGCGAGCGGGCGCGGCAGCGCGTGCAGGATCTCGTCGCGCAAGGTAGCGGACACGCGCCGCGCTGCCCATTCGAATCCCGTCCCGGGCACGCTGGTCACGCCGCGCTCCCACACCGCGTCGTCGGCAAGCTCAAAACACACCACCGGCAGCGCGTCGATGATCTCGTTCGCGATAACGACGCCGGTCCAGGGAGTTGCCGGCGGCCCCTGCCACCACTGCACGCGCGCGAGCAGCCACGGCGCGGTGTCGGCGATGAAGGCGCGCTGGCGTGCGCGCAGTTCGGGGCTCAGTTCGATGATCGCGTAGGGCACGTCGTCGAATCCCGCCGCCGCGAGCGCGTCGAGAAGGCTGACCGCGAGCCGTCCGCTGCCGCCGCCGAACTCGACGATGCCGCCACCGACGTGTGCGAGCGTCGCCGCGCACTGCGTGGCGAGACACGCCCCGAAAAGTGGCGTCAGTTCCGGCGCCGTGACGAAATCCCCCCCGCGGCCGAACTTGTGCGCACCCGCCACGTAGTAGCCGAGCCCGGGCGCGTACAGCACACGCTCCATGAAATGCTCGAACGATATCCAGCCGCCGGCCCGGGCAATGTCGTCTTCGAGCATGCGCGCGAGCACCGCCGAAAGCGCTGTTTCATCGGCGTCCGGTTGGGGTAATCTCGCGGCTACCTTCATCCTGTCGATCGTCCGGATCCTTCTTCTGCATGCCAGCCTCCGCGGATTCCGCGCCGGTCGCGCTCGTCACCGGCGGCAGCCAGCGCCTGGGCGCGCACCTCGTCGCCGCGCTGCATGCGCGCGGGATGCGGGTGGCCGTGCATTATCATCGCTCCGAATCCGCCGCGCGCGGACTCTGCGCGGCGCTCGACGCACAGCGGCGGGGCGCGACCTTCGCGGTGGGGGCCGATCTCACGGATCCCGCGGCACCCGATGCGCTGGTGCGCGCGGTCGCCGCCCGCTGGGGTCGCATGGACCTCCTGGTCAACAATGCCGCGGTGTTCCGGCCCACGCCACTCGATGACAGCGCGCTGACGGACTGGGATGAAATCCTCGGCGTCAACCTGCGCGCGCCGTATTTCACCGCGCGCGCAGCCGCCCCGCTCCTGCGCGCGTCGCGCGGGCTCATCGTGAATCTCGTGGACATCTATGCCGAACGGCCCCGCACGGAGTTCACCATCTACTGCGCGTCCAAGGCCGGCCTCGTCGGGGTGACGCGTGCGCTGGCGCGGGAGCTCGCGCCCGACGTGCGCGTCAATGCGATTGCGCCCGGTGCGATCCTGTGGAGCAGCGAGGCCTCGGAGGCGGAACAGCAGGCAATCCTGGGGCGCACCCCGCTCGCGCGGCTCGGGGAACCCGCCGACATCGCACGGGCTGTGCACTACCTGGTGGATGCGCCGTACGTGACGGGGCAGGTGCTCACCGTGGACGGCGGACGCAGCATCTTCGATTGAGGCGGCGTCTGACGTCGCGCGGACCCGGCGACGTCAGCGGGCGCCGAGCGCCGGCATCGGCGAACCCAGGTACCAGCGCTCGGCTTCCGCGTCGTACCACCAGTACTGCTCGTCGCGGAGCGTGCGCGCGTTTCCGCTGTCGATTTCGTAGTAGTCGATCAGTGCGATGAGGCGAACCTCGTCACCGGTATCGTTGCGCAGCTCTTCGCTCGCGTGGTACCCGCTGATCTTGTAGCGGGCCAATTGCGCGAGATCCGGACGCGACACTTCCTCCCCGTTGCCCTTGAGGTACTGGGCCGCCTCCTCGTAGTAACCCCAGCGCAGGAGCTTGCGGTAAGTTTCGGTGGCGACGGCGAGCTTCTTCTGCCGACGTTCCTCGCCGGGGCTCAACAGGTGACTGCAGCCGATCAGGCAGATCACGCAGATCGCGAGCAGCGCGCGCCGGGTGAAAAGGGCGGATCCGGTGGCACGGGAACTCGCGTTCGGCATCAGGATTGGGCTTCCGGGGTTGATTGCGGATGACCTTCGAAGAAACCGCGCCACTCGGTCAGCGGGGGACTGTCCGCCGCCCGTCTTGCCCACAGCGTGGCGTAGGTTTCGCGTGCGAGCGGATGATACGCATGTGGCGCGAGGTCGGCCAAAGGTTTCAGCACGAACGCGTACTTCAGGATGTCGGGGTGCGGCAGCACGGCCGGTGGGTCGGCATGGATTTCATCGCCGTAGGCGATCAGGTCCAGGTCGAGCGTGCGCGGCGCGAACCTGTCCGCCCCGCGGACCCGCCCCTGCGCGTCCTCGCGCGCGCGCAGCCATGACTTGAGAGACGGGATGTCACGCGCGGTGTCGAAGCCGACGACGAGATTCAGGAAATCGTCCCCGGGGAATCCCACGGCGGGATTCACGTAGACCGGAGAGCAGTCCAGCGCGCCGAACTCCGCGCGCAGCGCGTCCACGCAGCGTCGCACGTTGTCCGCGGCATCCTGGTTGCTCCCGATGCTGACGTAGACCCTGGGCATGTGGTTCAGCCGGGTCGGCGACGCTCGATGATGACGCCGACGTCGCGCACCTGGCGCACCGCACCCTGCTTGTTCAGCCGGATGCGCACCCACGGGATACCGAACTCGTTCAGCAGGATGTCCGCGATGTTCTCGGCGAGCGCCTCCACGAGCATGAACGCGCTCTCGTCCGCCAGTTTGAAGATGCGCTTGGTGACGGCCTTGTAGTCGATGGTGTCCTTGATGGAATCCGAACGACCGGGGATTGCGAGGTCGGCACCCATGTCGATATCCAGGATCAGCGTCTGCTTGAGCCGCCGTTCCCAGTCCCAGATACCGATCACCGTGTCGATTCGAAGACCGTGCAGAAACACTACATCCATGGCAGCTCATCGTGCTTGAGGGGGACGCGGGCGTCCGCAGTATAAGCCCACTTGATCGTCCGCCAGGCATCCAGTGCAATACCCCGATGCTGATTGCGCTCTACGTCGCTGCCAGTTACCTCGCCGGCTCGCTGTCCGCGGCCATCCTCGTATGTCGCGCGCTCGGCAAGGGCGATCCGCGCACAGTGGGCTCGGGCAACCCCGGCGCGACGAACGTGCTGCGCGCGTTCGGCAAGGGCCCGGCCGCAGCGACGCTCGCCGGCGATCTGCTGAAAGGGTTCGTCCCTGTGGCGCTCGGCGTCACGCTGAACCTGCCGCCGGCGGCAATCGCGGGGGCCGGGCTCGCGGCGTTCCTTGGCCATCTCTTCCCGCTGTACTTCGGTTTTCAGGGTGGCAAGGGCGTCGCCACGCTGATCGGCGTGATTCTCGGGTTCGACTGGCGGCTCGGCGTCGCGTTCGTGGGGACATGGCTGGCAATCGCAATGCTGACACGCTACTCATCGCTGGCGGCGCTCACGGCGGCCGCCCTCACGCCGGCGTTCGCGCTCGGCATGAAGCTGCCCCTCGCGTATGCGGTGGCGCTGGTCGGGATGGTCGCCGCGGTGTTCTGGCGGCATCGCGACAACATCCGGCGGCTGCGCGCCGGCACCGAAGGCCGCATCGGCGCACGGCGCGCCTGAATCCGCGGGGCGGGAGGTCTGCGCGGGACGTCCCGGCGTCAGCGCAGGCGGATGTCTTCGAGTGACCAGCGCGACTTCACGGTGAAGTCGAGCGGTTCACGGACGCCCGCGCGATGCCGCAGGAAGCCCGCATACGCGATCATCGCGCCGTTGTCCGTGCAGAACTGCGGCTGCGGGTAGTACACGCGCACGCCTTCGTCGCGCCCGAGGCGATCGAGCGCAGCCCGCAACGCACGGTTCGCACTGACCCCGCCCGCCACGATGAGCCGGGAAAGCCCGGTCGCGCGCAGCGCCCGGCGGCACTTGATGACGAAAGTGTCGACGACCGCGTCGGTAAACGCGCGCGCGATGTCGGCGCGCGCGGCGGGCTCCCCGCCGTGCGCGTGTACCGTGTTTGCGCAGAAGGTCTTCAACCCGCTGAAGCTGAAATCGAGCCCGGGTCGATCAGTCATCGGGCGCGGAAAGACGAAACGCCGGGGCGTGCCCTGTTCCGCAAGGCGCTCGACCGCGGGTCCTCCGGGGTAACCAAGCCCCAGCAGCTTGGCCGTCTTGTCGAACGCTTCACCCGCGGCGTCGTCGAGGGATTCGCCGAGGATCTCGTAGTCTCCGAGCCCGGCCACCCGCACCAGCATCGTGTGCCCGCCCGACACCAGCAGCGCAAGGAAGGGAAAATCCGGCGGCTCGGGTTCCAGCATCGGCGCCAGCAGGTGGGCCTCCATGTGATGCACGCCAATCGCAGGGACACCGAGCGACCAGGCCAGGCTGCGGGCGAACATGGCACCCACGAGCAGTGCGCCGACCAGGCCGGGCCCGGCGGTGAAGGCCACCGCGTCGAGATCCCGCATGCCCAGGCCGGCGTCCGCCAGGGTGTCCGTGACGAGTCGCGGCAGCTTCTGCACGTGATCGCGGGACGCGAGTTCCGGGACGACCCCGCCGTGGGCGCGATGCATCGCCACCTGGCTGTAGAGCCGATGCGCGAGCAGGCCACCGGGGTCGGCGTAGACGGCGACCCCGGTCTCGTCGCAGGAGGATTCGATGCCGAGAACGTTCACGGGTGCATGGGAGGGGCGGATGGCCGGGCCGAGTGATGGACATTCAGTGGGGT
This sequence comes from Gammaproteobacteria bacterium, assembly GCA_050247235.1. GTDB lineage: Bacteria > Pseudomonadota > Gammaproteobacteria > CAIKBL01. The sequence continues at coordinate 148,562 of JBFWUN010000002.1, forward strand.
CATGGGTAGTATCCGCTGCCTTCGAGTGGCGTCATAGCAAGGAACCAAAGCCCGTATGCCCAGTGTGAAAATCCGCGAGAACGAACCGTTCGACATCGCGATGCGCCGCTTCAAGCGCGCGTGCGAAAAGGCTGGCGTGCTGGCCGAAGTCCACAAGCGCGAATTCTACGAGAAGCCTACCCAGGAACGTAAACGCAAGGCCGCCGCGGCGGTCAAGCGCTGGCAGAAGAAGGCCGCCCGTTCCGCTCTGCGCAAGACGCGCCCCTACTGAGTGGCGGGCGGACCCCCGCCCCCTCCCTGTCGATGTCCGCGCTCAAGGATCGCATCAATGCCGACGTGAAGGCGGCATTGAAATCCGGTGACAAGACCCGTGCGACGACGCTCCGGCTCATGCTGGCAGCGATCAAACAGGTCGAGGTCGACCAGCGGATCGAACCCGACGACACGGCCATCGTCGCCATCCTGACCAGGCTCACCAGCCAGCGCCGCGATTCCATCAGCCAGTTCGAGGCGGCGCAGCGTTCGGATCTCGTGGACAAGGAACGCGCCGAGCTGGCGATCATCGAGGCGTTCCTGCCAGCCCCCCTGTCGGCGGACGAAATCGCCGAGCTCGTCGCCGCCGCGCTCGCGAGCACCGGCGCGACCCAGGTCAAGGACATGGGCAAGGTCATGAATGTCCTGCGGCCGCAACTCGTGGGACGGGCCGACCTCGCCGCCGTCAGCGCCACCGTCAAGGCCCGCCTGTCCGGCGGCTGACCCGCCGCCCCGCGGGCGATCTCCCGTAGAATCCAGTGACGTCCCGCCCGGCGCGGGCATCGGGTGTCATGGCCGGCCGTATTTCGCGCGCATTCGTCGATTCGCTGCTCGCCCGCGTCGATATCGTGGACGTGGTGGGCCAGGCCGTGCCCCTGAAAAAGGCGGGGCGTGATTTCCAGGGGTTGTGTCCGTTTCACAACGAGAAAACCCCCTCGTTCACCGTCAGCCCGGAGAAACAGTTCTACCACTGCTTCGGCTGCGGCCAGCACGGCTCGGCCATCGGTTTCCTGATGAATCACGGCGGCCTGGGTTTCACCGAGGCGGTCGAAGACCTCGCCAGTCGCGTCGGCATGACCGTCGAATACGACGGCGGCGTGGAGGCGCCGCGCGACGATCACGGTCCGCTCTACACCGTGATGGCCGACGCGGAGAAGTTCTACGCACGCCTCCTGCGCACCCATCCGGCGCGTGAACGCGCCGTGACCTACCTGAAGAAACGCGGATTGACGGGCGAAATCGCCAAGCGCTTCCATATCGGGTATGCCCCCACAGGCTGGGATGCGCTGGTGGGCGAACTGGGCGTCAGCCCGGAACGACTGCAGCTCCTCGCCCAGGCCGGACTCGTGGTGGAACGTGACGGCGGCGGCTTCTATGACCGCTTCCGCGACCGGATCATGTTCCCGATTCACGATCGGCGCGGGCGCTGTATCGCGTTCGGCGGGCGCGTGCTCGACCAGGGGGAACCGAAGTACCTCAACTCGCCGGAAACGCCCATCTTCCACAAGCGTCGGGAACTCTACGGGCTCGATCTCGCGCTGAAGGCGAATACGCGGCTGTCCCGGATCCTGATCGTCGAGGGATACATGGACGTGGTCGCGCTCGCGCAGCACGGCCTGCAGTACGCGGTGGCCACCCTCGGCACCGCAACGACCGCCGAGCACCTCGAGGGACTGTTCCGCGCGGTGCCCGAAATCGTGTTCTGCTTCGACGGCGACCTTGCCGGCCAGCGGGCGAGCTGGCGGGCGCTGGAAGCCGCATTGCCGCTGATGCGGGACGGCCGGACGGCGCAGTTCCTGTTCCTGCCGGCGGGAGACGATCCCGACACCTTGGTCCGGCGTGAGGGCAAGGAGGCATTCGAGCAGCCGGGTCGCTTCGTGGGACTGTCGGAACTGCTGTTCCGTGAACTCGTCACGCGCACCGACCTGCGCACGCTCGAAGGCCGTGCCCGCCTGGTCGCACTGGCCAAACCGCTGATTCACAAGGTGCCGGTGGGAACGTTCCGCCAGCTGCTGCTCGAACGGCTGGCGGAAATCGCCCAGACCCGGGTGGACCTGCCGGCAACCGCGCCGGCGCGCGCAGGGCCCGCCACGGCACCGCGCGCCACCCCCAACCGCGCAACGCAGCAGCGTGTCCAACCAGTGCTGAACCGCGCACTTGCGCTGCTGTTGCACGAGCCGGCGCTCGCCGCCGAGGCGACCGGTTTCCCCGCGCTCGACGTCACGTCGGATCCTAGGCTCGCGCTGCTCGTGGACCTGCTGGAAACGCTGCGCGGCAACCCGGGGCTGACATCCGGAGCGCTGCTTGAAAAGTACCGCGACACCCCGCATATGCCGCTCATCGACGAGATCCTCGCGCCCCGGATCATGCTGGCACGGGATCTCTGGGCCGCGGAGTTCAGAGGGGCGCTCGACCGCATCCTGCGACACGCGCAGCGCAACTACTTCAGCCGGATCATCGGCGGCGCCGTCAGCGGCCCGGGTGAACTGGCCGAGCCAGTGCGCGCGAAGCTCAAGCAGGCGCGCCCGCCGGACCCGTGACGGGTGGCCGTACGCGCGGGAAGCCCGTTATAATCCCGCGGCTACACCGTGTTCCCGCACCGCTTCGTCTGGCGGAACAACAGCTTTGTACTACACTCTAAAACGCTCATCGGGAGGGCGCGAAATGTCCTTTCGGTTCAGCAGTATCCGACCCAAGGTAAGGCGCATGGAAACCCTCGACGATCTCGAATCGAATGACGAACAATCGCAACTGAAACGACTGATCGCGAAGGGTAAGGAACAGGGGTTTCTGACCTACCACGAAGTCAACGACCACCTCCCGGATGACATCGTCGATCCGGAGCAGATCGAAGACATCATCAACATGATCAACGACATGGGCATTACGGTCCACGAGACCGCGCCCGATCTCGATGCCATGTTGATGAGCGAACCGGAGGTCGACGAGGAAGCCGCAGAAGAAGCCGCCGCGGCCATCGCGGCAGTCGACACCGAATTCGGCCGCACCACCGACCCGGTGCGCATGTACATGCGCGAGATGGGGACCGTCGACCTGCTGACGCGCGAGGGTGAAATCAAGATTGCCCGTCGCATCGAGGACGGCCTGAACCAGGTGCTGTCAGCGCTTGCGGATTTCCCGGCCGTCGCCGAGACCTTCCTCGCCGAGTACGAGCGCACGGTCTCGGGCGAAGCCAAGATCACGGACCTTATCGGCGGATTCATCGATCTCACCGCCGAGGCCACCGAGGTCCGCGAGGACGTGGAAGGGCTGGCGGACCCGGAGGTTGCCGCCCCCGCTGGAGACGATGAGGAAGCGAGCGATGACGAAGCCTCGGACCCGGTGGCCAATCAACTCGACCCGGAAGAAGTGAAGGCGCATTTCGACGAATTCCGGCGCCTCCAGAAGAAAGTGCAGGCCGCCACCAAGAAGCACGGCCGCAACCACGCCAAGACCCAGGATGCGCGCAAGGAACTGCAGGAGAAGTTCCTCGTGTTCAAGCTCGTGCCACGCGTGTCCGAGCAGCTCGCGCAGAAGGTGCGCGCGGTGGTCGAGGAAATCCGCCAGCACGAAAAAGAGATCATGGACGTCTGCGTGAAGCAGTGCCGGATCCCGCGCAAGGATTTCCTGCAGATGTTCATCGATCACGAGACCGATGGCGCGTGGCTGAAGAGCCTGCAGCGCCAGAAGAAGCCCTTCGCGGCGATGCTGAAGGAGCGCTCGGCGGAAGTCGAAGTCGTGCAGCAGAAGCTCGTGGAGATCGAACAGCAGAGCGGCGTGCTGATCTGCGAGATCAAGGACATCAATCGGCGCATGTCGATCGGCGAAGCAAAGGCCCGCCGCGCGAAGAAAGAGATGGTGGAAGCCAACCTGCGCCTCGTGATCTCGATTGCCAAGAAGTACACGAATCGCGGACTGCTGTTCCTGGACCTGATCCAGGAAGGCAACATCGGCCTGATGAAGGCCGTGGACAAGTTCGAATACCGTCGCGGGTACAAGTTCTCGACCTACGCGACCTGGTGGATCCGCCAGGCCATCACCCGCTCCATCGCGGACCAGGCGCGGACCATCCGCATTCCGGTCCACATGATCGAGACCATCAACAAGCTCAATCGCATCTCGCGGCAGATCCTGCAGGAGAAGGGCCGGGAGCCGACCCCCGAGGAACTCGCCCAGCGCATGGAGATGCCCGAGGACAAGATCCGCAAGGTGCTGAAGATCGCGAAGGAACCGATCTCGATGGAGACCCCGATCGGTGACGACGAGGACTCCCATCTCGGCGACTTCATCGAGGACACCAACATCCAGTCGCCGATCGATTCCGCGACGTTCGAAGGCTTGTGCCGCAGCACCCGCGAGGTGCTCGAGGGCCTGACACCGCGGGAGGCCAAGGTCCTGCGGATGCGCTTCGGCATCGACATGAACACCGACCATACGCTGGAAGAGGTCGGCAAGCAGTTCGACGTCACGCGCGAACGCATCCGGCAGATAGAAGCCAAGGCGCTGCGCAAGCTGCGTCACCCGTCGCGCTCGGAGCGGCTGCGCACGTTCCTGGATTGAACGGCGTCCCCGGCGCGTCACCGCGCGCCGGGGATCTCATCGCACGAAGTTCTCGCCGGGCCTGTAGCTCAGTCGGTTAGAGCAGGGGACTCATAATCCCTTGGTCCTCGGTTCGAGTCCGAGCGGGCCCACCATTTCATCAACAGGTAAAAGAATTCGCGAGTTGCCTGCCAGGGCAGATGGGTATGCGCGCGCGGCATTTATCGCCGATGACGACGTGCCCGACCTCTGGCAGACTGTGCTGAACCTTCCCACCGAAGGAATGCACATGGACAAGGCCGCAATCCTCGAGACGCTGAGCCGGCACCGCGGTGAGATCATGGCCCGCTTCGGCGCTAAGCACATTTCGCTGTTTGGATCTGCGGCGCGCGACGAGCTTCGCGACGAGAGTGATATCGACGTGCTGGTGGAATTCGAGCGGGCGGCGACCTATGACGGCTACTTCGGGCTCAAGGACTACCTGGAGGGCCTTCTAGGCAGGCCGGTCGACCTCGTGACGGAGAAAGGTCTCAAGCCTCGCGCCAGAAGCCACGTGGAGAAAGACCTGATCCGTGTCGCGTAGCTGGTTGCTCTACCTCGACGACTTGATTGAGAGCGCCGAGAAAATCGGCCGCTTCATCTCGCGCCACACAGCGGATTCGATTCGCATGGACGAGGCCGTATTCGACGCGGTTTTGTTCAATCTTCAAATTATCGGCGAAGCCGTCAAGAGGCTGCCTGACGATGTCCGGGCGAAACTGCCGGACGCCGGCGCAGGCCCAGCGCGCCTCCGTGACCTGATCGCCCACCACTATTTCGCAATTGATTCGGACATCGTTTGGGAAGTCGCGACTACCCACGTGCCAAGCTTGTTGCAGCAAGCGCACCAACTGCGCAGCGAGGCCGAAGTCAGGAACCTGGGCGATCTGCCATGAAATTATGGGTCGGCGTCACAGACGATGACTGGTTCGATTTCCTCGCGCGGTTGGCGCCGGACGAAGTCAACTTTTGGCAGCCGAGCGGATCCCGAAATTTCAAAGTCCTGCAGTCTGGCGAGCCGTTTCTCTTCAAGTTGCATGCCCCCAAAAACTTCATCGTCGGCGGAGGATGGTTTGTCCGCTACTCTGCGTTGCCTGCGTCATTGGCATGGGATGCGTTCGGGCAGAAGAACGGCGTAGCCTCGTTCAGCGATCTTCGAACTCGCGTGCAACGATATCGCCCCAAAGACCACACCCTCGATCCCATCATTGGTTGCAATGTCCTCGTTGAGCCCTTCTTCTTCAAGCGTCAAGACTGGATACCGATTCCGAAGAGCTTCGCGCTTAATATCGTCTCGGGGAAAAGCTACGACACTGACTCCGACGAAGGACGTTCACTCTGGGAGTCGGTCCGGCGGACCATGTCATTTACCGACGGAGTAAAAGACGCTAGCGAGGACGAATCCGAGTTTTCCGATCGGCGCTTTGGCGAAGCCTACCTGACGCAGGGCCGCCTGGGGCAGGGCGCATTTCGCGTTCTGGTGACCGATGCCTATCAGCGCCGATGCGCGGTTACCGGTGAAAAAACGCTGCCAGTTCTAGAAGCTGCACACATCAAGCCCTATGCTGAACTCGGTCCTCACCGCGTAAGCAATGGAATCTTGCTACGCTCGGATCTGCACAAACTTTTCGATCTGGGCTACGTGACAGTGACGCCTCAGCTTCGCCTCGAAGTCAGTCCACGACTGCGGCAAGAATGGCAGAACGGACGAGAGTACTACGCACACCACGGAAAGGAACTCCAGTTTCGACCCGATAACCCCATGAGCATGCCAAGTAGAGAATTTCTCATGTGGCATAACGAGAACAGATTCAAGTTATGACCGACTGGTCTAGTACCCCGAGGGTTGATGGGCTCGCTGACTTGCGAGACGCGTTGCGACGATTCGCGGCGGAGCGAGAGTGGGAGCAATTTCATACGCCGAAAAATCTCGCTATCGCGCTGAGCATTGAAGCTTCCGAGTTGCTAGAGCATTTTCTGTGGGCCGTCGATGGTGATTCCGGACACCTAACTCCCGAAAAACACCAAGAAGTTAGCGAGGAAGCTGCTGATGTCTTGCTCTATCTGGTCAGGCTCGCAGACAAGCTGGGCATAGATCTGCTGGAGGCGGCAAATTCGAAGATGGATAGGAATGCCGAGAAATATCCAGTGTCCAAGGCTCGAGGAAGCAGCAAGAAGTATACGGAGTTATAAGTGGACGCGGTCCTTTTTCGGACAGCCGCCGCGAACGCCGCGCCACTGACGTCAGAGCCCAAATGCGTCGATCGTAGATCACTTCCTCGCGTCAAAGCTTCAGCCCCCCGCTTTCGAATTTAGCTGGGGGCGCCCCCTACTCAACGTACGCCGACAGTATGGCCCGGCGCCGTCAAATGCGCTTTGAACGCCTGGTAAAATCCCCGCCTATGCCGCGCGAGGCCTGACTTCCTCGTCGAGACGACCGGCCAGACCGGTTTCGGCCTGTTGCAGGTCGTACCGGGTCTGCAGGTTCAGCCAGAACTGCGGTTCCATCGCGAAGTAGCGTCCAAGTCGAAGCGCGGTATCCGCTGTGATTGCTCGCTTGCCTTGCACGATTTCGCTGATCCGTCGCTGCGGGACGCTGATGTCTTTGGCCAGGCGGTACTGACTGATGTCCATCGGCACCAGGAATTCTTCGAGAAGAATTTCTCCGGGGTGAATCGGCGGGATGTCACGCTTCTTGGCCATCACTCGTTCCTCAATGGTAATCCGCGATCTCAACGTCGTACGCATCGCCGCTGCGCCAGGTGAAACAGATCCGCCACTGATCATTCACTCGAATACTGAATTGGCCTGCGCGCTCTCCCTTGAGTTTCTCGAGTCGGTTCGAGGGAGGGATCCGCAATGTATCGAGTTGGGTCGCAGCAGCGATGATTTCGAGTTTGCGCGCGGCGACCCGCTGAATCTCCTTGGGAAATCGACGCGAAAACACACCTTGAAATACTCGCTCTGTCTCACGATCGCGGAAAGACTTGATCACGGCGGGTCCGATACTAACGCTGCGCGTTAGTATCGATCAAGGGCGCCTGTGATGCGCGTTCGACGGCTTGTGCAGAAAGGCGCTGCTGAGGCACGCCGCAGCGAGCGCGATTAACGTCCGCCGGCAGGCACACTGACGGTACACTGCCCAGGTTCGACGACCTGCGCGAAACTCTACCAAACTATTGAATCAACAAAATTTCGGCTCATTTCGACTGATTTTGCCAAATGCCGAATGATCAGTAACTTATTGATTAATAAAATACTCATAATCCCTTGGTCCTCGGTTCGAGTCCGAGCGGGCCCACCACCCTCTGCCCTGTCCTCATTCTTTCCACGCACCCGATTTCGGGTGCATACCCCGGCGGTCCCGTGAGAATCCGTTTGACAGCACGGTGACGCGGGTGTGACGCTCGTTCCATACACCGGCGGGCACGCGCTGGAGGCGCAAGCGTTGCCGATGTGCCTGGCGCACGTGCGGGTGGTATCGCGCCGCGCCGTCACAGCCACGGAGGGCTCCACGACCGACGCGCCCCACCCGGACATCCCGGAGAACCGCGCGAATGACGCACAGCGCTGATGGCGCACCGGAGATCCCGCCCTCCCCGGCCGCCCCTGGCACGACGTCCTCGGACGCGGGCGAACTCGCGCGGTTGCGCACCGAGAACTCCCGGCTGGCGGCGCGACTGGCCGCAGCCGATGCCCGCCTGGACGCGATTCTCGACTACGCGCCCATCGGCATTGTCATCGCCGATGCCACTGGTGCGCCGCTCTACACCAACCGCGGCTTCCGCCGAATTCTGGACCTCGACACCGCGGAAGACCCCGGTCTCGACTGGGTGAACCGGATTCGCGCGGGCGAACGCGAGCAGATGATCGCGCACCAGCAGGCCCTGGTCGACGGGCGAGAGTCCGAGTTCATGCTGGAGTTTCACTACGAGTCCCCGCGGCGCGGCACCCGCATCGTGCGCTCGCGCGTCGTGCGCGTGGACGCACCGCACGCCGACTTCCGCTTCATCGGGCTCGGCGAAGACCTCACCGAGGAACGCGAACACGCGGCCGCCCACGAGCGGTTGCTGACGCAGATGCGACACGCGCAGCGCCTGGAGGCACTGGGGCAGTTGAGCGGGGGGATCGCGCACGATTTCAACAACATCCTCGCGGTGATCGTCGGCTTCGGCAACCTCGCACGCGGGCACCCGACGATTGCGAGTGACGCCAAGCTGCTGGAGTACCTGACGGCCGTCACCAGCGCCGGCGAACGCGGGCGCGAGCTCGTGTCCAAGATGCTGACATTCAGCCGGGCCACACCGGAAACGGCGAGGCACGTGCTGCCGGTGGACATGGCGGTGCGCGAAGTCGTGGAGATGATGCGTTCGGTGATTCCGTCTTCGATTCACCTGGACATGCAGACGCAGACCTCCCGCGCGATCCGTATCGACCCGATCGATCTGCACCAGGTGCTCGTCAACCTGCTGGTCAACGCGCGTGACGCCATCGAAGCGCACGGCATCATCGAAATCACGGCCTTGGAACAGGCGCCCGGCGGCGAGGTGTGTACGTCGTGCCTGGCGCCGTTGACCACCCAGTCCGTCCGGCTGATCGTTCACGACAGCGGTGCCGGGATCCCGCCGGATATCCTCGCCCGCATCTTCGAACCGTTCTACACAACCAAGGAGGTCGGCCACGGCACCGGCATGGGGCTGTCCGTCGTGCACGGCATCGTTCACCAGGGGGCGGGCCACATCCTCGTCGAATCCGGACCGGGGCGGGGGACGACGTTCACCCTGGTATTCGATTCCGCGGAGCCATCGGCGTCCGCGAGCACGGCATCACCGGCGGTCCCCCTGCACACCGTGCTCGCCGGCAGTCGCGCGCTCATCGTGGACGACGAGGCTTCCATCCGCGGGTTCCTCGCCGAAATGCTCCAATTCGAAGGAATGGATGTGCAGGTTGCCGAAAACGGTCGCGAAGCGCTCCGGATGATCCGCGAGGACCCTGCACGCTTCGATGTCGTGGTGTCGGATCAGACGATGCCCGAGATGACCGGAACGGAACTCATCGCGGCGCTGCGCGCCGACGGCATCGACATCCCCGTGGTGTTGAGCAGCGGCTACCGTGACGCGGCGTCGCGTGAGGAACTCCAGCACCTGCCAGGCGTCCGCTTCCTGGGCAAGCCAGCGCCCCCCCGTGCGATGATCGCCGCGCTGCGCGAGGCACTGGCCGGGGCCAGTGGCTGATCCCGGGGCGCGCGGCGGGCCGGTCAGCAGCCCCGGGTGATCACGAACTCGTCCTCGCCGATGGCCTCGATCTGGAACTCGATGAAGCTCATCAGGTCCTTGCGCGTGCGACCCTTGGCCATGACCCCGATCAGGGTGCCGAGCAGCGCGTTGCACATTGCGTCCTCGCTCATGCCGTCGTGCCGCGCCGCCTGTGCCAGCGCCTGCTCGACGCAGGCGCGCGCCACGTCGTATTCCCCAGCCATCGATCTGTCCTCCCGGTTCGCGTGATCCGTGTCACCAGCGGGGAACTATAACGGCCGCCGGTGGACCGATCGAGACGCGCCCGCGCCGGCATCCTCATCGATCCCGGCGTCGGCGCGCCGGGCCGGTCAACGCACCACCAGCCCCGCGTAGTCCCCCTTCGCGCGCCACTCCGCGAGCATCTCGTAGAACTTCAGCCCGCCCTCCGGGTAGTGCCCCTGCAGGAAGCCATCGTTGCTGGATTTCGCGGACCCCTCGGCGTTGTAGTAGCCGGGCGTACAGCTCGCGAGGTAGTCGGTCATCGCGTTCGGCGCGGTGACGAGCGCGAGGTATTCCTCCTCCGCCTTCCGCGTCGGCTCGAACGCCCTGATGCCGCGCGCCTGGGCTTCCTTGAACACGGCGGCCAGGTGCTGGGCCTGCTTGTCCAGCTGGTACGTGAAGTTCGGCGTGTAGCCGGTCTGCGTGAACCCCATGTGGTAGAGGTTCGGGAAGTGGTGGCTCATCAGGCCGAAATGCGTGCGCATGCCGTTTGCCCAGTAGTCGCCGAGCCGCACGCCGTCGCGGCCGACGATCTCGAGTTCCGCCTGGTGCGTGTACGTGGCGCGGCTGACTTCGAACCCGGTCGCGAAGATCAGACAGTCGAGTTCGTATTCCACGCCGTCGACCACCACGCCCTTCTCCGTCAGGCGATCGACGCCCTTGCCATTCGTGTCCACCAGGGTCACGTTCGGGCGGTTGAACGTCGGCAGGTATTCATCGTTGAAACACGGCCGCTTGCACCACGGGCGATACCAGTGCTTCAGCGCTTCGGCGGTCTTCGTGTCCCTGACGATCGTCTCGCAGCGCGCGCGGATGCGGTTGTCGTGCTGGTAATCGACGATCTCGCCGAGCAGCTTCAGTTCAGCGTCCGTCAGGTGGGCGGAGCCGGTTCCGTCCATCAGCTCGCCGAGCGACTTGAAGAGCTCGGTCCAGCCGTCGTTGACCAGGTCTTCATCCACCGGTACGCCGACGAGCAGCTTGGTGAAGTTGTCGTTGCGCGCGGACTGCCAGCCCGGCTGCAGGCTCTGGTACCACGCCGGATCCGTCGGGCGGTTGCGGCGCTCATCGACGGACGACGGCGTGCGCTGGAACACGTACAGGTGACCCGCGGCCGCGCCGAGGTGCGGGATCGCCTGGATGGCCGTCGCGCCGGTGCCGATGATGCCGACCCGCTTGTCACCCAGCTTGTCGAGCTTGCCGACCGGAGAACCGCCGGTGTACGCGTAGTCCCAGCGACTCGTGTGGAACGTGTGGCCCTTGAATTCGCGCAGGCCCGGGATGCCTGGAAGCTTGGGCCGGTTCAGCGAACCACTGGAGATCACGACGTGGCGCGCGCGGACCACGTCCCCGCGATCAGTGCGCAGCACCCAGCGCAGGTCCGCGTCGTCCCAGCGGAGATCCTGGATGTGCGTCTGGAAGTAGGACCGCGAGTAGAGATCGAAGTGGTGACCGATGCGCTGCGCGTGCGCCAGGATTTCCGGCTGGAAGGAATACTTCAGCTCAGGCATGTAGCCCGTCTCGTCGAGCAGCGGGAGGTAGATGTAGGACTCCACGTCGCACTGGGCGCCCGGATAGCGGTTCCAGTACCACGTGCCGCCGAAATCGCCCGCACGTTCGATGATACGGAAATCGCGGATCCCGGCGCGTTCCAGCCGGGCGGCCATCAGCATGCCGCCGAAGCCCCCGCCGAGGATCGCAATCTCCACCGTCTCGGTGACCGGGTCGCGCACGATGCGCCCGGATATGTGCGGGTCGTCCTCGTAACGGTGCAGGTCCCCTTCGATGTCCTGGTACTGCGCGGCGCCATCGGGGCGCAGCCGGCGATCGCGTTCGAAATCGTACTTGCGGCGCAGTTCGGCCGGATCGAACCCGAGTTCGGCGGCGGTGGGGATGCGCAGCTTGCCGTCTTTGACGAACGACTGGGAAGGTTCTGGCTTGTTCATCGGGATCCTCTCGTTGCGGACCAACATGGGCCGGGATTCGCGGCGCGCGAAGCGCGCGTTGGGCAATCGGCGCGGAGCCGCTTCCGGTAGTCACCGAATAATAGGGAACCCGCCCGGAAAGTGCGCCCGGGGAGCGTGCTCGATCGATGACAATCGGGTGTCATTTGGTGACAGTCGGCGCGTTCACGCGCGGGTGACCGCGGGATCCGGCGCCAAGGCGTGTTGGTACCCGCCGGTCGACAGGCAGGCGGATACCGTGCGGCGCGCGTGCCCCCGCGCATTTATCGAACTGTCATCTTTGTCCTCTAAGGTGCGGGCCACGGGTATACCGGCCAATCGGCCGCGCGGCCCGCGAAAAACACCAGGAGGGATAAATCTCATGTTCGCCCGCTCAGGCTCAGTACTCGCGCTCGGCATCGTCGCACCCTGCCTCTTCGGCAGCGCCGATGCCTTTGCCGCCAGCGCTACCGCGCTCGCGGAATTCACCGGACTCGCAGTTCGTACCGACGGCACCGCGGCGCTGGTCTTCACCGGCAGCGACCTGCTGGAAGCCGTGGGCACCACGGATGGTGGGATCGCCGATCCGCTCAACGACGACATGACGTTCGCTAGCGCGGTGTCGCTGTTCGGCGAAGGCACGGCGACGAATGGCGGAGTCTTCGGCGCGTCGTCGTTCGCGACCGCCACGGAACTCGTGCTGTCGTCCGCGCTCACGTTCCTCGATGCCGAGATCGAACTCTCCGGCCGGGGGAACGTGATGATCGACATCAGTTACACGCTGGATGTCGATACGTTCGACAACCTGGCGGACGGCTTTGCCAATGCCGGTCTCGAAGCCCGCACGTCGTTCGCCGCTGGTTCGGTGGGTCTCGCGGCCGATGGTCTGCCGGGTCTCGCCGATGGCGACACGCTGTCCGGCGTGCTGACCTTGTCGTTCTTCATCGACGTGGACCCGCTGCTCGGCCCGATCGGCGACGTGCTGTTCCTGCACACCTACGCAAGTGCGCAGGCGTCCCCCGTGCCGTTGCCGGCCGCTGCGTGGCTGCTGGCGCCGGCGCTCGCCGGTGTGGCGACGATGCGTCGTCGCGTCGAAGCCGCCTGACAGCACCGCCCTGAAACCGGCGGACCAAGCGTCCGCCGGGTCCTCCGTCCACCACCGCGCGTCACGCGGTGGTCACATACGTGACGCATCGTCGGCCGTCATCGCTGTTCCGGACTTCGCGGCGGCACCTTTGGCTTGGCGGGAGGCGCTGAACGTCTGGCGAGACACGCCGTAAATCCCTCCCTGGAGGCTCGCGCGCCGCGTCCCTGCGCCGCGACGGTCTCGCCAGACGTTCACCGCCTCCCGCCTGCAAGCGCAGCGGCGCGCAATCTGGAACAGCAAACCCGCACAACCGACCGATTGTCCTCATATGCCGAGAGAACGTTTCCATGCATCCGTCCGTTCCCCGTCCCGTGATCGCCTTACTGTGTCTGTTGACCGGCCAGGGCGCCGTTGCGAATCAGCCTGCGGAAACGCCCTTGCACGAACAGGTGCTCGCGTACCTGCGCAACCATCACGGCGTAATCACCACGCCGCTGCCGGATCTGCATCCGCGACACACCACGTTCAACGCCGAGGCGCCGATTCCGCCGCAGTGCTACACCAGGCATGACGGCCGCCACAACCCGTGCTACGTGTGCCATCAGAACCAGGTGCCCGGACGCGAGAACGCGATGAACGACGGTGAGCTGCAGGTGGACTATGCGTTCAGCGATGTCGGGCTCACGAATCACTGGCACAACCTGTTCGAGGATCGCACCGCGGCCGTGGCAGCGATCAGTGATGCCGAGATCCTCGCGTGGATCGACCAGGACAACTACTCCGCACTTGCCCCCGCGTTGAGCAAGGCGGGGTTCGAAGGCTGGATCCCGGATCTCGCAGATCTGCAGCTCGGCGCCGCCGCGTTCGACACGGAGGGCTTCGCGAAGGACGGCAGTCACTGGGTCGCGTTCAACTACAAGCCGTTCCCCAGCACGTTCTGGCCCACCAACGGATCGACGGACGATGTGATGATCCGGCTGCCGGAGGCGTTCCGCACAGATGCGTCCGGGGTCTACTCGCTCGATGTCTACCGGGCGAACCTCGCGATCGTCGAGGCCACTGTGAAGGGCCTGCCGGAGATCTCCGCGCTGCCGTTCGACGAACGGCGGGTCGGTGCGGATCTCGACGGCGACGGCCAGCTGGGTCGTGTGATGCGCGTGACGAAGGTCGATGCCTACGTCGGCGCCGCTGCCGAGGTGTTCCTGGATACGTATCTCTACCCGGAGGGCACCGAGTTCCTGCACACGGTGCGCTACATCGGGATCCGCGCGGACGGCGAGATCGTGCCGTCCCGGCGCATGAAGGAAGTCCGCTACATGCGCAAGTGGTCCGCGTACACCAAGCGTACGTATGCGCGTCATTACGAGCTCGGCGGCTTCGAGAAAGAGGCGGGTGCGCTGCCGCGCCCGGCGCTGGTGGGCGACTGGGGGCTCGACAACGGGTACGGCTGGTCGGTCCACGGCTTCATCGAAGGCGTGGACGGCCAGTTGCGCACCGCGACATACGAAGAGAACCTGTTCTGCATGGGTTGTCATTCCTCCATCGGTGCGACGATCGACAAGACGTTCGCGTTTCCGCGCAAGGTCGACGGCGCGGACGGCTGGGGATACATCGACCTGCGCGCGATGACCGATGTGCCCAGCATGGGCGAGACCGACGGCGAAATCCTGACGTACCTCGCCCGGGTGGGCGGCGGCAGCGAGTTCCGCCACAACGAGGAGATGGCCGTCCGTTGGTTCCACGCGGACGGCACGCCGAATCGCGACGCGATCCTGCGCGCGCCGGATGTCTACACGCTGATCACGCCGTCCCGCGAACGCGCGCTCGCACTCAACAAGGCGTACCGCACGATTGTCGCCGCGCAGGACTATCTCTACGGACGTGACGCGACGCTCGTCGCGCCGGCCAACGTGCATCGGGAGATCGACAACGAGACCACGCAAACCCTCCCGCTCGAACACTTCCACAACTGGGACATCCGTCTCGACTGGTCCCGCGTGTCGAATGTGACACGTAAGTGACCGGTTGATGCCGGACGCGTCACGCGGGCTTTATTCCACTGACACATTGGTTCACGACACTGCGCCCCGATGTCCGATCGGAGGGATTGGACACGTCAGACAGCGACGAACCGAAGTCCACCGGTTCGCAGGAGGAACTCAATGAAGATGCGCTCCCTGCCGAGGCACCTCGGCCTCAGCGCGATCGCGCTCGCGATTTCGCAGACGGTCGCCGCCGGCACCGCCCCGTTTTTCTACCCGCTGCAGCAGTCCGCCGCGGTGGCCTCACCCAACCATCTGAACGAACTGAATTCGCCGTGGCAGGTCCCGGCTGGTCTCAGCCAGAAGAACCTGATGAGCCTCAAGGAAGTCGAGGCCGATGTGAACCAGTCGATCCAGCGTTCGATCGACGCGGGCACGAGCGCATCGATGTTCGACATGCTCACGTATGACCCGACCGGCCGTTACATCTTCATTCCGCACGAGACCCCGTGGGGCGCCGGCGTGTCACGCTATGACACGGTCAGCGACAAGACCGAGCTGCTGTTTGCCGGCGACCAGGAAGCCGCGACGAACGAATTGTGCACGTCCGATCCGCTGAGCGCCGAGCGTGACCCGACCGACGGCCGTTGCCCGGCGTGGGACTTCGACTTCGGTGCGTTCGATCCCTCGCGCTGGACGCCATGGGGCACCTTGTGGCTCGGCGAAGAATGGACGGCGCTCGGCCGCATCGTCGAGATCATGAATCCACTCGGCCCCAAGCCGGCCGATCCGATTGCTTCCGCCGCCACCGAGGGTGTGCACTGGCGCATCGTGAACGAGATCGCCAACGTGGCGCATGAAGGCATCAACTTCAGCGTCAAGGATCCGACCGGCACGGTCTACTACATCGACGAGTGGAACTCCGGCTCCATCTACATGCTGAAGCTCAAGCAGCCCGGAAACCTCGCGGGCGGCGGTCAGACGTTCGTGCTGTCGGTCGATGCGTTCGCCTCGACCGGGGGTGATCCGGCCAAGAACTTCAACGAAGGCGCCAATGCTGCAGCAACGCGCTTCGGCATGGCCACCTGGGCACCGATCACGGACGCGGACGGCAACAAGCTGCCCGGCCGGACCTGGAACCCGTTCGCCGACGGTCCGACCAGCGATCCGCGCACGGATCCCACGGCGCGGGGTGGTCGCGGGGCGGCCGATGAGGCCGGCGGCACGCCGTACGGGCGTCCCGAAGACATGTCGATCGGCGTACTGCCGAACGGCAACGAGATCATCTACGTGACGACGACATCCGATCACACAGTGATCTCAATCGAGCAGCTGCCGAGCGGCAAGGCGAACGTCAGGCTCTTCGCGAGCCGCGCGACACCGAAGAACGTCGGCTTCCTGCCGACTACCGGCCGCCTGGATTCGCCGGACAACCTGGCGATCGACACGCTCGGCAATGTCTACATCATCGAAGACTCGCCGAACGGCAGCGACGTCGGTGGCGACATCTGGTTCGCGCGTGACATGAACAACGACGGCGTCGCCGAGTCGCTGGATCACTTCCTGAGCGTCCAAGTGGACGGTTCGGAGGCGACCGGCATGATCTTCCATCCGAAGGATCCGTCGCGCTTCGTCGTGGCCGTGCAGCACCCGGACAGCACGGATCTCGCCGCGGTACCCGGTGGCTTCGGTGACGCGGTGTGGGAATTCGACGTGGCGAAAGTCGTGCCGCCCACCTGCGAAGGTCCGCGCAGCCAGTGGATGACGTTCGACAGCCGCAGCCGTCAGTGGGTCCGCGCGTGCACGGTGGCGAGCGACTTCAACTTCGTGAAGCAGCTCGAGCGCAACGCGCCGCTCCTCCCCTACAACCCGTAACGAGCCCTGCCCGGCGCGGGGACTTCCCGCGCCGCTTCTTCGCGGGGCCGGTCCGCCGGCCCCGTGTCCCCTTGCCGTCACGCAGTGCCGATCAGCACCGACGCAAAACCGCCGCCGGGGGTCCGGAAATTCGTGGTCTGCCCGGCATAGAGCCGCGCGGCCAGCAGCTGCACCCGTCCGGTATAGGCGTAGGCGCGCAGATCGAGCTTCAGATCCGTCTCCACCCCGTCGATGGCCAGGCGCCGCTGGCTGGGGGCTACCCGCGCCTGCGCGACGTAGTCACCCCGCACGATGTCCTGCCACACGCGCCGGGTCAGCTTGTCACCACGGTACGCGGCTTTGCTGCCGTACCCCGCGGCCGGCTTGAAAAAGTGGTCGTCGCGCGCGGCCCACCACGCATCGGCCGTCGCGGCGGTGACGCGTTGCGTGCGCGGGATCCCGGACAGCAGCACGTCGCGCGTGTCCGCCGGCACGTCCCAGGCCGCGAGCATCGCGGGATCGCTCAGCCACGCGAGATTGCGCTTGTTCGCATAGAGGGCGTGGGCCCGTGGCGAGGGTGTCAGCGCCACGTGACCGGCCGTGTATGCCTCGCGCAGGGCCGCGTGTGCCGGCTCGTCGAGGTAGAAGTCTGTCAGCCGGTTGTACACGAGATCGATGGATTCGCCGGCCTGGAACAGCATGTCCCGATCGCGTGCGAGATCGCGCGGATCGCAGACCACCGCCGCGATGCCGTGGCGGTTGAACAGGTCAGCGAAGAGCGCGAACTCCGGCGCCAGGTACTGTTCCGCCGGGTCATCGTCGACGATGGCGATCCGGCGCAGCGGCGCGTCACCCCGCTGGCGTCGCCATTCGGCACGGAACATCGCGACGAATTCGTCCCCCAGGCGATCGAGATCGCCGGCCGGTGAGAACAGTTCTCCCATGGCTCGACAGCAATCCGCCTGCGCCCGCGCGAGCAGCAGGTTGAGCAGACCGCCCCCGGCATTGGTATTGATCTCGATGAGCTGCGGGCCAGCCTCACCAAGATGGAAATCAAAGCCCATGAACACGCCGCGCGGACCCGGATCCAGTCGCGCAATTGCCGACGCATCGGCGAGCGCAGCAGCCTGGTACGCCGGCAGCGCGATCACGTCCTCCACGGCCTGCACGATCGCGGCGATCCGGTCGCGCTGTGCCGCGTCCAGGAACACCACGGTATCCGCGAAGAGGTGCGGGCGCGCGGAGAGCATCGGCGCGACGACACTCGGCGGCAAGGCGGCCCGCAGCGCCGCGCCGAGCCGCCCGGTATCCAGGGTGCGGCACGCGCACTGGCGGTTGAGGCGCTCCGACAGGCCAAAGTGCGCGTCGGCGCACGGGGCGTCTTGCGAGCGCGCGTTCACCCGAGGACCTTCCGCGCAGGATCGGCGTCCGGGTGCGCGCGAGCGCAGCGGAACGCAGCGTCGGCATCGCGATAGAAGTCGCATGCGCGGGCAAGCGCGGCCTTCAGCCGCTGACGCGCACGATGGATGCGGATCTTGGCGGTGGCGACCGAGCATCCGCTGACCTGCGCGGTCTCCCCCGCGGTCATGCCCTCCAGGTCATGCAGGATGAGCGCGGTGCGGTAGTCCGGCGGCAGGCTGTCGATCACCTCGCGCACGCACGAATTCATTTCGTCGATCGCGATGCCGTCGTCGAGCGCGACGTCGGCGCTCACAGGCTCGACCGTGTCGTCGAGATCCGTGATCCTCACGCGCGATGCCGGACGCCGCAGGTGGTCGGCAACGACGTGGCTCGCGATCGCGAAGACCCAGGTCTTCAACTGCGACCGGCCATCGAAGCCGCCCAGCCCCTGGTGGACGCGCAGCCAGGTTTCCTGCAGCAGGTCGTCGACGAGTGCACCCGGCCCCACCTGCCGCGCGAGGTAGCGCTGCAGCGGGGCTTCCAGTTCACGGACGACGACGTCGAAATCGTGCTCCAGTTCGCTCATGGTTCAATTCTCCAGGCCGCTGCGGAGCGGTGGGCGGACCGCCCCGCAACCGAGGATCAGCAGCAGCTTTTCGTGTTCATCACGGTCATCGTGGCCGCGGGCGGGCAGCACGCGCTGTCGTCCGCGGATTTCGCGCCAGCGCCAAGCGCCGCGTTCGCGGTGTCGAGTACCTTGGTCGCGGGCACGCGACGAATCTTGTCCGCGAGCGCGATCGCTTCCGCGATCTCGGCGTCGCTCAGTCCCGCCTTGCGCGCTTCCGGCACGTGGTACTCGATGCACGGGATGCAGTTCGCCGCCAGCGCGGCGCCGAGTGCGACGAGTTCGCGGTCACGGTGTGTCAGGGTAGTCATCGTGGGGTCCTTTCGTGTGGTGGTCTGGTGTATGGCGTGCGGAGGTGCGCACGTTGCAGTCTTTGACGGAATGCGTGGGACAAGGGATACACCCCCCTTTCGCCTTCATGCGGGTGTGCGTGCACGTGCACCCGCACCGTGCGCCGCCGCGGGCATCGGGATCAGCAACAGCGCGACGAACGCGCTCAACGCGAGCGCGCCCGACAGCCACGCGGCCCCGGCGCCCAGGTGTTCGAGCGCGAGACCGAACGCGAGCGGCGCGCATGCCTGCGAGATCCGGGACGGCAAGGTCAGCCAGCCCTGGCGCGCGCCGTATCCCTCGGGTCCGAAGATCGCGAGCGGCAAAGTGCCTTTCGCGATCGTCAGGATCCCGTTGCCCGCCCCGTGCAGGATCGCGAACACTGCGCTGCCGCCGGCGCCGAAACCCATCAGCAGCAGTACGCCCGCAGGGTGTGCGAGCGCGGCGAGGCGCGCGGACACCATCGGCGAGACATGCCGGAGCACGCCGAACTCGAACAGCCGTGCGGCCACTTGCGCGGGTCCGATCAGCGCACCCGCGGCGACCGCCATTGCCACGGTAGCGCCGGTCGCCTCCAGCAGCCGCGGGAGATGCGTGGCCATCGCGGCGGCGATGAACCACGCCACCGCGAACACGTAGGCGAGCAGCGCACCGGTGAAGCGCAATCGCGCCGATTCCCCTGGCGCGTCGCTGCCACCGGCGCGTGCGGCGACAGGCGCGCCATGCGCCCGCACGGCGGGGGCACGCGGCAGCGAGGCGTTCAACGGCAGCCCGAGCAGGAGATGCAGCACCGCCCATACCTGGCAGGTCCCGCGCCAGCCGATCTGCGCGTCCAGGGCGGCACTGAGCGGCCACGCGACGGTGCTCGCGAAGCCCGCGATCAGCGTGATGCCGGTGATTGCGCCGCGCGAATCCTCGCGGTAGAGACGCACCAGTGCCGCGAAGGCCGCCTCGTAGAGGCCACTGCCCATCGCGAGACCGAGCACGGCCCACGCGAGAAACAGGTCCGGCACGTCCCGCGCCGCGGCGAGCGTGAACAGGCCGAGCGCGAACAGTCCGTTGGTAAGCATCAGCACCGGGCGTCCGCCGCGGCGGTCGATCGCGCGCCCGGCCACGGGCCCGACGAACGCCGCGAGCACGAGCGCTGCGGAAAACGCCGCGAACACCGTCGACGCCGCGACGCCGAGGTCGCGCGCCATCGGCGTGGCGAGCACCGCCGGCACGTAATAGGACGACCCCCAGGCCAAGGTCTGCGCACTGCCGAGCGCGATGACGGTCCGGCTGCGGGCGGCGCGACTCATCGACCGGGGGCGCGCGGTCCGGCGGCCTGGTCGGCCGGTGCGCCGCGCGCGCGTTCAGTCGCCGCGGGGAGGGGCAGCGCGCGCCACATCAGCACGGCCGATGCCGGGCACGCGCCCTGGAACTCGGCCGACGCCTGCAATGCGCGCGGCGCGCGATCCCGTGGGATCGGCCGGAAACCGAGCCGCGCGAAGTATGCCTCGGCCGATGTCGTGAGCAGGTACAGCGCGGCGACCCCGCGCGCCTCAGCCATCTCGCCGAGCTGCGTGACGAGACGGCGCGCGAGCCCGGTGTCACGCGCGTCGGGGGCCACGACGACGGAACGGAGCAGCGCGACCGGCCCGTGGCATTCGAGCCCGGCGACGCCGACGAGGCGCCCGTCCACTTCTGCGACGACGAAGTCCGCCAGGTGCTCGCGTGCCCCGTCACGCGGCAACCCTTCAGCTTCCAGCAGCGCGGCGATGGCTGGCCAGTCCGCGTCGCGCGCAGGCCTTGGGGCTTCCACCTTCAGCAGCACGGCGTGGTCTCCCGGCGCGCGGGCGCCGGCAGGCAACAGGTCGCGGAAGGGTCGGTCCGCAGCGCGTCGAGCAGCCGCTGCAGGCTGTGCGCCACGCCGGCGCGTTCGTCCGGGCCCAGGGTCGCGAGCAGGCGCTCCGCGTGGGTGTCCAGGGATTCGTTCAGCGCAGACACGGTGTCGCGCCCGGCCGGGGTCAGAGTAACGAGCCAGCTGCGCGCGTCGGCGGGATTCGGCTCCTTCGTCACGAGGCCCCGGCCCACCATCGTGTCCACCGCGCGGGACACCCAGCTTTTTTCGAGGCACAGGCGCGCGCCGAGATCGGTCAGCGACAGGGGGGTTCCGGCACGGTCGAGTTCGACCAGGAGGTGACATTGTGTGCTGGTGGTCCGGCAGCAGTCCGCGACGACGCGCTGCGCGCGCGCGTACATCCGGGTGACTTCGCGAAGCAGCGCACCGGCCGGGATCCGGGCTGCGGAGGGGTTGTTCATCATTTGATTGCCATTGACAACTACTTCCGGGACCTTAGGCCTCGAGGACATAGTTGTCAAACACAACCATTCAAGGATCGCGGGGCGCGATCCGTCGATGCGAGTCGACCGGCCTCTACCAGCGCAGCAGGCGGGGACCGAGCAGCGCGCCGATTCCCGCGGGGATCAGCATGCCGAACACGTACCACGTGGCGATGAACGGCGCGGCCATCTCAGGGCAATGAAATGTATAGACGAGCGCCCCGGTCGCGCCGGCAAGCAGCCCCGCGGCCGCGCCGGCCAGCGCAAGGCGCGTGGGGGCGAGCCCGCGCAGCGCCCAGAACGCGGCCACGAACGTGGGCGCGGCCAGGATTCCGATCCACACCGGGCAGTCCGCCCAGGTTTCGCCGAACAGGAGCGTGCAGCGCGCCGACGGCGCCGCGCGCGCGAGCACGACTGCCGCGAGCACCCAGATCCCCGCGAGCGCCGCTTCCACCAGCAGTCCCGCGCGGCCGAGCGGCACACCGGGCCGTCCCAGCCGGCTGACTGCCAGGATCCCGGCCACTCCGAGCGCGACCGGCAGCGCGAGCTTCACCCAGAACATCGGCCAGGTGACCGCGTCGACCAGGGTCGGCAGCACGCCGAGCATTGTCAGCATCATGGCAACCGCCACTGACAGGCCGGCGCCGAGCGCGAGCGCGAGGCGGCGGCGGTGCGTCTCCGCGGGCACCGGATCCACCCCGGTCGCGAGCATTCGAATCAGTTCATCGGTCTGCATCGTAATCCGCATTCAATTTCCGAGATGGCGCGCCAGCGCCTTCATGCCGCGATGGATTCCCACCTTGATCGCGGACACCGACATCCCCGTCCGCAGCGACGCCTCCTGCACGGACAGGCCTTCGAGTTTGACGTGTTCGATCGGCAGCCGGAAGTGCGGTGGCAGCAGCGCGAGCAACCGGGTCACGTCGCGCTGCACCGCATACGCGTCCGGAGTGGCTTCGGACAACAGCGCGAACACATCGTCTTCGGGCAACGGCTCCTCGGCGCGGGACGTGCGCCGACGCAGGTGATCGATCAGCTTGTACTTCGCGATCGCGTGCAGCCACGGCGTGAACGGCTGCGCCACCGCGTACGTGTGGCGCTGGTTGTGCACGGCGATCAGGGTTTCCTGCACGAGATCCTCCACGCTGTCCAGGTCACTGGCGAGCCGCCGGCGGAAAAACGCGCGCAGGTGCGGCGCGAGCAAGCCCAGCAGTCGCGCGTACGCCGGCTCGTCACCTTGCTGGGCGTCACGCATCAGGGTCCTGAGCTGCGTTTCCGTTTCCTGCACGACTCCTGCCTCGGGTAATTCGCGGCCGGGCGGCGCCCGGTTACACCGGGTCGCCGACGGGGATCCTCCGGCGTGCTGCCCGCCCGGTCCGCACGACTGCACGACTGCACGAGGACGACTGTAACCGATTCGGAGGCCCGTTCGAACTTCCCGACAAGTCACGGCCTGCAGTTCCCGAACTCTCCGTGCCTACCCGCGATGGCGATCGTGCCCCGGTCTCTCCGACCACCCGGCGCCGCGCGAATTCCCAGGCATCAGCGCTACAAAGGAAAACCCCATGAGCACATCCAAATCCTCCAGTCTTACTCTCCGCGCGGCGCTCGTCGCTGCCCTCGCCAGCGCCGGCGGCGCCCAGGCGGCCGAGAACCCGTTCGCGATGACCGAACTCCCGGGCGGGTTCATGGTTGCCGAAGAAGCCGGCAAGTGCGGCAACATCTGCGGCGGCGGCGCGCCGAAGTTCAGCGACAAGGGCGAGATGGTCAAGTGCGGCAGCCAGTGCGGCGAAGTGGCCAAGTGCGGCAACATCTGCGGCGGCCAGGCGGCACTCTCGGCGGCGAACATGCAGCCCTCCGACGGCAAGGACCACGAAGTCGCCAAGTGCGGCAACATCTGCGCCGCGGCGGGCCATTGAGCGGGCGGCGCGGAGGCGGTTGCCGCGCGCCCGTCTCCGCGCCCTGCCTTCCCAGGGAGAACGTGATGCGTGAAACGACAGTGACCCCGCTGCCTGCACGGCAGCGGACGGGTGATTCCCCGCTGCGTGGTGCCGGGCTCGGCCTGCGCCGCCTGCACTTCGACGATCTGCTCCACCAACTGCCCGCCGAGATCTCGTTCATGGAGGTCGCGCCGGAGAACTGGATCGAGGTCGGCGGCCGGGGCGGCCGCCAGTTTCGCGCGATCGCCGAACGCATCCCGATCGTCTGTCACGGGCTGGCGCTCGACCTCGGCGGCCTCGCACCCATCGACGAAACGTTCCTGTTGCAGGTGAAGCGCTTCCTCGACGAGATCGGCGCGCCGGTCTACAGCGAGCATCTGAGCTACTGCGGCGATCATGGTCATCTCTACGACCTGCTGCCGATTCCCTTCACGTGGGAGGCGGTCCGGCACGTGGCGGCACGCATCCGCCGGGTGCAGGAGATCCTGGAACGGCGGATCGCGGTGGAGAACACTTCGTACTACGCGACCCCCGGCCGCGAAATCGCGGAAATCGATTTCATCAACGCAGTGATCGAGGAAGCTGACTGCCTGCTCCACCTCGATGTCAACAATGTCTACGTGAACAGCGTCAATCACGGCTTCGATGCCGCCGATTTCCTGTGCCGCCTCCCGGGGCATCGCATCGCGTACGCGCACATCGCCGGACACTTCCGGCGGGCCGAGGATCTCATCGTGGACACCCACGGCGCAGACGTCGTGGCACCCGTGTGGTCGTTGCTCGACCTCGCGTACCAGCGTTTCGGCGTCTTCCCGACGCTGCTGGAGCGCGACTTCGACATTCCGCCGCTGGCGGAGATGCTGCCGGAAGTGCGGCGTATTGCCACCGTCCAGGCATCAGCACTGGCCGATGCCCAGCGCGCGCCAGCCCGGGCTGTCGCCGCGGGAGCGCATCCATGAACACCGTCGAATCCATGCCCATGCCCTCGTTCGTGCGCACACAGCGCGAATTCACCGGGCACCTGCGCGCGCCGTCAGACGTGGCGGCACCCGCCGATGTACCGGCGGCGCGCATGGCGCTCTACCGGGAACTCGTCTACGGCAACGTCGAGCGGATGCTCGCCAACCTGTTCCCGGTACTGCGCCGGGTGACGCCGGATGACGACTGGTACGCACGCGTACAGGCGTTCTTCCAGCACCACACCTGCCGGTCGGGGCTGTTCACGCGGATCGCACGCGAGTTCGCAACATTCCTGGTGCAGTCCGACGGGCTGCTCGTGCTGCGTCCGTTCGAATGCGAGCTCGTGGACTACGAAGCACTCGATTACGAAATGTCGATCGACCCGCGGGAGATCAGCATGACGGATGTCGATCCCGAGGGGGACCTGCTCGAAGGTTGCCCGGTGGTCAGTCCGCTGGCGCGGATCGTGGTGTACGACTACCCCGTCCACCGCATCGGACCCGGTTTCATTCCGGAGGCGCCACCTGCGCTGCCGACGGTGCTGGTGGTATGCCGGGACCGTGCAGATCACGTGGGTTTCATTGAGCTGAACCCCGTCGCGGCGCGCCTGCTCGAACTGTTGCAGGAGGCACCCGGTCAGACAGGCCGTGCGGTGCTCGCGGCGCTGGCCGGGGAAATCGCCCATCCCGATCCTTCGATGGTTCTCACCGGAGGCACTGAGATCCTGGCGCGCCTGCGCGCACGCGACGTGCTGCTCGGCACTTCAGCGGACCCCGGCCTCCGCCAGCATCGCGGGATCTAACGCCTCACCGACCACCAGGTCCTCGCGGTCCATGAATTTCGGCTTGACCAAGGCCACCACGAGCGGCAGCACGATCAGCGACAGCAGCATGTTGATCAGCATGATCCCGACGAGCAGCACGCCCATGTCGGCCATGAACTTGAGATCGGACAGGAAGTACCACGGGACGATACCGAGCAGCATCGTCGTCGCCGTGAACAGGATGGCCTTGCCGGTGGTGCGCAGCGCGGCCCGGATCGCCGCCGCGAGATCCCGGCCGCGTGCAACGTATTCCTCGCAGATGCGGGACAGGAGGTAGATGCCATAGTCGATGCCGACGCCGACACCCATCACCGCGACGATCGTCGCGTTGATGTCGAGTCCCACGCCGAGCAGGTACATCATCGAGCCGAGCAGGAAGTTGGAGAGGTTGACGGGCACCAGCAGGATGAAACCCGCCATCGGGGAGCGATACGCGAACGTCGCCATCAGGAACACCGCCACGTTGACCAGCCCGACGATGAACCAGTGATAGCGGTGAATCACCTCGTTGGTGGCCTGCTGCAGGGCGATCACACCGGTGCCGAGCCGCACGCGGAATTCCGGATGGTCTTCGCCGACTGCCGCCACCGCCCGCCGCGCGCTCGCGAGCGCCGCATCCACGGTCTCCTGCCGGTTGTCCGGAAACCATATCGAGACTGACGAATTCTGGAACTGGTAGTCGGACACCGTCGCGTAATTGTCCGGACTGGTGCCGAATGTCGCGACGAAGCCCGCGGTGGCCACCGCCTGCTCGGTGGGGTCGAGTTCACGCCAGCTCATGTGGCCGCCGGAGAACAGCCGGTACACCTCGCGCATGTAGTCGGAGAACGATAACGTGGCGCGCGGCGGCGCCGACGCATCCGCCTCCATCTGCCGCTGGATCGCCATCGACACCTGCATCACTTCCGGTGTGCGTGCGACCTTGCGATCCCGCACGATCTCCTTGGCCTCCAAAACGATCTCGAGCGTGTTCATACCGGGGAAATGCGCGTTCAGTGCGCGCACCGCGGTGTTGTACTCGGAGTCGCCCCACAGCAGATTGCTGCCCTCGACGGGATTGCCGATCTTGAGCTGTGCATTGGTCCAGATCGCGCCGATCGCGATCACCAGCACGGCCGCCGAACTTGCCTGTGCCCAACGTCCCACCGACAGGTCCGCGACCCGCGCGAGGATTCGCGTCTCGAGCACGTGGACGCCCTTGCCGTGGCCGCCCGCCGCGATCGCGGCGATATTGCGCGGCGTGGGCAGGTACGACAGCAGCACCGAGATCAGGAACACGCCGGTCGGAATGATCGCCAGCGCCCAGAATCCGCAGAAGATCGCGTGGTTGATCATGGTCTTGATCGGCGCGATGGCGATGAACACGATGCCGAACACGTCGGTGACGATCCCGAGGATCGACGGCACCATCATCACGCCAAGCGTGAGTTCCGCGGCCTTCACGCGGTCCTTCACCGCGAGCAGGATCTCGTAATAGCGCTCGGTGTACTGCACGCTGTGCGACATCGAGCGCGCAACGAGCAGCAAGGGTACGATCATCAGCAGCGGTTCGATCGGCCGCGCGAGCCAGCCGATCAGCCCGAATCCCCAGATCCCGGCGACGGCGGCACAAATCACCGGGGTCAGGATCCCGGACACGTTGCGCATGTACAGCAGCAGCGCGACAACCAGCAGGCCCACGGTGACTGCAAAGATGGAGTAGGTCTGCTTCTGCAGCTTGTACACCCAGCCGGTGAGAATCGGCAGGCCGGCCACGTAGACGTCGTGCTTCGCGTCGCGGTTCTTCTCCACCAGGTCCTGCACGAACGCGAACGCCTCGCCGTATTCGACGTAGTCCCAGAACGCGATGTTGATCAGGGTCGCAGTCTCGTCCGCGGAGATGTAGAACGCGCGCATGCCCGGCGCCTTGGAGACGTTTGCGCGCATCTCCGCGATCTCCTGCGGGGTGGACGGCGGGTGATTGCCCATCAAGGTCTGCAGGTCCACGCCGTCCGGTGTGGCCTCTGCGTAGCGCGCCTTCTCGGTGGCGATCGAGATCAGCGTGTCATGGTTGACGTACGGCGCGAGATCGATGTCGCGCGTCATCTGCCACACCTTGGCGAGCGTCTCCGCGTTGTAGATGTCGCCGTCCTTTACCTTGACCATGATCGAAATCAGCATCGGGTTGCCGAAGTTCGGATGATCGAAGTAGACGTGGACGAACGGGTCGTCGCGCGGCAGCAGGTCGCGGAAGATGGTCCTGATCTGCACGTCCGGGATGCCGGCCGCGAACGCGAGCGTGACGACGACGAACGCAAGGCCCACGAACGCGCGCCGCTGCATCACCCAGCGCGCGACCCGGAAGCGCCACGGCAGGCGGTGTGCAGTCACGGATTCCCCCGGCTCGGATTGGCCCGGAGCGAGTGTGGGGCGGCAGGCTACTTACGTGCAAGCGCAAATCGGGGACAGACCACGATTTCCGGTCGCACCAGAAGATGTCGCAGCACAAACGAAATCGTGGTCTGTCCCCGAATTGCGATCTCGGGTCGCGCGGCGCCTCCGGGACTCAGCCAGCCTGGAAGTCCTCCGGCCACTTCTCACGCCAGTCGCGGTGGAAGTCCTGCACCGTCACCGCCCGCTTCAGCGAGAGATCGTCGTTCAGGAATTCGTAGATGACGTCGGTGTCCGAGCGCATGCCGAAAAAGATGATGGCGTCCTCGTCCCCGCTGCCCTCGATGTGGACCTCGCCGACGCCGCCGTGGGAATAGCTGCCGGCCGGCTTGATCTTGAGAACCTCGCCGCCGTCCACCTGCTCACGCACGCGCAGTTCGCCCGCCAGCACCAGGGTGGAGACGACGGCCGCATGCCGGTGGTACATGCATTCGCCGTGCGGCGCGAAGCGCACCAGCATGTCCGCCGTCCGGGCCACGGGATCGACGTGCAGGATCCGGTAGTACGTCCGCGGTGTGAAGAACTTCTGCCAGCGCACGCGGCTCACGTCGTAGGCGAAGGCGGGGACCGCGGGTGCGGATGGCGCGACCTGGGTGGCGGGTGAACTCATCGGGCTGCTCCTCGATACACGGCGACGCGCCGCGCGGATCCACACGGTAGCCGAGCTCGCGGTGGTGCTCAATCGGACGGGTTCCGGAGCCGCTGGGCAACACATCCCCGCCGGGTCGGGCCGCCGCCATCGCACGGGAACCCGGCGGCCGTCATCCATCCGGCCCGCGCGTCGCCCGGGCGGTCGGACGCGGCGGCCTCCGATGGCGGGCCGTGAGCCGGGTACCGGATAATGCGGTCCACGTCCCGCGAGTGCCGTCCCCGATGCCTTCCCCCTCGCCCCATCGCTGGCTGGTCCTTTCCGGCGTGTGGCTCATCTACTGCACGTTCGGGCTGGTGGCGATGGGTCTCGCGCCGATCATCGGCACTGTCGAGCGCGATCTCGGCATGAGCCACACCGCGATGGGCGGCGTGCTGGGCGCGTGGCAGCTCGTGTACATCGGGGCGGCGCTGCCGTGCGGCGTGCTGCTGGATCGGTTGGGGTCGCGGCATGCACTCCTCCTCGGTGCGTTGTGCATCGCCGCTTCTTCGTGGGGCCGCGGCAGCGCACAGTCGTTCGGCGAGCTGCTCGCGGCGGTGATGCTGTTCGGACTCGGCGGCCCGATCGTCTCCGCCGGTGCACCGAAGGTCATCACGGCGTGGTTTCACGGTGCTGAACGCGGACTCGCGATGGGCATCTACGTCACGGGACCGTCGGTGGGTGCGATCGTCTCGCTGACGGCCACCCACCCATGGCTGTTGCCGGCCTGCGGCGGAAATTGGCGACGCCTGCTCGCGGCGCACGCGGTGGCGGCACTCCTGGCGGGCTTCGCATGGTGGGGCATCGCATCGCTGTCCGCGATCCGGCCACTCGCCGACGCGCGCAGCGGTCACGATCACGTGCCACATCGTGCGCGCGTGTTCGAGCTGCTCGAGGATCCGGTCATCCGTCTGATCCTGGCGATGGCGGTGGGTGTGTTCCTCATCGGACACGCGATGTCGAACTGGCTGCCGGAACTCCTGATGCGCCACGGCCTGCCGCCGGCCGCGGCTGGTTACTGGGCGGCGCTGCCGATCGCGGTCGGCATCGCGGGTTCGCTGACCATTCCGCGCTTCGCGATCCCGGCCCGTCGCTTCCGGATCCTGGTCCTGCTGTGCGGCGCGCTGCTCGGCGCGAGTCTCCTGATCCAGTTCGATGCGCCGTCACTGCTGTTTCCCGGGCTGGTGCTGCAGGGCATCGCGCGCGCGACGTTGACCACGGTGCTGGTGCTGACGCTCGTCGAACTGCCGCAGGTGGGCACCCGTCACGCCGGACTTGCGACGGGGCTCTTCTTCGGCGCGGGCGAGATCGGCGGCATGGCGGGGCCATGGCTGCTCGGCGCGCTGTATGACCTGACCGGCGGTTTCACGGTGGGACTTGCATGCTTCTCAGGACTGTCGCTCGCGCTGATTGCCGGCGCGCGCCGGCTGCGCCGTGCACTCGCCGCGGTCGCGTGAGCCGCGTACGGAATCGTCCTAACGTGAGCCGGGTGTGCATCTCCGATTCGGCCCTGCATACTGTGATGGGCGTCCGACAACGACAGGGGGAAGCATGATCGGTGATAACGAGATCCCGGGATCGCGCAGCGCGACGGCAGGAACCGGCAAGTTCAGGGTTGAATTTGGCGAATTCAAATTTGGGGTCAGATCACCAATTCGGCGGTACCGCCGAATTGGTGATCTGACCCCAAATTTGCCGAGTCTGGCTGCGCGGGTGTGTGCGCTCATCCTCGGGGGTGTGCTCGCGGGTCCGGCATCCGCCCACGAGGACGACGGCACCGCGCAGCAGCCGCCGATCTGGAAGTGGTCCACGGAACAGATCAAAAGCCACGTCAGCCGCGTGCGCGCCGGGCGCGATCTCAATCCCGCGCAGTGGCCGGACGGCGCTCGGGTGGCCGTGACGTTTTCGTTCGACGTCGACACGGAGCCGGTCTGGATCGGTTTCCAGGAGCAGTCGAGCCCGTCGTACATGTCGCGCGGCGAGTATGGCGCGCGGACCGCGATGCCGCGCGTGATGAAGCTGCTGCAGAAACACGACATCCCGGCGAGCTTTTTCATTCCCGCGATGACGATGGAACTCCATCCGGAGGTGGTGAAGAGCATCGTCGCCGATCCCCGTCACGAGATCGGGTTCCATTCGTTCGTCCACGAGAACCCCATGACCCTGACCCCGGCCGAGGAACGCGAGGTGTACGCACGCGCGATGGACGTCGTGGTCAGGCACGCCGGCAAGCGGCCGGTGGGTTTCCGCTCAGCAGCCTGGGACCTGACTGAATCGACGATCGCGATCGTCAAGGAGATGGGCTTCCTCTACGACAGCAGCATGATGGCCGACGATCGCCCCTACGAGCTGCTCGCCAACGGTCAATCGACGGGACTGGTCGAACTTCCCGTCGAATGGATCCTCGACGACTGGCCGCTGTTCCAGATCAGCTGGCCGTCCAAGCACGTCGCGATCCGCAACGCCGAGGACGTGTACTCGATCTGGAAGGAGGAATTCGACGGCGCCTACGAGGAGGGCACGGTATTCGTGCTGACCATGCACCCCCAGGTCATCGGCCATCGCTACCGCATGGCGATGCTCGATCGCCTGATCACCTACATCAAGTCCAAGCCCGGCGTGTGGATCACCACCCACGAGGCGATCGTCCGCCACGTGCGTGCGCAGGCGGGGATGCCATGAGGATTCGCCCGTGACCCGCGCCGGACGCTTTACCCCACCCGCCCGCCAGGTCGTTGTGTACGGCCGTCCGGCCGGCGACGCAGTCGCGCAGGAACTCGCCGAGCTCGGCGCGCATCGCGCGGTGCTCGTCACCAACAGCAGCCTCGCCGGCCCGGGCCGGCTGGCGGACGGGCTCGCGGCCGCGCTCGGCGATCGCATCGTCGCAACGGTGGTGGGAGTCGGCGCGCACTCGCCGCGCGCGGACGTGCTGCGCATCGTCGAGGCGCTGCGGACGTCCCGCGCGGACGCCGTGCTCGGGCTCGGCGGCGGCTCCGTGTGCGACGCGATCAAGGTCGCGCGGCTGTGCCTTGCGAACGGGGTCAACGATATCGACGGCATCGGCACCCTGCGGGCGCCGGCGCCGCAGGCCAGGCCGGCGGAAATTCCGTACATCGCGGTGCCGACCACGCTCTCCGCCGGCGAGTTCACCTGCTACGCCGGGGTCACCGACACGCGCATCCAGCGCAAGGAACTCTACTACCACGCCTCCGCGCTGCCGGGTGTGGTGGTCCTCGATGCCGCGATGACGATCGCCACGCCGCCGCGCCTGTGGTTCGGCACCGGTATGCGCGCGGTCGATCACGCGGTGGAGACCTGGTGCTCGGTGAACGTGACGCCAATTGTCGAGGCCACGTCGCTGCACGCGCTGCGCAGTCTCGTGCCCGCGCTCCGCGCGAGCCAGCACGACGCCCACGCGCTCGCGCCACGACTCGACGCGCTGATCGGCGCGTGGCTGTCCATCCAGGGCGTGGCCACCGGCGTCGACCTCGGCGCGAGTCACGGCATCGGTCACATGCTCGGCGGCACCGCCGGGATGCCGCACGGGGAAACGTCGTGCGTGATGCTGCCGCACGTGCTGCGCTTCAA
>JBFWUN010000003.1:0-4509 GCA_050247235.1 Gammaproteobacteria bacterium
CCGGGTGTCCGGTCCGGTGCGAAGCGGCCTCGAGCGCGAGCGGGCCATGGATGGTTTAGCGAAGCGCGAGGGCAGCCCGTCAGACCAGGGATGGTCTGACGGGCGGAAGCGGCGCACCGGACCGGACGCCCGGCGGCATCGGCACTGCTTCAATGAACTATTTCTTCTCTCGGCCCGAGCAACGCCCCAAGACCAAGGCTGATGCGCCGTGTTTCCGACCTTCGACCGTGTCCGTCCTCCACTTCCACTGCGCGAGCCATCCCTGGCCCGCTCCCGACGGACACGGCCGAAGGGCGCCCCAAGCCATCGTGGCTCCGTGGGCGGCAGCCGCACTGTCTCCGCACGAGATCTCTTCACGCCCGCCATAGGCCGGCGGCGCGCAATTCGGTACCTTGACGGGGTACCACCGCGCAGCGCGCGGACATCCGGGGGAATCATGCTGAACCTGTTCCGCGTACGGGGCTTCGGCCCGTTCGTCGCTGCCGCGTTCCTGAACGCGTTCGTGGACCTGGGCCACAAGATCGTCGTCCAGAACACCATCTTCCGCACGTACGACGGCGAACTGCAGGTCGCGCTGACCGCGCTCGTGAACGCACTCATCCTGCTGCCGTTCGTGCTGATGTTCAGCCCCGCCGGATTTCTCTCCGATCGCTTCGCCAAGCCCGCCGTGATGCGGCGAGCGGCATGGGTGGCCGTCCTGCTGACCGCGCTCATCACGGCGTTCTACGCGCTCGGCTGGTTCTGGTGCGCGTTCGCGATGACGTTCCTGCTCGGTGCGCAGGCCGCGATCTATGCGCCGGCCAAGTACGGCTACATCCGTGAACTCGTAGGCGCTGCCGAGCTGACCACCGCGAACGGCATCGTGCAGGCCGTGAGCACGGTGGCGATCCTGGCCGGGATCTTCGCGTTCTCGCTGGGCTTCGAGGCGCGTCTCGACGGCGCGGTGCCGGCTGATGCGGGCGACACGCTCACCTTGCTCGTGCCGCTCGGCATCGCGCTCATCGTCTGCACGTTCGCCGAACTCGCGCTGCTGAAGCGGCTGCCGGAGGCACCGGCGGCCGCACCGGATCAGCGCTTCGACTGGTCACGCTACCGGCGGCTCGAACTCCTGCGCGAGAACCTGCGGAGCGTGCGGGGCAACTCCACGATCTTCCTGTCGATCGTCGGGCTCGCGATCTTCTGGGCCATCGCGCAGGTCGTGATCGCCGCGTTCCCGGCGCTCGCGAAGGAGCGGCTCGACCTCGCGAACACCGTGATCGTGCAGGGCCTCCTCGGCTGCACCGGGTTCGGCATCGCGGTGGGCTCGCTGGCCGCGGGGCGCGCGTCGCGGCAACACATCGAGACCGGGCTCGTGCCCATCGGTGCGTTCGGCGTGGCGGCCACCGTCGCCATCGTGCCCTTCATCGACGCGTTGACCCTGCAGGCGGCGAACTTCGTCGCGATGGGGTTCCTCGGCGGCCTGTTCGTGGTACCGCTCAATGCACTCGTGCAGTACCACGCGGCGGACGATCAGCGCGGCCGGGTGCTCGCCGCGAGCAACTTCGTGCAGACCGCGGTGATGCTGGTGTTCCTCGGCTTCACCGTGGTGTGCGCCTGGCTCGGGCTGTCGACCGCCGCGCTGTTCGCGCTGCTCGTCGGCATCGCGCTGGGTGGCGCGGTGTTCACGGTCTACAAGCTGCCGCATTCGCTGGTGCGCATCATCGTCGACATGGTGATCTCGCAGCGCTACCGGATTCGCGTGGTCGGCTTCGAGACCATGCCCCGGCGGGGCGGCGTGCTGCTGCTCGGCAACCACGTCTCGTGGATCGACTGGGCGGTGCTCCAGATCGCGTGCCCGCGCCCGATCCGCTTCGTCATGGAACGCTCGATTTACGAACGCTGGTATCTCCGCTGGTTCCTGAACGGGTTCGGCGTGATCCCGATCGGCGGGGCCGCCAGCCGCACCGCGCTGGACGAGGTGCGCAACTGCCTGAACGCCGGGCAGGTGGTCGCGCTGTTCCCCGAAGGCGCGATCAGCCGCAGCGGTCACCTCGGCGAGTTCCGGCGCGGTTATGAAGCCGTTGCGGAAGACGCCGAAGGGGTCATTATCCCGTTCTACCTGCGCGGACTGTGGGGCAGCGCGTTCTCGCGCTCGAGCGCGCGCCTGCGCGTGCTGCGCGGCGGCGGCATGCGGCGCGACATCGTGGTCGCCTTCGGTCGGCCGCTGCCGCTCGCCACCCCCGCCGAGCAGCTCAAGCGTCGCGTGTTCGAACTTTCCATCGAGTCCTGGGAACGCTACACGCGCACGTTGGAGACGGTGCCCGAGGCGTTCCTGGCGACAGCGCGCCGCATCCGCAACGACATGATGCTTGCCGACACCGTCAGCGGCGCGCTGTCGGGCTACCGCGCGCTGACCGGCGTGCTGATCATCGCGTCCTTCGTGCGCCGGCACGCGCGCGGGCAGAACGTGGGGTTGCTGCTGCCCACGTCGAATGGCGGCGCGCTCGCGAACCTCGCCGTACTGCTGTGCGGCCGTACGGTGGTGAACCTGAACTACACCGCGAGCGTGGAGGCGGTGCAGGCGGCGATCGCGCGCGCGGAGGTTCGTACGGTCTTCACTTCGACCCGCTTCCTGGATCGGCTGGCCGGGCGCGGCATCGATGCCTCCGCGCTGCTGGCGGGCGCCGAGGTGCTGAAGCTCGAGGAGCTCGGCGCCGCGGTCACGCCGCTCCGGAAAGCGCTCACCCTGCTCCAGGCGATCGTGCTGCCGCGCGCAGTGCTGCGCCTCCTGTACTGCCGGCGGGTGCCGCTCGAAAGTCCCGCCGCCATCCTGTTCTCCAGCGGCAGCGAAGGCCAGCCCAAGGGCGTGGTGCTCTCCCATCGCAACATCATGGGCAACATCAAGCAGATCTCGGACATGATCAACGTCGAGGACAACGACGTGCTGATGGCGACCCTGCCGCAGTTCCATGCATTCGGGCTGACCGTCACCACGCTGATGCCGATGGTCGAAGGCATTCCCGTCATCGCCCATCCCGATCCCACCGACGCGGTCGCGATCGGGAAGGCCGTTGCCGAGTACCGCGCGACCATCCTGATGGGCACGTCGACGTTCCTGCGACTCTATGCCAAGAACCCGCGCGTGCATCCGCTGATGTTCGAGTCCCTGCGCATCGTGGTGTCGGGCGCGGAGAAGCTCGCGAGCGATGTGC
This sequence comes from Gammaproteobacteria bacterium, assembly GCA_050247235.1. Taxonomy (GTDB): domain Bacteria; phylum Pseudomonadota; class Gammaproteobacteria; genus CAIKBL01. Next base: position 3,192 of record JBFWUN010000003.1, read on the forward strand.
GGGAAGCATTCAAGGTGAAGTTCACCAAGGAGATCTACGAAGGCTACGGCGCGACGGAGACGACCCCGGTTGCCGGGGTCAACATCCCTGATCGTCTCGACACCACGTACTGGAAGGTGCAGCTCGGTCACAAGCCGGGCACCGTGGGCATGCCGCTGCCCGGCGCGAGCTTCCGCATCGTCGATCCCGCGACGCTGGAAGAGCTGCCCACCGGCGAGGACGGTCTCATCCTGATCGGCGGCACGCAGGTCATGCTGGGGTATCTCGGCGATCCCGAGCGCACGGCGCAGGTCATCGTCGAGCGCGATGGCCTGCGCTGGTACAAGACCGGCGACAAGGGACATCTCGACGAGGATGGTTTCCTGACGATCGTCGATCGCTACTCCCGCTTCGCGAAACTCGGCGGCGAGATGGTGAGCCTGACCGCCGTGGAAGAACAGGTGCGTCGCGTGGTCGGCGATCCGGAACTCGATGTCTGCGCGATCAACCTGCCGGAGCCGAAGAAGGGCGAGCAGATCCTGCTGCTCGTCGCCGGTTCGGATCTCGACCTCGACGCGCTGCGGCGCAAGCTCGTGGATACGGGCTGCAATCCGTTGACGATTCCCGCGGAGTACCGCCACGTGCCCGAGATCCCGAAGCTCGGCAGCGGCAAGACGGACTTCACCGCGGCGCGGCGCGTGGCGGAAGCGGCGATCGCGAACTGAGCGGCGTCTTGACCTCGGTCTTGGGGCGCCGCTTGGGCCGTTCGTTATGAAGATCCTGCGGTGAGGCAGTGCTGTTGCCGCCGGGTGTCCGGTCCGGTGCGCCGCTTCCGCCCGTCAGACCATCCCTGGTCTGCCGGGCTGCCCTCGCGCTTCGCTAAACCATCCATGGCCCGCTCGCGCTCGAGGCCGCTCTGCACCGGACCGGACACCCGGCGGCAGGAGACGCCGTGCTCGCCGTGTGTGAGAGGTGCCGTGCCGAGGATGGGCGGTACTGCGTCGGCACGGCGCGTGGCCTACGGCTTACGGAGCCACGAACGTTTGGGCGCCCTTCGGCCGTGTCCGTCCGGAGCGGCCTCGGCCGTGAGCGAGCCATGGATGGCTTAGCGAAGCGGACGCGGCAACGGAGCGGGCCAGGGAGGGCCCGCGCAGTGGAAGCGCAGGACGGACACGGCCGAAGGGCGACGGCACGGCGTATCAGCCTCAAAGCGCGTATCAGCCTCAAAGCGCGTATCAGCCTCAAAGCGCGTATCAGCCTCAAAGCGCGTACTTGCCTCGAAGTTGAGACATTGATGGGGTCGTCCGCGAAGAACCCGTGTGCGTGGTGGCCGCCGACG
>JBFWUN010000003.1:4609-13049 GCA_050247235.1 Gammaproteobacteria bacterium
GCGTATCAGCCTCAAAGCGCGTATCAGCCTCAAAGCGCGTATCAGCCTCAAAGCGCGTACTTGCCTCGAAGTTGAGACATTGATGGGGTCGTCCGCGAAGAACCCGTGTGCGTGGTGGCCGCCGACGCGGCGGCGATTTACCCGCTTCCGTCGCCAGTCGCCCCGGCCACCGCCCGCAGCCCGCCGCCGACGAACCGCGTGACCAGCTCCGCCATCTCCGCGTAGCCCATGCGGCCATCCGCGCGGAACCAGGTGAACAGCCAGTTGAGCATGCCGAAGAGCAGCATCGTCAGCGGCTTCTCCAGGGAGGCGCGGTGCACCCCGGGCTCGGTGGCGGCGAGCGCGTCGGCGAAGCGCTGCACCACCAGGCGCTCCTTGGCGAGCACGCGTGCGCGGTCCTCATCGTTCAGGTACTTGATGTCCTGCACGAGCACCTGGTGATGGAAGCGCGCCTCGGCGTATTCATCGACAACGCGGCGAATCAGCGCATCCAGCGATGTCTCGCCGGCCGTCACCGCGCAGAGCCGGTCAATGTGACCCTCCGCGATCTCGAGCAGCAGCGCGTATTTCTCGGTGCAGTAGTGGTAGAGCAGCGCCTTGGAGATGCCGAGCGCACCTGCGAGTTCATGCATCGACGCGCCGGTGTAGCCGCGTGAGGCAAACAGCTCCGCCGCGCGATGCAGGATGGTCTGGCGCTGCAGTTCGAAGTTGGCGGCGCGACCGCGCGGCATGCGGTGCGGGGCGCTAGCGTTCGTCGAACGAAATGACCACCCGCGGGGTCACCGGGTGCGCCTGGCACGACAGCACGATGCCGGCATCCAGGTCGGTCTGCATCAGCGCGAAATTGCGGGTCATCCGCACTTCGCCTTCGAGCACGCGCGCGCGGCAGGTTGCACACACGCCGGACTTGCACGAGAACGGCAGGTCCAGGCCCGCGGCGCGCGCCGCGTCGAGGATCGAATCGGTGCTGTGCGCGAACCCGATCTCGCGCCGTACGCCATCGACGATCACGGTGACCCGCGCGCCGGCCGGCGCCGCCATCTCCGCGCGGACGACGTCCGGGATCCCGGCCACGCCAAAACGCTCGACGTGGATCCGATCGGCGGCGATCCCGGCCGTGCGCAGGGCGTCCTCTGCGTCCGCCAGCATCGCCGCGGGCCCGCACAGGAACGCGTGGTCCACGCTGGCCGGCGGGACCAGGTACGCCAGGAACTCGCCGATCCGCGCGCCGTTGAGCCGGCCATCGTGCAGCGGGACCTCCTGGGTCTCGCGCGAGAAGACGTAGTGCACGACGAACCGTTGCAGGTAGCGGTTCTTCAGGTCCTCCAGATCCTCGCGGAACATCGTCGTCGCGAGACGGCGATTGCCGTAGAGCAGGGTCACGCGCGTCCCGGGATCGGCGGCGAGCGCGGACTTGGCGATCGACAGCATCGGCGTGATCCCGCTGCCCACCGCGATCAGCAGCAGGTGACGTCCGGCCGCGGCCTGGAGCGGGGCGCCGAAATGCCCGTCCGGGGGCATGCATTCCAGCGTCATGCCGGGCGCGAGTTCGCGGTTGAGCCAGGTGGACAGCGCGCCCTGCGGGATCTCCCGTACGCCGATTCTCAAATCATCTTCGTCGGGCGCGGAGCACAGCGAGTAGCTGCGGCGCACGTCGCTGGTGTCGGCCGGCCGGCGCACCGTCAGGTACTGGCCCGCGGTGAACCGGAAGGCGGCGCGCAGCGCGGCGGGCACGGTGAGCGCAACGGACACCGCGTCCTCGCCTTCGCGGCGGACGTCGGCGACGGACAGGGCATGGAAGCTGGGACGTGACATCGGGGCGCACTCAGAGCGGTTTGAAATAATCGAAAGGTTCGCGGCAGGCCTCGCAGCGGTACAACGCCTTGCACGGCGTGGCGCCGAACGGCGCGAGCAGCGCGGTGCGCGGACTGTGGCAGCGGGGGCAGCGCGGCTGGAACCGCAACGGGCGCGGCGTGTCCGCGGCGGCAACCGCGCAGGGCGGCGCTATCCCGTATGCGCGCAGCGCCTCGCGGGCGGGCAGCGCGATCCAGTCCGTGGTCCAGGCCGGCGACAGCCGCGTATGCACCTGCACCGTGGCCAGGCCGACCGCCTGCAGTGCGTGCACGATGTCCTGCCGGATCGCGTCTGTCGCCGGGCACCCGGCATACGTCGGCGTGACCGTCACCGTGACCGCGTCCCCGTGCAGTGCCACTTCGCGCACGATGCCGAGGTCGACGATCGAGATCACGGGGATCTCCGGGTCGCTGATCTGCGCGAGCACCTGCCAGAGTCCGGCCTGCGTGCCGTCCCAGTGGAGTGACGCCGCGGACACGCGCGGGCGTGTTGCGTCGAACACATCCTGCAGGTCGGGTGCGCTCCCGGTCATCGGTGGCTCACCAGCGCGCGCCGGGATGCGCGCGCGCGAGCGCCTGCATCTCCGTCAGCAGGTAACCGAGATACTCGGAATGCCGGCCGGCCCGCCCGGTCGAGCGGAACGGCGTGGCGGCCGGCACCGCAAGCGTCGCCTCCGCAAGCACCCGGGTCGTGCGCAGCCGCCAGCTGTCGGCGAACGCGCTCGGGGCCGCGCCGACGCCGGTGGCGGCGGCCGCGGACTCCACCTCGTCGTCCACGAAGAGCTCCGCCGTGTACGGCCACAGGTAGTCCACCGCACGCTGCATGCGCGCGTGGGACTCGTCGGTACCATCGCCCAGCCGCACCATCCAGCCCGCCAGGTGTTCGCAGTGATAGGCCGTCTCCTTGCGGCTCTTGTCCGCGATCGCCACGAGTTCGGGATCGCGCGAGCCGGCGAGTGCCTGCCACAGTTCACTTTGCCACGCGACGTAGGCGTAGCCGCGCACGACGCTCTGCGCGAAATCGCCGTTCGGCAGCTCCACGAGCGTCGGGTTGCGGAACTCCGCCTCGTCACGGAAGTACGCGAAGGCGTCTTCGTCGCGCCCGCGGCCCTCGAGCAGCCCGGCGTGGCCGTACAGCAGGCGCGCCTGGCCGATCAGGTCGAGCGCGATGTTCGTGAACGCGATGTCCTCCTCGATCACCGGTCCGTGCCCGCACCATTCGGCAAAACGCTGCGCGAGCACCAGCGAGCCGTCGGCGATGCGCAGCACGTAAGCGAGATGATGCGGCCCGAGGGCCGTCGGGGCAGGGCGGGTTTCGTGCGCCGTTTCCATCACATGTGGTCCACTTCTTCAGGCAGGTGATAGAACGTGGGGTGGCGGTAGATCTTGTCCTGCATCGGGTCGAAGAACTCCGCCTTGTGGCCGGGATCCGACGCCACGATCTGGTCCGCCCGGACCACCCACAGGGACACGCCTTCCTGGCGCCGCGTGTACACATCGCGGGCGACCTGCAGCGCCATCTGGCCATCCGGCGCATGGACGCTGCCGCAGTGCTTGTGATCGAGCCCGGCGCGGCTGCGCACGAAGACTTCCCACAGCGGCCATTCCTGGTGGTTCGACATCGGTGCTCTCCTCAGGCAGCGGCGCGCGCCGCGCGTTTGTTCGCGTGCGCGAGGGCGGCTTCCCGGACCCACGCGCCGTCTTCCCAGGCCTGCACCCGCGCGGCCATCCGTTCGCGGTTGCACGGCCCGTGGCCGTTCACGACATTCCAGAATTCCTGCCAGTCGATCGCGCCGAAATCGTGGTGGCCGCGCGCCGCGTTCCAGTGCAATTCCGGATCCGGCAGCGTCACGCCGAGCACGCGTGCCTGCTCGACGATCGCATCGACGAACTTCTGGCGCAGGTCGTCGTTCGAGATCCGCTTGATGCCCCAGCGGCTCGAGGTTTCCGAGTGCTGCGAGTCCTTGTCGTGCGGCCCGAACATCATCAGCACCGGCCACCACCAGCGGTTCACCGCATCCTGCACCATCGCGCGCTGCGCCTCGGTGCCCTGCATCATCGTGACCAGGAGGTCATAGCCCTGGCGCTGGTGGAAGGATTCCTCGCGGCAGATGCGGATCATCGCGCGCGCGTACGGGCCGTAGGAGCAGCGGCACAGCGGCACCTGGTTCATGATCGCCGCGCCGTCCACCAGCCAGCCGATCACCCCGATGTCCGCCCACGTCAGTGCGGGGTAGTTGAAGATGGACGAATACTTGGCCTTGCCGGCGTGCAGCGCGGTGATCATCTCGTCGCGCGAGATGCCGAGTGTCTCGGCAGCGGCGTAGAGGTACAGGCCGTGTCCGCCCTCGTCCTGGATCTTCGCGAGCAGGATGGCCTTGCGCTGCAGGCTCGGCGCGCGCGTCACCCAGTTCCCTTCGGGCAGCATGCCCACGATCTCCGAATGTGCGTGCTGGCTGATCTGGCGGATCAAGGTGCGCCGGTAGGCCGCCGGCATCCAGTCCTTGGCTTCGACGAAGTTGCCGTCCGCGCAGTGCGCTTCGAATTCGGCGGCGGCCGCCGCGTCCTCGACCATCGGCGTCGCGGCCTTGTCGTCGCCGCCGGGAATGTCCATCGCCTGGGTGTACATGTCGCCTCCTGGTGAATTCAGGGTTTGCCGCGGCGGTCCACCACGCGCACGGCCTTGCCGATCGTGACACGCTCGATGCTGTGCGGATCGCGCACCTCGATGCGGGCACTGACGCCGATCAGGGTCTTGATGCGATGACTGACCGTGAGTGCAATCGCCGGTCGCAGGTCGGCCGCCATCGGTTCGCGCAGCTCCACGTGCACGGTCAGGTGATCGAGGTGCCCGTCCTTGTCCACGTAGATGAGGTAATGCGGCGCGAGCGCAGGCTCCGCGCACACGATCTCCTCGATCTGCGTCGGGAACACGTTCACGCCGCGGATGATCAGCATGTCGTCCGAGCGGCCGGTGATCTTGTCGATGCGGCGCATCGCGCGGGCGGTGGGCGGGAGCAGGCGCGTCAGGTCGCGCGTGCGGTAACGCAGCACGGGGAACGCCTCCTTGGTCAGCGACGTCAGCACCAGCTCACCCTGTTCGCCGTCGGGCAGCACGGCCCCGGTGTCCGGATCGATGATCTCCGGGTAGAAGTGATCTTCCCAGACCACCGGGCCGTCCTTGCTCTCGATGCACTCGCAGGCCACGCCGGGCCCCATCACCTCGGACAGCCCGAAGATGTCCACCGCGTCCATGCCACTCAGCGCTTCGATCTCCTGGCGCATCGCCTGCGTCCACGGCTCGGCGCCGAAGATGCCGACCTGCAGTGACGATTCGCGCGGATCGATGCCGGCGCGTGCCATCGCGTCGAGCACCGTCAGCATGTACGAGGGGGTGACCATGATGATGTCGGGCCGGAAATCCTGGATGAGCTGGATCTGCTTCTCGGTCTGGCCGCCGGACATGGGCACCACCGTGCAGCCGAGCCGCTCCGCGCCGTAGTGCGCGCCGAGCCCGCCGGTGAAGAGCCCGTAGCCGTACGCGACGTGCACGATGTCGCCCGCGCGGCCGCCGGCGGCGTGAATCGAGCGCGCGACGAGATCGCTCCAGGTGTCGATGTCGCGCGCGGTGTATCCGACTACCGTCGGCTTGCCGGTGGTGCCGCTGGAGGCGTGGACGCGCACCACCTGTTCGCGCGGCACCGCGAACATGCCGAACGGGTAGTTGGCGCGTAGATCCGCCTTGGTGGTGAACGGAAAGCGCGCGAGATCTTCGAGCGACCGCAGGTCGTCCGGATGCACGCCGGCCTGTTCGAACGCGCGGCGGTAGTGCGGCACGTTCGCGTGGACCCGTGCGACGGTTGCGCGCAGCCGTTCAAGCTGCAGTGCCGAGAGTTCGTCCCGGCTCGCGGTCTCGATGGCATGGAGGGCGCCCTTGCGGCCCGCGCGCGCGCCGGCCATCACGCGTCCCCGGTGACGCGGCGGTCCGGGATCCGCTGCACGCGGCCGCGCATGATCGCGATCAAGCTGCCTTCCGCGGTCGTCACCGTGACGTCGTAGACCGCCGTCCGCCTGGTGCGGGCGCGCTCCTGCGCTTCCGCGACGAGCCGGTCCCCTTCGCGGGCCGAGGCGATGAAGTCCACCGCAAGATTGGTCGCGACGGCCATCACGTCGTGGCTGTTGGAAGCAAACGCCATCGCCGTGTCCCCGAACGTCGTCAGGTACCCGCCATGACAGATCCCGAAGCCATTCAGCATTTCGCGCCGGACGGTCATCGCGAAACGCGCATGTCCCGGACCCACCGCGAGTTTCTCCATGCCGAGACACTGGCTCGCGAAGTCGTCGCGCCAGAGTGCGTCGTGGGTGCGCTCGGCGAGCGCCTGCGCTGCCTCGGAAGGCGGGGTGTCGGATGGGGACGGCATGGGCCTCACAACATAATTGACCGTGCGGTCAATTATGTCGGGGTCGGGCGTCGCCGCGCAACCCCGGAGCAACTCACGCCGACCCTCAGCTCGTGATGTAGGTCTCGAGCTGGGCGATCACGAACTGCTGGTCGGCGATGATCGCCTTGACGAGGTCACCGATCGAGATCACGCCCGTCACCTGGCCGTCCTCGACGATCGGCAGGTGCCGGATCCGGCGCTCGGTCATCAGCGCCATGCATTCCGAGACGGTCTGGGACTCGCGGCCCGTGATCACGGGCGACGACATGATTTCGCCGACGGTCGTGGTCTTGGACGCGCGGTCCTGCAGGATGACCTTGCGCGCGTAGTCGCGTTCGGACAGCACGCCGACCAGGCGGGCGTAATCGACGACGAGCAGTGCCCCGATGGAATGTTCCGCCATCAGCGCGACGGCCTCGTAGACCGACGCGTGGGGGGCGATCGACAGCACATCACGCCCCTTCGAATCGAGCAGTTGTCTCACCAGCATCAGGAACCTCCCTGCGGGACCAGGGCCCGCACATGGACGGGGACAACGGCGGACCGGAAGGGCGTTGTCAGCGCTTTCCGAGCCTCCTTCCTGAAAAGTAGCCCGCGCGCCAAGGCATATCAACCGAGCCCTGCCCGCGTCGGGCACGGCACACCGCGTGCGATCGCGGAGTTCCGGCCGACACCGGCACTGATCCGACGTCAGCCGGATCGCGTAACTTAGGCGCACCATCACGCGCGGGGTGAACATGGACACGGTACTCGTCACCGGCATCTCCGGTTTCATCGCCAAGCACGTGGTGCTCGAACTGCTCCGGCAGGGCTGCGCGGTACGCGGCACGGTGCGCAGCCTGGCCGGGGCGGATGACGTGCGCCGCACGCTCATCGCGCAGGGGGCCGACGTCAGCCGGCTCGGCTTCGTGGCGGCCGACCTCGACCACGACGCAGGCTGGGCGGAGGCGGTGGCGGGCTGCCGCTACGTGCAGCACATCGCGTCCCCGTTCCCGCTGGAGGTCGTGGACGACCGCGAGGCGCTGGTGCCCGCCGCGCGCGATGGCGCGCTGCGCGTGCTGGACGCGGCGCTGCAGGCGGGAGTGGAACGCGTGGTGATGACCTCGTCGATGGTCGCGATGATGTACCGCCCGGGACGACCCGCCGAGTGCCGGGTCACCGAGGGCGACTGGACCGACCCCGAGTGGGCGCCGCTGACCCCATACATCGTGTCCAAGACGCGCGCCGAACAGGCCGCGTGGGCACGTATGCGTGACGCCGGCGCAAGCGCCCGCCTGACCACCGTGAACCCGGGCTTCGTGCTCGGACCGCTGCTGGATGCGAAGTCGAGCACGTCGATCGATGTCGTGAAGATGTTCCTGACCGGCGCCTACCCGGCGCTGCCGCCGGTCGCCTTCCCGGTGGTGGACGTGCGCGATCTCGCCGCCGTGCAGGTGCGCGCGATGACGGCGCAGGAGGCGGGTGGGCGGCGCCTCATCGCGGCCGGCGAGACGATCACGATGCGCGAGATGGCATTCGCGCTGCGTGCCGCGTTTCCAGCCCGCCGGCGCAGGATCCCGCAGTGGGTGCTGCCCGCGGGGGTGGTGCGCTTCGCCGGGATTTTCGATCGCGCGCTGCGCGCCCTGCGCGGTGACCTCGGCGTGACGCCGATCGCGGACTCGGCGTACGTCACCGCGCTGACCGGAGTCGGATTCCGGCCGGCGGCGGAGGCGGTGGTGGCAGCGGGGCGTTCGCTCGAGGCGATGGGCCTGGTCTGAATGGGTATCCGGGAATCCGTGATCGCGCGGCCCCGTCACCCGGGGCCCCCGCGCGGTCGGGGCGAGCGGGAATTTCGCGCATCCCTGTCAACCGATCGCGCGGTCGCGCGTTGATCCTGCCGTTCGAAAACGCCCGCACAGTCATGTTCAAGTGAAGACCCACCGCGCCACGCCCACGACATAGGCCAGCGCGAAGAGCGGCGTCACGATCCACCATGCCGTGTGCGCGAAGAATCCGAGCAGCGCGGTCAGGCAGAAGCCGCTGATGAGCACGAGAGGATGATTCACGGGGTGGACTGCCGAACGAAGTGAACCATTGCGATCAGTACGTGGGTGGCGTCACGGCGTACATCACGACGGTCTCCCCTTCGTACACGTTGCGATAGCG
>JBFWUN010000003.1:13149-138034 GCA_050247235.1 Gammaproteobacteria bacterium
CGCGCATGTTGTCCTTCAGCCACGTCGAATAATCCGGTGTCGTCGGCTGGATGACCGGGAGCTCGCCGCGCGTCGCGGCCAGTTCCGCGCGCCTGCGTTCCGTCGCCCGGGCATCGAGTGCGAATGTCACGGGATGCATGACGACGCCGTAGATGTCACGCGCGGTCTCGAAACTGATGATCTCGTCGCGCACGTGCTCGCAGACCTTCTCGGCCGGTCGGGTCAGCGGATCGCCGTAACCGCCGCCGCCGGAGGACACGCCCACCCAGGCTTCGCCGGGCTTGATCTCCAGATAGCCCTTGGCCGAGCAGTAGTCGCGGTGACCCGTCGCGAGATTCTCGCGGTAATTGCCGCCACCGATTCCCGGGGTGCCGCCGAACAGCCCGAACGGCGGGTTGGCGCAGCCGTCGCCGGTGTTATGGCAGGCCATCGGCGTGTCGTACGGCCGCACGCGGATGCGGATGCCCGCCCCTCCCATCGTCGCGCCCTGGCCCATGGAGTCCTGCTCGATCTCGTGGTGATCGATCATGATCGGGTAGAGGAGTTCGCTCATCTCGGTGCTGATGATCTTGAGACCCCCCAGCCCGGATGACGTCATGATGAGCGGCCAGCCATCGGCGTTCTTGGACGCCCCACCCCCCGATCCACCGTTGAAGAACATGGCTGCCCAGTCGGCGGGTTGCTGGCCCCGGCGGTCGACCCCGGAAATGGACGGGATACAGTGAAAGCCGCCGTATCCCGCCGACGCCCGCTCGGGCGCCGCCTTCGCGAGCGCTTTCCAGACCACTTCCTGTTCCTGGCCGGCGGGACACAGGGTCGCCATCGCTGTTGCCGCCGGATACTTGGCCTTGACGATCGAGCCTTCCGGCGCGTCGCAGGTGATGTGACGCAGACAGCCATCGTTGTGCGGGATGTCCGGGTCGATGGCGGTCAGGATGGGCAGCCCGGCGGACGCTTCCATCACGCCGCGCGTCCCGTTGGTGCCGCCCTTGCCCTGCGGGGCGCTGCCGGCGAAGTCGACGTGGATGCGGTCGCCCTTCACTGTCACCGCGGCTTTCACGAGCAGGTTCGTGTTGCCCATCCCGTCGGAATCGATCCAGGACTCCGCTTCGTAGGTGCCGTCCGGGATCGCACGAATCTCTTCCGAGGTGCGACGGTCGGCGTAATCCATGATCGCTTCGACGTAATGCGCCAGTTCCTCCGGGCCGTACTCGTCGACGAGTTCGATCATGCGCCGGCGACCCGTCCAGATCGATCCGAGCTGGGCCTTCAGATCGCCGTACAGCAGGTCGCGATAACGTACGTTCGCGAGATACATGTTGATGACGTCCTGGCGTGGTTCGCCGCGGTCGTAGAACTTGATCGGCGGCAGCTGCAGTGCTTCCTGCCAGACGTCCTTGGCGCTCGGCGCGACGCTCGTCGCCTCGTACGCGCCGCAGTCCAGCTGATGGCCCTTGGTCACCGCCCAGAACAGGTGTTCGCCTTTGTAGAACACCGGGCACGCGGTGACGAAATCGCCGACATGCGTGTTGCCGCTGTAAGGGTCGTTGCTGACGATCACGTCGCCGTCGTAGACCTTGCCTTCGAACGCCTTCACCATCGAGCCCAGGATCACGTGCAGCGAATTGCAGTGAATCGGCAGTGCGTCCATCATCGCGACCTGCCGCCCCTTGGCGTCGTAGATCGCGCACGAGAAGTCACGCGCCAGCGCGAGGATGGACGTCCACGAGGTGTACTCGAGCGCGAGCGTCATCTCGCGGGCGATCGTGTTGAACCGGTTCAGGATGACCGAGAACGTGATCGGATCGATATTCTCGGCCGCGAGCAGCCCGAAATCGCCGGACTTCGGCGCGAGGCTGTCGACAGGTCTGACGGTGCTCATGAATCCATCCTCCGTTCGGTTTAGAGATCCATGACGAAATCGCCGTACTCGTTCACCGCGAGCTTCTGCCCCGGGAACACGACGATCGTCGTAGTGGCCTGTTCGATGACCGCCGGCCCCATGACCGACATGCCAGGCACCAATGCGTCGCCATCGTAGATCCTCGTCTCACGATAGTCGTCGATATCGCCGAAGTATACGTTGCGGGTGCCTTTGCCCGCCGCGTCGGCCGGGCGATCGCGAGCGGCCGCGGAAGGAGTTGCAGGGGGCGTGACCTTGCGATGCGCCACCACCCGCCAGTGGAACAGGTCGACCGGGCTTTCGAGAACGTTATACGTGAACATGCGTTCGTGCAGCCCGTGGAAGGCCTGCTCCATCGCCTGGACGTCGTCCGGCGTCAGCGGGCCGCCGGCGCGTACCGGGATGGTCAGTTCGTGGATCTGCGCGGGGTACTTCGCATCGGCGAACCGCGTGAGCACGACTTCGCCTTCCGGGAAACCTTCCTCGATCATGTCTTGCATCGCGCGGCGCTCGAGCTCGGCGATCACCTGGTTGGCGCCGGCGAGATCGAAATGTGCCGTGTTGGTGGCGAACGCCTGCATGTAGTCGTGGCGCACGTCCGAGACGATCATGCCGAACGAACAGAACACGCCGCTGTAGCGCGGAATGATCGCCTTCTTCATGCCCAGGGTGCGGCCGAGCACCCCCGCGTGAATGGCGCCCGCCCCGCCGCCGACCACCAGTGCATAGTGACGTGGGTCGATGCCGCGTTCGATGGACACCACGCGGATCGCATCGACCATGTTGTTGTTGATGATGCGGAAGATGCCGTGCGCGGCCTGCGGCACCGTCAGGCCGAGCGGCTGCGCGACATGCGTGTCGATCGCCACACGTGACAGTTCCGGATCGATGGTGCGGCGACCGCCCAGGAAGTACTCGGGATTGATGTAACCAAGCACCACGTTGGCATCGGTACAGGTCGGTGTGGTGCCGCCCTGGCCATAACAGGCCGGGCCCGGTTCCGCGCCAGCGCTCCGCGGGCCCACCTGCAGGGCGCCGCCCTTGTCGATCCACGCGATGCTGCCGCCGCCCGCGCCGATGGAATGCACGTCCACCGCGGCCACGCCCACCGGCATGTCGTGCACCCGCAGCTCGCGCGTGAGCGTCGGGGCGCCATCCGTCACCATCGACACGTCGAAGCTCGTCCCGCCCATGTCGATCGTGATGACGTCGGGGATGCCAATGCGCTGCGAGCAGTACAGACCGGCTACCGGTGCCGCGGCCGGACCGGAGGCGAGCGAGTTGATCGGGCGTTGCAGCACCTTGCTCACAGTGGAGCATCCGCCGTTCAGCTGCATGATGAGCAGTGGATGCGGGAATCCGTTCGCATGCAGGAACTGCTCGAGCTCCAACATGTAGCGGCCCACGCCGGGCAGCACGTATGCGCTCAGGATCGTGCAGGTCGTGCGCTCCCATTCGCGGATCATCGGCAGCACGTCCGAACTCAGCACCACCGGCACACCCGGCAGCTCTTCGGCGAGAATGGCCTTGACCCGCTGTTCGTGAGCCGGGTTGATGATCGACCACAGGAACGCGACCGCCACCGACTCGACGTTTTCGTCGCGCAGCTTCGCGGCGGCCGCCCGCACGCTCGCCTCGTCGAGCGGGATCTGGACTTCCCCCGCGTAGTTCACGCGCTCCGTGACCGGGAGACGGAGGTAGCGGGGGACGAAATCCTCCGGTGGCTGCAGCTGGATGTTGTAACGCTCCGGTTTGAAGCCGTCGCGGAAGTGGATGATGTCGCGGAATCCATGCGTGCACAGCAGCGCGGTCTTGGGGCCGTTGCGCTGGATTACCGTGTTGGTGGCGATGGTCTGACCGTGGACGAACAGGTCGAGTCGCTGCAGGAACGTCTGGACATCGCCGCCCAGCTGCCCGGCCAGCGCCGCGATGCCCTTGCGGATCGCGGCGGACGAATCGCGCGGCGTGGAGGGCTCCTTCCATAACGTGATCCCGCCCTTGTCGTCGAAGAGCGAGAAATCCGTGAACGTGCCGCCGATGTCGACGCCTAGAACGTACTGCATGGTGCCCTAGCCTCGTGTCGTCGCGCGCGAGCCGGTCGGGGGGCCGACCGTCGTGCGCGTTGGTCGGGTATCGGCGCATGCGTCGCACACCGACCCGGGGGCCGGCGATTGCCTACGCGAGTGAAAAAACAAGCTTGCTTTTTCACTGAGCCGACTATACTGCGCTGAATACGGTCAGGCAACACCCGAGTTGCGCGCCATGCGGGCGCGCCACGACGCATGGAATCCGCGCACGCAGCAATCGAGGGCATGACATGTACACACGACTGTTCGAACCCACGCGGATCGGCGGCATGCATCTCAAGAACCGCATCGTCCGTGCCGCGAACACCACCCTGTTCGCTTCGCCGAAGGACGGGGTGGTAACCCAGTTGCTGCTGGACCACTACGCGATCGAAGCGGCGGGGGGCGTGGGGTTGTGCCTGGTCGAAGCCTCGTCGGTGGAGGTCAATTCGCGGTTGCAGTACGGCGAGCCGACGGTGGACTCCGAGTACGCGCTGGGCGGGCTGTGGCATCTCGCCGAGACCATCAGGATGAACGGGGCGAAAGCCGGCATCCAGCTGATCCACGCCGGTCGCCAGTGCCTCGTCCGCGAGAAAATGCCCGTGGCGCCGTCGCCCCGCCAGGACGGCTACTTCCGCGTGCAGCCGCGCGCGCTCACGGAGGAGGAGATTGAAGCCATTCTCGACGCCTTCGCCGACGGGGTGGATCGCGCGCAGCGGGCCGGTTTCGACTGCGTCGAATTCCACGGCGCACACGGTTACCTGCCCGCGGAGTTCCTGTCCCGCGAAGCCAATCATCGCACGGACCAGTGGGGTGGATCGCTCGCCAACCGCGCGCGCTTCGGGTTGGAGATCGTGCGCCGTGCGCGTGCCAGGGTCGGTGCGCGCTATCCGCTGATCTACAAGGTCTCCGCCGAGGATTACGTGCAGGACGGCGTGACGCTCGAAGAATCGATCCAGTTCTGCAAATGGCTGGAAGACGCCGGCATCGACGCCATCGAAGTGTCCGGCGGTACCGGCGAGGTCTGGGAGCATACCTGTGCGCCGACGCATTTCCCTTACGGCAACCTGGTGCACCTCGCGGCCGCCATCAGGAACGAGGTGAAGATCCCGATCATCGCGGTCGGTGCGATCAACGAGCCCGCGTTTGCCGAGCAGATCCTCGCCGACGGGAAGGCGGATCTCATCGCGTTGTGCCGTGCCATCACCGCCGATCCCGACTGGGCGAACAAGGCCGCCGCAGGAAAAGCCGAGGAGATCCGGCCGTGCATCCGCTGCAACGACTGCCTGGACAGCATCCTGCCGGGCACGCCGATGCGCTGCCGGGTCAACTTTCTGGGTGGACGCGAATCGCGCTACCAGCTCAAACCCGCGCGCGAAGCGAAGAGGGTCGTCGTGGTAGGGGGAGGGGCGGCGGGCATGGAGGCAGCGCGCACCGCGCACTATCGGGGTCACGACGTGACGTTGATCGAGCAGCGCGCGCAGCTCGGCGGGCTGCTGATCCCAGCCTGTGAGATTCCCGC
The DNA here is from genome assembly GCA_050247235.1 of Gammaproteobacteria bacterium. Taxonomy (GTDB): domain Bacteria; phylum Pseudomonadota; class Gammaproteobacteria; genus CAIKBL01. Next base: position 18,641 of record JBFWUN010000003.1, read on the forward strand.
GAAGCACGATCTCGACAAGCTCTTCAAGTGGTATGTCCGGGAAATGCACCGCCTGCCGATCCGGGTCATGACTTCGACCGCGGCAACGCCCGAGCTGGTCCGGTCGCTGGGTGCCGATGCTCTCATCGTCGCCACCGGTCACGGCGACGCGCCCAACCGGCCGGCCGGTCTGCAGGGTCTCGACCATCCGCACGTCATCACCACGATGGACCTGCTGGAACATCGCGCGGAACCCGAGGACAGCATCGTGATCGGCGGGGGCTTCATGGGCTGCGACATCGCGCAGCACATCGCCGGTGCCGGCAAGCGCGTGACGCTGCTCTCGCGTTACGACCGTGAACACATCGGCGGCACCGTGGGCTTTTTCACGCGCAATTCGCTGTTCCAGCTTCTGGAGAAACTGCGGGTCGAGATCCGTGCGGGCGTGAACTACAGGCGGATCACCGACGACGGTGTCGTCATCCGGAACACGGACGGCACCGAAGATCTCGTGCCGGGCAGGCGGGTGGTGCTGGCGAACGGCTTCAAGGTGGACCTGGATTCGATGGCGAAATGGCAGGGCTGCGCGTCCGAAGTCCACCTGGTCGGCAACTGCATCGACCCGGCCAACATCATGGGCACCACCCGGCAGGCGAACGCCGCGGTCTATCGCATCGGAGCCTGAGCCTTGACCCATACCATTTTCCCGACACACGCGCGGGCCGTCGTGGTGGGCGGCGGCATCATCGGCTGCTCCGTGGCCTACCACCTTGCCAGGCTCGGCTGGCAGGACGTGGTCCTGCTGGAACGCAAGCAGCTGACCTGCGGCACCACGTGGCATGCGGCCGGTCTCATCACCACGTTGCGCGACACCGAAGCGCAGACCCGGCTCGCACAGTACTCGTTGAAACTCTACGACGAGCTGGAGGCGGAGACCGGCCAGGCCACGGGCTTCATCCGTTGCGGTTCCGTGCAGCTCGCAATGACTGCAGAGAAGGCGGAAGAGATGCGTCGGGGCTGCGCGATGGCGCGCCTGTTCGGCGTAGAGAACCACGAGATCTCGCCGCGCGAGGTCAAAGATCTGTTCCCGCTCGCGTACGTCGACGACCTCGTCGCCGGTTTCTACTTCCCGGCGGACGGGCGTGTGAACCCGGCCGATGTCGCGCAGGCGCTCGCGAAGGGCGCGCGCGCCCGCGGCGTGCGCATCCTCGAGCACACCCCGATGCGCGAAGTGCTGTTCGACGGCGCGCGGGCGGTGGGGGTGCGCACGGACCAGGGAGACATCCGGGCGGAGGCCGTCGTGCTGTGCCCCGGCATGTGGGGGCGCGAAGTCGGACTTGCGGCGGGCATCGATCTGCCGCTGCAGGCGGCCGAGCACTACTACCTGATCTCAGAACCGATCGGGGGACTGCACAACCGGCTGCCGATCCTGCGCGACCCGGGTCGCGCAGTCTATGCGCGCGAGGAGGCCGGCAAGCTCATGCTCGGTTTCTTCGAGCCGGTGGCGGCGCCGTGGGGCATCAACGGCATCCCGCGGGATTTCTGCTTCGGCGAGATTCAGCCCGACTGGGAGCGGATGGAACCGCACATCGCGCGCGGCATGCAGCGTCTGCCCATCCTGTTCGAAACCGGGATCCGCCAGTTCTTCTGCGGCCCCGAGTCGTTCACCCCGGATCACAACTACCTGATGGGCCGCGCGCCGTTCAAGGAGAACCTGTACGTCGCCTGCGGGTTCAATTCGCTCGGCATCCTGTCCGCCGGCGGCGCCGGCCACGTGATGGCGCACTGGATGAACGACGGCGTGCAGCCGATGGACATCTGGGATGTCGATGTCAGGCGCATCCAGCCGTGCCACAACCAGCGGAAGTTCGTCGTCGACCGCACCGTGGAGTCGCTCGGGATCGCCTACCAGATGCACTGGCCCCACCGGCAGTGGGAGACCGCGCGCGGGGTCAGGCACTCGGTGCTGCACGACCGCGTGGCGGCCGCCGGCGCGGTGTTCGGCGAATCGGCAGGATGGGAACGTCCCAACTGGTACGCGCGCGCAGGCCAGGATCGGACTTACGCGTACGACTTCCATCGCCAGAACTGGTTCGAGAACAACGCCCACGAGCACCGCGCGGTGCGCGACGGTGTGGGCGTGTTCGAGCAGTCGTCGTTCGCCAAGCTGCTGGTGCAGGGCCGCGACGCCGAGCGCGTGCTGAACCGGATCGCTACGGCGAACCTCGCGGTCGCGCCCGGCAAGGTCGTCTATACGCAGTTCCTCAACGCGCGCGGCGGCGTGGAAGCCGATCTCACGGTCTCGCGCCTCGCCGAGGACCGATTTCTCGTCGTCACGGCGGCGTTCACCCAGACGCACGTGCACGCCTGGATCCACGAGAACATTCCGCCGGAGGCGCACTGCGTGATCACGGACGTCACCGGCGCGTACGCCATGCTGAACGTCCAGGGCCCGCACTCACGCGCGTTGCTGACACGGGTGTCGTCGGGCGATTTTTCCAACGCGGCGTTTCCGTTCGGCACATGGCAGAAGGTCGAAATCGGCTACCAGCACGCGATCGCCCTGCGTATCTCCTACACGGGGGAACTCGGCTGGGAACTCTACATCCCCACGGAGATGGCACCGGCTGTGTACGACACGCTGATCGCCGCCGGGCGAGAGTTCGATCTCACCCACTGCGGGTATCACACGTTGAACACGCTGCGCATCGAGAAGGCGTACCGCGAGTGGGCGCACGATATGGGGCCGGTCGACACGCTCATCGAGGCAGGGCTGGCCTTCACGGCGGCGTGGGACAAGCCCGCAGGATTCATCGGACGCGAAGCGCTGCTGCGCGCGCGCGAACGCGGGGCGCCGACCCGACGACTTGTGCAGTTCCTGCTCCAAGATCCCACCCCGATGCTCACGCACAACGAAGCGGTATGGCGCAACGGCGTGCGCGCGGGGTACACGCTGTCGTCCGGGTACGCGCACACACTCGGCGCATGCGCGGCGATGGCCTACGTAAAATGCGAAGAAGGCGTCAGTGCGGAATTCATCCAGGACGGCACCTACGAGATCGAGCAGGCGGATCGGCGCTACCCGGCGCGCGCTTCCCTGACACCGCTGTATGACCCCCGGAGCTTGCGCGCGCGGTCGTGACGGGACCGCGCAATGGGCGCTATCTCGCAGCAGGCGCGGGTTCCTCAGTCGAACCCTTCCTCCCACACCAGCGGTGCCTCCTGTAGCGCCGCCAGCTGCTCGCGCAGCGCGAGCACGTGGTCCTGCCAGTAGCGCTGAGAGTTGAACCACGGGAAGTGCAGCGGAAAGGCAGGATCCGTCCAGCGGCGCGCGAGCCACGCGGCGTAGTGGATCATCCGCAACGTCCGCAGCGCCTCGATCAGCGCCAGCTCGGCAGGGTCGAAGCGGGCGAACATCGTGTAGCCCTTCAGCACGTGGGCGAGCGCGGCGGTCATTTCGGCGCGTTCGCCGCCGAGCAGCATCCAGAGATCCTGCACCGCCGGCCCTGTCATGCAGTCGTCCAGGTCCACGAAGTGCGGGCCGGCGGGGGTCCACAGGATATTGCCCGGGTGGCAGTCGCCGTGCAGCCGGGTGCGGCGCACGGGTCCCACCGCGTCGAACACCGCGGCCAGCTGGTCGAGCGCTGCGTCGGTGACGCTGTCGTACGCGGCGCGGAGATCGGCTGGGATGAAGTCGTGCGCGCGCAGGTACGCGACGGACTCGCTGCCCAGGCGTGCCACCGTCAATGCCGTGCGCGCCGTGAAGCGGCCGGCACCGCCCACCGCGTGGATGCGCCCGAGGAAACGCCCGATCCATTCCAGCACTGCCGGATCTTCCAGCTCCGGCGTGCGGCCGGGCCGGTTGGGAAACAGCGCGAAGCGCAGCTCACCGCTCGTCCACAGGCAGGAATCACCCGCCCGCCGCAGCGGTGCCACCACGGGGATTTCGGCCGCGGCAAGCTCGTGTGCGAAAGCGTGTTCCTCGGCGATCGCGGCGTCGCTCCAGCGGCCCTTGCGGTAGAACTTCGCGATCACCGAGCCGCCGTCGTCCAGGCCCACGCGGTACACGCGGTTCTCGTAGCTGTTCAGCGCAAGCAGCCGGCCGTCGCACGCGAACCCGGCAGCCTCGATCACGTCGAGTACCCGGTCCGGGGTCAGAGTCGCAAAGGGAGCGGGATCGGGACTGTCGGTGTCCACGGGGGCGGCCGGCGCGGGCGGAGGGCCGCTGCGTTTGCGCACCATCGTGTTCAGCGCCGCCGCGCGACGAGCGGCACGTAGCAGTCGCCGATGTAATCCACCAGCGCCCACACGGCGAGCGACGCCACCTGGCCGGAGCGGCCGTATGCCTGCGTCAGCACGTTGAGCGCGAGCAGCCACGCGACCATCTCGACCGACAGCAGCGGCAGGCGCCACGCCGGATGCGTACCGACGTCCGCGCCGCAGGCGCGACAGCGCACGCGCCAGAACATGAGCTTCCAGACCGGGATGGTCCGCTGGCCGCAGCTCGGACAGGCGCGCGCGATCATGCGCGTGAGCGCCGCGCCGGGGAAGCGGTCGCCGCCCCCGGCGTCGCGGTCGCCGCACACCACAGCGACACCGCGAATACCAGCACCCAGCCGGACAGCAGCACGCTTGCCAGCCGCTGGAACAGTCCTGCCCGTTCCTCGCTGAACTGCATGTAGAACAACACCACCAGGGTCCAGATCGCAACGCCGATGCCGCCCGCGAAGAGATGCGCGAGCGCGCGTTCGCGCCGCACGCCGATGCCGACGAATAGTGCGGCGAGCATCATCGCCGCATAGCCGGCACGCGCATACGCGTGATGCCATTCCTGCGCGCGGGAGATGATGCTCGGATCGCAACCGGGCTCACACGGAAAGTAACCGGTGCCGATGCGCGCGGCGCCGCTCAGCGCGACCAGCGCCACACCGGCCAGCGCGAGCGGGCGTGCGCGCAGCCGCCACGCGGCGGCCGCCGCGAACAGCAGGTACAGCAGGCCGGTGACGTAGAAACCGGCCACGCGCATCAGGTCCGCGGTGGGCGCATCGCGCGCGGCCAGTTCCGAGATGAAGTCTGTGACGTGGGAATAGCCCGGGAACCGGCTCGCACACCACGCGATCATCACGCCCCACCACAGCGGTCCGATGATCCCGCACGCGAGCCCCAGCCGCTCGGGCAGGCTCGCGTGCGTCATGGGGTGATGCGCGGCGCGCCGGACGGTGCGGGCAGGCGCGGGCGCATACGTCAGAGGTTGCCCTTGTGCTGAACCCCGTCCACGGCGAGCGTCACACCGGACACCCAGCTCGCCTTCTGCGAAGCCAGGAAGACCACGGCGTTCGCGATTTCTTCAGGGCGACCCATGCGGCCGAACGGAATCGACGCGACCACGCTGTCGTAGAACGCCTTGTTGCCCTTGTGCACGTTGTCCCAGAAGCCGTCGGGGAAATCGATCGAGCCGGGTGCGACGCAGTTCACGCGGATACCCTTTGGCGCCAGCTCGACCGCCATGCTCTTCGAGTGACTGACGAGCGCCGCCTTCACCGCGGCATAGGCGGCCACCCCTGGCAGGCTCGCTTCCAGGCCGGAGATCGAGCTGATGTGGATGATCGCGCCGCCACCCTGCGCCTCGAGCCACGGCACCACTTTCCACGTCGCGCGTACCGGCGCCATCACGTCCACCGCGAGGCTCGCCGCCCAGCCATCCTCGTTGTCGGTGACGCCGAACCCGGACGGATTGTTGACCAGCACGTCCACACGGCCGAGCGCCGCGTGCGCGCCGTCGAGGAACCGGTTCAGCTCCGCGGCGTTGCCCACGTCACAGCCCGCCGCATGCACCTTCACGCCCTTCGCGGCGAGTTCGCCACGCGTCTTCTCCAGGGCGTCGCCGCCGCGCGCGCAGATGGCGACGTTCGCGCCTTCGTCCGCGAAAGCGTGCGCGATCGCACGGCCGATGCCCCGGCTTGCGCCGGTGACGATGACGCTCTTGCCCTTGAGTCCGAGATCCATTGTGCGCTCCCCTCTCGTTTACTGACTGGATGGATGCGAATGCGCCGCGGCGCGTTCGACTGACAGCACGGTGCCCTCCACGCCGACCACCGTGACATGAGTGCCTTTCGGCAGGTCGGGTCCGGCGACGCGCCACCACGTATCGTCCACGTGCAGGCGGCCCACGCCGTCGACGATCGGTTCGGTCAGCGTGAAACGGCGTCCGACGTACTGCGCGCCGCGCCGGTTCAACGCGGGATGGCTGGTGGTCTCCGGGTGCGCCGCGCGGTAGCGTCGCCATGCGATGATCGTGGCCGCCGAGATCACCGCGAACAGCACGAGCTGTCCCTGCCATGCGAGCGCCGGCACCACCAGCAGCGCGACGCCGACGATCACGGCGCCCACGCCGAACCACAACAGGAACGTCCCTGGCAGCAGGGTCTCGGCGATCATCAGCACCACGCCGGCGATGAACCAGTGCCAGGGCCCGAGCCGGGCAAGCAGCTCCGTCATGACTTCTTCGTCGCCGCCTGGAGGGCTTCGCGCGCGAGTTCGCCGATGCCGCCGATCGATCCCAGCACGCCGGCGGTCTCCATCGGCATGAAGATCACCTTCTGGTTGGGCGCGGCGCCGATGCTGTGCATGGCCTCCACGTACTTGAGCGCCACGAAGTAGTTGACCGCGGTGGTACCGCCGCTGCCGATCGCCTCGGAGACGGCCCGCGTTGCCTTGGCCTCCGCTTCGGCCAGGCGTTCACGTGCCTCGGCATCGCGGAACGCGGCTTCCCGCCGGCCCTCGGCCTCCAGCACGGCCGCCTGCTTTTCGCCTTCCGCCTTGAGGATCGAGGCTTGGCGCGAGCCCTCGGCCTCCAGGATCGCGGCGCGCTTCTCGCGTTCCGCCTTCATCTGTCGCGCCATCGACTCCACCAGGTCGTGCGGCGGCGTGATGTCCTTGATCTCGATGCGCGTGACCTTGAGGCCCCACGGATGCGTGGCTTCGTCCACCACTGCCAGCAGCCGCGAATTGATCACATCGCGCTTGGACAGTGACTCGTCGAGATCCATCGAACCGAGCACGGTGCGGATGTTGGTCATCGTCAGGTTCAGGATGGCGACTTCGAGATGATTGACCTCGTACGCGGCGCGCACCGCGTCCAGCACCTGGTAGAACACCACGCCGTCCACCTTGACCACGGCGTTGTCGCGCGTGATGACCTCCTGCGAGGGCACCTCGAGCACCTGTTCCATCATGTTGATCTTGCGGCCGATGCTATCGACGTACGGGATGATGAGGCCGAGCCCGGGACGGAGTGTCGCGCGGTAGCGGCCGAACCGTTCAACCGTCCATTCGTATCCCTGCGGGACCATCTTCGCGCCCTTGTACAGGGTCACGATTACGAGGACGACGAAGCCGAGGACGAACGAGCCGCCGATATCCATGGGCACCCCCCTTTGAAAAACGAGAAAGCGCAGAAAACGGGGACAGACCCCGATTCCGAAGAATTGGGGCCTGTCCCCGTTCTCAGCTTCTTCGGAATCGGGGTCTGTCCCCGTTTTCTTGGGCGCTATTCTACCGGGGAAGGTCGGGACGGGAAGCGCGGACGACGCGCCGGGCGGAGACTGGCCGGATCACTCCTGGAGCGCGCGCTGCGCGAGCGCGGCGTCGACATGCACGCGGTACCAGCTCAGGCAGCGCGCGTGGAAGGCGTCCAGCGCGGCTTCGGGCTCGACATTGGCATCGACCCTGCGGCACTCCATGTGGCGGTGTTCGCATCCGCACACTTCGCACTGCTGCACCCATTCCATCTCGATCTGCGCCATCGCTCGGTCTCCGGAAGCGGCGGCCAGGATGGCGCGCCCTCGTGTCGTCGGGATGACGAGTCTGCGCGTTCCGGCCGGAAAAACCGTCGACCCCGTCCCGTCCCGCGTAAAACAACGCAACGCGGGCGGGCAGCCGTCACACTCCAAGGCCGGCGACGCCGAACAGGTGTCCCAGCAGCCACGTCGCCGCGCCGGCACCCGCGCCGATCGCGGTCATGCGGAGCCCGCTCGCGATCGCGCTGCGCCCCGTGAACAGCGACAGCGTGGCCCCCACGCTGAACAGGCCGGCGAGCGCAATTCCCGTGGTGACACCGAGCGGATGCCACCTGCCCGGGCCGAGATACGGCAGCAGCGGCAGTACGGCACCCACCGCGAACGCGACGAACGAGGCCGCGGCGGCTCCCCACGGGGAACCGAGATCGTCGGGATTCAGACCAAGCTCCTCGCGTGCCAGGGTGTCCAGCGCGTGCTCGGGGTGCGCGATGAGGGCGCGTGCAAAGTCCCGCGCCGTCTCCAGTGACAGCCCGCGCGCGTGGTAGATGAGCGCGAGTTCCTCGATCTCTTCCTCCGGGTAGCTCGCGAGTTCCGCGCGCTCGAGTGCGATCTGCGACTCGAACAGTTCGCGCTGCGAGCGCATCGAGAGGTACTCCCCGGCAGCCATCGACAGTGCGCCGGCCAGCAGCCCGGCGATACCGGTCGTGAGAATCGTGCCGTTCGGTGCGCCGGCCCCGGCCACCCCGAGGATGAGGCAGGTGTTGGAGACCAGGCCATCATTGACCCCGAACACCGCCGCGCGCAGGTTGCCGCCTGCCGCGACTCCGCGATGTCGGGCGCCCACGTCCGCCAGCGCCGTCGGCATGGCATGACCCGCCGGCAGCGGCTGCGCACGCAGCGCGGACAGGCCGCGGACCTTGAGCGCCGCCAGCGCCGGCTTCAGCGCGCGCGGCCCGAGCCAGCGGATCCCCCAGCCCGCGAGCCGCGCGCGCAGATCCGGCGTGAATACCGGCAGCGGCGCGGGCGCCTGGCGTGCCCACAGCGCGGCCTGGGCGTCGGCCGCGTCGGCGAGCGACGCGAACATCCGCGCCACCGCCGGATCGGCTTCGTGCGCCGCGATCCGCCGGTACAGCCACGCGGAACGGCATTCCTCGTGCCAGCTGCGGAGGACCTCTGCGGGGGGTGCCGCGGACGGGGTGGGGGCGGTCATCGTGCGGGTCGCGCGGAGGCTACTTCACCGCGAAGCAGTAGAAGCTGTCGTTGAACCACGCGGCCCGCACCGTGACGTCGCGAAAGCCGGTCTCGCGGAGCGCCTGCCGCAATGTCTCCGGATCGAAATACACGAGGTGATCGGGCGGGCGATAGCCGCTCCACCGGGCACCGAGCAGCCGGCGGTTGAGGCCACCGTGATTGACGGTCTTCAGCAGCAGCACGCCGCCATCCTCAAGCAGCGCGTGACAGCGTGCGAGCGCTTCGCGCGGGGTGTGCAGGTGCTCGATCAGCGAGATCATCGTGATCGCATCGAACCGGCGCGTGCCGAAAGGGTATTCGCAGAAGTTGCCCACTACCACCTCCACGCCGAGCTTGCGTGCCGCGTCGGCGAGGTGGTCGGAAATCTCGATGCCCGTGCAGCGGTAATGTGCGCGCGCGTCACGCAGGAATGCGCCCGTGCCGCAGCCGATGTCGAGCACCGTGGCACCCGGCGGCTTGCGGCGTGCGAGTTCGCGCAGGAACAGGGTGCCCTTCGAGCGTCCGGACAGGCGGCGCAACCAGTGCCGGATCCATGCGGCAAGTCGGCTGCCGATGCCGCGACGCTTGCGCACCCGGCGATCTTCGATTGCCTCTGCCGAGTAGAACGCCGGGCGGGATTCGGGCGTGGGGTAGGGGTCGATGCGTGCGAGCCCGCAGGTGGCACAGCGCCGGATGTCCCACGCGCCGATGCGATGCAGGGTTGTCGCCTGCGTGCCGTTGCACCATGGGCAGTGACCCGAAGGCGTGGCGGTGCTGACGGCGTCGGACATGGGCTGACAGCGCGCGGTCTACACGGCCCGCGCGGTGCGCGCAAACACGCGATCCGCGATGTCCTGCGCGGCGTCCCGCCGTGTCGCGAGCGCGTGGGCGCAGGCGCGCTGGTTGCGCGCACGCACGAGGTTGTGTGCGCCACGGCTGTCGAAGCGCGCCGGGTCCCAGGCGAAATAGGCCTCGTTCAGCGCGTCGGCGGCGAAGCGCATCGCGAGCTCGAGATGGATGGTCTCGGTGGCGGCGACGATCGAGGCCGCTTCGGCCTCGAGCAGGTAGTCACGGGTGGCCTCCGCGTAGCCCGCGAGCGCGGCCTCGAAGATCGGGAGGTCGAACGTGGCGCGCGGCGCATCCTCGGCCTGGGGATTGCACCACGAGCGCAGTGCATCGCCGAGCTCGTACGCGAGCGGCGCGTAGGTCAAGGTATCGAGATCGACCAGGCAGCCCGGTGTCGCGCCCGGTCCGAACAGCAGGTTGGAGAGCTTCGGATCGCCGTGCACCAGGCGCAGTGGGCGCGTCGTCACCGGTCCGACGGCCGCGCTCGCCGCGTCGATTGACTCGGTGAGCGCGGCAACCTCGGCGTGGAGATCATGATCCGTGTGCCGCGCGAGCGCCTCGGCAAGCACCGCACGGTGGCGCGCCGGTTCGTGCACCGGAGGCCGCGGGCACGGCAGAGGACCCCGGAAGTCCGCCAGCGCCGCGTGGAATTCGCCGAGCATCCGTCCGGCGCACCGCGCATGCGCGAGCCCGGGCATCGCCGCGAAGGTCTCGCCCGCGACGAAGGTCAGCAGCCGCCACACGGCGTCATCGCGCGTGACCCACCACGCCCCGTCCGTGGTCGCGCACAGGCGCGGCGTCCGGTGTCCCTGTGCGGCGAGGTGGCGCGTGATACGCTCGAGATTGAGGTTGACCTCCGCGGGGAACGACGCGTGCAGGCGCTGCAGGACGAACTGGCGGCCGTCTGCCGCGGTAACCTGCCACGTGGTGTTGATCAGTCCATGCGTGATCGGGGCGAGCGCGCGCGGGGTGAGCGGGTACGCGGCGAGCGCGCCACGCGCCGCGAGTTCGGTGTCCACGGGCAGCGGTTTCATCCGGCGGATCATTCGGCGCGCCGCGGCGCGCGACAGGACTCACGGGAGACGCGGGCTATCATCGGGCGATCATACACAATGCCGCCACACCGGCCCGGACCGCGTCGCCCGCGGCGCGGCGTCGTCGCCGCCCTCGCGCTGCTCGCGGGCTGTGCCGCGCTTCCCGATACCCGGCGCGCGCTGCCGGACGATCTCGCGCAGTGCCACGTGCGCTTCGTGGCTTTCGACCGCGAGGTCGCGGCGCGCGGGACCCGTTACAGCGCGGTGGCACCCGTGACGGGGTACCCGTTCCTGAAAGTCGATCGCTTCCTCGCGAGTTTCGCCGACGATGCCCGGGCCGCCCCGCTGCGCGAAGTCTGGCTCCGCGCGCTCGCGGCGCGCGATGCAGAGGCGCGCCGCATGGAGGCCGCAGCGCTCCCCGCGGCGCCATCGCTCGCCGCGCTGAACGAATGTCGCGATCGGCTCGTTGCGCACGTGCTCGCGGACCCTTCCGCAGTGGACCGCGTGCGCGCCGTCGCACGGGTGCCGGACGAATACCGCACCTGGTGGCGTATCGCCGGGCTGTACCCGCTCGCGCGGCGGGTCGCGCTCGCCGGTGTGCGCCGGTTGCAGACCGCGCACCCGGTCGCGCCGGCGGCCGATCCCGGTGCCGGGGTCGCCTACGCGAGCGATGCGGTGCCGGGAGTGTCCGCGCCGGACTGGTCCGGGCTCCCGCGCGATGCATTCGGGCGCGTCCGTCCCGGCCGCGCGCAGCGCGCCGCGCTGTTCGCCCGGCATGCCCCGACGTGGCGCGTGGCCACGGCATCCTCCGCGGACGCGATCGGCGCGCCGCGCTGGTGGGGTGCCGAACTCGGCGTCGACCCGTCGCTGCCCGTGGAGTACCGGTATCTCGACCACACGCGCTTCGGCGATCAGGTGCTGACCCGGCTGCACTACGTGGTGTGGTTCGGCGCACGGCCGGCGCAGGGCGCGATCGATCTGCTCGCGGGCCGGCTCGACGGTCTAACGTGGCGCGTGACCCTGGATGTGGACGGCTCGCCGCTCGCGTATGACGTCATGCACAACTGCGGCTGCTACCACCAGTGGTACCCCGGCCCGCCACTGGTGCCGCGCCCACCGCGCGCCGACGAGGAGCCGCCGTGGACACCGTTCACGCTGGCGCCGCCGCCGCCGGGGCAGCGCGTGGCGATCCACCTCGCGCCCGGGACGCATTACGTCACCGCCGTCACGCACGCGGCGCCGGATCCCCGCGCCGTGCCGCTCGCGCCGCGGGCGTACGCCTCGCTGTACCGGCTGCGCGGGCCCGTGCGCCGCGGGCTCTTCGCGTCCGACGGCAGCGTGCCCGAGAGCGCGCGCGGCGAGCGCTTCGTGCTGTGGCCGCTCGGCGTGCCCGCGCCCGGCGCGATGCGCGGCCGGGGACATCACGCCACGGCGTTTGTCGGTCGAAGGCATTTCGACGATGCGCGGATCCTGGATCGCCTCTTCACGCGGAGCCCGGTCAACGGGGACCCGGCAACCGTGCGCTGATCGCGGGCACCGCGCGGGTCAGTCGCCCGCGTGGTGGTCGCCGCCGGCAGTCAGGCTTTTCAGGTGGGCGAGCTCCCGGCGCGCGTCGGCGAGTTCCGCGAGCGCGCGATCGCGTTCGCGTTCCACGCGCGCTGTCTCCGCCAGCGCGTCGAACGCCGAGTGTTCGGCGCGTTCGGCACGCGCGAGGGCTTCGCTGCGCTGTTCACTCAGGTGGGATTCGAGCTGCGACGCGCCGAGAGTCTGGCGCCAGAAATGCCGGAGCATCGAGAAGTTCGGCCAGTGGCTGTGATCCCCAAGCCCGTGCTGCTCTCGCAGCGCCGCGAACTCCGGGCGTTGCAGGTGCTGGAGCGCCGCCTCGTCCAGGAAGTCGAGGCACTCGCGCGCACCTTCGTCCTCACTGGCGCCGCGCGCGGCCTGCGCCGCCCTGTGCAGTGCGCGGGCTTCGAAAAAGCCGGCCTCTCCGTCTTCGAATTCGATGTTCATATCGATGTCGGCAATGACGTTGCCGGCGGCGACGTCGCGCGTCACAGCGCTTCGACGTCGAGGCCGAGCGCGTCCATTGTCGCCGCTTCGCCCCGGTGCGTCACTATGCCGACCGCCCCGCGCGCCGGCACCAGGTACCGCCCGGCGGCCGCGCGCAGATCGGCGTGGGTTATCCCGAGCGCGCGCGACCGGTAGCCGGCGCGGAACTCGGGGGTGCGGCCCTGCTGTGCACTGTGAAAGGCATCGATGGCGGCGCCGGCCGGTGAGCGCGGTTTGTCGAGCGTGCGGATCACGCCGAGGATGGATTCCTCGAGCCGTGCCGAATCGGCGTCCTGCATGAACCAGTCGAGCGCGCGATCGAAATCCGCCAGCGTGTCGGCCAGGCGCGGGTCCCGGTAGGAATAGAAGAAGAAGCAGCCGCTGTCGCTGTCGAAACTCGCGCCACCGCCGTACGCGCCGCCCTTCTCACGCAGCGCCGCGTGCAGGAAACCGTCGGTCAGGTACCGCGCAAGGACCGACAGCGCCGGGGCGTCGGGATGACCCTCGGGAACCGCGAGATACGCTTTCGCGCAGAAGTTCACGTCCGCGTTCACGGTCCACGCGGCGGCAGCTGCCGGCGCGATGTCGGGCAGTCCGAAATGCGTGGCAGCCTCCGCCGGGGGCGCACCCGGCAGTTCGAGCAGGGCGTCGCGCGCCATCGCGATGGCGTCCGCTTCCCCCACCAGCAGTACCTGCGGCGTGCCCGCGAGCACCCGTTCGCGCAGCCGTCCGAACGTCGCGAACAAGGCGTGGAGGCGCGTCGGATCGGCGTCCGCCGCGGCATCCAGCCGCTGCACGTCACGCAGGTTCGTCGGGCCGTCCCACAGGTCGTTGAGCCAGCCGCCGCGCGACAGCCCGCGCGCCGCACCGTGCATCGCGAGCTGGTGCCCGCGATCGGTCACGCCCATCTCGAGATCCGCGCGGGTCTGCGCGATCAGATCGCGCAGGCGCTCGGTCTCGTCAAAGCGCGCGCCGGCCAGGATCTCCAGCGGGGTGGTGGTCAGCGCCGCAGCATGGCGGCGCAGACCCTTGGCGGAGACGACCAGCCGGCCGTGGTGCCGGGTCGGATCGGAGAGATGCCCGCGCACGACGGCGGACGCGGCGAAACTGCCGATCTGCGCGCGCCGCGCCTGGGTCTCCAGGTAGGACTCCTGTCCCATGCCGAGCTCGAGCACCCACGCCGCGAACAGCGGCAGCGCGGCGAGTTCCTCCGCGTCGAGCGCCGGCAACGCGTAGACCCACTGCGCATGCAGGATGCCGTTGGTGCCGCGCAGGTAGCGGGTCACGTGGCGGCCGCCCACGACGTCGGTCGTGCCGGTGACCGGTGCGATGCCCGCGGGCACGTCGGCGAGCGTGATGCGCGGCAGGAGATCGGGATCGTCGTGGCGTGCCTGGCGCTCGGCGAGCGCCGCCGCCTGGTGTGCGAGCTCCGCGCGATGCGCCGCGTCCAGGGTCGCGGCGAGTGCCGCGAGGCGCGCCCGCTCAGCCGCCTGCTCCGCGTCACGCTTGTGGAGATCCGGTGTCATCGTCACGCGCACCCGGTGCGGATTGTCCAGCAGCAGCCGGCGCAGCAGCGTCCTGAACCAGCCGGGATCGGCCGCTTCCTCGCGGAGCGTCGCGAGCAGCGCGTCGATGTCGAGCAGGGAGACCGGGTCCGCGCGATGCATCGCGCCCGGCAGCATCCGGGTCATCAGCTGCAGACCGTACGGAAAATGATCGCCGCTGATGTCACGTTGGGCCATCTCCAGGCGGTCGAGCGCCGCGTCCAGCATCGTGCGCGGCACGCCGTCACGTGCGAGATCACCGAGCAGCGCGAGGATGTCGGTCTCGAGGCGCCCGGCATGCGACGCTTCGGTCCCTTCCACGCCGCACAGGAACGCGAGCTGCCGCGCCGAGTCGTCGAGGCCGCAGAGCTCGGACGGTGCCTTTGCATACGGCGTCGTTTCGAGGTAGTGGCGCAGCGGGGACGCGCTGTGTTCGAGCAGCACGCCGGACAGCAGGTGTGCTTCGAGCAGGGTGCGCGGATCGGTGGCTTCGCCCAGCAGCCAGCCCCAGACCACGTGGGTCGTGTCCGCGAGATCGCCCGGGCCGTCCACCGCGTAGGTGGTCGTCACGTGGCGCGGCGCCCCGAGGCGCGGCTGTCCCTGGCTGACGATGATCTGATCGCTGCGCGCAAAGCGCGCGAGCGCGAGCGCCTCGAAGCGGGCCTGGTGTTCGAGCACGGGGAAGTTGCCGTAGGTGATGAATACCGCCTGGCTCGGATGGTAGTGGCGCGCGTGGAACGCCTTCAGCTGCGCGTGCGTGAGTGACGGGATCTCGGCCGGATCTCCGCCGCTGTTGAAACGGTACGGCGTATCGGGGAACAGCGCAGCCTGTACGTGCTGCCAGAGCTGCGCCACCGGCGAACTCATCGCGCCCTTCATCTCGTTGTAGACCACGCCCTTGTAGACGAGCGCGGCCTCCCGATCGGCATCGGCCAGTTCCACGCGACAGCCTTCCTGCGCGAAATCGAGCGGATCGAGGTTCGGGAAGAACACGGCATCCAGGTAGATCGCGAGCAGGTTGTCGAAATCCTTGCGGTTGCGGGTCGCGAACGGGTAAGCCGTGCTGTCGCTGCCGGTGAACGCGTTCATGAACGTGTTGAGCGAACGCCGCAACATCATGAAGAACGGGTCACGGACCGGGTAGCGCCGGCTGCCGCACAGTGCGGTGTGCTCGAGGATGTGGGCGACGCCGGTGGAATCACCCGGGATCGTCGGAAACGCAACGAGAAAGGCGTTGTTGTCGTCGTCGGCGGCCAGGTGGAAATGGCGCGCGCCGGTGGCGACGTGGTGGTATGCCTGGACCTCGATCCGGAGCGAGTCGATGCGCCGCACGCCGTCCAATGTGAAAGCCGATGTCATGTCGAACCTCGCAAATCAATCCGCAGTTTCGAATTCCGGGCAATCGCCGTCCGCGCCGGCGGCTTGGCGCGGCACACGGCAGGCCCCGACCATGCGCTGCGTCCCGTCCAGTTGGTCAGCGCGCGCGCGCGATGGTTCGGAGCGCCGCGCGCAGGTCACCCAGGTGCGCGATCTCGGCGGCGGGGCGGCGATGGGCCGGGGGCCATGGCCGCGCGTGCCGGTTGACCCAGACCGCCGCCACCGCCGCACGGTGCGCACCCTCGACGTCGTGGAGCGGTTCGTCGCCCACGTGCACCATCGCGGAGGGTGGCACGCCGGCGCGGGCGCCGGCTGCCTCGAACATCGCGGGATCCGGCTTGCTGGTGCCCGTGTCCGCCGGCGCGAGACAGAACTCGAAGTAGTGCGCGACGCCGGCCTGCCGGAGATCCGTGTTGCCGTTCGTGATCGCGGCGAGCCGGAACTCCGCGGCGAGCGCGCGCAAGGTCGCATCCACTTCCGGGTACAGCGCCACGGTGCTGCGCGCCCGCAGGAACGTCGCGACGCCGTCGCGCGCGGCGGCGGGATCGTAGCCGTGCGCCGCGAGCAACCGGGACAACGCGGCGAGACGCAACGCGGTGAAATCGTGGCGAAGCGCCGGATCCGCCGCCGCGAGCTGCCGCCGATAGGCCGCGAGTTCGGCGATTCCGTAGCGGGCGGCCACCTTGGGGGCATGCGCGGAAATCCAGGCGTACTGCACTTCGTCGGCGCGCCGGAGCACCGGCCCGGCATCCCACAGCGTATCGTCCAGGTCGAAGGTCACGAGCTCGATCACGTGCGCAGCATACCGCACGGGGCGCGTGGGCACGCGCTACAATGCGCGCCGGCGGCAAATCCCGGAGAACGGCGCATGCCTTCGTTCGACATCGTGTCCGAAGTGGACCTCCACGAACTCACCAACGCGGTGGACCAGTCCAATCGCGAGATTGCGAACCGGTTCGATTTCAAGGGCACGGGCGCCAAGGTCGAGCAGAACGCCCACGTGATGACGATCACCGCGCAGACGGATTTCCAGGTGAAGCAGGTCCTCGAGATCCTGCGGCTGAAGATCGCGAAGCGCGGGATCGACGTCGCCTGCCTCGAGGACGGTCCGCTGCACGTCGCGCTGAACGAGGCGCGCCAGACGCTGACGGCGCGCCACGGGCTGGACAAGGAGATCGGCAGGAAGGTCGTGAAGTTCATCAAGGACGGCGGCCAGAAGGTGCAGGCCCAGATCCAGGACGAGCAGGTGCGGGTGACTGGCAAGAAGCGCGACGACCTGCAGGCCGTGATCGCGGCGCTGCGCGGTGCGAGCCTCGGCATGCCGCTGCAGTTCACGAACTTCCGGGACTGAGCCCGGTTCGCCGGTGGCCGCGCTCGAGGAGCATTTCTACGCCTGCCCGTACTGCGGAGAACGCATTTCGAGCCTGCTCGATCCCGCGCAGTCCCTGCAACGCTACATCGAGGACTGCGAGGTCTGCTGCCGGCCGATCGAGCTCGAGTTCGCGTGGGACGGCGATGAGCTCGCGTATTTCGTCGCCCGTACCCAGGACGACTGACCGTCATGCACGACGCACTGCTCCTGCTCGGGATCGCGGGCGCCGCGGCCGGGGTGTGGTACTGGAGCGTGGCCGGGCGCGAACGGGTGCTCGCCATCAGCGCCGAGATCTGTCGCGATCTCGATGTGCAGCGGCTGGATGATTCGGTGGCGCTGCGCGGCGTGAAATGGCGGCGCGGCGCGGTGGGCGTGATCGAACGGCGCTACGAATTCGAATTCAGCACCAACGGCCTCGATCGACGGCGCGGCGAGGTGGTGCTGCACGGTCTCGTCCTGCTGCGCGCGTCACTGGAGCTGCCGGACGGTCCACTCCTCATCGACGTGGCCGCGGGCGCGCCCCGCGACGCCTGAACCGCCCGGTGCAGGCGCGCGTTCTGCCCGGCTTGGACCCGGACGAACCGGCCTGCAGCCGGCTGGCTGCCAAGGGTGGCGTCAGTCGTCGTCGCGCAGCCGCGCGGCGAGTTCCTCGATCAGCGCCTGGTCATGCGCCTTCGCAGCGCTCCGCGCCGCCTGCGCGCGCTGCTTGATGCGCTCGATGTGTGCCTTCTGGTTCGCGAAGACGCGCTTGGAGGCCTCGCCGCCCGTCGAATCCTCCTGCTCGCGCAGCCATGCTTCGATCTCCTGTTCGAAGCGGGCGCGGGAGGCGGTCTCTTCCTGGCGGTGATTTTCGAGGTTCTGCAGGTTGCGCGCCGCCGCGGCCTGCACGCGCAGCCGTGCCGCCTCGGCTGCTGCCGCCTGCGCCCGCGCTTCGTTGACTTCGGCCTCGATCGCGGCGGCATCCACCGCGAGCTGCGCTTCCCGCGCGGTGTGCTGGGCGCCGTCGCGCATGCGCGCCACCTGCGCCTCGCGCAGCTGGCTCTCGAGCTTGCCCTGCAGGGCGAGCGCCTGCTCCTGCGCGCGCTGCGCGTCCGCCAGTGCCGCGCGCAGCTCGGAGGCCTCGCTTTCGAGCCGCTCGCGCTCGAGTCGCAGTTTCTCCTCTTCGCGCTCGCGCAGCTGCTGATGTGACTGCTTGTACTCCTGGATGATGCGCTCGGCTTCTTCCGCGGCGGCGACTCTCGCGGCTTCCGCGGCCGCCTTCTCGCGCCGGGCCCGCTCCAGTTCCTCCGCGTTGCGCGCGAACTCGGCTTCGAGCTTGCGTCGCTCGCCATCCACCTTGGACTGGATCTCGTCGCGCAGCTTGCGCTCGAGTTCGAGCTGGCGCTGCTGCCGCGCCTCGGCGTCCCGCGCGCTCTCGGCGCGCGCATGCTCCACTTCGACCTGCAGCCGCTTGGCCTCGGCCAGCCGCTTCAACGCCTCTTCCGATTCCAGCTTCAGCCGTTCTCGCTCCTGCGTGAGCTGCTGCTCCGCCTCTTCCTTCATGCGCTGGAGACGCGCGAGTTCCTCGGCCTGCCACGCGTAGCTCTCTTCGAGCTTGCGTTCCTCCTCGCGCAGGCGGCGCTCGGCTTCCTCGCGCATGCGCTGGATCTGCTCTTCCTCGGCGAGGCGTCGCGCGGCGGCTTCGTCCTCGGCGCGGCGCTTTTCCTCTTCGATCTGAGACTTCAGGCGTTGCGCTTCTTCCCAGGTGCGCTGCGCGCGGGCGGCTTCCTCGGCCAGGCGCACCTGTTCTTCGGCGAGTTTGCGCGCCGAGTCCTGTTCCACCGCAATGCGTGCCGCCTCGGCTTCTTCGCGCATGCGCTGTGCACGCTCGACTTCCGCGTTGGCCGCCTGGATTTCGGCCAGCGCCTCGGCACGCCGGGCCTCGGCCTCCTGTTCGGCCTGCTGGCGTTCGCGTTCGGCCTGCGCCTTCAGCGCCTGTGCCTCCTCGAACGCCCGGCGTGCGCGTTCGGCTTCGTCCGCGATCCGCGTCTGTTCCTCGCGGATCCGCGCCTCGGCTTCCCGGGCCAGGTGTTCGCGGGCGGCCTGGTTCTCGGCTTTCAGCCGCTCCGCCTCTTCCAGCGCCTCCCGCATCCGCCGCGCTTCCTCCGCGAGCTGCGCCTGCTGCTCGCGGCTCCGCGCTTCGTTCTCGGCCTTGATCCGCTGGGCTTCCTCGAACGCCAGGCGAGCGGCTTCCGCGTCGGCGGCCAGCCGCGCCTGTTCTTCGCGCAGCTTCGCCTCGACTTCGCGGGTGGCGTGCTGGCGGGCGACCTCCGCCTCGGCCTTGATCCGCTCCGCTTCCTCGAGCGCCTCGTGCATGCGCTGCGCCTCGCGCGCGAGCTGATCCTGCTGTTCGCGCAGCGCCGCCTCCGACGCGGCCTTCAGACGCTCCGCTTCCTCGACGGCGGCCCGCGCACGCTCCGCTTCGCGCGCGATGCGCGCCTGTTCCTCGCGCAGCCGATCCTCCGCTTCGCGTGCGAGCCGGGCCTGCTCTTCCTGCAGCCGGGACTCGGCCTCGCGTGCGACGTGCTCGCGCATGGCCTCGGCTTCGGCCTTGACCCGCTGGGCCTCCTCGAGCGCGCGTCGCGCGTGCTCCGTCTCGGCAGCCAGCCGGTCCTGTTCCTCGCGCAGGCGCGCGTCGGCCTCGCGCGCCAGAGCGTCGCGCGCGGCTTCCGCTTCGGCCTTCAGCCGCTGGGTCTCCTCCCACGCGATCCGCGCCCGCGCCGCCTCGGCCTCGATCCGCGCCTGTTCCTCGCGCAGGCGCGCTTCGGCATCCTGCTGCATGTCGCGCCGCGCCGCTTCGACCTCGGCCTGCAGGCGACGCGCTTCCTCGAGCTGATGCGCGACGAGCTCCGCTTCCTCGACCTCGCGCTCGCGCAACCGCGCCGCATTCGCCTCGGCCGCCCGCTGTTCGGTTTCGAGACGGGTGCGCAGCGCGGTCGCCTCGGCGGCGAGCGCCAGGCGTGTCTGTTCCGCCTCCGCCGCCAGCTTGGCCTTCTCGGCGGCCAGGCGTTCGCGGAGCTCGGTTTCCATCTGCGCGCGCGCCGCCTCGGCCTCCTGCCGCAGCCGCAGCGCCTCCGCGACTTTCTCGTTCGCCTCGCGAAGCTCTGCCGACTCCTGTTCGCGGACGCGCTCGGTCTGCGCGAGCGCCCGCAGCTTCTCTTCCTCGACCTGGGCCTTCAGCCGGCGCGCATGCTCGAGTGCCTGCCGGGCCTTCTCGGCATCCAGCGCCAACCGGGCGCGTTCGGCGTCGAGCTGGGACCTGGCGCGCTGCTCGGCTTCCACCCGGGCCTTCTCGGCCTGTTCCTTCAGCTTGCGCGCTTCCTCGAGCTGGATGTTCGCGCGCGCGAGCTCGGCCTTCAGCGCCTGCGCCCGCAGATCGGCGTCCAGCGGATCGGACGCCGGGGCCTCGGTGCGGGGCAGCCCGGCGCGCTCCGTCTCCGAACGCTGCGATGCCGGCACCACCGCGCTGACGGGGATCGGGGTTACGACGTCGGTGGCGCGGCGGGCGGTCGGCCGGGTGGGCGCGGGCCTGGCGGGGGTGACTGGCGCGGCGGACGTGCCGCCGTTCGCGGTCTTCAGCACACCGTAGCGGGCCATGCCGCCGGCGAGGTAGTGCACGTCGAATCCGCGTTCCGAAAGCAGGAACGCCGCCACCGAGGACCGCGAGCCGGTGTCGCAGCACACCACGTAGACTTTCGAGTGGTCCAGCCGCTCGGCGTGCATCCTGAGCGTGTTCAGCGGCAGGTTGAGACTGCCTTCGATGCCACCTTCCTTGTGTTCCTCGGGAAACCGCACGTCCAGCCACAGCGCGCCCTGCTGCGCGACGATTCGCAGCGCTTCCTGGTAGGTGACGTCGCTCAGCAGGGGTTTCTTGATGAGCTCGACGAAGTCGTTCTTCGTCAGCCGCATGAGGACGCCTGCCGAAAGCATCACGACGGTCGCGTTGCGTCGCGCGTCTGCGACCAGCGCTTCCTCGCCGAACGTGTCCCCGGGACCAAGCGTCGCGAGCTTGATCGGCGTCTTGCCCGACGCGATCTGGCGGCTCACCTGGCAGCGCCCCTGCTGTATCACGTAGTAGTAGTCGCCGACGTCCCCCTGCTTGACGACGACGTCGCCAGCCTTGAGTTCGATCGGTTCGAGGCTCGAGAAGATGCGCTGGATGTTCGCCGCGGGCACCCGGCTGAACAGCTCCGACTGGAGCATGCGGGTCATCCAGTCGCCATCGTCCTCGGCCTCGATCTCGCTGACCCGCACCTCGTGCACTTCGCTGACGCCGTCGAGCGCGAGCAGCTTGTCGAGCAGGTCGCGGCTCACGCGCAGCACGTTGACGTCGCTGACGGCCCGCGCGGAGAGCTGTCTCGGTTGCAGCTGGGCGAGCGGATGGACGGCGTCGGCCGTGCCGCCGACCAGCCGCTTCACGAGCTGCTGGCCGGAAAAGAGTTCGAGTCCGCCCTCGAGCAGGAAGAACGTGTTCTCGTCGCGGTCGCCTTCGTGGAAGACGTAATTGCCGCGCCGGAAACTCAGCACTTCGGCCTGCGCGAACAACTGCTGCCGCCGCGGCACCGACAGGCCGTTGAGTGGCACCAGCATGCGCAGGACCTGCGCGAATTTCTCTTCGATGGCCACTGAGGCACTCATGGAGACAGCCAGCCCAGGTTGATACTCGCAGGGATCAGAAGCGGCGGCATCGTGCCGTCAGGCGCAATTAAAGCAGTACCGATCTGGTTCTGCCGTGCGGCTGCGGGGTCTTTGTGATAGCGGTCACGCATTCTTTTTCCCAGTCGATTCACCGGGATGGCCGGTGAATCGACGCGCGTATCGGCGACCGGCGCGGCCTCTGCAGCGGCGTGCTGAGCGCTGCGTCACAGCCTCGAGCCAGGCTGTGGTCCGGCCAGTCCCTGGCGGATGTCGGGCGTTGGATTCCGTGACGGATTATACGCACCCGCCCCGGCACGGCGAGGGTTCCTGGTCCGGCGGACGCGGTGGCCGGGTCCGGGGCGAGGCGTGCCGATGGGGGGAGGCCGGGAATGGGCGTAGAATGACCGCCCACGCGACAGGGCCGCTCCAGGCCCGCGCGAACGGGCGGGGACCTGGGTGAGCGACACCGAACACACATCGATCGCGCGGCGACTGTTCGATCTCGAGGCGCAGCATCGCGACCTCGATGAAGTCGTCGCGCATCTGACCGAGTCCGCGCGCGGCGACGAACTCCTGATCAGGCGCCTGAAGAAACGCAAGCTCCAGCTCAAGGACCAGATCGCGAAGCTGCGCAGCGCGCTCATTCCCGATCTCGACGCCTGATCTCCGACGCCCGCGAGAACAGGTCCTGGCGTGCGGCGTCGTCCCCGGGTGCGGGGCCCCGACGACGGCACGTGCCTTCGCGACAGGCCGGGCACGCGGCAGCATGACCGCGTACCGGCGATCGCCCCGTCAATCAGGCGGCGCGGCTGTCCTCGTCGCGGGTGAAGACCGGTGTGCCGAACTGCTCGGTGAAGAACGTTTCGACCAGGCGGCGCGCCTTCGGGCGCAGCTCGAGGAAGCGGAAGCCGAGTACGCAGTCCCGCGCATGGTCGTCGTGACGGCAGTAGATCAGGCGCACGCCGATGGACAATGTCTGGGGGCCGTCGGCGAGCGGCAGAACGGCCGTCGCGTGCAGCAGCGGCTGGTTGTCCGGCCCGAGGCGGCCGCCGCGCGGATGGATCGTCTGCGCGGTGGCCATATTGCAGCGAACCTGCAGTCCGTCGACGGACAGGTTGGACAACCGCGCGGCACAATGCTGACCGACACCATTGCGGAAAGCCACCGGGACCAGCATTTCGAGGCGCGGCGCAGCGCGCTGTTCACCGGGCATCGCGCCCTGCCAGTCGGGCACCGCACCCCCACCGGGGCGAATCTCATCCATCAAATTCATTGGCGTACCACCTTCTCCGGGATGTGCTGTTCTTGTCATGCGATCCGGTGCGCGCCGTCGGGCACCGGCGTGCACCAAGATTAGAGATGCGATGTGACGAGAAAGGCGACCGAGTTCACGATCCGGGCCGACGGTGCGGTCCCTTGCGTTGTTTTGCAAAGGCGGCGCGACCTGCGAGCCCGCGCGGATGATCAGCGCCGCGGCGACCAGTCCTCGGCCAGCGCTCGGGCCGCTTCGATCTCGTCCGGCGCCAACCGGCCGGAGAGCACGGTGGCGTTCTGCGCCGCGACCGCCAGTCCGGCGGCCGCCGCGACGCGGTACCACGCCAGCGCGCGGACGGGGTCGACAGGCACGCCTTCGCCCCGTTCGTACGCGGCGCCAAGCGCGTTCTGCGCGAGCGGCGAGCCTTCACGCGCGGCCTTTTCCCACCATTCGGCGGCGCGTGCCGGGTCGCGCGCGACCCCGAGTCCGCGCACGTGGAGGATGCCAAGGTTGTAGCCCGCATCGGGTTCGTGACCGGCGAAGGCCTGCTGCCACCACTGCTCGGCGGCCGCGTAATCGCGGCTCACGCCGTCCCCGTGGAAATGGAGCAGGCCAAGCTGCTGCGCCGAGCGCGCGCTGCCGTGCGCCGCGGCCTTCTCCAGCCAGTGCAGCGCACGTGCCGGGTCCCGTGCCACGCCGTCGCCCTGCAGGTACATGATCCCGAGGTTGTGCTCGGCTTTCGCGAACCCCTGGGCCGCGGCCTTCTCGAACCATGCCCGCGCACGCGCGGGGTCCGCGATCGTTCCCCACCCCTGGGCGTGCAGCACACCGAGCGTGTACTGCGCGGCCGCATCTCCGTCCGCCGCGGGCGCCGCGAGTGCCTGCAGGGCGAGACCGTAGTCGCCCGCCCGGAACGCCGCGAGACCGCGGGCGGCATCTTCCGCGGGCGCCGCGCGAATCGCCGCACAGGCGAGGCAGAAAAGGGCAATGGCCCACGGGCGTCGCACGCGCGATGCCGCGGCGTCACCGCGTTCCACGTTCAACGGCCGCACGGGAATTCCTCCGATACCGGTTTCGTCCAGTATGCCCGCGATCCACGGGGCATGCGGCGTTCGACCCGGACCCGCGCGCACGGTTCCCGCGTCGCATGCTTTACAATGCCGACCTCTTCCCCAGCCAATGGAATCCCCCATGTCGACAGCGCGCTTCACTGGCACCGACTCCTATGTCGCGACCGAAGACCTCATGATGGCGGTGAACGCCGCGATCACGCTCGGCCGCCCGCTGCTGGTCAAGGGGGAACCCGGCACGGGCAAGACCATGCTGGCGGAAGAGATCGCGCGGTCGCTCGCTCGGCCGCTGATCCAGTGGCACATCAAGTCCACGACCAAGGCCGCGCGCGGGCTGTACGAGTACGATGCCGTGGCGCGCCTGCGCGACTCCCAGCTGGGCGACGATCGCGTGAAGGACATCCACAACTACATCCTGAAGGGCAAGCTGTGGGAGGCGTTCGAGTCGGCTGTGCAGCCCGTGCTGCTGATCGACGAGATCGACAAGGCGGACATCGAGTTTCCGAACGACCTGCTGCAGGAACTCGACCGTATGGAGTTCTTCGTCTACGAGACGAAGGAGACGATCTCGGCCACGCAGCGGCCGATCATCATCATCACCAGCAACAACGAGAAGGAGCTTCCGGACGCATTCCTGCGCCGCTGCTTCTTTCACTACATCCGCTTCCCGGACCAGGACACGATGGAGCAGATCGTCCGCGTGCACTACCCGGACATCAAGAAACGGCTGCTGGCGGAGGCCATGCAGTGCTTCTTCGAGCTGCGCGAACTTCCCGGCCTGAAGAAGAAGCCGTCAACGTCGGAACTGCTGGACTGGATCAAGCTGCTCGTCGCCGACGACATCCCGCCGGAGGCGCTGCGCGAGAAGGACACCCGCAAGGCCATTCCCAAGCTCTACGGCGCGCTGCTGAAGAACGAACAGGACATGCACCTCTTCGAGCGCCTGGTGTTCATGTCGCGGGGGCGTGGTGCTAACTGAGCTCTTCTACCGGCTGCGCAAGGTCCAGGTTCCGGTTTCCATCACCGAGTTCCTGACCCTGATGGCGGCGCTGGAGGCCCGCATCGCGGGCTTCAGCGTGGACGACTTCTACTACCTCGCGCGCGCGACGCTGGTGAAGGACGAGCGCTACTTCGATCGCTTCGACCAGGTCTTCGGGGACTACATCCGCGGCCAGCAGACGATCTTCGAAGAGATCCTCGGTGAGATCCCGCTCGAATGGCTGCGCAAGCAGAAGGAGCTGAATCTCACGGACGAGGAGAAAGCGAAGATCGAGGCGCTCGGCGGCTGGGAGAAGCTGATGGAGACGCTCCGCCAGCGGCTCGAAGAGCAGAAGAAGGCGCATCACGGCGGCAGCAAGTGGATCGGCACGGGCGGCACGTCGCCGTTCGGCGCATACGGGTACAACCCGGAAGGCGTCCGCATCGGCCAGGACAAGGGCCGCCAGGGCCGCGCGGTCAAGGTGTGGGACAAGCGCGAGTACCAGAACCTGGATGACCAGGTCGAGCTCGGCACCCGCAACATCAAGGTGGCGCTGCGCAAGCTGCGCCGCTTCGCGCGCGAGGGGGCCGAGGAGGAACTCGACCTCGACGATACGATCCGCTCGACCGCCCGCCAGGCGGGCATGCTCGACATCAAGCTCGTGCCGGAACGCCGCAATACCACCAAGTTCCTGCTGTTCCTGGACGTGGGTGGATCGATGGACCCGCACGTCAAGATCTGCGAGGAGCTGTTTTCGGCGGCGCGCGCCGAGTTCAAGCACCTGGAACACTTCTACTTCCACAACTTCATCTACGAGACGGTCTGGCGCGACAACCACATGCGCAACAACGTGCGCTTTCCCACCCAGCAGCTGATGAACACCTACAGCGCAGATCACAAGGTGGTGTTCGTCGGCGACGCGACGATGAGCCCGTACGAGATCCAGGCGGTGGGCGGCAGCATCGAGCACTGGAACGAGGAATCGGGCGCCACCTGGGTCGCGCGGCTGCTGGCACTGTATCCGTACGCGGTGTGGCTGAATCCGCAGCCGGAGGATTACTGGAGCTACATCCCATCGATCGGGATGGTCAAGCAGCTGTTCGCCGATCGCATGTTCCCGCTGACGATCGACGGTCTCGAGCGCGCGATGAAGGCGCTGAAGAAAGCGCATTGAGACGGCATCCCGGGGCATGCGGGCCGGTGATGCACCCGCGTGAACCCCACCCTCGGAATCCGCGCCGCTGACCGTGGGACTCGGACACCCTTGCAACAGGGGACGCCGCGGACGCGCGCACCGGCGCACTCCGCAGTGCTGAGCGCATCAGAGGCTGTCCCGCCCGTAGGCTCGGGTGTGAACGGCGCCAGCATCCGCGTGCGTCGCGCGTGCCGGTGGCTGCTGGCGTGGGCGCTCGCGATCGGCGCCGCGGGCGCGGGCGCGATCATGCCGGCCGAACTTGCGATCATCATCAATTCCGATGACCCCCTGAGCGTAGCGCTCGGCGAGGAATATCGCGCGGCGCGCGAGGTGCCCGCGACGAACGTGCTGAAGATCCCGCTCGGACCTCCGCGCGCGGTGCTGCCGCCGGACGACTTCGCCCGCGCGTGGGAGACGCTGCGCCGGCGGCTGCCCGATTCCGTCCAGGCGCTGGCGCTCGCGTGGCGGCTGCCATACCGCGTGGGCTGCATGTCCGTGACGAGCGCGTTCGCGTTCGGCTACGGCACGCGCTTCTGCGCGAGCGGCTGCAGACCCACCGCGCCCAACCCGTACTTCGACCAGCCGTCGCACCGGCCGTACACCGATTTCCGCGTGCGGCCCGCGATGCTGCTTGCGGCGGCGACGCTCGCCAACGGACGCCGCCTGATCGAACGCGGGCTGCGTAGTGACGGCCTCGCACCGGCCGGCCGGGCCTATCTCGTGGAGACGCCCGACCGGGCGCGCGGCGTACGCGCGCGCGCCTACCCGCTGATCCGAGCAACGTTCGGCGCGCGCTACCCCGTGGAACTCGTGCGGGCCGCGGGCATCCGCGATCGCTACGACGTGATGTTCTACTTCACCGGCGCGACCCACGTCCCGCACCTCGACACCCTGGGATTCCTGCCGGGCGCGCTGGCCGACCACCTGACCTCGGCGGGCGGGCAGCTCGACGGCAGCACGCAGATGAGCGCGCTGCGCTGGCTGGAAGCCGGCGCGACCGGCAGCTACGGGACGGTTGTCGAACCGTGCAACTTTCCGCAGAAGTTTCCCGACCCGGCACTCGCGATGAAGTATTACCTCGCGGGGGACACGCTCGTGGAGGCTTACTGGAAGAGCGTCGTGTGGCCCGGCCAGGGGGTTTTCATCGGCGAGCCGCTGGCCGCACCGTTCGCATCCGGTCCGCCGTCGCGCTGAGCGCGGCGGCGGGTGTCGTCCCGGGAGTGCCCCTGCGCGACCGGATCTGTCGCCGTGAGACGTCACCCGCGCGCGCCGGCGCCGCGCGCGCGCCGGCGCGCCCTCAGCTTCGCGGCCGGGCGGTCGCTAACCCGGCGTGAAGCGGTTCACGCTTTTGCCCCGGAAATCCGCAGTCCGTCGCATTCCGTTCACCCGACACCGGCACCTTGGCCGCGTTGGAACATCTCTTGCGACGGAGGGGGCACGCTGACCAGGGAGAAGATACAACGATGAAGGCCATCCAGTCGGCCGACCGCCGCATCGCGCGCTTCGCAGGCTACCGCGACATGAACGGCGAGTTCGTGCCGTTCGCGACATCGGACGAAGTGTTCCGCCGCGCGCGCAAGCTCGGCGCCCGCGTGCTGCTGCGACTCGAAATCGCCGAAGGTGAACTGCAGGGCCTGTTCTATACGAACGACCACAGCCTGTCGCGCTGAGCGGGTGCCGCGAGTCCGCGGCAGCTGTTCCCGCGCGCGCGAGCCGGCATACTGGGCGACCGGGATGGCCCCTGATCCCACGGAGAAAATCGCATGAGCGCCCCCAGACTCGAGGCCGAATTCGCGGCGTTCGCCACCGGCGACTCTGACGTCCTGGCCGGCGCGCTGCTGGTGTCGCGGCTGCTCGACCCGGCCACCGACGAAGCGTGGTGCCGCCAGGAGCTGGCGCGCCTTGCCGCCGCCGTCCGCGCTCCCGGAGACGCGCAGGCGGTGCTCGAGACGCTGGCCGCCGCCGGGTTCGCCGGCGCGGATGAATACTATGAGTCGCGCAACAGCGCGCTGTCGTACGTTCTGAAGGCGCGGCGCGGCATCCCGATCAGCCTGGCCGCGGTCCTGATTGCGCTGTGCGACACGCTCGGCCTGCCCGCGCACGGCATCAACTTCCCCGGTCACTTCCTGGTGCGCATCGACGACCAGCTGGTGGACCCCTTTCTGCTCGACGTCGTGTACGACGACGATCTCGACCAGCGGCTCGAAGCGGCGGGTGTCCCGGCCGCGCAGGCGCTGAGGGTCGCGGGACCGCGCGACATGGTGCTCCGCATGCTGAACAACCTGCGCGGCCTCGCGATGGGCCACGGCAACCACGCCCTCGCGCTCGAGTACACGGACTACCAGCTCCTGCTGACCGAGGAACGCTACGTGCTACGGATGGTCCGGGCCGATCTCTGGCGTTCGCTGGGCGTGCCCGGCATGGTGCAGGTCGAACTGCGGCACGCGCTCGCCGACGCGCCCGACGACGCGACGCGCGATCAGATCGCGCTGCGGCTCGAGCAACCCGATCCGCCGCGGCCGCGGCTGCACTGAACCGCCGGGCGCACGTTCCGGTCCCCGCGTAGGTGGTTTCTCCGGGCGCGTGTTCCCGGAGAGTCCCGCGACGACGCGCTCGGAACCCCCTGTTTATCGCAGGCGCGCACGCTCGCCGCGCGGCTCACCAGGAACGGGACCCTGCATCTACTCACCCCGTGCAGATTCGACTGGATCGGTTCTAGCGTGCCGTCCCCGCCGCAGACAGCAGCGAGTGGACCACGCGCTCTGCCAGCGGCAAGCAGGACGTCAGGCCCGGCGACTCGATGCCGAACAGGTTCACGAGTCCCGGCAGGCCGTGCGCGGGGGGACCCTGGAGCACGAAATCCGGGGCCGGATCCGAGCGCGAGAGCTTCGGGCGGATGCCCGCGTACGCAGGCCGCAGCGGCGCGTCGGGCAGTCCCGGCCAGTACTTGCGGATCTCGTCCCGGAAATGCGCGGCGCGAGCCGGCGGCACGTCGTACTCGATCGTCTCCACCCACTGGACGTCCGGACCGAAGCGTCCCTGGCCGGCGAGATCCAGCGTGAGGTGCACTCCCAGGCCGCCCGGTTCCGGCACCGGGTAGACGAGGCGCGAGAACGGCACCCGTCCCGGGCAGTTGAAATAGCAGCCCTTGGCGAAGAGATCCGGGGGCACGTGCGCCGCTGCCAGCCCCTCGATGCGGCGCGCGAGCGACGGCGCGAAGAGTCCCGCGGAATTGACCACCAGGCGCGCGTCGATCGCCGCCGTTTCGCCATCGGACCGCACGTGCAGCCGCCAGGCCGACGGCGCGCGCGTGATCCGTTCCACGTCGGCGTGCGTGACGAGGACGGCGCCATGCCGTTCCGCGTCGCCGAGCAGTGCGAGCATCAGCGCGTGCGAGTCGATGATCCCGGTACCGGGTGAGTAGAGCGCTTCGTCGGCGGCCAGCGCCGGCTCCAGCGCACGCGCGTCGACGCCGGACAGCCGCTCGAGATCGGTCACTCCATTGCGTATCCCCTGTGCATGCAGCGTCGCCAGCCGGGCGCGCTGCGCGGGCGCGGTGGCGACGATGAGCTTGCCGCAGCGGCGATGCGGCACCCCGTACTCGGCGCAGAACGCGTAGAGCGCCCGGTTGCCGGCCACGCAGCATTCTGCCTTCAAGGAGCCGGTGGGGTAGTAGAGGCCGGCGTGGATCACCTCGCTGTTGCGCGAACTCGTTTCCTGGCCGAAGCCCGGCAGACGCTCCAGTACCAGCGTTTCCAGCCCGGCGCGGGCCAGCGCGCGCGCGCAGGCCAGGCCGATGACCCCCGCGCCGACGACGACTGCATCGACCCGGTCGGTGCTCATGGGGCGGGATGACCGGGCAGGGCGGATGCGCGCATCGGACGGCGATGGTCGCATGGCCGAAGTGCCGCGCGAAAGCCGGACGCGCAAGGCTCACGAGCCTGTTCACAATCTGAACACGCTCGGGCTAGAATGCGTTCATTCCATGAAAGGCTTGCCATGACCCCGGACCGTGAAGAAGCGCTGACCTTGGAGGTGCTGTCTGCCATCGATGCGCGCAGCGACCTGACGCAACGCCACCTGGCCGATCGCCTGGGGGTGGCGCTCGGTCTCGCCAATTCCTACCTGCGGCGCTGCGTGCGCAAGGGGCTCGTGAAAATCACGCAGGCCCCGGCCAACCGGTACCTCTACTACCTGACGCCGCAGGGTTTCGCCGAGAAGAGCCGGCTGACCGCGCAGTACCTGAGTGCGTCGTTCGATTTCTATCGGCGCGCCAGCGCCGCGATGCGCCAGTCCTTCCAGCACTGCGAAGCCGCGGGATTCCGGCGCATCGCGTTCGCGGGCATTTCCGAACTTGCGGAGGTCGCTCATGTCCGCAGCCACGATTTCGCGCTGGACGTGGTGGGCATCTGGGCGCCGGGGGCTGCGCGGCCTGCGTACCTGGGAAAGCCGGTCTGGCAGACGCTGCCGGCCGACGCGGTGGATGCCGTGGTGCTGACCGCACTCGAAGACTCCGCCGCGCTGTACGCGGCGCTGGTTCTGGACCTCGCGCCGGACCGTATCGTCGTGCCCGAACTGCTCATCGCGCTGATCGCGCCGGCGGGCGCGTCCACCGAGCTGCCGTCCGCGGCAACCGCGTCCTGACCGGAACTCACAGGGGGAAACATCCGTGCCCTACCGCTCACCGTACCAGATAGACA
Organism: Gammaproteobacteria bacterium; assembly: GCA_050247235.1. Classification (GTDB taxonomy): domain Bacteria; phylum Pseudomonadota; class Gammaproteobacteria; genus CAIKBL01. Next base: position 49,747 of record JBFWUN010000003.1, read on the forward strand.
ATCGCCGGATCCGCTTTGCGGTCGTCGGCTGCGGACGCATTTCGGATCGGCACTTCGATGCACTGAAATCGCATGCCGAGCGCGCCGAGCTCGTCGCCGTGTGCGACACGGACAAAGCGGCGCTCGCCAGGACGGCGGCCGATCTCGGGGTCGAAGGCTACGACAGCCTGGACTCGCTGCTGAGCCGGTCCGAGGCCGACGTCGTGGTGCTGTGCACGCCGAGCGGCCTGCACCCGTCGCAGACCATCCAGGTGGCGCGCGCCGGGCGCCACATCGTGACGGAGAAACCGATGGCCACCCGGCTCGCCGACGGCAAGCGGATGGTGGCGACCTGCGACGACGAGCACGTGCACCTGTTCGTGGTCAAGCAGAACCGGCTCAACCCCACCTTGCAGCTCGTCAAGCGGGCGGTCCGCAAGAAGCGGTTCGGGCGCATCTACATGGTGAACGTGAACGTGTTCTGGACGCGCCCGCAGTCCTACTACGATTCCTCGCGCTGGCGTGGCACCTGGGAGTTCGACGGCGGCGCGTTCATGAACCAGGCGAGCCACTACGTCGACCTCCTCGACTGGCTGATCGGCCCCATCGAGAGCGTGCACGCGTACACCTCCACGCTCGAGCGCAACATCGAGGTGGAGGACTCGGGGGTCGCGAACATCAAGTGGCGCTCGGGGGCGCTCGGTTCGATCAACGTCACGATGCTGACCTATCCGAAGAACCTGGAAGGCTCGATCACCATTCTCGGCGAGAAGGGGACGGTGCAGGTGGGCGGCGTGGCGGTGAACGAGATCAAGCACTGGGAGTTCGCGGAGCCCGACGAGGACGACGCCAAGGTCGAGGACGCGAGCTACGGCACCGTGTCGGTCTACGGCATCGGGCACCCGGTCTACTACGACAACGTGATCCGGGTGCTGCGGGGCGAGGCGAGTCCCGAGACGGACGGTCGCGAGGGGCTGCGCTCGCTGGAGACGCTGATCGCGATGTACACGTCCTCGCGCGACGGCCGGCGCGTGTCGCTGCCGCTGGAGTACTGACGCGATGGCGAACTACACCGTGCACCCCAGCGCGATCGTCGACGACGGCGCGCAGATCGGCGAAGGCACGCGCATCTGGCACTGGGTGCACGTCAGCGGCGGCGCCCGCATCGGCGCGCGCTGCTCGCTCGGCCAGAACGTCTACGTGGGCAACCGCGTGACGATCGGCGACAACGTCAAGATCCAGAACAACGTGTCGGTCTACGACAACGTCACGCTGGAGGACGACGTGTTCTGCGGCCCGAGCATGGTGTTCACGAACGTCTACAACCCGCGTTCGGCGGTCTCACGCAAGGACGAGTACCGGGACACGCGGGTGAAGCGCGGTGCGACGCTCGGCGCGAACTGCACCATCGTGTGCGGCGCCACGATCGGCGAGTACGCGTTCGTCGGGGCCGGCGCGGTGGTCAACCGCGACGTGCCGGCCTTCGCGCTGATGGTCGGCGTCCCCGCGCGGCAGGCCGGCTGGATGAGCCGCTTCGGCGAACGGCTCGCGCTGCCGCTCACGGGCGACGGCGAAGCGACCTGCCCTCACACCGGCGACCGCTACGTGCTGCGCAACGGCGTGTGCACGCTCGCGCCCTGAATCCAACCCCGAGACCGAACCCCGATGGAATTCATCGACCTGAAGACGCAGTACCGCCAGCTCAAGCCGGAAATCGACCGCCGGATCCAGGCGGTGCTGGATCACGGCGCCTACATCATGGGCCCCGAAGTCGCCGAGTGCGAAGCGGCGCTCGCGGCCTACACCGGGTCCCGGCACTGCATCACCGTCGCGAGCGGCACCGATGCGCTGCTGATCGCGATGATGGCGCTCGGGGTCAAGGCCGGCGACGAGATCATCACCACGCCGTTCACGTTCATCGCGACCGGCGAGATGATCGCGCTGATCGGCGCGCAGCCGGTGTTCGTCGACATCGAGCCGCGCACCTGCAATCTCGACCCCGCGCAGGTCGAAGCCGCGATCACGCCGCGCACGAAAGCCATCATGCCGGTCAGCCTGTACGGGCAGTGTGCCGACTACGACGCGATCAATGCCATCGCGTCGAAACACGGCCTCCCGGTGATCGAGGACGCCGCGCAGAGCTTCGGCGCGACCTACAAGGGCCGCAGGTCGTGCGCGCTGACCACGATCGGCTGCACGAGCTTCTTCCCGTCCAAGCCGCTCGGCTGCTACGGCGACGGCGGGGCGTGCTTCACCGACGACGATGCGCTCGCGAAGCTGATGCGCGAAATCCGCGTGCACGGGCAGGATCGGCGCTATCACCACCCGGTGATCGGCGTGAACGGCCGGATGGACACCCTGCAATGCGCGGTGCTGCTCGCGAAGATGCCGACGTTCCCGCAGGAGGTGGCCGCGCGCGAGCGGATCGGCGCGCGCTATTCGGCGCTCGTCCGCGAGCATGCGCCGGGTGCGACCCCGCCGACCATCGAATCCCACAACACGTCGGTGTACGCGCAGTACACCGTCGAGGTGGGTGACCGCGAGGGCGTGCAGGAACGGCTGAAGGCGGCGGGGATCCCCACCGCCGTGCATTACCCGACGCCGCTGCACCTGCAGCCCGCGTTCGCGCACCTCGGGCTCGGGCGCGGGGCGTTTCCCGTCGCCGAGGCAGCCGGTGCGCGCGTGATGAGCCTGCCGATGCATCCGTTTCTTGACGAGGCGACGCAGCTGCGTGTCGTCGACAGCCTGCGTGTCGCGCTCGCTTGACCACCTTGCGCATCTGCTTCACCCGTAGAGATTCGCGCGCCGTCGGAGGTGTAGTATCCGGTGCCGTGTGCGCGGACATTCCGTCGCGCAATACGTCGACTGCGGAACGTTCGGAAGGTGAATGGTGCGTGACGGCTGGGGAAAACGCACCGCTATGAAGCATCAAGCCGCGTGGACGTTGGTCCAATCCAAACCACGTCAGGAACGGGTTGCACTCGAAAACCTGCTTCGCCAGGGTTACGAGGCCTATCTGCCGCTCATTCGCACCGCGGATCGAAGTATCCCGCGCCGCACGGGCGTTTCGCCCGCGTTTCCTCGCTACCTGTTTGTGAACCTTCGGCCCGAGGTCGACGCGTTCGCGCCGATTCGATCCACGTCCGGAGTATCGTCGCTCGTGCGATTCGGCAACCAGTACGCTACCGTCGCGGACGATCTGATCCGGAATCTGAAGGCGCGCTCCGATCCTGACGGCGTCTATGATTTGGCGCTGAAACCGCTGAAACCGCTGAAACCCGGAGACCGCGTGCGCGTGATGTCGGGGCCGCTTGCGGAGTACGAGTGCATTGTTGCGGCCCCTAGTGGTCGCGAGCGAGTGGAACTGTTGCTCCAATTCGTAGCCCGCGAAGTTAAGGTTAGCGTGCCGCTAGCGGCTGTCCGCTATATCGGTATCTGACCGTAGACTGCGGTTCGCGCACGTTCGCGTGCAGCAGCCGCATCTAACATAACCGCTAGCGCTGGTCTTCGACGAGACCGGTACGGCGGTAGCGTGCCCTATCGGCCGCGGCGTGGCGTCAAATTCTCAAACCGCGAAGACCTAAATGGGAAGGATAGTAGTGAGCGGAGGCAGCATCCCTCGGTGCAAAGATTGTGGCGGTCAGTCGTTCATTTCCGTTACGACCTATAAGCGACTGTGGAAGATTTGTCGGGGTTGCGGCGCCGGCTTCCCGGAACAGCGGGCCAAGTACCCGTTCCGTTGGCTTTCTTTTCCGGACGTGAAGAAGCAGGACTATCTAGACGAAGCAAAAATGTATGACTACTTCACAACCGATATCCACATCAAACTTGCCATCGACGAAGCGCAGGAGTTCCATCAACGATTCATGATCGCCAAAAGGTTGGATCTAACCGGTAGAAGCTTGCTCGATATCTCCGGCGGAAATGGTCATTTCGCAAAATGGTACGCCGACACCTTCTCCATGCCGACATCTTTTACAGAAATAAACCAGCCCGCGCTCGACTACGCACGAACGCATCATCAATTTGATGCTGTCGCCCATTATGATCTCAATAAAGATGACCTCCGCGAAACAATGGGCCGGACTTTCGATGTTGTCATGGCAAGGGCTTGCATAATGTTTTGCGATGATCTCGTCGGTTTCGCGAACCAACTTCGTAGGGCGATCAATCCGGGTGGCTTGGTGATCGTGGATCGTTCAACCGAACCAACACTTGGCACTCTCGTCCGCGTTCAGTTAGATGAATTCAGCTATCACGTTCTCAGGCAGCCCGACGCAGTCGAGAGGGTATTTGAAGTCGCGGGCTTTCAGCTGGAAGCGCGACATGACGAAACCGATCCCAGCCTATACGTCTACGATCACGATCTACTACCCCACTGGTCTTTCTTGCACTACCTATATGAAATCATCGGCTTGCGACAGCTGCGAGGCGAACGGATTTTCCATCTTCCCGCCCGTGACCGAAGGCGAACGACATTTTTTTTCCGTGCCCCGGCGTAGCTCTCTATCGAAGTCGCCGCGTTGCGGCGAGAACAAAATACCGAATGAGACCTGTGGAATGGAGAGATAAAGTGCCCGCAAATGAACTGATGCTGGATCCGGAATCTATCAACTACGACGTGTATCCTCGCGATTTTCGGGCTGTCGCGGACGGAAAGCTCGTCATCTTCGGAATTCCTAAGTGCGGCAATACGTGGGTGCAGTCGCTACTTTGCAAATACTTCGGCGTTGAACCAGTTCTGACGATCGAAGAATTTACTAGCAGTGGAGTCCTTTCAATACACGATCCATACGAACCATACATGCGCGAACGACCGGACTTTGTCAGTGGCTTCTGTCTGATTCGAGATATTCGAGACATGATTGTCTCCTACTTTCATTACTCGAATACGGACCAGTGGAGACACTCCATGACTCGTCATTACTACGATGACTTCGATTCTTTCTACTATGAATGGTTTATTTCTCGTTGTGTTCCGTCCCATCGCCTTCATACGTTTGCAAGCGAATTCGCTGAACGAGGAGTTCCAATCGTGCGCTACGAGCGACTAAACGCGAATCCCCGGTTCGAGTTCGCCCGGCTACTAAAGCGGCTCGGACATGAGGTCGACCACGAAAGGCTGCGTCTAGTAATAGAGGAACACCGCTTGGAGAATCTTAAAAGAAATGGCGTTTACATCCGCTACCGCGTGGAGCAAACGCATTTCAGAAAGGGTGGGTGGGGTAACTTCCTGGACGAAATGCCTCCGCACATCTTGGCCGATGCGAACGAGCGGTTTGGTTCGTATTTGAAGCGGTGGGGATATCCTATCGAACTATCTGAAGAGAGCATAAACACATATCGCCAACAACTCGAAGACTTGGCTCGGTTGCAAGCGTAATCATCCCGCGCAGTTGTTTCGTGGCCGATTCAATCGCATCTGTCTTCCGTGCGTCGGCGACGCTGCGGGCCACGACTTTCCCGGACTGCGTGGATTTACCAGCAAATGGCTCGCGGCGAAGCTCCGAAATTCGAGTTTAATATGTTAAACGCGGAAAGGCGGCAGCGCCGTTACGGCTGTGCGCTATAAGGCCCATCCTGGATTGCACGAGCGGTCTTCGCGTCGCGAAACCAATTAGACGTATTCCAACCTATCGTCGGCACTATTGCGGCGCAGGCCGTTTACGAAAGCACACCACGTTTACATGAGTAGTACAGAACCAGCAGCCAACCGAACCGATGCGCCCCAACCAGGTTTCGGTCGTATTTTGTGGGTTCAGCATAGGCTGTTTTGGCGTCTTGTCTGGCAAGATATACGCACGACTTATGCGGGCACGATGCTCGGGATCGGCTGGGTCATCTTCGGACCGCTGTTGCTGCTGCTGCTATACGCCATCATCTACGCGGTGATTTTTCGCGTACGAATCCCGAATTTCACGATCGAGGAATACATCGTCAACGTATTTTCCGGTTTGGTGCCATTTCTCGCCTTCGCCCAGGGTCTAGGGGCCTCTACGAACGCCATTCAACGGGGCAAAGGACTGCTGTCAAATCCCGCATTCCCAGTGGACCTGGTTCCCCTGAAACCCGTGGCTGGTGCGTATGTAATTCTGCCGGTCGGTTTCGCGTTTACTTTTATCGGCGATCTGATCTTCTCCAAAGTCACATGGACCTGGTCGTTCGTTCCTTTGGTTATGCTATTTCAGATGATGCTGTCTATGGGCATCGGCTACATTCTGTCGGTTATCAGTTTGGTTGTACGTGACTTACAGTTCTTGGTTCAGTACATCGTTATCGCGTTGCTTGTAGTAACTCCTATTGCATATACACCAAACATGATTCCTCAGGGGTTAATGTCTTTACTCTATTTGAATCCTCTTTTCTACTCGGTGTACAGCTACCAGAATCTCGTACTACTGAACACGCTGCCTCCACCGCATATCATTTGTATAGGATCAATTACTTCGTTAACCATATTTTGGGCGGGCCGTTGCTTCTATCGCCGCACGCGGGGGGCTATTGGAGACTTTCTGTGACCTCGGATGCAGAGGAAACGGATGGCGACTCGGCGTATGCGGTCCGTTGCAGGGATGTTTCTAAGAGCTATCCCCTCATCGATGATGCCTTCTCCGGGCTAAGTTATTTGGTTCGATATGCTCTCGGCGAGACGAATAGCGCCGAGCGGGTCAATCATGTGAAGGCGCTACGATCAATTGACCTCGACATCAAACGTGGGGAAAGAGTGGGTCTGATTGGCCGCAACGGTTCCGGCAAAACGACCTTTCTTAAACTGTTGAGCGGACAGTTGCCGCCTACGTCCGGCGAGTTGAGAGTCAACGGCGGCATGTATTACTTAGGAGCCGGTACGATCGGACTCGACCCCGAACTGACGGGTCGACAGGGAATTTCCGCGTTTCTCGTCGAGCGTGGAACCCCCTCAAACGCGCTACCGGAAATTCTGGAGGAATTGGAATCATTTCTCGAACTGCACGAGTACTTTGACCAGCCTATAAAGCACTATTCTCTCGGGATGCGCGCACGTACGGAATTTGCCGCAGCTACGGCGATCACCGCTGACATCATACTTGTCGACGAGATTCTTGGTGCGGGCGACATGTTCTGGGCGGAGAAGTGCTCTCGCAGAATGGAGCGGCTATGTGCGCAGGGCCGCACGATGCTCATCGTCTCTCATTCGCTGGGGCAAATACTGCGCTTCTGCGATCGCGCAGTTTGGATAGACGTTGGAAGGATTGTAATGGACGGACCTGTGCAAACGGTGGTTCGCCGCTACGAAGCCTTTCTCGAAAATCTGAGCTGGAAAACGGCAGATTTGGACGATAAGGCGTTCGATGCCGCGAGTCTTGCGCACGAGCTTACCGACGTGCAACTTCCACGAAGTAATGTTTCCGTGATGCGGTGGCCGGCGCGAGGTGATGTCCTCATCGAGGGAATCTGGATAAACGATTCGTCCAATACGTCCGTGACGAGCGCCGCTGGTATGCCAGTGCGCATTCGAATCGCGCTGGAATGCATCCGGGGTGGACAATATGCGTTGCGATATCTCATCACATTTTGGACCCTTAATGGGAAACGTGTAGGAATTGTTGAGAACGAAGTTGATAGGGTGGTTTTGAAGTCGACAGAGAAACACGAAGTCGAGGTTACGATAGGCGGGGGGAATATCGGCCCTGGTATTTACGCTGTAACGGTTTCGCTTTTCCAGGTAAGCGAAGCGGGGAGCAGTGCGAACGAGTACGACGCCCGCCAAGATATGATTTACAAATCATACACGCTTCTCATCGAACATCAGGCCAGCACCAATGACTGGCGTCCGCCTGCCATTCACACTGTCTCAATTGCGACAAAGAGTGACGCCGAGGCAGATGCGACCGTCTGATGTGAGACTAGGATTTATAGGTCGAATCCAATTTTTGGAAGACCAAAGCGGCCCGCAACATGTCTGGCGATATCGCTACGTGTGAGACTCTCCGAATTATCGATCGGTGATGAAGTCGAGTGCGTTTCGCCGTCGCGGCGAATCGGGCAGGTAAGTGAAGCATGAAGCATGCATCAGAGTCTTTTGTTATCGCATCAACACATCGAACGGTTATCGAACTTGAGTGCGTATCGAAAAGCTTCCAACTATTCGAGTCAAGTTCGACGCGTGCCTTTTCAGCACTAGCGTTCTGGCGGCAGCGGGCAAACCGAGGCATCGTCGGCGTGCGTACTGCCCTTAAGGACGTCACGTTAAAGGTTGAGTGTAGAGAGCGCGTTGGGCTGGTTGGACATAACGGGTCGGGGAAGACGACGCTACTCAATTTGATTCTGGGGTTGAGTGTTCCTACAGCCGGAATGGTCCGGGTACGAGGCAGAGCACACGGGCTTATGTCGGTAGGATCAGGATATGACGATGGCATGACCGGAAGGAAGGTTATTCATTCTCTACTCATGCTCAACAATCTCTCGCGAAGCGAAGAGCGAGAAGCGACGAGGGACATCGAGGAATTCGTCGAGCTTGGTGAATTTCTGGATCACCCGGTGAGGACATACTCCCTAGGAATGCGGGCGCGCCTTGAGTTTGCCGTAGCGACAGCAATCGCTCCGGACGTGCTGGCGGTTGACGAGGTGCTAGGAGCAGGAGATGGATATTTTGCCCAGAAATCGGCGCGCCGCATGCGCGCGGTTGCCGGGAGATCAACATTGCTGTTGGTGTCGCATTCGATGCGACAGATCCTCGACTACTGCGAACGCGCGATCTGGCTTAACGAAGGAGTGGTGGAAGCTGACGGACCGGCTGAAGAGGTCGTTAAGGCATACGAGGAATTCATGATGCGCAAGGAAGCGGCTCAGCTGGATAGGCAGAATTCGATCATTGAGAGGAAGGCGGACGACGTTGAAGGAACTTTGTCTCACATGGATTCCACGGTTGTCCGCTTGGCATCGCAAAGATTGGTCCCGGCACCCCGGGCTAAGGAAAAAGCCATCGGTCAGCTCATCGACGCCTGGTTTCTTCCTTCGAAGAGCAGGATTCACGTCACCGAAACGGGTGCACTGCTGACTGTCGCCGTTCGTGTTTGGATTCCAACGGTGAGTCGCGATCAGCTTGGCATAGTGCTCCTAGCGTTTGGCCCTTCGGGGCAGCTCCTCTGGGACGCCCGTGTCGAACCGCAAGTGTTCGGCTCGGGCGAGCGAACGCTGCTGCTGGAGATCGCAAAGGCGACGCCCGGGGTGGGCGATTACTTGATTACGATAGTCTTGGAAAAGCAACAGGACGAACAGTCGTTCGCGCCCGTGGACTGCCTGCATGGGGCGCTCAAACTGCGAATGATCACGACCAACTATTCTGACCCACCCGTATTCCATTGCGCTGGAGAGTGGCGGTACGGAAGCGCCGGCGAGCGACGCGAGTCGAGTCGAGTTAGTGCGTGGGTCTGATGCGTCTCTGCGGAATCGATTGGTAGCTATCCACCGTGTGCGGTTTTGTCGCGGTGTTTTCTCCAAACCGTCCGATCGAAGGGGGGGACCTAGCTTTCATGCGAGATCGCCTCTCGCATCGTGGGCCGGATGGCGCTAAGTCGTGGCAACGGCAGTATTCGCGACTTGCGGTGGGCCTTGGTCATCGACGCCTCAAGGTAGTGGACCTGCGAGATGTCGCCGACCAACCGATGGTCAGCGCCGACGGGACGAAAGTGATCTGCTTTAATGGGGAAATCTACAATTACGTAGAACTTCGGCGCGAGCTCATGGCGAGTGGACGCAGCTTCCGTACGAGAAGCGATACCGAGGTGTTGCTCCAAGCGTACGAGGAGTGGGGCGAGAGAGCGTTGCCGCGTCTGAACGGAATGTTTGCGTTCGTTATTTGGGACGAAGCGCGGAACGAAGCAATCGTGGTCAGAGATCGCTTTGGCGAAAAGCCATTGTTTTTTGCAACTGCGAAAGACGGCGCGTTGCTTTTTGCTTCTGAGATGAAAGGGTTGTTTGCCCATCCGGCACTAAGCCCGGCTATCGACGAGTCCGTCGCCGACGAAGTTCTCGGGGGAATGCTGACTTACGGGCGCCCAGAGACATTGTTTCGCGGGGTCAGGCAGTTTCCTGCGGCCCACTTCATGCGAATAACGGGCGCGGGCGAAGCCCAGAAACCTCGCCCCTACTGGTCACCGGCATGCGACCCCGAAAATCCCGTCGTCGTCACAAAGGAGACGCGTGAGCGTTTCTTCAGTCTCCTGCAAGGCGCGGTCCGTAACCGCCTGCGTTGCGATGTACGCGGCACCGCCGCGCTGTCCGGGGGGCTCGATTCTTCGTCACTCGTTGCGTTGATCGCCGGCATGGAGAGTCCTGGTTTCCGCCTCGAGCAGACCATTTCGGTGCAGTTCCCGGATTCTCCCGAGGTCGACGAGAGCAACCACCAGCGAGCGGTGTCGGCATTTACGGGCATCGCCGCCGCCGCAGTTACGCCGTCGCCGAGCGACCTTATCTCCGTCTTACGGCGACTTCACTGGCACCATGAAGGGGTTGTCGGCGGGCCTTCGATGTTTGCCGAATGGTGCGTCATGCGCTGGGCGAATCAGAACGGCTACAAGGTCATCATCGATGGTCAGGGTGCTGACGAGATCCTCGCCGGATACAAAGTCTACTGGGACGCGTATCAATTCGACACGCACACTCGAGGCGAACAGCTCCGCCGCTTGTGGAATATCTACCATATGCGTCGGCGACTCCGCGCGCAGGCGCACAGGAATCCGGGCGCCTCCCGGCGGTTGAATGCGCCCGTGCATCTCGATCGAGAGGCGCTGTCCGGATACTGGGAAACATGGGCGAAACCGATGGCGGCAAGTTATTCATGGCCGGGAGCGCCCCAGCTTCGCAAAGGCCATGTCTTGCGTTACGCCCTCGGTGCCCATCTCATGTCCATCTCCTTGCCTTCGAACTTGTATGCCGGTGACAGGAACGCCATGGCACACGGCGTAGAGGCGCGCTACCCGTACCTGGATTACGACCTGGTCGATTTCTGCATGAGCCTCGCTGATGATGCCTTCATCCGGCACGGATGGCAGAAGTGGTTGCTCCGCGATGCGATGAGGAATCGCCTACCGCACGCCGTGGTCTGGCGGCCGGACAAGGTCGGATACGAGGTGCCGCAGCACAGATGGATAACGGCGGAGCTGAAGGAATGGATTTTGGAGCGGGCGTTCGACGAGCGGATCCGACATTTCCGCTATTTCAACGTGGAGCGGATGAATGCCTATTGGCAGGCACATTGCGCCGGCGAGGCGGACTATTCCGGCGATCTCTGGCGGGCGGCCAGTCTGTCCGAATGCATCGACATGATCGATGCGGGCGTCTGGCGACACGGGTTGCAGTAGCGCTGTTTAGAATCTCGATACCGGACCGTCCGCGGCGTGCAACCGGAAGATTCGCGCACGGCAAGCCGGGCGAGAGGGTTTGTTTCGACGCGCGCTAACGCGCGGAGACGATGACTATGTCCAAGCCACGCGTCTACGACCTTATCCGGCGCATATTGCCGCGGCCTATGCGCCGCTTGGCAGCTATGGCGCTTGGTGGCGTGCGACGCTGCATCAGTTTGGCCTGGAGGGGGGTTGGATTCTTCGTCGCACAGGGCCAAGGCGTCACCTCCTCCGCCGAGTTGGTCACCGCGCCGACGTTGGGCAAGCGAACTGCCTGGGTGATCTCCTTCACCGGGGTTTCGAATGAACCGCGGGTGCTGCGCCAGACCCAGGCGCTGCTGTCAGAAGGTTGGCGCGTGGTGGTGGTCGGCTACGATGGCCATTCGCCGCGTCCGACGGAATGGAATTTCGTACGGTTGCGGGATCGCGCGAGGCACGCGTCGCGCTTCTCCTTCGCGCTACTGCGCGCGCAGCGCGCGCTGGGGCGAATCCTGTTCATGAATGCGCATCGATCTCCTGCGTTACGTTCGTTCGGCGCCCGCCTCTATTACGACGCGATTCCGAACTGGCGAGAGAATCTCAGGCAGACAATGCGCATCGCGCGCCAGAATCCGCAACTTGCGGCGAATCTCGTTCTCGCACACGACTGGCACACAAGTCCCGTTGGATGGCGCCTTTCCCGGTATTTCCGCTGCCCCTTGTCGATTGATTGCCACGAGTATGCCCGGGGCCAGTACCTGCACGATCCAAAGTGGGTCCAGGAGCAGCAGCCGTTCGTCGTGGGAATGCTCGATTACTACCTGTCCCGTGCCGATCTGGTGACCACGGTCTGCGAGGGCATTGCCGGTTTGCTCGACCGCGAGCAGCGCCTGAAGCAGCCGGCGGTGGTGGTTCGCAGCGTGCCGCGCTACGAAAAACAGGTCTTCAGACCCTGCGGCAACCAGATAGTCGTTCTCTACCACGGCGATGTTTCGTATGTTCGCGGCCTTCATAAGGCGGTAAGATCCATGCCCCTCTGGCGACCCGAGTTCCGACTGCACATCAGGGGTGCGGGAGACCCCGACTACATCGCGAGCCTGCAGCGGATTGCGGCAGAGTCGGGAGTCGCAGATCGCCTGAGTTTCGAAGGACCCGTGCCGTTCAACGAGATAGTCGGGGCGGCGAATCGTGCGGACATCGGCTACTTCGTCCACAAGGATGTGTCGCCGCAGAAGCGTTTCGTGCTGCCGAACAAGTTCTTCGAGTACATCATGGCCGGGCTGGCTCTCTGCGTCAGCGATCTACCGGAAATGGCCCGCATCGTGCGCCGATACGACCTCGGCCTGCTCGTCGACGAGTACGACGAGCCTTCGATTGCCCGTGTCATCAACGGCTTCAGCCGCGACTCTATTGACCGCTACAAACGGGCGGCTCTTGAAGCGGCCGCGGTTCTGAACTGGGAAGCGGAACAACGAGCGATGTTAGACGCGTACGCCCAGATAACAGGATAGGCTTGCGCTGTGCGTCGCGCTTTAGTGCTCTGCCTCTCCAATCCGAATCGCGATCCGCGACCCCGAAGAGCGCTCGAGTGGCTGTCGTCCGAATTCGAACTTACGACCGCAGCGTTCGCACCCACTGAATTCGTTCACAGCCGCTTCGTCGACGTCTCCGCCCACGCGAAGCCGGCGCTCGGGGGTGTTGTGGGCTTCCTGAGCCACGCCGCGTCCCTGAAGTTGAATTCGTTACTGGACCGCAACGAAGCATCGGAATGGACCAAGGGGCTGCGCGCCGCTCGAACGGAACTATCCGGCGCCGCCTTCGATCTTGTCTTGTGTTTCGACGCCGAGCTTCTCCCGTTGGCAAACGCTGTCCGGGGCCGCGCCAAACTCATATTCGATGCCCGCGAATACTACCCGGCACAGTTCGAGGACAGGTTGATCTGGCGCTCCTGTATGCGAGACTTCGCGTGGCACCTGTGTCGCTCCTACCTATCGCGCTGTGACGCGATCTTCACCGTCAGTGAAGGTCTCCGGGAGGGATACCGCACCACCTTCGGTGTCGATTCGGAGGTGCTGTACAGCTTGCCGAGCTATCGGGAGCTCGCGCCCACCCCCGTGGACCCCTCATCGATACGGCTCGTCTATCATGGAAACGCGAACCCCAGTCGCGCCACTCACTTGATGGTCTCCTTTGCGCGGGCGCTGGAGCGGCGTTTTCTCATGGATTTCGTGGTACTCCCGCCAGACTCGCGCTACGTCGCGCGTCTGCGCCACGATGCCTCAGGCTGCGAACGAATTCGTTTTCTGGAGCCTTTGGCGTTCGAAGACATCGTCCCTTTCCTGAATCGGTACGATCTCGGCGTGTTCTACGTTCCGCCGACCAATTTCAACCTGAAGCACTGCATGCCAAACAAGCTGTTCGAGTTCATCCAGGCGCGGCTGGGCGTAATCGTCGGGCCGTCGCCCGACATGAAGCGCTTCGTGGAGGCGACGGGCGTAGGTCTGGCCGGGAGCGAGTGGAACGTCAACTCGCTCGTCCGCGACGTGAACGCACTTGGCGTGCAGGACATCGAGCGCTACAAGCAACGCAGCCACGCCGTGGCTGCGGATTACTCATCCCTAACTTCCGCGCGACAGTTCCGCGCGGCGGTCGAGCGGGTGATGTCCGCACCTGGTGTCAGCTCGAGCGGCGGATGAGGGCCCGATACTTCCTTGCCACGGTGGCGCTTTCCTTCGTGGTCTGCGGCGTCACGTTGACCAATCTGGAAAGCCGCGGGGTAATCTGGAACTTGACGCGGACCCGATTGGGCTACGTCGAGGGATTCGCGCCAGCCAGCGCATTGAGTGCCCTGCCGGCGGTTGCGGATCTGAAGATCGCCGCGGTCGGCGGGCCCGAGTTCGTGGCCGCCGCCGAACGGGCACTTGGATCGGACACCCGGCTGCGGACATGCGTCATTCCAAACCCCGACGCAAGCGACGTTGCAGACTGCGTGGATGCTATCGGAAGTCGTTGGCCGCGACTCGCAATCGCGGCGGAGCTTCATCCGTTCTTTTTCTCCGACATCGTGGAGTCGGGCGAACGGCCGCGCTTCGATGTGCTGGATCACGACCCTGCATGGCAGTGGTGGTCCATGCCACGCATCAGGCGTGCGTTCGAACTTGCAGGTGCCTGGGCAGGTGCCGGCTCGACTGGGCCGTCGACGGGTGCGGCGCGGCAGTTCGATCCGATGATGTCCTTCGTCCCGGAAACAGCCGCTCTGTCACGCGTGCGGGAACGCGCCGTATCCAGCGGTCTCGATATCTATTGGGTGGAGGCACCCGACAGTGGCAGATACGCGAGCGCGCCACGCTTCTGGTCAGCTTACGCGGAAGCTCGGGTCAGGCTTGCTGAAAGGCTGCGGCCGGGACAGTTGGTGGAGTTGAACCAGTTAGCCGGCAGGTTCCGTACGCCGAAATAAATGACTCGATCAGGCGACGGAAGTCATGTTCTACCACCCACAGCTCGCAATCTTGCTGCTGCTCGTCGGCGCATCGATCTACTGGTCGATTCCGCCAACCCGCCCCGGAGTCCGCATGGGTTGGTTAGTGACATTCTCGGTAGCGGCAATAGGGTTAGCGGCGCCATACGCGGTGTTGATTTCCCTGGCGATGTCGCTGATGGTAGTAGGGTGGTCCATCGTATTCGAACGGCAAGGACGCGCCGCCGCGCAGCGCTCGGGCACGATCGTCCGACAGCACAGCGTACTGCTCTTCTGGACTGCGCTCTGCAGCGTCCTGGCGATACCCGTGCTGCTCGATATTCGGAACGTGTCCGATCCCGTCATCGTGCTGGGTGTCTCCTACGTGCTTCTCAAGTCAGTCGTTGCGTTGATGGACTCCTATGCCGCGAGACGGCGACTCGGGCTGCGGCAGGTCGCGCTGATGAACTGCTTCTTGCCGATCTACTCCGCCGGTCCCATTGAGGGACCGGCCGCTTTTGCGCCAAGTGCGTTCGAGAACAGGTTGAATGCCAAGGGTATCGCGAATGGACTTTCCCGAATTACGATCGGCATTTTCAAAACATACTTCATCGCCGAAACGATCATTTCAGGTTTTCTCGACGCACGGTTTGCCGACGTACTCTCGTCACCGGAGAGATACGGTCCGGCGAGCCTGGGAGCATTCGTGCTGGTGCGTTTTCTGCATGTCTATGTGAATTTTAGCGGCTACAGCGACATGGCGATCGGTGCGAGTTTGCTCTTCGGCCTGCGGGTATCAGAGAACTTTCGTCATCCATGGTGTGCGACGAATCTCCAGGAATTTTGGCGTCGCTGGCATATGTCGCTGGCGCGATTCGTCCAGCAGTACGTCTACCTGCGCCTTACCGTAATCCTGCGACGACCGTATGTCGCTCTTTTCATTGCCTTCGTGCTCGCGGGGCTGTGGCACAAGGTCGCGCTCGGATACCTGCTGTGGGGCATTGGCCACGGCGCAGGTCTGGTCACCTATGCATTCCTCCGGCGGCGATTGGGCGCGAAGGCCACGTATCGGCGGGTCAGCGCTTCTTTGCCGTACACTTTTCTGAGCTGGCTGTCGACCATGAGCTACGTTGCCTTCCTGTCGTTGCTCGCCAACGAAGACCTTTCCACAGTCGGTCGTTTGGCGCTGGCTTTCATCGGCATGCGAGCGGACGCATGACGAAAGACGCCGCGCGAGAACCAATGGAGATAGTCCGCGATGTCTTGCAGGCGATCACTACGGGTCTTGCGCTCCTGTACTATGTTTCCGCGTTTCCGCTGGGCCAGATTCTGTTCGTGTACCAACAATACTGACGGCTTCGGCCCTGAGAGTTCGAACGCGATGAATGAAATCTTGATCGAGTATCCACCTGGCTGGCGGGGCAATCCGGAGCTCGAGAAGGATGTTGGAGAGAAGATCTACTATCTCTCACGACTCATCACCGGCTTTTCATTCACTGCACAAGGGCTGCGCCTGAATCTTGAGGCTGGCAGGCTCGATTTGGTCGCACTCAAGGAAGACGCGCTCGAGCTGCTCAGAATGTTGAGTGCGTCATACCAACGAGCAACCCATACTATCCTGGCTGAGGGAAGTGGTGCCCTCGAACCGGCATTCGACGCGTTCAGCGCACTGGTGTCGGATCGTCAGATCAAGATGACTCTTCCCGGCGTGCCCGCGTTGCGGGGCGATTTTCTCATGCTGCTCCAGGCCCTGGACCGCGCCTTTCGAGAGTACGGCCAAGGTCTCGGCGCATGCGAACAGCGCTACGGAACCACGCTGCCTACGCGCAGCTTGATTGATTCCGGTTATCTGCAGAGCTTTCCTCAACACGCGCTGCTCGTCGGTGCGATTCACCACGACCTGGATTCCCTGCAAGCAATCGCGGCCGAGCCGGGACGCTTCTCCGCCGTAAACGAATTGGACACACTGGTCAGCGATCACCACCAGATTCTCGCGCCCACGGTGTGTGGCCACTGTTTCGAAACGTTGAAGGAGCAGCGAATCGATCGCACCCCTCTGCTCGTGACGGCGATGGGTTACTGTCATCGTCACGAAGGTCGAAACCACGCCCGTTTCGAGCGGCTGCAGACTTACTCGATGCGGGAGATCGTGTTTTTTGGAGACGAGAGCTTCGTTCGCGGAACGCAGGAGCGTATCCTAGCGCACTGCAGGGAACTCATGGTTGCATGGAACATGACCTGGCGGGTGGTCGTCGCGTCGGACCCGTTCTTCGCAACCGCGAACGCGAAGAGACGTTCGTATCAGACGGCGCTGCGACTCAAGTACGAGCTGCAGGCGCTGCTGCCCGAACGCGAAGAGTGGATCGCCATCGCGTCGTTCAACCATCACCAGGAAAGCCTCGTGAAGGCTTACGGTATATCGCATGGCGACGATGAGAGCGCGCGCCTGAACAGCGGTTGTTTCGGGGTAGGCCTCGAGCGGCTTTGCTTTGCGGTCTTCGCCCAGAAGGGTTTGGACACGGCGCGCTGGCCACTCGACTTGCAACGCAAGGTAGAACGTCTCGGATGATCACCGAGTTTGGCGCGGGCTCTTCGGGCGAAAGGCGCTTACGCACGGGGCTGCGTGTGCTTGCCGCGTTGGGTGTCCTGGGTGGCGTATTTGGCGGAATCCTCGTCTTCGGTACCGCGCCGTGGCGATACGCGGAATATCCATGCCAGTACGCACTGATCTACGGTGAACGGGGTCCGGTCGATCTCGCGATTGTCGGTTCTTCCCGTTCCGTGCTAGGGGTGGGTGCTGCCGAGATCGCGGAAGTCCTGCGACCAACCGCAGGACGCGAGGTAGTCGTTTACGATCTTTCCAAATCCTGGCGCGGCGAAGGTATGAACTACACCTTCGTGCGGGATCTGCTGGACAATCGACAGGTCAGACATCTTCTGGTGGAGGCCAATCTACCAGAAGCAGGAAGCTATCATGCGCACTGGTACCTGGCCGCGAGGTACGAAGACCTTGTACGGAATATCGCGTTCGAGCAACGCCACGGATTCGCCTTGCGACCAATCGCCCGCGCGGCGCGCATGGTCGCTGACCGCCTTGTCGATCGCGTCGCCCGATACCTGACCGGCGAAGTCCGGCCCGCACCGCTTGCATCGAGCAGCCGGCCAGCTGCGACCAAGGACTGCATGGTGCGAGAGGAACCGGTCAAACCCGATGCGCTTGCCGCGCGCGCCGCGGCCCACGCGAAGTACTACCGAGGCCAGGTGTGGCATTGGGACATGGAAAGCCGCGACGCGCTCCACGATACGGGGTTCTACGGAGCGCTTGTCTCACTCGCGAGTTCCCGCGGCGTGACGTTGCATTTCTACTACGTACACGAGCGACATTACAGCCGGCTCGACCCGGCATTTGCCTCGGCATTTCAGCAAACCACCGGCGCGCCTCTGCTGATTCCGCCGGATGACCTGGTTGATCGACTGGAAGCTGACGGCTACGCCGATCCGACGCACATGAATCCTCATGGCCGCGCACTCTATTCGGCGTGGCTGGCCAAACGCCTTATATCTGAACTGAACGGCAAGATATGAACGTAGATTCGAGGTTGATCGACCAGCTCTGCGCGCTGTTCGGCGAACAGTATCGCGGCGAGATATCACTGCAAACCACCATGGACGACATCCCCGAATGGGATTCGCTTTCATTCGTCGACGTCGTCTGTGCCCTGGAGACCACTTTCAACGTGACCGTCGGTCCGAATGACGCTGCGAACATGACCAGCGTCGGCGCCATTCAGGAATTTCTGCGCAACGCGGGCGCGCTCTGAGCAGCGCCGCCGCCGTACAATCACCCGAACGTTTCGCCTCGTAACGCGTCCCAGATGAGAGCGGATTGCTCAATCTTCTTCGGCACCGGTGCCGGTCGCTGTGGCACGATGGCGCTGGCCAATCTCCTGAATGCGGAACCGGACGTGCTTTGCTGTCATGAAGGTCAGATACGTCATTTGGAGCAGATTGGTGACCAACATCTGCCGTATATGACGCTCGAGAATTTCCAGGCCTACCGCCATCCAGAGCGTGCCAAAGCAACTTTCGCGGCCAAGCGTCGCGAGATGCGCGCGCTCGGTGCGCACTTGAATCTGCGCGCGATCGGCGACATCGCCTACAACAACGCGCCTTTCGTCCACGTGATCCCTAGTCTGTTTCCGGATGCGCGTCTGGTGGTGCTTACGAGGGACGGCCGGGACTTCGTGCGATCGGCCTACACGCGCCAGCGACCCGATCCGACGCCCGTAGGATGGCTTGACGAGAATACCGAACTCTCCCGTATCGAACGTTTCGTCGCGCTGGGAAGATTGCGGCCGCTGGATTCCGAGGCGCCGAATTCCGAGTGGCGGCGAATGTCTGTGGTCGCTAAGAACGCCTGGCTATGGGCAGAGACCTATCGGCTAATCCTGGATGGACTCGTCGCTTGGGATGAGAATCGCGTGCAATTCGTGCGCCTCGAGGACTTCCGCACCTCTCCACGTGAACAGTATGGGCATGTTCGCCGATTTCTGGGGCTCGATGACGCGCCGTTGCCACCGGCCGTGGAAATGCTGCTCGTGCAACCGATCAATCGGCGCGACGAGTCCGCAAAAGTCCTTCCCGACTGGCGTGCATGGACTGCCCCGGAAACAGAGGATTTCTGGCGGTACGCCGGCCCGATGATGGGACGTCTTGGCTATGCGAAGGACGATGAAGCAAGTGTTACGGCATGAAGCAGCGGTTCCAAACGAGTGCCTCGCCCCGAGCAGTAGCCAGTGTTTGCGCGTTGCTCGTCGTGATGGCTGCGATTACGAACCTCTCCGGTTCCGTTCTGGAACGGCGTCCGCAAGCCGAGGGACTGGAGAATCGCGGCCAGGCGACCCCAACCGGAACGGTGAGTCGCGGATGCGATTTCGACCGCCTGGAAATCGACCTAAGCGTCAACGGGACCAACCCCCTGCGGTCCGGCCCGAACATGGTCGCCGCGGCGTTGGCGGGCGGGCGAGACCCGCGAACCGTGACGGCCGCTGAATTGGGCCATGACCCGCAGTTCATCGTGGGTTATCCGAGCAAGCTCTCGTTCTTGCAAGGCGAACCCGTTCGCATCCGGTATGCCGGTGGCGAGTGGCGGCGGGGCACCTCGCTCGCGTCTTATACGATCGTCGATGCGCTTGAGGGAAAGCTCATCAAGACGATCGACGTCGCGCGGCGCGACCACCCGCTACGTTTCAGCGGGTGCGTAGCTTATTACAATGGAGGATGTCGGTTTCGACAGCAACTCTCGTTGGGCTCGCTGGCGGCCGGGGTTTACTATGTGTTCCTGACCGATGATACGGGCGCGGATAGTTATCCGATTTTCTTCATTGTTCGCCCTGCGAAACAGGAGCGTCACGTGATCGTGGTATTTCCCGAGTACACGTGGCAGGCCTACAATCGGTTCGGGGGAGGGTCGCTCTATTCGATCCATGTACCAGACGAGAGTGGCCGACTCCACAACAACGAGTTCTCCACTACTCGCCTCTACTCAGCATCTCTCGACCGCCCGATACTGTTCGATCCGTCTGGGACGCGGTGCAACTGGAATCCGCACTCCGCGCGGCGCCTCTTCGAGTCTAATCCATCCATTCGGTTCGATATTCGCCTCGACCTCACCCGAGTGCGTAAGCCAGCCCAAACATCGCTTCCTCTAAGGCGAATGGAGGTGTGTCGATCGAGAGATCCCGTACATTGGATGCAAGAACTATATAACGGACCGGAAGGAACGTTGCCATTTCTCCGTGAGTTGACGCGTAATGGCGTCTCCGTGTCAGCGATCTCCGAGCATGACCTTACGACCGATAGGCAGATATTGGACGGTGTCCGGATCGTGGTATTGACAGGCCACCACGAGTACTGGACCACGGCAGAGTATGAAGCGTTGAGCGAGTTTGTGCGCAGCGGGGGATCTATTGCAAATTTCGCGGGGAACGTTGATGCCGGACGGGTGAACGTCGATCGCCGCAATCTATACTTTGATCAAATTGGCGGTAAGCGTCCCGAGGGATGCCGGCATCTCGTGCCGCGTCAGTTTGACGGCACGGGAGTCGTTGGGGTCCACGTTTTCCCCGGATCGGAAAAATTGCTGGGAATCGCCTACAGGTTCGCCGGCTATCCTCTGCGCGAGTACTTCTACTTCCATGGCGACGAAGACGAGATGCGCCGTGCAGGCCTGTCCGATATCCAAAGGTTGGAGACCACGGGTGTTCGTATCGTCGCGCCCGGACATCCGGTGTTCGCGGGAACGGGATTGAAGAACGGGCAACGCTGGGGCACAGATTCGCCTATTCTGTCGGTCGAGCTTGACGGGGCACCGCTCCTGCCCGACGGTCGTCTGGACCGCCGATTCTCCGCGGACTTTCCGGTTGAACTAACGGTGCTGGCCACTGGGAGCACCTTCGCCTCCAATGTGGTGAGGAGCCCGACAGATGTAGAACTCAAGTACTACGGTGCGAAGAACCCGGCAATCTTCGTTGATTCCAGGCCGTCCGGCGCGCCCCACGGCGGCCGCGTCGTCAGCTTCGGTTCAATCTCCTTTGGCACCATGCTTGCTCTCGGTGACCGAACGGCCAGACGCGTATTCCTGAATACACTTCGCTACCTGGACGAGCAAAGTCGCTACCAGTAAAAGCACATGCAATATCGGAATCCCCCAACATGATCGCAGTCATCGACGTAGGACTCGGCAACCCGCGTTCGGTACAGAACATGATCCGAAAGGCGGGAGGCGAAGCGGTGATCACCCGCGTACCCAGCGAGATTCGGGCTGCCGAAAAGCTCGTGCTGCCCGGCGTCGGACACTTCGCGCATGGAATGGAATCTCTGCATCGCCACGGGCTGGTCGAGGAACTCACTCGCTTTGCACTGGATCTGGGAAGGCCGGTCCTTGGAATCTGTCTGGGTGCGCAGTTGTTGGGATTCGGCAGTGAGGAAGGGCCTGGAGTGGGCGGCCTGGGATGGTTGCCGTTGCATTGCCGGCGATTTCCCTCTCTTCCCGGGCTGCGCATTCCGCAGATGGGATGGAACGAGATCGAGATCGTTCGCGAGAACGCTCTCCTGCGCGAGGCCCTCCCCGAACGTCGATTCTACTTCGTACATTCGTACTACATGGAATGCGACGACCCGGAAATCGTGGTTGCGCGAGCTCACTACGGCTTGGATTACGCCTGTGTCGTGCATCGCGGAAACATCTACGGTACGCAGTTCCACCCCGAAAAATCCCATAAGTTCGGCCTGGCGTTGATGAAGGCGTTTGTCGAACTACCGTCTTCGCAGATGTAGGGCGCATATCATCATGATGAAGACGAGAGTGATCCCGGTGCTGCTCCTGCAAGGGCAGGGTCTTGTCAAGACCGTCCGGTTCAAGGATCCGACGTACATTGGGGACCCGATCAATTCGATTAGGATTTTCAACGAGAAGGAAGTCGATGAACTCGTGTTTCTCGACATATCCGCGACCGCCGAAGGCAGGGAGCCCAACTATCAGATCATTGAAGATATCGCGGGCGAGGCATTCATGCCGCTCGCCTATGGAGGAGGTGTCGGCAACCTGGAGCAGGCGCAGAGGATATTCGCCCTCGGATTCGAGAAAATAGTGCTGAGCGCCGCGACCTACGACAACGAACGCCTCATCACCGAACTCGTCGGCCGCTACGGCAGTTCATCGGTCGTGGCGTGCGTAGACTGCAAAAGGAACCTTTTCGGCCGCCACGAGCTGTTCACGCACAACGGAAAGGTTCGCCGGAAGCGGAAGCTGGTGGAACACGTGAAGAGACTGGCAGAGTTGGGTGTGGGCGAGATCATCGTGAACAGCATAGACCGTGACGGCACTCAACGGGGCTATGACATCGAGCTTATCGCCTCGGTCGCGGGTGCCGTGGCGGTTCCGGTGGTTGCCTGCGGAGGCGCCTCCGGCGTCGAGGATTTCGAGCACGCGGTGTCGCAAGGCGGCGCGTCGGCGGTGGCGGCTGGCAGTCTGTTCGTCTTCAAGGGGCCGCATCGGGCGGTGCTCATCAACTACCCGGATCGCGGTGAACTGACGCGTGTCCTCCCGTGAGGGCCGGGTGTCGAGCGTCACGCGCCGTAAATTTCCAACTACCCAGAGGTTGCAGAACAGTGAATATCATAGAAAAGGCGTGGATGCCGGACGGCAGGGAACGGCCTTACAGGATGTGCACCCGATGTGTCATGGACACTACCGATCCCCTCATCGAGTTCGACGAAAAGGGGGTCTGCAATCATTGCCATTACTTCGAGAACAACGTTAAGCCGAATTGGTTTCCGGACGATGAGGGCGCGGTCCGGCTTCAGAAAATGCTCGAGGAGGTCAAGGCTTATGGAAGAAATCGACGTTACGACTGTATCGTGGGTGTGTCAGGCGGCGTAGACAGTTCCTACCTGACGGCGAAGATAGTCGAGTGGGGGTTGAGACCCCTGATGGTGCACGTCGACGCGGGCTGGAACTCGGAGCTCGCTGTCAAGAATATCGAGACCCTGATCAACAGGCTCGGCCTCGATCTCGTCACGCATGTCGTGAACTGGGAGGAAATGAAGGATCTGCAGCTCGCGTTCTTGCGTTCCAATCTAGCGAATCAGGACGTGCCGCAGGATCACGCCTTCTTTGCGGCGCTCTACAACTACGCTGTGAAAGAAAAGGTCAAGTACGTCATCAGCGGGAGCAACTACGCGACCGAGAGCATCCTGCCGCAAGCCTGGGGTTACGATGCCATGGACGTAAAGCACCTGGAGGCGATTCACGATCGATTCGGCAAGCGCCCGTTGAAGACGTTCCCGCGCGTCAGCTTTTTCAATTTCTATATTTACTATCCCCGCGTCCTCGAGATGAAGGTTCTTACTCCGCTCAACTATATGCCATATAGCAAGGCCGAGGCGATCAAGACGCTGGAGCGCGACTATGGCTGGCGTTATTACGGCGGGAAACACTACGAGTCACGATGGACTAGGTTCTTCCAGGCGCATTACCTGCCCATCAAGTTCGGCTACGACAAGCGCAAAGCACACCTGTCCAGCCTCGTCGTGGCAGGCGAGATATCCAGAGAGGATGCGATCGTCGAACTGCAGGCGCCGCTTTACGACGATCGCGATCTCGCGGAGGACAAGTTGTTCATATCGAAGAAGCTCGGAATCACCGTGGCTGAACTGGATGCGCTGATCGCCGCCCCTCCGCGGCACTATTCCGAGTTTCCGAACAACGAGGCGCGCAAGTTGCAGGCAATGGAAACGTTGCAGAAATACCGGAAGGTATCCGCCAGGGCGTTTGCGCTGTTGCGCCGATTTGCGGGGTGAGAAACGGGTGCGGCCAAAGCCGCGGGCGATGCGCGGAGCGCGATCATGGGTGACGCGATCGCGATGTTTAATCTGACCAGCCTGGGGCAGGGCGAAGGAGGGGCGCTGCATCAGATTGCGCTGGTGCGGGGATTTCGCGCGTGCGGATGGCGGGTCCGGCTCGTCGTCCCGCGGCGAGCCGGCCGTGACCAGGTTCCCGCGGATCTGCGCGATATCACGTGGCAGACGCCGAGCGTCGAATGCATGGGCTTGCCGCGTTCTCTGGATAGCTGGTTGCAGATCCCAGCACTGGTGTGGCTGAGGCTTACCGGTCGTGCCGACATTCTCTATATTCGCGCCAACCTGTTTTCCTGGGCCGTGATTGCGGTGGCGCGCCTGCTCGGCATGTACGTGATCAGCGAGCACAACGGTTGGTCGGCCAGCGAGCGGCTGGCGCGCGGCGGCGGCGGCCTGCCCGTTCGCCTGGAGACGATGGCGCAGGTCCTGGTGGGGCGCTGGTCGCAACGGTCGCGGTGCGTCACCGCCGGGATCGCGAGGCTATTGATACGGCACGGGGTCGATCCGGTCCGCGTGTTCGTGGTCGGTAACGGTGTCGACACGCGAGAGATGAGGCCCCGCCGGGTACCGACGGTGAGCGGTTCGGCTGACAGACCCGTCCAGCTGGGGTTCATCGGCGGCCTGGTTCGGTGGCAGGGGATCGACACCGCCATCAGGGCACTTTCGTTGCTCGAGGACCTCCCGCACCTGCAACTAACAATCGCGGGAGACGGTCCTGAACGCGGACGACTGGAAGCGCTGGCGAATGACTTGGGTGTCTCGTCGCGAGTGACCTTCCTCGGATACATTCCCTATCAACGCGCCGCCGAAGTCATCAATTCATTCGATATCGCGCTCGCGCCCTTCACGGTGGAGCGCAACGCAGAGATCGGGCTTTCGCCAATCAAGATTCGCGATTACGCCGCAGCAGGACGAATTGTCGTTGCCTCCGGTATTGAAGGCATCCGCGATTTCGAATCCGCGGGCTGGCTGTTCACGCATCGAGCGGACGATCCCGACGATCTCGCGACCACGATTCGGCGTGTGATGTCGATGCCTCCCGGCGACTTCGCTCAACGGGGCGCCATGGCGCGCGAATACGCGCAGAGACACTTTGACTGGAACCGAATCGTGGATCGCATTCGCGAGGAGATGCCTGAATCGCCAAAGAAGACCGCGCCATCTACCCGACCGCAGGATGAACCGGAGAGTGCAAAGCGTGACGAATAACACGCCCCGGCTCATGGTCGCGATCGGACAACTGGACCGGGGAGGTACGGAGCAACACCTGTGTCAGGTCCTGCCGGCGCTCGCGCGCTCCGGCTGGAGGATCACGGTATTCGTCCTGCGTCGTGGCGGTGCGCTTTCGGAGACGCTGACATCTGCTGGCGTGACGGTTACTGGACCCGATCTCCCGTGCGATGGCCTGCGAAGTACCGTGCGCGCGGCCATTCAGCTCCGAGCGCTCGCGCATCGCGAGAGGCCGGATGTCGTGCATTTTTTTCTGCCGCCGGCATACCTCCTGGGCGCAACCGCTACGCTTGGCATGCGGATACGTCGGGTCATGAGCCGGCGCAGCCTCGCGACGTACCAGCGTCGGTATTTCGGTGTCCGCACGCTGGAATGGTGGCTGCACCGCAGGATGGACATCGTACTGGCGAACTCGCTGGCAGTCGCCGCGGAGCTCAGTCGAGAGGGGGTGCCGCCCGAACGACTGGGTCTCCTCTATAACGGCGTCGACGTTCCCGAGCGACCGACCCTGCGTTCCGATGCGCGTACACGGCTCGAACTCGGCTCCGACATTCTCGTCATGGTTTGTGTGGCCAATCTCATCGCATACAAGGGGCACGCCGTATTGCTGGAGGCACTCTCCCGCATCCGTGATCGCTTGCCCGCGGACTGGGTCGTGCTGATGGTGGGGCGCGACAGCGGTATCGGCGGCGCGTTACGCGCGCAGAGCCACGATTTGGATCTCGAACATCACGTCCGGTGGGTCGGCGGCGTTCCTGACGTTGGGGATTATCTGGCCGCCGCAGACATTGGCGTGCTGGCTTCACACGAGGAAGGATTCAGTAACGCGGTACTGGAGAGCATGGCGGCCGGGTTGCCCATGGTGGTGACGGATGTCGGCGGCAACGCCGAGGCCGTTGTCGATGGCCGGTGTGGTCGTGTCGTTCCCAGCGCGAATCCCGGCGCCTTGGCGGCAGCGCTGCTCGAATTGAGCGTATCCCCGGACCTCAGGCGTACGTGGGGCGATTCGGCGAGGAGCCGTGTACTGCAGTCATTCAACCTCTCGCGGTGTGTTGCGCTCTATCGCCAACTCTACGAGAACTTGGCCGCCGGTGTTCCGCAACCCCTCCCACGCGATGCTCGCGTGGAGCCCGCAGGGCACTGAGTCACACATAAACGGCGTCCCCCCGAGCGCGACTGACGAAATATGTGCGGAATCACAGGGTTCCTCAAGCAGGCCGACGGGGCGAACGCCGCGGCGGCGATCGCCGCGATGACGGATGCACTCCTGCACCGCGGCCCCGACGCCGGCAATATCTGGTGCGATTCCGCGGCCGGCATCGCCCTCGGCCATCGCCGCCTCGCGATCCTCGACCTCTCTCCCGCCGGCGCGCAGCCGATGCATTCGAAGGACGGCCGCTGGGTCATCGCGTTCAACGGCGAGATCTACAACTTCCCCGAGCTCCGCGACGATCTCGCCGCGCGCGGAATCACATTCGCCGGTCATTCGGACACCGAGATCATCCTCGCCGGCTTCGCTGCATGGGGCGTCGAGGCCACGTTGAAGCGCTGCAACGGCATGTTCGCGATCGCGCTGTGGGATCGTGCGCGGCGCGAGCTGCACCTCGCGCGTGATCGCCTCGGCGAGAAGCCGCTCTACTACGGCTGGCACCGCGGCGCGTTCCTGTTCGCGTCCGAACTGAAGTCCCTGCACGCGTGGCCGGAGTTCCGGCCGGAGATCGATCGCGACGTGCTGACCCTGTTCCTGCGTCACAACTACATCCCGGAGCCGTTCTGTATCTACCGCGATCTGTGCAAGCTCGTGCCGGGAACTTACGTCACGGTGCGCGGGGGCGATCGCGCAATGCCGACCCCCATACCGTACTGGTCGCTCGCGGACGCGATCCGCCGTGGCCGCGCGGATCCGCTGCGCGGCTCGCCGGAGGAGGGTGTCGAACTGCTGGACCAGGCACTGCGCCGCTCGGTGCGCAGCCGCATGGTCGCGGACGTGCCGCTCGGGGCGTTCCTCTCGGGCGGGATCGATTCCTCCGCGGTGGTCGCAGCGATGCAGGCGGAGAGTGCGCGGCCGGTGCGCACGTTCAGCATCGGCTTCACCGTGAAGGATTACGACGAGGCCCCCCACGCGCGCGCCGTCGCCGCGCATCTCGGCACGGACCACACCGAGCTCTACGTGAGCCCGGAGGAGACGCAGGCCGTCATTCCAAGGCTGTCGGAGATGTACGACGAGCCGTTCGCGGACTCGTCGCAGATCCCGACCTTCCTCGTTTCCGAGCTTGCGCGGCGCCACGTGACCGTCGCGATGTCGGGTGATGCCGGGGATGAACTCTTTGCGGGGTACACCCGCTACTCGCTCGCGCTCGACCTCTGGCGCCGCCAGCAGCGGCTGCCGTTGCCGCTGCGGCGCACCGCTGCGCGGGCGATCACGTCGCTCGCACCGGCCACGTGGGATCGTGTGTTCGGCCTGCTGCGCCCCGTGCTGCCGGCCCGCGCACGCCAGCCGATGGCGGGCGACAAGCTGCACAAGCTCGCGGGGCTGCTCGCGATCGACGATCCGCTGGTGATGTACTTCGAGCTCATCTCGCTGTGGAAGTCACCCATGCAGGTGGTACGCGACGTGCGCGAGCCCGCCAGCGTGTTCGCGCACGTCGCGGCGCTGCCGTCCGGGTTGTCGCATGTCGAGCGCATGATGGCGCTCGATGCCCTGCACTACCTGCCGGGCGACATCCTCGCCAAGGTGGATCGCGCGAGCATGGCGGTCAGCCTCGAGGCGCGCGTGCCGCTGCTCGACACCGATCTCGTGGAACTCGCGTGGCGGATGCCGCATGCCTGGAAGGTCCACGCGGGCACCGGCAAGTGGGTGCTGCGGGAGGTGCTCGCGCGCTACGTGCCGCGCCGGCTGTTCGAGCGCCCGAAGATGGGTTTCGGCATTCCGATCGACGCCTGGCTGCGCGGCCCGCTGCGCGACTGGGCCGAGCACCTGCTCGCCGAGCGGCGGCTGCGCGAGGGCGGTTTCTTCGATCCGGCGCCGGTGCGCGCCGTGTGGCAGGCGCACCTCGCGGGCGACCAGAACCTGCAGTACCTGCTGTGGGGGGTGCTGTGCTTCGAGGCGTGGCGGGACCGCTGGGGAGGATCGTGACGGGGGAAAGGGTGACCGGGAGAGGGTGACGTGGGAAAAGGGACGGAGGGATTAAGTCTTGGCCATTCATCCGGAATACTGGAAGCGAGCCGCGCGGTGCGGGTGGCTGGCACTTAATCCCTCCGTCCCCTTTCGGCCCCTTCAGGTTTCAGGAGCGAGCGCTAACTTTGGCGCACGTCAAGATTCTTGACAGGGGCCGGGCCCGTGTCGGCAGGTTGTTGATTATCAATGAATATTTTCCGGTGATCCCGATAGCCTGCCGGTCCGGACTGTCAACGGATTTGACAGCCCCGGCCTGACCCGTTGCCGACCGATGCGGCTGCCGTACTCAAGCGACTGAATCGCAAAGTATTAATCTGGCGTGGCATGGATTCTGCTGCGGTGGGCGATCGCCCGTCGCGGCGGCCATGGGCCTGGGCGTGGCGAGCGCCGAACAACAACCAGAATCGACAAGGAGACCCCCGTGAAGCTTCCCCGTCTGCTGCGCGCCGCGTGCTGCGCCGCGCTCATGTTCCCGCTGTCCGCGCTCGCGCTGCCGTTCAGCAGCCTCGTCGTGTTCGGTGACAGCCTCGTCGACAACGGCAATGTGGCGCTCGGCATCGATAGCGGCGGTTTCCCCCCGGTACTGCCCGGTACCCGCCAGCCGACGCCGCTGCCCTCCAACGGCGCGATACCGGGTCTGCCGTACGCCGGCACCGACAACTTCTCCAACGGACCCGCGTGGGCGCAACAGTTCGCGGCGATGACCGGCCTGCCACTGACCCCGGCGTTAGCTGGCGGCACCAATTTCGCGTTTGGCGGCGCGCGCACCGGCAGCCCCAGCCCGACGCCGAGCCTGCGTGACCAGGTCGATTTCTATACATTGTTCTTCCCGCCTTCGGCCGCGGACACCTTGTTCATCCTGAACGGCGGTGGCAACGATCTGCGCCGGGTCTTCGAGGGTACGTCGGCGGCAACGATCGTCAGCGAGTTCGTCACCAACACGGGCACGATGATCGGTCAGCTGTTCGCCCACGGCGCCCGCCAGTTCCTGGTGTCCACGGTGCCGGACGTCGGCAAGACGCCGTTCGCCGCCGCAGCAGATGCCCTGGTGCCGGGAAGCGCCGCCGGCGCGACTGCGCTCGCGCTCGCGATGAACGACGCGCTGAAGGCGATGATCGCCGGGCTCGACCCGGCGATCCGCGCCGGCATCGATCTCCTCGATCTCTTCGCGTTCCAGCAGGCGCTGCATGCGGATCCCGCGGCGTTCGGGTTCGACGATGTCACCACCGGCTGTGCGTCGAGCCTCGCGTGCATTGCAGATCCACTCGGCACGTTCTACTGGGATGGCATCCACCCGACCGCCGCGGGGCATCGCGTGATCGCGCGCGCCGCGTATGCGATCACGGTGCCGGAGCCGGGCACCGTCACGCTGCTCGGGATCGCACTGGTCGCGCTGTCCTCCCGGCGCACGTGGCAGCGCAGCGCGAATCTCCGCGGCTGATCCTGTTGCCCGTCACGCCTGCCCCCGCACGAGGTGCACCTCGCGCTGGGGCAGGATATCGATGCCGCCGTCCACCAGCGCCCGGTAGACCGCCGCGTTCGCGGCGTGCCTGATCTCGAAATAGCGATCGCTCGGCACCCAGTAGCGGTACGCGATCGCAATCGCAGTTTCGCCGAACGCATCGATCCCCACCTGCGGCGCCGGTGCGTCCGCCACGTCGGACAGCGCACGCAGCGCGTCGTTCACCAAGGTCACCGCCCGCAGCGGATCGTGGTGATAGGCCACCCCGACGCTCCCTTCGACGATCCGCCGCCCGAACGAGTTGCGGTGGATCTCGCCGACAATCTGCCGGTTCGGGATCACGATGACCTCGCCGTCCTCGGCCTTCAGACGTGTCGTGCCGAGCCCGATCTCGGTGACAACCCCGGCGCATTGCTGGACCTCGATCGTGTCTCCCACCTTGAACGGTCGTCCCAGGATCAGCGCGAGCCCCGCCCCGTAGTTCGACACCGTGCCCTGCAGCGCCATGCCCGCGCCCAGCGCCGCGCCGCCGATCGCGGCGACGATCGGCGCGATGCTGATGCCGAGCTTGGCGAGCGCGATCACCGCGAACATCACCAGCACGATGAAACGCACCGTGCTCGCGATGAACTGGCGAAGCGTGACGTCGACGTGGCGGCGCTCCTGCATCCGCAGCACGGCATGGGCCACCGCGCGCGCGACCCACGCGCCGGCAGCCATGATGAGCACCGCGCCCAGGATCTGGAACGCGTAGCGGACGAAGAAGTCGACGATGTACCCGTAGACGCGGGTGAGCGTGGCGAGCTCGTCGTTCATGATGCTTCCTTCTGATCGGGCAGCGGCAGTGTATCGCGCGTTTCCGGTCCACCCGAGCGCAAGTTCCGGTCACTCACCTCAGGTGCCAGTTGGCGAAGGTGCCGCGTGAACTCACCCCGACTCGGGTGAGCCGCGCTGGGTATGGATCGCATCAGCACACCGCGTGCGTGCTCGATCGCCGCGCTGCTGAGAGGCTGCGAAGGTTTCTGCGCACCTTCTACGCCCCCCGAAGCGCCCGGGTGGCGTTGCGCGCCCTCCAGACACGTTCCGTCAGGCGGCCATCCGCCCAATCTGGGCACTCCCGCGCGCTGTCGGCAACGCTCAGTGAACCTCCCGCGACGGGCGTTCAGCTGTCACATGCACTGACATGACGCCGGACTGGTTGAAATCGCGCCGCGCACGCAATCTCGCGCGCCGCGGCTGACTCAAGGCCGGAACGTCTCCTTCCCCGTGCCGCGGTACAGCGTCTGCGCCTGCGCGGCCGTCACTTCCCGGTGCAGTGCCACGGCGGCCGGCGCCATGTCGTAGGCCGGGCGGCGTTCCGGCGCGAAATGACGATACCGGTCCTGTCCGCGCACCAGCACTGCCGAGTCGCGCGCGCCGGCCACCTGTCGCACGGCGGTCGGGATATAGCGGATCGCGAGTCCGATGCGCCGGTCGTCGCTGCGGTTCGGCTCGGAACCGTGCACCAGCAGCACGTGGTGCAGTGACATCTCGCCCGGCGCGAGCACGAGGTCGACGGCGGCCGCCGGGTCGACGTCCACCAGCACTTCCTGTCCGCGGGTCAGCAGGTTGTTCGCGTCGAACGTGTCGCGATGCGCGAACTGCGCGTGATGCGTGCCCGGGATCACGCGCATCGCGCCGGATTCGATCGTGCTCGGCGACAGCGCGACCCACGCGGTCACGACGTCCGGCGTGCTGAGGCCCCAGTAGGTCGCGTCCTGGTGCCACGACACGAAACCGGGGTCGTGCGGCTCCTTGATGAAGAATGAACTCGACCAGCACAGCAGGTCGGGCCCGAGGAGATCCTCGATCGCATCCACGATAGCCGGGTGGAAAACGAGATCCCACAGCCACGGGAACAGCAGGTGCGCCTTGTGGCGCAGGTGCCCGGCGAGTGGTCCGCCGGCGTCGCGTTCCCAGGCTTCGAGGCGCGCGCGCAGGCTCGCCGCTTCGTCCGTCGTCAGAACCGGCAGCGGGAAGAGGTAACCGTCGCGCGCATAGGTCGCGCGCGCGGCCGGGGTCAGGCGTGTCGTGGCGCGCGTGTGCGCGGCGGTCGCCGAAGCGGACTTTGCCATCGCGGGACTCCCGTGACGTCGATGCCCAATTCTTGGCCGGACGCGCGGCGAATGCCAGTGATGCCGCCTTGAGGCACCCTCGCCCCCGAATTCCCGCAGCCTTCACGCCCGGAATTCCCGCAGCCTCCAGCCCCGGAATTCGCGCATCGAATATCCGGGAGACTAGCCGCACGCACATTTGAGCCGCTCAGCGCACTCACACCCGTGTCACTGGTCATTTCGGCTCCTACTCCGGCGTTTTCGTGCCCGCATCGCCGTGCCTGCCCCACGTCGTCATTCCCGCGAAAGCGGGAATCCATGGGGCGTCGCCGATCGCCACCTCGTCATTCCCGGGAAAGCGGGAAACCATAGGGCTTCGCCGATCGTCACCTCGTCATTCCTGCGAAAGCGGGAATGACGAGGTGGAGGCGGAAACGACGATGCGGGGCAGGCACGAGGATGCGGGGCAGGCACGGCGACTCCCCGGCAAACCCTCTGCCACGGTTCTGCCATCCTTGCGGCCTCCCGTCCGCGGTGAGGTTCCGAGACGCTGTGGACGGCGCATTCCTACACGTCGCGCCGGCGAACCGGGTGTCGCTGCGCCAACCCAGCGGTGAACCGGCAACCGTCTGCCTATTGGTTCGTGCCCGTCGCCCCATGCACCGTCCGAAGGGTGTATTCGGTCGCCGAATCTCACTATCCTTCTGCCACCCCGCGCGCCTGTTCGGGCGCCACGGACGGGATCCCGATAACCAGAACATCTTCGGAGGTAGCCCTTGCTGACTTTCAACAACCCGGGCACGGTCGATGAAGCCGTGGCGCTGCTGCAGCAGGGCGCGGGCCGGCGCCTGCTCGCCGGCGGCACCGATCTGCTGGTCCAGCTCCGCAGCGGCCGGCTGCAGGCGCAAGGCATCGTCGACCTGAAGCGAATTCCGGAACTGCGGACGATCCGCGCCGAGAACGGCGGATTCCGGATCGGCGCTGCGGTCAGCGGGGCCGAACTTGGCGAACACGCCGCGTTGCGGAAGATGTGGCCCGGCGTGGTGGAGGCGGCGTGCCTGATCGGTTCCACGCAGATCCAGGGTCGCGCGAGCCTCGGCGGTAACCTGTGCAACGCGTCGCCCGCGGCCGACAGCGTGCCGGCGCTGATCGCCGCCGGCGCCAGATGTACGGTCGCGGGGCCCGGCGGCCGCCGCGAGGTTCCGGTGGAGAGCGTCGTCGTCAGTCCCGGCAAGACCAGCCTCGCGCCGGGTGAATTCATCGTCGACTTCCTGCTGTCGGCGCAGCCCTCGCGGGGCGGCGATGCCTACCTGCGTTTCATCCCCCGTACCGAGATGGATATCGCGGTGGTTGGTGCCGGCGTGAGCCTGGTGCTGGACGCCAGCGGCACGTGCACCGCCACGCGGGTCGCGCTCGGCGCCGTCGCGCCGCGCGCGCTGCTCGTGGAAGCGGCCGGCAAAGCGCTGGTCGGGACGTCGGTCGATGCCGCTGCGCTGGACGCCGCTGCCGCGGCGGCCCGTGCCGCGTGCGCGCCGATCGATGACAAGCGCGGCACCATCGAATTCCGGACCCACGTCGCCGGTGTGCTGGTCAAGCGCGCCGCGACCATCGCGCTCGAGCGCGCGAGGAGCAACGCATGAAGCATCACATCACGGCCACCCTCAACGGCGACGCCTGCGAATTCCTCTGCGACACCGAGCAGACCCTGCTCGATGTCCTCCGCGACGAACTCGGACTCACCGGCTCCAAGGAAGGCTGCGGCTCCGGGGACTGCGGGGCCTGCAGCGTGCGGCTCGACGGCCGCCTGGTCTGCGCGTGCCTCGTGCTCGGGTGCGAGGTCAACGGCCACGCGGTCGAGACCATCGAAGGCATCGCGGCCGGCCACCAGCTGCACCCGCTGCAGCAGACCTTCCTGAACGAAGCGGCGCTGCAGTGTGGGATCTGCACGCCGGGCATCATCGTCGCCGCCAAGGCGCTGCTCGAGAAGAATCCCGATCCGAGCGAAGAGGAAATCCGTTTCTGGCTCGCCGGCAACCTGTGCCGGTGCACCGGCTACGACAAGATCGTCCGCGCGGTCCAGCAGGCCGCCGCAGTCATGAGGAGTGCTTGACATGGGAAATGAAGGCAATCAGTTCAAGTGGGTCGGCACCCGCCCGGTCCGCCCCGACGGGGTGGACAAGGTCACGGGGCAGGCGAACTACGGCGCCGACTTCACGCTCCCCGGCATGCTCGCCGGCCGCGTGCTGCGCAGTCCGCATGCGCATGCCCGCATCCGCGGGATCAGCACCGCCAAGGCCGCGGCGCTGCCCGGCGTGCGTGCCGTCGTCACGGCCGCCGATTTCCCCGAGCTGCCGTCCGAGGTCGCGACGGGCGGGGAAGCGCCGGTCAACTACCGGCATGTCTCCGAGAACGCGATCGCGCGCCACAAGGCACTGTACGAAGGCCACGCGGTCGCCGCGGTCGCGGCGACGTCCGCACTGATCGCCGAACAGGCGCTGAAACTCATCGAAGTCGACTACGAGGTGCTGCCGCACGTGATCGACGTGCGTGCAGCGATGCGGCCGGATGCGCCGGTGCTGCACGCGGACCTGTTCACGAACGGCGTTGACCCGAAACCGACGAAGGCCTCCAACATCGCCGCCCGCGTGGAGTTCGCGGCGGGTGACATCGAACAGGGCTTCAAGGACGCCGAGGTCACGATCGAACGCGAGTACACCACGCAGCCCGTGCACCAGGGCTACATCGAGCCGCACGCGTGCGTGGCGAGCATGGCCGCGGACGGCATGACCACGGTCTGGTGCAGCAGCCAGGGCCAGTTCATGGTGCGCGAATTCTGCTCCAAGCTGCTGAAGATCGAGGACTCGAGCCTGCGCGTGATCCCCGCCGAGATCGGCGGCGGCTTCGGTGGCAAGACCACGGTCTACCTGGAGCCGCTCGCGATCGCGCTGTCGCGCAAGTCCGGCAAGCCGGTCAAGCTCGTGATGACGCGCGATGAAGTCTTCAAAGCCAGCGGACCCACCTCCGGCGCGCACCTCAAGGTGAAGATCGGCGCGAAGCGCGACGGCACGCTCGTCGCAGGGCTTTGCGAGCTGGCCTACCAGGCCGGCGCGTTCCCGGGCTCGCCGGCCACGCCGGGCTGCATGACCGCGTTCGCGTGCTACGAGATCCCGCATGCGAAGACCATCGGTTACGACGTGGTCTCCAACCGTCCCAAGTGTGCGGCCTACCGCGCGCCGGGCGCGCCGATCTCGGCGTTCGCAGTGGAGTCCGCGCTGGACGAGCTCGCGCTGCAGCTCGGCATCGATCCCATCGAGCTGCGCCTGAAGAATGCGGCCAAGGAAGGGACCCGTGCGATCTACGGACCCAAGTTCCCGACGATCGGCTTTGTCGAGACCTTGCAGGCCGCGAAGGCACATCCGCATTACAGCGCACCGCTGAAGGCCAACCAGGGTCGCGGTATCGCGTCAGGCTTCTGGTTCAACATCGGCGGGCAGTCGAGCGCGGCGGTCCACATCAACGAGGACGGCACCGCCGAGGTCGTGACCGGCAACCCGGACATCGGCGGCTCGCGCGCGTCGATGGCGATGATGGCGGCCGAGGTGCTCGGCATCGACCTCGCGAAGGTCAAGCCGATGATCGGCGACACCGGCCAGATCGCGTACAGCTTCCTGACCGGCGGCAGCCGCGTCACGTTCGCCACCGGCAAGGCGGTGTGCGAGGCGGCGAACGACGTCGTCGAACAGCTCCGCGCGCGCGCGGCCAAGCTGTGGAAGTGCGGCGTGGAGGATGTCATCTGGAAGGACGGCGTGGCGTACCCGGCGCAGGGCCAGACGGATGCCCGCACGCAGCTCTCGCTCGCCGAGATCGCGGCGAGCGCAGCGAAGACCGGCGGTCCCATCAGCGGCAAGGCGTCGCTGAACGTCGGCGGCGCGGGCGCCGGTTTCGGCACGCACATCTGCGACGTGGAGGTCGATCCGGAGACGGGTCGCGCATCGGTGGTGCGCTACACCGCCGTGCAGGATGTCGGGCGTGCCATCCACCCGGGCTACGTGGAAGGCCAGATGCAGGGCGGCGCCGCGCAGGGCATCGGCTGGGCGCTGAACGAAGAATACGTGTACGACGACCAGGGCCGGCTGCAGAACGCCGGGTTCCTCGACTACCGGATGCCGGTGGCCTCGGACCTGCCGATGATCGATACCGTGATGGTGGAGGTGCCGAACCCGTCGCACCCGTTCGGGGTGCGCGGCGTGGGAGAAGTGCCGATCGTGCCGCCGCTCGCGGCGGTCGCCAACGCGGTGGCCCGCGCCAGCGGCGTGAGAGTCAACGATCTCCCGATCTCGCCGCCGCGGCTGCTGAAGGCGCTGCAGTCCAAGGGCTGATCGGGGCGGCATGGCGATCGTCGTGCTGCAGCCCGGGTTCGCGCGGCGTTACACCGAGGGCCAGACCCGGCTCGAGGTGGACGCCGCCGACTACCAGGCGCTCGTCGAAGTCCTCGACGAGCGCTTTCCCGGGTTCGCCGACGCCGTCGCCGTGCGCATCGCCGTCGCGATCGACGGCCAGATCTTCCCCGATCCGCTGCTGGAGCCGATCGGGCCGACCAGCGAGGTGTTCTTCCTGCCGATGCTCGAAGGCGGTTAGCCCGCGAGCCGTCGGCCGCGCGAGCGTCTGCGGTCAGCCCCTCCTGCGCAGTCCACCAGTGCCCATGAGGTTGCGCACGATCCCGCGGGTCGATCCGTGTTCCCTGCAGCGCCCTGACCCACGCGATATCCGTCGTGCGGACACCCGGCGTGGATGGCGGCCAGCGCAAGGAACGACAGCAAGGTCATTCGTGTCGCCGCCGCCTTTCCTGTCGACACCCGGCGGGACTAAGCTGCGCCATGTCCCAGGCTCCGAGCACACCTGCGAATCATGGCCTGCGCTTGCGCCAGGTGGCACTCGTCGCGCCGGTGCTCGCGCCGCTCGAACACCAGGCCAGCGAAATCTTCGGGCTCACGCCGTGCCACCGCGATCCGTCCGTCGGCGCGTTCGGCCTCGTGAACGTGCTGTTCGCCGTGGGATCGCAGTTCCTGGAGATCGTCGCGCCCACGCGTCCGGACACCGCGGGTGGACGCCAGCTCGCGCGTCACGGGGGACCTGGCGGCTACATGGTGATCACGCAGTGTCGCCGCCACGCGCCGTACCGTGCACGCGCGGAGGCGGCTCAAGTCCGGGTGGTGCACGCGTTCGAACGCCCGGAGTTCGTGCACATGCAACTGCACCCGCAGGACACCGGCGGGACGTTCCTGGAGATCGACGAGCAGCGCGGCCCCGGGGCCGACCTGCCGGACGGTGACTGGTACCCGGCGGGTCGGCACTGGCGCGACACGCCACCGTCCCGGCTGGCGGCGATCGTCGCGGCCGAGATCGCGTGCGCCGATCCGGTTGACGTGGCACGGCGCTGGGGTTCGCTCACCGGGTGCACGCCGCGGGACGCGGGCGCCGGTCACACGCTCGCGCTCGCGGATGCCGAGCTGCGCTTCGTGCCGCAGACGCCCGGGATGCCCGATCGGCTGCGCGGCATCGAGGTCATCGCCCGCGAGCACGCCGCGATCCGCGCGGCCGCCGCCGTCCATGGCCTGGCGCGCGACGGCGACACGCTGACTTTCGCAGGCCTGAGGATCCGGCTGACATGAACTACCACGACATCACGCTCGAGATCGAAGACCCGGTGGCCGTGATCCGGCTGAACCGGCCGGACAAGCTCAACGCGTTCACCCTCGACACCCTGCACGAGATCCGCGCCGCGGTGGGCGCGGCGGTGGCCGACCCGCGCGTCGTCGGCATCGTGATCACCGGCAACGGGCGCGGCTTCTGCGCGGGGCTGGACACGGACGCGCTGGCGGCTGCCACTGCCGATGCGAGCGCGTGGCAGGCAGACTCCGCCGCGCACGCCGATCTGCCCGGCATCTTCAGCTACCTGCTGGAGACCCCGAAGCCCGTGATCGCGGCCGTGAACGGCGTGGCGGCGGGCGGCGGACTGGTGCTCACGCTGATGTGCGATCTGCGCTTCGCAGCCGCTTCCGCAAGCTTCGTGACGATCTTCCTGAAGCGCGGGCTCATTGCCGAGCACGGCGCGAGCTGGGTGCTGCCGCGGCTCGTCGGCACCGGCCACGCGCTCGACCTGCTGTGGATGAGCGATCGCATCGATGCACAGACCGCCCGCGATCTCGGGCTGGTGGAAAAACTGTGCACGGATGACGACGTGCTCGAGATGGCGTGCGACTACGTACGCCGGCTCGCAGTCACGTCATCTCCGGCCGCGATCGCCGAGACCAAGCGGCTGGTGTACCGCCATCTCGGCACCCATTACGTGCAGGCGCTGCAGGAAGCGGATCGCGCGCAGTTGAGATTCGTGGGGCTCCCGGACGCGCAGGAAGGCGCGCGGGCGCTGCTGGAGAAGCGTGCACCGCGGTTCCCGCGGCTCGGGGGAGACGACGACTGAATCGTCCTGAGGCCGGTCGTCCGCTCGGCGACTGAACCGCGGCCGAAGCGCGACAACGGCCGGAAGGCTGAATCCCTCCCGGCCAATCGGCAACTCAGCCGGCGCGCGGTGTCGGCGGATGCGGCAGCGAGGGATCGCGCGGACCGAGACCGCCTTCCTGCAGGATGGCTTCCGGGATCGCCGATTTCACGTCGCGGATGAAGCCCACCTTCTGCAGCAGCAGCAGCGACCAGAACACCGGGTCCACTTCCCACCACGCGAAACCCGTGCGTGCACTCGCACCGAACCGGTGGTGGTTGTTGTGCCAGCCGGCACCGAGCGTCAGCACGCCGAGTACCGGGCGGTTCATCGAGCCGTCCGCCACCTTCGGGAACCGGCGGTAGCCGCCCGGGAACTGCGGCATGTGCCCGAGCGAATTCACGAACGATGTCATGTGCAGCGCGAGCGTGGTCGGCAGGTACGCGCCCCACAGCGCGGCGGCGAGACCGTCGATCTGCGCGCCGAACACGCCGAACTCGCCGAGCGCGTAGAACAGCGGCACCGCGAGGTAGAGCGGCACCCAGTAGTACTTGTTCAGCCACACCAGTTCCGGGAATTTCGCGTAGTCGGCAACGACGTCGAGATCCGTCACCAACCAGCGGCCGTCGGTCAGCCAGCGGGCGTGCGCGTGCAGGAATCCCTTGCCGGCCGGTGAATGCGGATCGTCCGGGGTGTCCGCAAAGCGATGATGCGCGCGGTGCGTTGCGGCCCACCACAGCGGCCCCCGCTGACCGCACTGCGTGCCGAGCACTGCGAGCAGGAACTGTCGGATACGGCCGGTGCGGTAGGCCGCGTGCGAGAAGTACCGGTGGTAGACCGCCTCCATCGCCCAGATCCGCACGAGGTAGCTCACCACGAGCAATGTCACCAGCGGGACGCTGGGCGGAATCAGAAGGAGGGCCGCGAAGGCGGCGAGATGCCGGCCGCCGACGCGGGTGAAGGCCAGCCACACCGGGTCTCCGTGCTGGAGACCCAGGCGTGGCCGGACAGCGGGCGTGGTGATGCCTTCTGTCGTCATTGTTATGACTCTTCGTGGGGGCTCTTCGCGGAGGGCTCGTGTCCCCCCGTCGTGGAACCGAGCCTAGCAATGGCCGGATCCGGCCGGCCCGACCCCGATCGGGGTAGTGCGTTTGGGGCATGGGGGGCCGCCAGGTGCCGGTCGCGGTGAAACCGAATGGCGGAAACGATGCAGGAATGCCGGCCCACGCCAGGACACGACCAAAGCCGGACGCGCGCGAAGTCAAAGCGCCGTCCCTCCGTCAGCCGAGGGATCAGAAGGCGTGACGCGTCAACCCGGGCGACAACGCGTTGAACTGTCAGGGCAATCGAACCGTTCGGGCGGGGCAGGCGTCGAAATGCGCGCGCAGGACCGTGCCGTCCAGTACGCGCAGTCGCTCGCGGTGCGCGGCGGATGCCCGCCTCCGGCGCTGTCCGCGCGCGGGAGCCCCGCGCAGTATC
Organism: Gammaproteobacteria bacterium; assembly: GCA_050247235.1. Classification (GTDB taxonomy): domain Bacteria; phylum Pseudomonadota; class Gammaproteobacteria; genus CAIKBL01. Next base: position 89,910 of record JBFWUN010000003.1, read on the forward strand.
TGTCCGATGCGTCCCGTGCGAGCATGCCTGCCTCCCCAGCGAACGAAGGACACCTGATGGACTTCTCACTGTCACCCGACCTGCAGGCACTCGAACTGCGCGTGCGCGAGTTCGTGCGCCGCGAGGTCATCCCGCTCGAGAACGATCCGCGCCAGGATGTCCATGGGCCCACGCAGCCGCTGATCGAGGAGCTGCGCGCCCGCGCCCGCGCGGCCGGGCTCTACGCGCTGCACGCGCCGTCGCACTACGGCGGCATCGGACTCTCCCATCTCGGCCGCGCGGTGGTCTACGAGGCGGCGGGGTATTCGCTGTTCGGGCCGCTCGCGCTGCATTGCATGCCGGGCGAGGGCGACCACCACATGCTGGAGATGATCGCGAACGATGCGCAGAAAGACCGCTGGCTGAAACCGCTGCTCGACGGCACGGTGCGCTCGACATTCGCGATGACGGAGCCGGACGGCGCCGGCGCCGATCCGTCACAGCTGAAGACGCTCGCGCGACCCGACGGCCAGGACTACGTGCTGAACGGCCGCAAGTGGTTCATCACGAGCTTCGCGGCCGCCGATTTCCACCTCGTGATGGCGCAGACCGCGGATACTGCCGGGCGCACGCTCGGCGCGACGATGTTCGTCGTCGACAGCGGCACGCCGGGACTCACCGAGGTGCGCCGGATGGAGACCTTGGACGACGTCTACGTGGGCGGCCACAGCGAGATTGCATTCGAGAACGTGCGCGTCACGCGCGACCGCATCCTGGGCGAGGTCGGCCAGGGCTTCCGCTACGCACAGGTGCGCTTGTGTCCGGCACGGCTCACGCACTGCATGCGCTGGCTCGGCGCCGCGCAGCGCGCACACGACATCGCCGTGGACTACGCCCGCCGGCGCACCGCGTTCGGCAAGGTGATCGGGGAGCACGAAGGCGTGAGCTTCCAGCTCGCGGACAACCTGATGGACCTGCACCACTGCCGGCTCGCGGTCCGCCACGCCGCATGGCTGCTGGACCAGGGGCACGACGCGCGCCGCGAAACCAGCATGTGCAAGGTCTACTGTTCCGAGAAGCTCGGCGCGGTGGTCGACCGCGCGGTACAGGTCATGGGGGGCAGCGGCATCAGCCATGACACCGCGATCGCGCGCATCTATCGCAACATCCGGCCGTTCCGCCTGTACGACGGTCCGTCTGAAGTCCATCGCTGGGCGATGGGGCGCGACATCATGAAAGGGATCGCGTGATTCGTGTCACCCTCGCGAAAGCGGGGGTCCAGCCGACGTCACCAAACGCCCGGGAGGACAGGCCTCTCGCCGTGTCCCGCCCCGTCACCGCCCGGTCACCATCCCTGCCGCCGGACGCTTCGCGTGACAGATCAGGTTGTAGTTCACCACGCAGCGCGGGCCTTTGCGCGGGATCCCGCCGCCGTGGTAGACCGTGCCGTCGAACACCAGCAGCCGGCCCTTCTTCGGCTCGACTTCCTGCACCACCTCGTTCTGCTTGTTGAAGAACACCGTGTTGCCGTCCGCTTCGTTGACGTAGTACAGCAGCACGGTGTGCGGAATCGGGAAGTCGATGTGCGGCGCGTAATGCCGGAGCTCGGTCTCGTACGGCAGGATGAGGTAGATGCGCGCCGACATCAGCTCCTGGAGAACCAGGTTCTCGGCGCGGCAGAACAGCTTGGGGATCTCGAAGAACGTGTCGAAGTGCACCGAGTTCGACGCGCTCGACTTCAGCACGTGGTAGAACGACATCGGCGGCTCGCCGCGCGCGTCGAGCGCGGTCTCCTCGTACTTGCACCGGAACTCGATGCTCGGGTGAAGCATGTGGCTGCCGGCGCGGCCGAGGATCTGGAGCTCGTAATGTTCCTGCAGCCACTCGGGCACGAGATCGTCGTAGACCTTGAAAAACATTCCGGGCTCCCCCGCATCGCCCCGTGTGCCCGGGGCTGCGACTCGTGACGACGACTGCGTGACTGCAACGGCGTGGAGCGATGATTCGCCGCGCCGCCGGTCGATGTCAATCATTCCTACGCGAGCGCGACGGACCTTCCGGGAGTCTTGCGCCGCAACATCTGACGCGGCGAATCACGTCCGCGTCGTGCCCCCGCGCGGCACGACTACAATGCCCGGCCAATCACCCTTGCGAGGACCCGTATGACTTCCGCCGTCGACGAAGCCATCACGTCGCGCCGCTCCGTGCGCGCCTTCCTGCCGACCCCGGTGCCGCGCCAGACCGTGGAGGCACTGCTGACGGTGGCCTCGCGTGCGGCCTCGGGCACCAACATCCAGCCGTGGCAGGTGCACGTGGTGACCGGGGAATCCAAGGCGCGGCTGTCCGCCGCGATCCTCGACGTGTTCAATGATCCGGCACGGCTCGCGAAGCACCAGAGTGAGTTCTCGATCTACCCGGACGAGTGGATCTCCCCGTACATCGATCGCCGCCGCAAGGTCGGCTGGGATCTCTACGGGCTGCTCGGCATCGGCAAGGGCGATCGCGAACGCACCCACGCCCAGCACGCCCGTAATTTCCTGTTCTTCGACGCCCCGGTCGGGCTCATCTTCACGCTCCACCGCAGCCTCGGCTACGCGGCGTGGGTCGATTACGGGATGTTCATGGGCAACCTGATGACGGCCGCCCGCGCGCGCGGCCTGCACACCTGCCCGCAGTTCGCGTTCGCGCAGTTCCAGCGCGTGATCGCGGAGGTGCTGCCGCTGCCTGCCCACGAGCGGGTGTTGTGCGGCATGTCGCTCGGATACGAAGATACGGGCGCCGTCGAGAACACGCTGCGCTCCGAGCGCGCCCCGCTCGCCGAGTGGACCACGTTCCACGCGTGACGCGGACAACCGGCCTCCATCCGTTCAGGACCAGAAGGAAGATCACATGGAACTCGGCTACTTCATGATGCCGCTGCACCACGCGGACAGCGACTATCACCGCACCCTGCAGGATGACGTGGAGGCGGTGGTGCTTGCCGACACCCTCGGCTTCAGCGAGGCCTGGGTGGGCGAACACTATTCCGCGGCGGTGGAGCAGATCACGTCTCCGCTGCTGTTCCACGCCAACCTCATCGCGCGCACCCGCCAGATCAAGCTCGCCACCGGCGTGATGTGCCTGCCGCAGTACCATCCGGCGGTGATCGCGGGCCAGGCCGCGATGTTCGACCACCTCAGCAACGGGCGCTTCATCATGGGCGTGGGGCCGGGCGGGCTGCCGTCGGACTTCGAGCTCTTCGGCGTCATGGACAAGAACCGGATGGAGATGGTGGAGGAATCGCTGTCGCACATCCTCAAGCTGTGGACCACCGAGCCTCCGTACCATCTCCACGGCAAGCACTGGACGGTCGACATGAGCCAGTGGACGCATCACGACATCAAGATGGGCTACGTGCCGAAGCCGCTGCAGCAGCCGCATCCGCCGATCGCGATGTCCGCGATGAGCCCGTCATCGGCGTCCATCCGCTTCGCCGGTGAGCGCGGCTACCTGCCGGTATCGGCGAACTTCATCGCCGAGTGGTCGCTCGCGACCCACTGGCCGACCTACGTCGAAGGTGCGAAGTCTGCCGGCCGCACCCCGAATCCGGCGGACTGGCACATCGCGCGCAGCGTGTTCGTTGCGGAAACCGATGCACAGGCAGCCGACTTCGTGCGCGCACCCGGCGGCGCGTACGACTACTACTACGACTATCTCTTCAAGATCTTCGATCGCACGAACTACCGCGCACCGTTTGTCGCCAACGCCGGCGACGACCCGGCCCGCCTCGACCACGTGCAGGTCCGGGACGCCTGCGTGATCCATGGCAGCCCGGAAACCGTGGCGCGGAAGATCCTGGCGCTGCGCGAGCGCGTGGGGGATTTCGGCACCTTGCTGTACGCGGCGCACGACTGGCAGGACAAGCCGGCCATGAAGCGCTCGATGGAACTCATGGCGACCGAAGTGATGCCGCGCGTGAACCGCGCGACCACGCACTGAGTGACGCGGCAGGGGACCCCGCGCGCGCCGGACGCTGGCGTTCGCGGGCACCCTGCGGGTAACGTGTGCGACGCGCCGCGTCCGCGGCCGGAGTGACGAGGAGACCTCCCGATGGAACCCCTGCAGGGCATCCGCATCATCGATGTGACCACCAACGCCTCGGGCCCGATGGCCGCCGGCATGCTGGCGGACCAGGGCGCGGACGTTATCCGCTTCGAGACCGTCGGCAGCGGCGATCCGTCCCGCCACGTCGGCGGTACCCGCGGCGGCGTGTCGGCCTACAACGCGTACATGAACCGCAACAAGCGATCGATGGCGGTGGATCTCAAGAACGGTGCGCTGCGGCCATGGCTCTACAAGCTCGTCGAGACGGCCGACGTGTTCATTCAGAACTCGCGGCCCGGTGCGCTGGACCGCTGCGGGTTCGGCTTCGGGGATCTGCACCGGATCAATCCCAACCTCGTCTACGTGTCCATCTCGGGTTTCGGACAGACGGGGCCCGGAGCGAAGCAGCGGGTCTATGACCCCGTCATCCAATGCGTGTCCGGGTTCGCGGCCGCGCAGGGGACGGGCGGTGAACCCACCCTGATGAAGACGATCGCAAGCGACAAGGTCGCCGCGGTGACCGCCGCACAGGCAATCTCTTCCGCGCTGTTCGCGCGCCAGCGCGGCCTCGTCCAGGGTCACCACGTGGAGATCTCGATGCTCGACGCGAGCCTCGCGTTCCTGTGGCCGGAAGTGTTCTGGAATCACGGGTTCGTCGGCGCGGACGGGGTGACGCCAAAGGCGCCGATCGCCGAGTTCTACAAGCTGCTGCGCACCGCCGACGGCGCCATCACGATGATCATCGTCGGTGACGGCGAATTCGCCGGCGCGTGCCGCGCGCTCGGCACCGAGGCGATGCTGGACAACCCGCATTTCCGGACGCTGTCCGACCGGTTTGCGCATTACGGCGAGATGCACGCGGCGTTCGAGGCGGCGTCCATGTCGCGCCATTCGGACGAGCTCATCGCGCGCCTGCTCGCCGAGGACGTGCCGTGCGCGAAGGTCAACACCCTGGACGAGGTGTGCGAGGATCCCCGCGTGACCCATCGCCAGAGCGTGATCGAGTACGACCATCCGCGCGGCGGCCGCCTGCGCCAGGCACGCGCACCGGCAATCTTCGCCGGCGAACCCTGCACGGTGCGGCGCCCCGCGCCTGCGCTCGGCGAACACACGATGGAGCTGCTGAAGTCGGTCGGCGCCACCGCGGGCGACCTGGACCTGCTGCTCAAGGCCGGCGCGATCGGCTGAACCTTACCCCCCCCGGAGGAACCGTATGCCGATCCTGGTCGACACCCCGCGTCCGCACGTCGCGCTCGTCACCATCGACAACCTGCCCAAGCACAACGCGATGAGCCGCGCGATGATGGCCGAGCTCGCCGGGCACTGGGACCGGCTGGAGACATCGGACTGCCGCTGCATCGTGATCACGGGCGCCGGTGACAAGGCGTTCAACGCGGGGGCCGACGTCAGCGGGGACCTCAGCGCGAGCGAGGAGACCGCGCGCATGGTCAACCGGGCGCTGCTGAAGACCTCTGCCTATCCCAAGCCGATCATCGCCGCGGTCAACGGCGTATGCGCGGGCGGCGGGGTCGAGCTCATGCTCGGCACCGACATCCGCGTCGCCGCGCCGCACGCCCGCTTCGGACTGCCGGAGGTCAAGTGGGGCATCTACCCGTTCGGCGGCGCCACCGCCAAGCTGGTCGAGCAGATCGGCTACGTGCACGCGATGAAGCTCCTCCTGACCGCACAGATGATCGATGCGCGCGAAGCACTGCGCATCGACCTCGTGAACGAGATCGTGCCGGCCGACCAGCTGCTCGAACGCGCGCTCGAGATCGCGAGCACGATCGCGGCGAACAGCCCCGCCGCGGTCCAGGCTGCCAAGCGCCACATCGCGGAGGGTGTCGTTGAGCGCGTGCTTGCGCGCGAGCCGGCCGAACAGGCTGCCGGCGACCGCGTGCGCGCAAGCCCGGATTTCAACGAGGGAGTCGCCGCGTTTCGCGAGAAGCGCGCGCCGCGCTACGAATGACCCACCGCGCCGGCCGGGAGGACGCACGATGACGCGCCCGAAGGCGCTGGCGCTGAGCGACTGTCGCAAGGTCGGCGTGGGGGTCAGGCGACCGGAGGACGTGGTGGTCGCACGCGACGGCACGGTGTGGATCTCGGACCAGGCCAGCGCGTGTGCGCGCGTGCGGGCGGACGGCGGCCTCGATCGGGTCGGGCACGCGGGCGGCGCGCCCAATGGCATCAACCTGGATCCCGACGGCCGGATCCTGATCGCGAACTTCGGCGGGCCGGAGGACGGCCGTGGTCCCCTGCAGCGGCTCGATCCCCGGACGGGCGACGTGACCACCCTGGTGGACGCAATCGGCGGGCGGACGTTGTTCGGCGCCAACTACCCGCTGGTCGACTCCCGCGGCCGCATCTGGTGCTCGCACTCCACGTTCGGGCCGCTCGACGCGGCGTTTGACGGGCTCGACGACGGAGCCATTTTCCGCGTCGATCCGGACGGCAAGGTGACCGTCGCCGCCGAGGGGATCCGCTTCGCGAACGGCATCGCGTTCGATGCCGAGGAGAAATACCTCTATGTCTGCGAGACGGCCGCGTGTGACGTGGTGCGCCTGCCCCTGCTGCCCGACGGCCTGCTCGGCCCGCCGGAACGCTATGGGCCGCAGCTCGGCTACACCCACAAGGAAGTGCAGTCGCGTCGCCCGCTGACCCTGGAACTCCGCAGCCAGCTCGGCGCCACCGACGGCTGCGGGTTCGACCAGGAGGGCAACCTGTGGGTCACGCTGGTGCTCGCGAACAGGATCGTGGCGATCACGCCGGGCGGCGACGTCGTGACGATCCTCTCCGACCCGGAAGGCAAGGTGATGTCCCGCCCGACCAACGTCAGCTGGGGCGGCCCGGATCTGCGCGATCTCTACATCGGCAGCGTCGCCAGCGACTACGTGCTGCACGTCCGGAGCCCCGTGCCCGGGCTGCCGCTCGTCCACCAGCGCTGAACATCCCAGCATGCGCGCCCGACATTGAGCACCCCACCATGAGAACCCACTGGTGAGCGTGTTCTCGCCGCGCGACGATCACTTCCATTTCGCGGAGATGGGCGACGACTGGTGGGCCACCGAGACCGCATGGTTCTCGTTCCACCACCCGGCGCGATCGCTCGGCGGCTGGTTCTACACGATGGTGCGCCCGAACATCGGTACCGTGGCCGGCGGCGCGTGGGTGTGGGATGCGACTGCGCACCTGCCATGGGAGGCGCTGTACTCGGCGAACTACACGGCCCTGCAGCTGCCGCCCGGCACCGATCTCGCGGACTGCACCTTGCCGAACGGCGTATCGATCCGTGTGCTCGAACCCTGCATGCGCTACGCGCTCGGCTATGCCGACGGGGAGCGCCTGCAGGCGACGCTCACGTTCACGGGGGTGATGCCGCCGGAACCGCTGACCGCCGTCGGCTCCACGTTCGGCAGCGCACATCACTTCGACCAGCTCGGACGCGTGACCGGGGAGATCGTCCTGCACGGTGAGCGCATCGCGATCGACTGCCTGGGCATGCGCGACCGCACCTGGGGCCGGCGCCCGGAAGATCGCCCGCGCCAGGCGGCCTACGTGACCGGCGCGATCGACGCGGATCACGCGTTCCTTGCCGTCACCAACACGCGTCCCGAGGGCGACGCCGTGAGCTACGGGTTCCTGCGCCGCGCGGGCCGCACCGTCGGCCTCGCGGGCGGCCTGCGCACCGTGCAGCGCTGCCCCGTCAACGGCTGGATCACGCGCATCGTGCTCGACGCGCAGGACGCCGAGGGGCGCACCCTGCGCGCGGTGGGTGAGCCCGTCAGCCGCATCGTGCTCAATCGCCACACGTTCATCGACATCAACAGCCTGGTGCGCTGGGACGTGGACGGGGAAATCGCCTGGGGCGAGGACCAGGACATGTGGCCGGTGCACCGCTGGGCGCGGACGCGCCGCACGGCGCGCGGCTGACGCCGCGATACCTGCCGGGATGGAATTCGCGCCGCAGCTGACCGCCGCCCGCGTCGGGAACCTGACCGCGCGTGGCCTGTGGCAGAACCGGCTCGCCACCGATTACCTGGACGACGCCCTGGCGCGCGCCCCGGACGCGCTCGCGCTGGTCGATCACAACAGCATGGACGGCTCACGCACGCGCCTGACCTATCGCGAACTCGCCGCGCGCGTGGACCGCATCGCGTGCGCGCTGGCCGCGCTCGGCATCGGCCGCGGCGACGTGGTGGCCGTGCAGCTGCCGAACTGGTGGCACTACTCGGCCATCTACCTCGCGTGCGTGCGCCTTGGCGCGGTGATCAATCCGCTGATGCCGATCTTCCGCGAGCGCGAGCTGGAATTCATGCTGAAGCTCGCGGAGGCGCGGCTGCTGATCGTGCCGCAGACGTTCCGCGGCTTCGAGTATCCCGCGATGGTGGCGCGGCTGCGGCCCGCGCTGCCGCGCCTCGCGCACGTGCGGGTGGTGGGCGGCACGGATCCCGCGACGTCCTTCGAGGCCACCGTGCTGGGCGAGCCGTGGGAGACGCGCTGCGATCGTGCGGCGCTGTTCGCGGCCGGGCGCCCGGCGCCGGACGACGTCACCGAGGTGATGTACACGTCCGGCACCACCGGCGAGCCGAAAGGCGTCATGCACACCGCGAATACGCTGTTCTGCAAGGCGCTGCTCGCAAGCGAGCTGTTCGGCTTCCGGCGCGATGATCGGATCTTCATGGGATCCCCGGTCGCGCACCAGACGGGCTTCATGTATGGCTGCCTGCTCGCGCTGTATCACCACGCGGCGTGCGTGCTCCAGGACACCTGGGAGCCGGTGACGGCCGCGGCGGTCATCGCGCGCGAACGCTGCACCATCACGCTCGGGTCCACGCCGTTCCTGCGCGATCTCGTGCACGCGCCCGCGATCGATCCGCACGCCGTGGCGTGCCTGCGGCTGTTCCTGTGCGCCGGCGCGCCGATTCCGCGCGTGCTGGTGCACGCGGCGGCCGCGCGCTATCCCGCGATGTACGTGATGAGCGCGTGGGGAATGACCGAGATGGGCATTGCCACCGCCACCTACCCCGGTGACCCGGCCGAGAAAATCTTCGACACCGACGGCCGCGCGCTGCCGCACCAGGCCGTGCGGGTGATCGACGACGCCGGCCGCGCGGTGCCGCCAGGCGTGGAAGGTCGCCTGCAGGCGCGCTGCGCGACGACGTTCGTCGGCTACCTCAAGCGGCCCGAGGCGTACGGCGTGGACGCGGAGGGCTGGATCGAGACCGGTGACAACGCGCGGATGGATGCCGACGGCTACATCCGCATCACGGGGCGTTCGAAGGATCTCATCATCCGCGGCGGCGAGAACATCCCGGTGGTCGAGGTGGAGGAGCTGCTGTACCGTCATCCGGCGGTCGCCGACGCCGCGGTCGTCGCGATGCCCGACGAGCGACTCGGCGAGCGCGGCTGCGCGTTCGTGACGTTGAAGGCGGGTGCATCGCTCGATTTCGACGGCATGATCGGCTATCTCACCGCCGCGCGGCTGATCAGACAGTACCTGCCGGAGCGGCTGGAAGTGATCGCGGAGTTCCCGCGCACGCCGAGCGGCAAGATCCAGAAATTCAGGCTGCGCGAGCTGGCCCGCGGACTGCGGCCGATGCGCGCGGCGCCCGGAGAAGGGAGCACGCAGTGACGGACGGCGAACTTCTGCAGCGTATCGCAGACACGCTGAAGACGGAGATTGGCCCGGCGGTGGAAGGCGAATACCCGAAGACGCAGGCCTTCATGGCGGCCGTGGTGCTGCAGAAGCTCGGCCTGCAGCTCGCGCGCGCGGCCGATCATGCGCAGGCCGCGGCCGCGGATCTCGACGCGCTGCTCACCGACCTGCCGGCGCTCGCCGGGGCGGCACCGCTGCCGGCGGCGGTGGCCGACGCGCTTGCCGACCTGCGCGCCGCGCGGAACGACGCCGCGCTCTGCCGGCTCGTGGAAGCGCTGTACGGCGCACGCGATGCGCTGGGGAGCGGGCGCTTCGAGGCACTGCTGAATCGCGTGCGCCGCTGCCTGCGCCATGACATCGATCGTCGGCTGGAGTACGCAGCGTGAGCGGCGCACAGGAAGATCTCGCGCCGCGCATTCTCGCCTACCTCGCGAGCCGCCTGCCGCGCGCGCGTGCGCTGGCCCTGCACGACGTCCAGCGCATCGCGGTGGGCTGGTCGCACGAGACCTGGCTGTTCGACCTGCATTACGAGGAGGCGGGAACGCCGCGGGTGCTCGGCCTGTGTCTGCGCCGCGATCCCGGCAACGCGCTGCTGCGGCATCTCTCGGATCTCGAAGAGCAGTACAAGGTCCTGCGATGCCTGGCGTCCACCGCGCTGCCGACCCCGAAGGTCCACTGGTTCGAGCGCGACCCGGCGATCCTCGGCGCGCCGTTCCTCGTGATGGAGAAGGTGCCGGGCAGCTGTCCGAGTCCATGGGGCGGTGATGGCCGCGCGTTTTACGCCCAGGCGGCGCAGCGCGGCACCCTGCCGCGGAGCTTCACGCAGACGCTTGCGACCTTGCACACGCTGGACTGGCGCGCGGCCGGACTCGAATTCCTGGGGGTGCCCGCACCGGGCGACGGCTTCGCGCGGCGCGAGATCGCCAAGTGGAAGGAACTCATCGCGCTGTCCGAACGTCCGCCGGAACCCATCCTGGCGGATCTCGTCGGCTGGCTGGAGGCCAACGTCCCGGCGACCGATCGCGTGACCCTGGTGCACGGTGCGTACCGCACCGGCAACCTGCTGATCCACGAGGATCGGGTCTCCGCGGTGCTCGACTGGGAACTGCAGGTGCTGGGCGATCCGATGTACGACGTCGCGTACGTGCTGAGCGATCTGAACCGCGAGGGCACGCCGCTGCTGTCGAACCTGGTCGAGCGTGACGCGTTCGTCCGGGATTACGAGGCCGCCACGGGGTTCACGATCGACCTCGCGGCATGCCGCTACTACGACGCGCTGTACGCGATGCGCTCGGTGGCGTTCTGGATGAGCGCCTCCGGGCTCTACGCGAGCGGCCGCAGCCGCGATCTGCGCCTCGCGCGCACCGCGTGGTCGGTGCCGGTGGTGCTGGCACGCGCGGCGCGGGACCTGGGCTACTGAGGCACGCCGCCCCGCGCACATTCCGTACGAACCCTCCGACACGCGCGCAGGCTTCTCCATCGCAGCGCACACCTCGTATAGTCCGGCCATCCCCGAGCACGTATCCACCGGAAAGCATCAAGGAGCCCGCCATGGCCAGTCCGCAAGCCGCCGCGATCGATCTGCTGTTCGACAGCTTCAACGCCGCCCTCGCCGCCAATCCGCAGATGCCGCTCGAGGACCTGCGCGACATGCTGGAGAAGTGCGGCGATCTCGCCCGCGATCCGGGCGGCGTGGACTACCTGGAAGCGGAGGCCGACGGGGTGCCGTGCCTGTGGGCGGTGCCGCGCGGCTGTCGCGAGGATCGCGTGCTGCTCGCGCTGCATGGCGGTGGTTGTGTCACCGGCTCGCGCTTCTCGCATCGCAAGATGTTCGCGCACCTCGCCAAGGCCGTCGGCTGCCGCGCACTGATCGTCGACTACCGCCGCGCGCCCGAGAATCCGCACCCGGCGCAGGTCGACGACAGCCTGAAGTGCTACCAGTGGCTGCTCGGGCAGGGCATCAAGCCCCATCACATCGCGACCGTCGGAGACTCCGCCGGCGGCAACCTGTGCACCACCGTGGTCCTCGCGGCGCGCGATCGCAAGCTGCCGCTGCCGGCCGCGGTGATGCCGCTGTCGCCGTGGTACGACATGGAGGCAACGGCCAAGTCGTTCGAGACCAATGCGAAGGTGGAGCGGCTGATCTCACGCGAGATGTCGCTCGGCATGTCGCAGCTCTTCATCGGCAGCACGTCCCCGAAGGATCCGCTGGTCAATCCGCTGTACGCGGATTTCAAGGGCTTCCCGCCGCTGTACATCCAGGTGGGCGGCTTTGAAGCGATCCTCGATGATTCCCTCCGCGTGGCCGAACGCGCCAAGGCGGCCGGCGTCGACTGCCGCTGCGACGTCTATCCCGAGATGCAGCACGTGTTCCAGTTCATGGCCGGCAAGGCGCCGGAAGCCGACGACGCAATCTCGAAGCTCGCCGCGTGGGTGAAGCCCAAGCTCGGACTGTGAGCGCGCGGATGAACTTCCATCACATGGCAATCTTCGTCAGCGACATGCAGGCCGCGGTGCGCCTGTGGCGCGACGTGCTCGGGTTCAAGGTGATCGTGGACAACGTGATCCCGGACGGCCCCGAGCCCGGACCCAAGACCTACATGTACCCGGCACTGCTCGACGACATCTTCAAGGTCCGGGGCGCGCGTTCGAAGATGGTGCTGCTGGCGTCCGACGAGGGTGCGCTGATCGAGCTGCAGCAGTGCGAGAACCCGCAGATCCAGAAGACCCCGCCGGAGAACCTGCGCTACGGGCACACCGGGTTTCACGAGCTCGGGCTCGTCGTACAGGACATCGACGGCTGGTTCGAGAAAGTCCGCGCGGCCGGCTACCAGACGCAGACCGAGTACGTGTGGACCTGTGCGAGCATCGGCCGCTCGTTCCTGTTCTACGACGCGGACGGCAACATGATCCAGCTGTGGGAGCACACCAGCCGTCCCACCTGGGAAACCTGATCTCCGGGAAAGGGAAGCACCGCATGAGCCAAGACATCCCACGCGCGCTCGATCTCGCGAGCGTCGACCACGTGCTGCGCACCACGCGCAGCGTGCGCCAGCGCCTCGATTTCGATCGCCCGGTGCCCGAGGCGCTGGTCCGCGAAGCGCTGGACATTGCCCTGCAGGCGCCGACCGGCGCCAACACGCAGACCTGGCGGTTCATGGTAATCACGGACGCGGCCGCGCGCGCGCGGATCGCGGACTGCTACCGGCGCGGCGCGCAGGCCTACGTGGAAGGAAAGACCGGGCTCTCGCGCACCGGCGTGACGATGATGCGGGAGTACGCGGAGGATGACCTGCGGCAGCAGCAGCGTGCCGCGATGATGAAGTCCGGCGGCTACCTGATGGAGAACCTGCAGCGCGCCCCGGTCATGATCATTCCGTGCATCGAGGGACGCTTCGAGACCGACGACGTCTTCACGCAGGCCTCCATGTGGGGATCGATCCTGCCGGCGACGTGGTCGCTGATGCTCGCGTTGCGGGCCCGGCGACTCGCCTCCGCGTGGACCACCTTGCACCTGCTGTACGAACAGGAGATCAGCGAACTGCTCGGGATCCCGGCGGATTTCACCCAGGCCGCACTGCTGCCGGTGGCGTGGCTGACCGGCGGTGAGCTGAAGCCCGCAAAGCGGCTGCCGGTGGCAGAAGTCACGTACTGGAACCGGTGGGGCGGGTGAGCGGATCGCGGGCCGCGTGGACGCTCGCCGCGCTGACCTGCGTGATGTTCGCGCTGCTCGCGATGGAGTTCCCGCTCGCGCTGCGCGCCGATCGCGGCGGCAGCTGGGCCACCGCCCAGGCGTGGCTGACCGGGGAGGCGTACTCGTTCGGCGCCGGATCGGCGCACCAGATGTATCCCGTCTACCGCCGGGCGCTCGGTGCGATGACCTCGCACACGTTCCTTGGCGGCATGGCGCTCGCGCTCGGCATGCTGCAGTTCGCGCCGTCGCTGCGCCGCCGCTACCGCACCTTGCATCGCGCCGCCGGCGTGTTCGTGATCCTCGCGGTGGTGCTGTCGATGGCCGGTGCGCTGACCTACCTCGCGCGCACGCCGCTCGCGTCGACCTATGCGAGTCCGGGCTTCGGGCTCGCGCTGTGGGCGCTGAGCCTCGTCGCGCTCGCCTACACCGCGCTGGCGATCCTCGCGCTGCAGCGGCGCGACTATCGCACGCACATGGGATTCATGGCGCTGATGATGTCGACGCTCCTGACGGCGCCGGTCCTGCGCTTCGAGTGGGCGCTGTTCGGTGCGCTGCTGCCGCTCGACATGAGCGCGGTCAACCAGGGCGTGGTGACTTCGCTCGCGGTGATCACCACGTTGATGATGGCGGTATGGATGCAGCGCGTGGGCAGCCTGGACCTGCCGCCGCGCGCGCGCTTCGCGGTGTTTCCTCCCGCGCTGATCCGCGCGCTCGCGGGGGCCGCGATGGCGGTCGTCGTGCACGAATCGCTGTGCGCGCCGCACGGTTACGACCTGTTCGCCGCCTGGCGATCACCTGCCGCGCGACTGCCCGCGCTCGCAGTGACGTGGGCGCTGCCGACCGTGTGGCTGCTATGGCGTGTGCCGGGCGCGATCGGCGCAGCGATTGCCGGCGCGCCGATCGCCCCCGCCTGTCGCCACCTCGCACTCGCCGCGGCCGCGGGGGCACTTGTCACCGCGTGGGCGACGCCGCGCGTCGGCGTGGACAGCATTGGCCTCGTGTTCTACTGGGCCGCGCTCGGCGCCATCCTGGCCGCGCTCGTTGCGGCCGGCCGGCGCGCGGATCCCGCGCGGGAACCCTGGACGCTCTTCTGGCTGTTCCTCACGCTCGCCCCGGCACTCTGGCCGGTGCTTCACGTCATCGCGTGGCTCAGCGGGCAGGATGCCCGGGTTGGTACCTGGTTCGCGTGCACGATCGGCGCCGCGGCGATGACCGCGAATGCGTTCATCACCGCGTACGCACTCGTGTTGCCGACGCTGTTCCGTCGCGCGCGAGAATCCCGGGGTGCCAACGGGGCGGGAAAAGCGGTTGCCTGATTCGTCCGGCCCCTTTCGTCCGGGTCTCAGCCGTGGGCGACGCGCCGTCCGTCGGCATGCCGGATCAGGCGCACCGGCAGGTGTTTGAGGCCGCCGACGAAGCTTGACTGCACGCGCTCCACCGGACCCGTGATCTCGATGCCGGCGTAGCGTTCGATCAGTTCCTCCATCGCCAGCCGGATCTCGACCTTCGCGAGTGGCCCGCCCAGGCAGAAGTGCGGACCGGCGCCAAAGCCGAGGTGCAGGTTGGGATGCCGCGTGACGTCGAACGTGTAGGGGTTCTCGAAGACTTCCTCGTCGCGGTTCGCGGACGGGAACCACATCAGCAGGCGATCGCCGGCGCGGATCTGCCGGCCGCCGAGCTCGGTGTCGGCGGTGGCTGCCCGCATCAGCGAAATCACCGGGTCGGACCAGCGCACGAATTCCTCCACCGCGAGCCGCAGCCGTTTCGGATCGTCGCGCAGCAGCGCCATCTGGTCCGGGTTCTGCAGCAGCGCCAGCACCCCGCCCGAGAACGCGTTGCGGGTGGTCTCGAAGCCCGCGAGCATGAGCTGCACGCCATTGTGCGCCACCTGCGAGTGCGGCATCGGGCAGCCGTTGATCGTGGCGTTCGCGAGCGCGGTAAGCGGATCCGAGAACGGGCAGCCACGTCGTTCGGCGGCGAGCCCGAAGCTGTACTCGAAGAGCTTGCGGAAGCCGCCGATGACGGTTTCCGCCGCGCTGCCCTGCATGTACTCCGGATCGGTGCCGCCGATCGCCATCTTGCCCCACGCGAGCAGCGCATCCCAGTCGGCGCGCGGCAGGTTGAGGATGTCGCAGATGACCGCCATCGGGATCCGCACCGCGAGATCGCCGACGAGATCGATCTCGCCGTGGTCCGGCAGCGCGTCGAATATCTCCGCGATCAGTGCCCTGGTGCGCGGCTCGCTGTCGGCCAGCGCCTTCGGCAGGAATGGTGTCGCCATGACCTTGCGATACTCGCCGTGCCGCGGCGGATCGATCGTCAGCACGTTCTCGCCAACCCCCATCGCCTCGTGCGCGACGGCGGCCATCTCGGCATCGATCACCGGCATGACGCCTTCGCGTTCCGAACTGAACAGCTCGGGCTCGTTCAGCATCCGCTTGATGTCCGCATGCCGGAACACCGACCAGTACCCGCGGCCGTCCGGGCTCGCAGTCCAGTGCACCGGGTCCTCGCGCCGCATGCGATCGAACAGGCGGTAGTAGGCGTCGGTGGCGAAAAAGGTGGGATCGTTGAGCTGCTCGTCGATATGCATGGGGGCTGTCCGCGCGTGGGAGACAGTTCATCGTCGCGCAGCGACCACGCGTTCGTCTTGCGGAAAAGGACGGCGGACTTGGCAGAAAACGACGGTCGCGCGGCCCGTCAGCCCGGCAGCCGTCCCGTGCCGATTCCATGCCGCGGGGCCTGCGACGGCTCCGCGCCGGTCGCGCGGCGCACCCGGGCGCGGTACTGCGCCGGGGTCATCCCCATGATCTTCCTGAACGCGGCGTTCAGGTGGGACTGGCTCGAAAAGCCGACGTGGTGCGCGATCTGCACCACCGTGACGTCCGATTCGCGCAGCGCCTCGCGCGCTTTCTCCACGCGCACATGCAGCAGGTACTGGTGCGGCGTCCAGCCTGTGGCCTTCTTGAACAGGGTGCCGAAATGCGGCACCGACACCCCGGTGATACCGGCCAGGGTCTGCACCGACAGCGGTTCCGCGTAGCGTGACTCCATCGTCGCGATCGCTGCGGAAGTCACTTCGCAGGGCGATGCCGCGGAGGCGCGCCGAGCGGCGCGATGCTCCCGCGCGAAGTTCCGGATCAGGGTTTCACACAGGCTGCGCACGTACAGTTCATCGGCCGCGTCCGGCGCGCCGGGGGACAGCGCGTCCACCAGTGCGCGGGCGAGGCTGACATTGAGCGCATCCGGACGCCCCACCTCGATCGCGGCTGCCGCGGAGATTACGACCGCCCGCAGCGGCGATGCGGCGCCAGCGACGATCGTCAGGTGCTCCACCGCACCACCCTCCACCAGCCAGCGCGAGGGGATACCCGGCGGCAGGAACGTCACGGTGCCCAAGGTGGAGCTGCGCCGGCTCCAGCCGTCGCCATCGCCGAAGCGCACCCGGCCGCGGCCGCCGACGTGCAGCGAGATCACCGGATCGTCGAGCGCCGGGATCTCGTAGTAGCGATCGCGCTGGCGCCACACGGCGATGTGGAGGTCTTCGTCGCGGAGCCGCACCGCCAGTGCCGGCGCGATGCGCAGTGCGGTGGACAGCGGGCCTGGCGCCGCAGCGCGTTCGAATCCGGTGTGCATGTCCGGCAAGGTCACCGCGAAACGGCGCGGCGCGGCGCGTCCACGCGGAGGCGGGGCCGTTCAGCGGCCGCCCGAGACATCGAGGAAGTTCGCGATGCAGTACGAGGCTTCATCCGACAGCAGCCACAGGATCGCGCGCGCGACCTCGTCGGCGCTGCCGCCGCGGCGCATCGGGACGTTCGCCACCAGCCGTTCCACCCTGCCGGGATCCCCGAAGCGCGCGTGGATGTCGGTGTGGATCAGCCCGGGGCGGACGGCGTTGACGCGGATACCCTCGGTGGCGACTTCCTTCGCGAGACCGAGCGTGAAGGTGTCGAGCGCCCCTTTGGAAGCCGCGTAGTCGACGTACTCGCCGGGTGAGCCGAGGCGTGCCGCCGCCGAGGAGACATTGACGATCGCACCGCCCGCGCCACCGCGCAACGTGGACATCCGCTTCACGGCTTCGCGCGCGCACAGGAATGCACCGATCACGTTGGTCGTGAACACGCGCGTCAGGCGTTCCATGTCCATGCGGTCCACCCGCGTCTGCGGGGCCGCGATGCCTGCGTTGTTGACGAGCGCGGTGAGCGGGCCGAGCCGCGCATCGACCTGCGCGAATGTGTCGAGCACGTCCGCCTCGCAGCCGACATCCGCGCGAATGGCCAGGATGTCCGTGCCACGCGCGGACAGTTCACGCACAAGTCCCGCGGCCTCCTCCGCGGCCGTAAGGTACGTGAAGGCGACCGCCCAGCCGTCCGCGGCGGCGCGGCGCACGACGGCGGCGCCGATCCCGCGGCTCCCGCCGGTGACCAGCACCACCCGTCGCGCGGAGTTCATTCCACGAACCGCGGCTGGTACGCCGGCTCGGGCGGGATCTTCGCGTAGTGCGCGGCGAGTTCCGCCGCCGTCCACGGCGTGGCTTTGAAGACTTCGTGCACTTCGCGCGGGATCGTCCACAGCGCGGTCTTGCGCCCGTTGAACGTCACGCACTGGCCGTTGAAATGCGCGGCCGCATCGCTCGCGAGCCACACCATGCCTTGTGCGACTTCCGCCGCCGTGCCGAAGCCGAGTTCCGCCGGCGTCGGCGCCGCGCGGCCATTCGCCGCGGCGTCCTTCGCCGCGAGGTTGAACACCACCTGTGTCATGTCGGTCTCCGCGATCGGCCAGAATGCGTTGGTGCGGATGCCATGGCGCGTGAGTTCCAGTACCCAGGTCCGCAGCAGGCCCAGCATGCCCGCCTTGGCGGCCGCGTAGTTGCTCTGGCCGAAGCCGCCGGAGAGTCCGGAATTGGAGACCACCTGGATGATCTGTCCGCCGCCCTGTTCGCGCATCGCAGTCGCGGCGTGCCGCCCGCACAGGAAGCTGCCGCGCAGGTGCACCGCGATCACCTCGTCGAACTCGGCGTCGCTCATCTTGAACAAGGTGCGATCGCGCACCACGCCGGCGTTGTTGATCAGCACATCGACTCCGCCGAACGCCTCGCGGCACGTGCTGACCAGGCGTTCGCACACCGTGGCATCCGTCACGGAGCCCGCCACGGAAACGACGTCGCCGCCGACTGCGCGCACGGCGGTTTCCGCGGCTGCGAGCGCGTCGGGATTCGTGCCGTTGATCACGATCTGCGCGCCGGCTTTCGCCATTTCCACTGCGAACGCACGTCCGAGTCCGCGTGACGAGCCGGTCACGATCACGCGCCTGCCAGCCAGCATCGACATGGCTTTCCTCCCTTGCTGCATCGATGGTTCGCGACACTATAGCGGGCGCTACGGCCTGTCCCAATGCGAAGGACACGCACGCGGTGATGGTCATGCGCGTGCGATGCGCGTATCCTACCCCTCATTCCTGAAGCGGCGTCTCTCCCGTCACTGCTTCCCCGCCTGCACGTACCACCCCTGGAGATGCATTCCACGGGGGTCTCGACAGCCTCTCCGAATTCGCCGGGACTCCGGCTTATCCATCCCCGCATGACTTGTGCTGCTGGTTGCGGGGAGCGGCACACGACAACGCACATTACTTTGTGAGATTGAGTATGAATATCTATGTAGGAAACCTGGCCTATGGCGTGACCGATGCCGACCTGCGCGAAGCGTTCGCCGCGTCGGGCGAGGTCAGCAGTGCAACGGTCATCACCGACAAGTTCTCGGGTGAGTCCAAGGGCTTCGGCTTCGTCGAGATGCCCATTCAGCAGCAGGCCGAAGCCGCCATCAAGGCGCTCAACGAGCACCCGCTGAAGGGCCGCAACATGCGCGTGAACGAAGCCCGTCCGCGCGAGGCCGGTGGCGCGGCGAAGCGTCGCTTCTGACCGGTCGCCGGGTCTGCTGACCCGGCCCGATCCGGTTGGAACCCTCCGCTGGCCGCCCGCGGGCGGCCAGCGAGAGTCGACTTCCCGCGGAATGTCGCTCAGGCGACGTGCAGCATCAGCTTGCCCTGGTTTTCGCCGGTGTAGAGCATGCGCAAAGTCTTCACCGCGTTCTCCAGCCCCGCGTGCATGTCCGTGCGGAACTTGAGCTTGCCTTCCTGCATCCACTGGCCGAGCGCGCCGATCGCCTCGGGATAACGGCTCGCGAAGTCGAGCACGATGAAACCCTGCACCTTCAGCCGCTGCATCAGGATCATGGGGTAATTCTTCGGGCCCGGCACCTCGCCGGTGGCGTTGTACTGCGAGATGAGTCCACAGGTCGGAATCCGGCCGCCGAGGTTCATCTGTTTGAGGCAGGCATCCAGGATGTCACCGCCCACGTTGTCGAAGTAGATGTCGATGCCGTTCGGACACGCGCGCTTCAGCGCCGCGGGCACGTCTTCCTTGCGGTAGTTGATGGCCGCGTCGAAGCCGAGATCGTCCACGATCCAGCGGCACTTGTCGGCGGTGCCGGCCAGGCCCACCGCGCGGCACCCCTTGATCTTCGCGAGCTGGCCGACGATCGACCCCACCGCGCCGGCAGCGGCGGAAACCACCACCGTCTCGCCGGCCTTCGGCTCGCCGAGATCGATGAACCCGAAGTACGCCGTGGGTCCGACCACGGCGAACAGCCCGAACGCATCCGCCACCGAGACGCCGGCGGGCGCCGCCATCTTCGCGATCATCGGCGGCGCGCCGACCTGGTAATCCGCCCACACGCCGAGCCCGCTGACCAGGTCGCCGGGGGCGAAACCCGGATGCTTCGAGGTGACGACAGTGCCGCACACCACGCCGCGCATCGGATCGCCGAGCGCGACCGGCGGCATGTACTGGTCCATGTCGCTCATCCAGATCCGGTTGGTGGGGTCGAGCGAGAGGTAGTTCAGCCGGAACACGCACTGACCGTCCGCCGGCTGCGGGATCGGCTCTTCGTCGAAACTCAGCACGTCATCGCCAATCGTGCCGACCGGGCGCTTGCGCAGGCGCCATACGCGGTTCTTGTCCGTCATGTCGTGGGCTCCTCGTGGATGCGTGCGTGGCGGCAGCCGCGCACAAAGGGTGGAACGCACGATAGCAGAAGCGTGGCGGCCGCCCCACCCGGACGCCTCGTATAATCCCGGCGGGTACCACGGGGGAATTCACATGAGCACGTTCGTCATCGTGCATGGCGGGTGGCACACGGGTGCCGAGTTCGAACCCACGGCGGCGCCGCTGCGCGCGGCGGGCCACGAAGTGCACCTGCCGACGCTCGCCGGCAACCGGCCCGGGGACTCGCGCGACGTGGGGCTCGGGGAGGCCATCGATTCGCTGGTGGATTACCTCGTGCGGCACGACCTGCGCGACATCGTGCTGGTCGGCCACAGTTACGGCGGCATGGTGATCACGGGTGCCGCGGACCGTGAGATGACCCGCGTGCGGCGGCTGGTGTACTGGAACGCGTTCGTGCCGCTCGATGGCGAGACCCTGAACGATCTCGTGCCCCCGCACTATGCCGCGATGTTCGCGTCGCTGACGCAGCCGGACGGCAGTGTCACGTTGCCGTTCGCGATCTGGCGTGAGGCGTTCATCAACGATGCGGATCTCGCACTCGCGGAGGCGGCCTACGCGCAACTCAATCCGCATCCGGCGCGCACGTTCAGCGAACCGATCCGGCTGACGCGCCCGCCCGCCGAGTTTCCCTGCGGCAAGTCGTACCTGAACTGCACCGAGGACACCGCGATGCCGCCCACCTTGCCGTGGCACCCGCGCCTGTCACAGCGGCTCGGGCTGTACCGCCTCGTGCAGGTGCCCGGCAGTCATGAACTGTGCTTCACGGACCCGGCGCGGCTCGCGGACGCGATCCTGCGGGCCGGGAGGGATTGACCGGGTCGCGCACCCAGGTGACGCAGCATGAGCAGCGCGGGCAGGAACACCGCAAGCGCGGGTGGCGCAGGTACCGGGGCTGGCGTACCAAACCGCACGATTTGCGCAGGGTCATAGTCCGACACCGAGTTCAGCGCGATCGTTGCGCCCTCGGGGAGGTAGATCGCGTCCAGCGTCGCCGAGTTGTCGAATGCCGCCGTAATGCTTTCGAACGTCGAGCCGGGGATCAGCCTGTTGCTCAGGTCGTATTCCAGATCGCTGCGTATTCTCACACCGAATCTGGTCGTGACACGGAAGTCCTCACCATAGGTGAACGGCACCTCGACGTTGTAGCTTGCAATACCGGTGGCCGCATCCGCGGGCGGCTCGATGACGCGCTCGAAGAAATCCAGCACCGTTCCGCCGGTTCCGTTGTTCTCAATGTTGAGCGTCACCGACAATGACGCCGTCACGGAATTTCCCGCCTCGCCCACGATGGTTGTAATGCCGCCCATCGTGAATGAGAGAAACAACGTGCCCGCCGTCCCCGCGGCCACCGCGGGGTCGGTCACGTTGTAGATCTGATGGCTTATCGCGGTCGCGCGATGGTCTGCAATCTGTCCTGCCTGTTCGATGTAAATCTTGAGTTCACCGAAATCTGCCGCGCCGCTGGTGGTAAGCCCCCGCTCCGACCACGGCGCGAAAGCGGCTGGCCCATCCACCGCACCCGTACCGATGGCCACCCCGCCGAGAAAATTGTTGCGCCAGGGAATGGTGGAGACCTTGTTGAACGACTGATGCCAGGGGTCGGCACCCAGCGCGGGGCCCACCAGCATCGCCAGACCAATTGCGACGAAGAGATGTTTATTCATGGCACCTGACCGTTTGAACTGATTGTCACCCGCTCACCAGTTCGCGCGCTGCGACGCCTCGCCAGGCACCCGCACTGGCAGAACGGGGTACTGACAAATATCCGACCGGCCGAGAGGCTGGCGCAGCGCCGCGCGTTTCACTCCCTGCGCGGTCACAGTCCCGCACCAGTACAGCTTGAAGCAGTCGGGCCGATCACCGGCGCCTGCCTGACGAAGGAGTCCGCGACATGCGTCCGTGCCCATCAGGTCCGCGGTCATTTCGCCTGGTTTCCAGCCTGGACTCGCGGCATCCCGCGTCCGGCTGCAGGATCTGGCCACATGGCCATGGCGCCGGTAACGATCTAAAAGGATTAAATCGGCGTGATCCTGGTCACGCGCAGGAACGACAACAGCAGACAGGAGAGAGGACATCTCGAGAAACGGGGACCCCCGTTAATTCCGGGCGCAGACCCCGGGGTCCATGCGGTGTCCGGCGAGGCCGCAGCGATGCCCCCCTCCCCGGAACCGGCGAAAGCGTGCGGTGGACGTCACCAGGCACCCCGGCGACGCCCACTCGCCGCATTCTCACAGGTGCTTCGCGAAGAACTCCAATGTCCGTTTCTTCGCCAGCGCGGCGCTCGGCGCGTCGTAGCTCGCACGGGCGTCGCAATTGAAGCCATGGTCCGCCGGGTAGATGTGGATCTCGACGTTCGGCTGCGCCTTGTGCACGGTCTCCACGTCCGTGAGCGGGATGTGCGCATCGCGCTCGCCGAAATGCATCATCACCGGACAGCGGGGTGTGCGTGACGCCTCCTTCGCGATGCCGCCGCCGTAGTACGCGGACGCTGCCGCCACGTGCTTCAGCTCGCACGCGGACAGCCAGGTCAGCAGTCCACCGAAGCAATAGCCCACCACGCCCACCTTGCCATGCACCGCGAGCGCGTCGATCGCCGCCTGCAGGTCCTGCAGGGTCTGCGGCATCCTGAGTTCCTGGAACGCGTAACGGATCCCTTTCTGGAACTCGTCGGGATCCGTGTAGCCCAGTTCCACGTTGCGCTCGACGCGATCGAAGATCTGCGGCGCGATCGCGGCAAAGCCCTCCTTCGCATAGCCGTCCGCGACCGCGCGGATGTGCGGGTTGACTCCGAAGATCTCCTGGATCACGAGCACACCGCCCTTGGGCTTGCCGGTGGGGAGTGCTTCGTACGCACCGAACGTGAAGCCGTCGGCAGACGTGAGTTGTCGTTGGGCCATCGTCGCTTTTCCTCATGGTTGGGGATGAGTTCATCCCGTGGCGTGCCACCGGATGTCTGAAGCCGGGCAGGGGGTACAGCATATCGGTGCCCTGGAGGCCCGGGAAGCCGGCCGCGGCAGCGCACCGGGCGCCGTATACTGCGCGCTCCCCGAACCACCACGCCGATCATCACCCCATGCCCGAACCACGCGCCGTCCTGCAGCAGGTCTACGGCTTCGAGGCGTTCCGCGGCCAGCAGGCCGACGCGATCGCCTGCGCGCTCGCCGGGCACGACTGCGTGGTGCTGATGCCCACCGGGGGCGGCAAGTCGCTGTGCTACCAGGTGCCTGCACTGGCGCGCGAACGGCTGGTGGTGGTGATCTCGCCGCTGATCGCGCTGATGCAGGACCAGGTCATGGCGCTCGCCCAGCTCGGCGTGCCCGCGGCGTGCCTGAACTCCGCGATGACCGGGACCGAACAGGCGGACGTGCGACGACGCCTTGCCGCGGGAGAGCTGCGCCTGCTGTACGTGGCGCCGGAACGCATCCTGCAGCCGCAAACCCTGGAGGAGCTCGTGCGCGCGGCGCCGGTGCTGATCGCGGTGGACGAGGCGCACTGCGTCTCGCAGTGGGGTCACGACTTCCGGCAGGACTACCTCGCGCTCGGCAGCTTGCGTGAGCACTTTCCCGGCGTGCCGCGGATGGCGCTCACCGCCACTGCCGACGCGCGCACGCGTGAGGACATCGCGGCACGGCTCGCGCTGGACACGCCGCGCTGGTTCATCGGTGGCTTCGACCGGCCGAACATCCGCTACACGGTGCGGCCCCGCGTCGATGCCCGCCGCCAGCTGCTCGAGTTCCTCGGCCCGCGGCGCGGCGCGGCGGGCATCGTCTACTGCATGTCCCGGCGCAAGGTGGAGGAAACCGCGGAGTGGCTGTGCACGCAGGGGTGTGTCGCGCTGCCGTACCACGCGGGGCTGGACGCACGTACCCGCAGCACGCACCAGGCGCGGTTCCTGCGCGAGGACGGCATCGTGATGGTGGCGACGATCGCGTTCGGCATGGGCATCGACAAGCCCGACGTGCGTTTCGTCGCGCATCTCGATCTGCCGAAGAGCGTGGAAGCCTATTACCAGGAGACCGGACGCGCCGGGCGCGACGGTCAGCCGGCAGACGCATGGATGGTGTACGGGTTGCAGGACGTTGTGCGGTTGCGGCAGATGGTGGACGAGTCGGAGGCGGACGAGGAGCACAAATGGATCGAGCGCCACAAGCTCGATGCGCTGCTCGCCTGGTGCGAGACCACGGCGTGCCGGCGGCGGCCGCTGCTGGAGTATTTCGGCGAAGCGCCCGCGCAGGACTGCGGGAACTGCGACAACTGCCTGGATCCGCCGAAGACCTGGGACGCGCGCGAGGATGCGCAGAAGCTGCTGTCGTGCATCTACCGGACCGGCCAGCGCTTCGGCGCTGCGCACGTGATCGCGGTGCTGCGCGGCGTGACGAGCGACAAGACGCGACAGCATGGACACGAATCCTTGAGCACGTTCGGGCTCGGTGCGCATGGCAGCGAGCATCACTGGCGATCGGTGCTGCGTCAGCTGCTGGTGCGTGGCGCGGTGAGCGTGGACGTGGAGCGCTTCGGTGCGCTGCGGCTGACGGAATCAGCACGCGGACTCCTGCGCGGGGAGGAGGCGCTGAACCTGCGCGAGGACGTGCTGGAACCGCGCGCGGCGCGCCGGCGCAAGTCGGAGACGGTTGTGCCGAGCGTCGACGACTCCCTGTGGGAGCGCCTGCGCGCGTGCCGCAAGCGGCTCGCGGATGCGCAAGGGGTGCCGCCCTACGTGATCTTTCATGACCGCACGCTCGCCGACATGGCGGCGCTGATGCCACGGTCACTGGAGGAGATGCGGCTCGTCAACGGGGTGGGGCAGAGCAAGCTGGAGCGGTATGGACCGGCGTTCCTGGAGGTATTGCAGGAACCTGTGTAAAAGGAATACCGACGGTCATTGATCGGTCACCCCGGGAGATCTTTCACGTCGCGTCGTGAAAAATGATCCCGAGCGTGTGGCGGCGTCCGCGGGTGATGCGGCTGACGCCGTGGCGCATCGTCACGCGGTAGACACCGCGCGTGCCCTGCACGGGACGGTGATGGACCGCGAACACCACGGCATCGCCCTGCATCAGCGGCACCACCTCCACTCTTGACTGCATGCGCGGGCGTTGCTCGGTCAGCACGAATTCGCCGCCGGCGAAATCCCGTTCCGGCGCGGACAGCAGGATCGCGACCTGCAGCGGGAACACGTGTTCGCCGTACAGGTCCTGGTGCAGGCAGTTGTAATCGTCGGGGTCGTAGCGCAGCAGCAGCGGGGTAGGGCGAGTCTGGCCCGCGGCATGACAGCGCGCGAGGAACTCGGGGTGCGTGTCCGGAAAATGCGCTGGCTGACCCAGCGCGCGCTGCCAGGCGTTCGCGATCGGCGCGAGATGCGGGTACAGCGCGGCGCGCAGCGACGCGACGACTGCCGGCAGCGGGTAACGGAAGTAGCGATACTCGCCGCGCCCGAAACCGTGCCGCGCCATCACCACGCGGCTGCGGAACGGAGCCTCGTCGTCGTACAGCGCGGCGAGCCGGGCGCAGTCGTCCGGGCTCAGCAGGGCCGGCAGGCGCGCGCAACCGCGGGCCGCGAGCGTGTCTGCGAGTGACGCCCAGTCGAACGCGAACACGCGGGTGGCGCGCGCATCGTCCGCCGAACTCGGCACCGAGGTGGTCTCCGGACCGGGGGCGCGGGCGGACTCGAACAGCGGCAAGGTCATCGTCGTCTCCATGCAGGCCCATTGTCGCGCGCGCCGCGGCGGCAGCCTCCCGCGGCTTGCGCTCGAATTCGCGGCCGTCGTTCACCGCGCCGTCGGCCGCCTGCGACGTGGCCCGTGCGACCCGGAACGACGCGCGACATGCGCGACTTCGTCACTTGCCGCGCAGGCACTCCAGCACTGCCGCGAGCTTGTCGAGACCCCGCTCATTCCATGGATATGGAATCGTGGACATGTGCTCGGCCCCGTCCTCCGCGTATTGGGCGAAGCGATCGGCGATCTGTCGGATCGATCCCTCGAACGGCACCGAGGTTGGCAGCACCCCGTACGGACCATCCGTGAAGTTCACCGCCACCGTCGCGCCCTTGGAGAGCGTGGCCGGGTCACGCCCGTGCTTCTCGCACGCCGCGCGGATCGGCGCCCACGCCTGCTGGAACGTGGACAGCGCGCAGTCACCGAACGCGATCATGCAGTTCCACATGTCCGCGTACTGCGCGGCGAGCCGCGACATCCGCGGCTTGCCCTGCAAAGTGCCGATCAGGAGCGGCGGCGCGCCGAATGACGACTTGGGCATCAGCGCGGCGTCCACCACGCGATGGAACTCGCCGCCGTGCGAGAACCGCGCACCCGCGAGCAGCGGCTTGACGATCTGCAGCGCGTTCTCGAAGCGCCCGACATGGCGCTCGAAGTCGAAACCGTACGCTTCGTGTTCGGTGGTGAAGTCGCCGGCGCCAATGCCGAGGATCAGGCGTCCCGCGGACAGGTCGACAACGTTGTCCGCCATGCGCGCCAGCAACGCCGGGTTGCGAAACGTGGTGTTGGTGACGAGCGTGCCGATCTGCACCCGCGCCGTGACCGCGGCCACTGCGGCGGCCATCGTCCAGCATTCCCACTGGCCACCCTTGATGCCGGCCCACTCCGCCGGCAGTGCGATGCCGACCGCCTTGAAGTCCTCGTAGGCTTCGAAATACAGGTGATCGGTTGCCCACACGCTGTGCAGGCCCACCGCTTCCGCGTGCTGTGCGAACGCGAGCACGCGTCGCATCGACGCTGTCTCCCCGTCCAGTGATCCGGTCCACATGGGCAGCAGCACGCCGATTTTCAAATCCGCAGGACGCATGGGCTCCTCCGTCATAACTCTGTCGTCAGTGCGTACCGGCAGGGCGCCGGCGGGGATCCGGGCAAGGTGGCCGGCGTGGCTGCCGGCAGCACGGAGGTCACCGGGAGCTTACGCAAGCGTGTGCGGGACGGCAACGCGGAGTCCGGTCGTGCGCGCACGCGCTTCGGACGGGTCCGAACGAGAAGAATTACCGCACAGGGGAGGATCGCGATCGGGTCCGGCTGGTGCACAATTGACCTCGCGCACCGGGAGATGCGCAACCCCGCAAATTCGAGGAGGGATCCGCGATGTCACGTCTCATGAAGCGCCAGGTGATTCCGTTCGTGGCCGCGTTCGCGTGGTCAGGCGCATCCGGTGCCGCCGAGTTCTTCGGCCCCCTGCCGTACCTGTCTGCCGCCGACAGCCCGTTCGCGAGTCTCGGCGCCAACCTCTCGATCGAAGATTTCGAGGATGGCCTGCTGAACCAGCTTGGCGTCAGCGTATCGCCAGGGACCACCGTGCTCGTTGCGCCGGATCCATTGAACGATTCGGTGGATGCCGACGACGGCGTGATCGACGGCAACGGCACCGCCGGACGCTCGCTCTACTCCGGCGGCACCCTGTCGCGGATCGACTTCCGGTTCGATGCCGCACTGCGCGGCAGCCTGCCGAGCCACGTGGGCATCGTGTGGACGGATG
This sequence comes from Gammaproteobacteria bacterium, assembly GCA_050247235.1. Lineage (GTDB taxonomy): Bacteria > Pseudomonadota > Gammaproteobacteria > CAIKBL01. Next base: position 117,867 of record JBFWUN010000003.1, read on the forward strand.
TCGGTGGTGTCACCAGCGGGACGGAGGGATTCGGCGACGTGACGTTCGAGGCGTACGATGCCGCCGATCAGCTGATCGGCACCATCGGCCCGTCGATACTCGGCAACGGCACCGCGGCCGGGACCGAGGGTACCGGGGAAGATCGCTTCTTCGGGGTGATCCACGCACCGGGAGTGGCGCGTATCTCCGTGGTGATGGGCAACAGCGTCGACTGGGAGGTCGATCACCTCCAGTTCAATGCCGCACCGGTGCCGCTGCCGGCCACCGTCTGGCTGGCTGGCCCGGCACTGGCAGGGCTGATCGCACGCCGCCGCCGCGCGCCCGGATAGCTGGAATGTCCCCTTTTTCGGGGGCGAGACAGCGCCTTTATCGGGTCACTGCCGGGCTTGAAACCGGCGCGGAGCACCGCGTAGGCTGTCCATCACTCCGAGGAGCGTTGCAAGGCAGGTCACTGCCCTAGGCTCGGAACCTTCAACTGCAACCGCGCTCACCCGTACATGCATGGGTGAGCCGTCGGCATGCGCCCGTTCGCCCGTGCGTCTACGGAAATTCCTCAACCTGGGAGCTTCCGATGAACGCCATTCCGAAAACCTTCTCCGCTTCTCCGTCGCGCGATCGCGATTTCGCGATTGCCGATCCCGCGCTCGCCACCTGGGGTCGCAAGGAGATCCGCCTCGCGGAAACCGAGATGCCCGGCCTGGTGGCGCTCCGCGCCGAGTACGCCACCGCGCAGCCGCTTGCGGGTGCCCGCATCGCCGGCAGCCTGCACATGACGATCCAGACCGCGGTGCTGATCGAGACCTTGCAGGCGCTCGGCGCCGAGGTGCGCTGGGCGTCCTGCAACATCTTCTCCACGCAGGATCATGCCGCGGCCGCGCTGGTGGCGACCGGCACGCCGGTGTTCGCGACCAAGGGCGAGACGTTCGAAGACTACTGGGATTACACGCATCGCATCTTCGAGTTCGGTGCGCCGGGCGCGGACGACGAGGGTCCGAACATGATCCTGGACGACGGTGGCGATGCCACGTTGCTGCTGCACCTCGGCCGCCGCGCCGAGCGCGATCCCACGGTGCTGGACGCGCCGGCCGGCGAGGAAGAGCGCGCGCTGTTCGCCGCGATCCGCGCGCGCCTTGCGCGGGATCCGCACTGGTACAGCCGTATCGCCGCGCAGGTTCGCGGGGTCACCGAGGAAACCACCACCGGCGTGCATCGCCTGCAGGAGATGAGCGCGCGCGGCGAACTCCTGTTCCGCGCGATCAACGTCAACGACAGCGTCACCAAGAGCAAGTTCGACAACCTGTACGGCTGCCGGGAGTCCCTGGTGGACGCGATCAAGCGCGCAACCGACGTCATGATCGCCGGCAAGATCGCGGTGGTCTGCGGCTACGGGGACGTGGGCAAGGGATCTGCACAGGCGCTGCGCGCGTTGTCCGCGCAGGTGTGGGTCACCGAGATCGATCCGATCAACGCGCTGCAGGCGGCGATGGAAGGCTACCGCGTCGTGACGATGGAAGATGCTGCCGACAAGGCGGACATCTTCGTCACCGCCACCGGCAATCGACACGTGATCACCGTGGACCACATGCGCGTGATGAAGGACGAGGCGATCGTCTGCAACATCGGTCACTTCGATCACGAGATCGACGTGGCGGGCCTGGCCGGCTGCGCGTGGGACGAGATCAAACCGCAGGTCGATCGCGTGACGTTCCCGGCCACCCCGGACCGCGCCGCGCACGCCATCCTGCTGCTCGCGAAAGGGCGCCTCGTGAACCTGGGCTGCGCGACCGGGCACCCGAGCTTCGTGATGTCGTCCAGCTTCGCGAACCAGGTGCTTGCGCAGATCGCGCTTTTCACGCGGCCTGATGAATATGTCCCGGGCCAGGTTTACGTGCTGCCGAAGGCGCTGGACGAGAAGGTGGCGCGCCTGCATCTCGCGAAAGTCGGCGCGGCGCTCACCGTGCTGACGGACGAACAGGCGGCGTACCTCGGCGTGGACAAGGCGGGGCCGTACAAGCCGGATACGTACCGTTATTGATCGTCACACCCGCGCTGGCGCCGCCGAGGAACCTGCCTCGACGGCGCCACGGCGCAGTCGGGCAGGAGCAAAAGGGTAAAGGAAACGGGGACATCTCACATTTCCTTCTCCACATCGAGACATGTTCGAGGCCCTAGTGGAAATGTGAGATGTCCCCTTTTCCCCATTTTCCCTTTTCAGACCAGCTCAGGTCCCCGGCACCTGCCGGATCACCAGGTTGCGGATCTCCGTCATGTCCTCCATCGCGAAGATCACGCCCTCGCGGCCGAGGCCCGAGTCCTTGACCCCGCCATAGGGCATGTTGTCCACGCGGTACGAGGGGACGTCCCCGATCACCACGCCGCCGACGTCCAGCACGTCCCATGCTTTCTGCGCCTTGTAGAAGTCGCGCGTGAACACGCCGGCCTGCAGGCCGAACTTGGACGCGTTGACCATCCCGAGCGCGGTGTCGAAATCGTCGAACGGGAAGAGCACCGCCACCGGGCCGAACGCTTCCTCCGCGCACACCTTGGCGGAGGCCGGCACATTCTCCAGCAACGTGGCCTCCAGCATCGCACCCTGCCGCACGCCGCCGCAGAGTACCGTGGCGCCGGCCGCGCGCGCTTCCTCGATCCAGCGTTCCAGGCGCACCGCTTCAGACTCCGCGATCATCGGTCCGATGAACGTGCTCTCCTCGTGTGGGTCACCGGACTTCAGCAGTTTCGTCTTTTCGACCAGCGCCGCCTTCACCGTGGCGTAGATCTCCCGGTGCACCAGGATGCGCTGCACCGAGATGCAGCTCTGTCCGGACTGGTAGAACGCGCCGAACACGATGCGTTCCACTGCGTCCGCGATGTCGGTATCGCGATCGACGATGACCGCCGCGTTGCCGCCGAGCTCCAGCACCACCTTCTTCTTGCCCGCGCGCGCCTTCAGGTCCCAGCCCACGTCCGGCGAGCCGGTGAACGACAGCAGTTTCAACCGCGCGTCCACCGTGAACAGGTCCGCGCCATCGCGCGCGCACGGCAGGATGGAGAACGCGCCGGCCGGGAGCGGCGTTTCCGCGAGCACCTCGCCGATGATCAGCGCGCCGAGCGGCGTGCGCGACGCCGGCTTCATCACGAACGGGCAGCCCACCGCGAGCGCAGGCGCCACCTTGTGAGCGGCGAGGTTCAACGGGAAGTTGAATGGAGAGATGAACGAGCACGGCCCGATGGGTACGCGCTTCCACATGCCGCGGTAGCCCTTCGCGCGCGGGGAGATGTCGAGTGTCTGCAGGCTGCCGTGCATGCGCACCGCTTCTTCGGCAGCGATGCGGAAGGTATCGATGAGCCGCGTGACTTCACCGCGTGCATCGCGAATGGGCTTGCCGGCTTCGATGCACAGGGTGTCCGCGAGCTCGTCGAAGCGTTCGCGGAAGCGGCTCACGCAGTGCTGCAGGATCTCCTGCCGCTCGTACGCGGCGAGCGCCGCCATCGCCGGCGCCGCGTCCACGGCCGCCGCGATCCCGCGATCGATCGCCGCCGCGTCCGCCAGCGCGACCTCGGTGACCGCCTTGCCGGTGTACTTGTCCGTGACGGGCAGCGACCGCGGCGCGTCCACCGGTCGGTTGGCCAGGTAGTACGGATAACGTGACTTCAATGTCGTCATGGTGGCGCCCTCAGACCAGCGCGCTCAGGCGGCGGATCTCGCGGTTCAGGATGGTGTCGTTCTCGCTGTAGTCCACCGGGCAGTCGATGAGGTGCACCCCCGGCGCCGCCAGGCAATGCGCGAGCAGCGGCCCGAGACCCGCCGCGCTGTCCACGCGGTGTCCGTGTGCGCCGTAACTCTCCGCGTAACGCACGAAGTCCGGGTTGCCGTACGTGAGTCCCCAGTCCGCAAGTCCCATGTTGGCCTGTTTCCAGCGGATCATTCCGTAGGCATCGTCGCGCAGGATGAGCACCACCAGTTGCATGTCCAGGCGCACTGCCGTCTCCAGCTCCTGGCTGTTCATCATGAACCCGCCGTCGCCGCAGATGGCCATGATCTTCCGTTCCGGATGCACCAGCCGTGCGGCCATCGCGGACGGCAGGCCGGCGCCCATCGTGGCCAGCGCGTTGTCCAGCAGCACGGAGTTGGGCATGTGGGCGCGGTAGTTCCGCGCGAACCAGATTTTGTAGACGCCGTTGTCGAGCGCGATGATGCCGTCCGACGGCATCGCGCGGCGTACCTCGGCCACCAGGCGCTGCGGATAGACGGGGAAGCGATCATCCTCCGCGCCTTCCAGCAGGTTCTTCTCCGCGGCACGGCGGATGGTGTCGATGCGGCTGAAATCCCAGGAGGGCTGCGGCGCCAGCGACTGGCTCATCTGCCAGATGGCGTTGGCGATGTCGCCGATCACTTCGATCTGCGGGAAGTACACCGGGTCCACTTCCGCCGAGCGGAAATTGACGTGGATGACTTCCGCGCCGCCCGGCTTCATGAAGAACGGCGGCTTTTCGATCACGTCGTGACCCACGTTGACGATCACGTCCGCGGCTTCAATCGCGCGATGCACGAAATCGCCGGACGACAGCGCGGCATTGCCGACGAACAGCGGATGCCGCTCGTCCAGCACGCCCTTGCCCAGCTGGGTGGTCACGAACGGCATCCGGGTCTGCTCGATGAACTGCAGCAGGGTACGCGACGTGAGTTTGCGATTGGCGCCCGCCCCGACGATCAGGATGGGCGTGCGCGCTTCCTCCAGGCGATGGACCGCGGTACGGATGGACTTGTCCTCCGCGATCGCGCGGCGGTGATGACTGCGCGGAATGGGCGGCTGATCGCTCTCTTCTTCCGCGATGTCCTCCGGGAACTCCAGGTGCACCGCGCCGGGCTTTTCCTCTTCCGCGAGCCGGAACGCTTCACGCACGCGGGAAGCGATGTTGTCCGCGGACGCGATCTGGTGCGTGTACTTGGTGATGGGCCGCATCATGTCCACCACGTCGATGATCTGGAAGCGGCCCTGCTTGGACGACTTGATGGGCTTCTGGCCGGTGATCATCATCATCGGCATGCCGCCGAGCTGGGCGTACGCGGCCGCAGTCACGAAGTTCGTCGCACCGGGGCCGAGCGTGGACAGGCACACGCCGGTGCGGCCCGTGAGACGCCCGTAGGTGGCCGCCATGAACCCCGCGGCCTGTTCGTGGCGCGTCAGGATGAGCCGGATCTGCCGGGAGCGGGAAAGGGCGTCCAGGAACGCGAGGTTCTCTTCTCCAGGAATGCCGAAGACATATTCCACGCCTTCCTGTTCGAGTGCCTTGATGAAGAGATCGGATGCGTTCATGGTATGCCTTTCTGCGGGTTGACCGGGGCGACGTGACAACCGGGGCCAGTGGCGCGACTGACGATTCCCGGCGTCCGTGCCGTTTCATCGGAACGAAGTATGCGCGACGCGAGCACGTCTCTCCCAGTGCCACCGGAACCGGGCGCTCTTCTTAGCGGCGAGCTTCGCGCGGAACTGATGGCCGTGGCGGAGCCAGTCACGTTCGCGCCCGGCGACGTGCTGCTCCAGCAAGGCACGCCCAACCGCGGCGCGTATTTCCTGGACGCGGGCGAAGTGGGCATCCACGTGCGCCTGCCCGGCGGCGATGCCTTGACCCTCGCGTCCCGCCCGGCCGGCAGCGTGCTCGGCGAGATGGCGCTGGTGGAGCGCGGGCAGTGCACGGCCACCGTGGTCGCACGCACGCCGGTGACGGGGATCTTCCTGGCGGGAGACACGTTCCGCCTGCTGGTGGCGCGACACAGTCCGGTGGCCATCGAGCTCCAGGCCGCGCTGACGCGCGAGCTCTGCCGCAAGCTCGCGGATCTCAACGCACAGCTGCTGTCGAGCCCCTCACCGGAAGATCTCCCGGCCACGCCCGTGCCGGCCGGCGATCCGCTGGACGGCTGGCCGCGCCTCGATCGGGGCGCGTTCGAGATCCGATCGTTCCTGCCCGTCCTGCCGCTGTTCGCGGACTGGGAAGCCGACGCGATCGACGCATTCGTCAGCGCGTGCCGCGTGCTGGAACTGCCGCGTGGCCAGGCGGTGTTCCACGAAGGCGCCCCGGCCACCGCGTGCTACGTGACGGTGCGCGGCGCGGTGGAAGTCTCCGCGCCGGTGCGGCCGCCGGGCGGGGCGGCGCCGACACACCTGCGGCGGTTGTCGATCCTCGGTCCGGGGCGCCTGTTCGGGTACCGGGCGGTGCTGCGCGACACCCCGCAGACGGTGCGGGTACGGGTGCGCGAACCCACCACCCTGCTGGAGTGTCCGCGCGAAGAGTTCCTGGCGAGCTGCGCGATGCGTTCGCGTCTCGGGCTCCGCCTGCGCGCCGCCGCGCACGCCGCGCTGCTGCACGCGCTGGCGCAGGCCAACCTCACGTTGACCCGGCTGGTGGCGCTGGCGCAGGTGCAGGGCGAGCGACGGGCGGTGCTGGAGAAGGCGCTCGCGAGCGGCGCGGCGCGGGCGGGGTGACGCAGTCGGGTAATCGGGTAATCGGGGACAGACCAGGTAATCGGGGACAGACCACGGTTTCGCGTCAGCGAAACCGTGGTCTGTCCCCGATTACCCGATTACCGATTAGCAGTGACGCGCTATCCGGCAACCCGTCGGCCGTAGCGCGCACCGCAGAACGCCAGCGCACCGCTCAGCAACCACAGGGACGCCGGCAGCGGCACCGGCTGCGTGAGAATGGGGGCCGTGAGGAACGTCGAGGCGCCCGGGGCGCCGAGCGCCGTCAACGTGTACCCGGCGGGCAGGAAGAAATTGAACAGCGATGTCTGACTGGCATCCACCGAGATCCCGTTGGCGCCCACGGTCAGGCCGTTCAAGTGGGCGTTGGCGGAGAGACTGACGGTGACCCGCAGCGTGTGCCCCAGGTAGGGTTGCGCGTCGAACCCCAGGTTGCCGCCAACGTGTGTTGTATCGATCTCGACGAGATCAGAGGCGGTCGCTCCCGGACCGAACACGGTCCGGTTGTACGTCCAGCCCGGGCTGCCCGTGGACGTGGCGGCACTGGCTTCGAGCAGCAATGTCGGACCTGAGACATTCTCGATCTTGAACCTTCCCCCCAGGTTCGCGTCACAGATCGTGCAATCCTTCGAAATGGACCCGCCGACGCTGAACCCGAAACCCACGGGCAGCGACGAAGTAGTGGCCGGGCCGGTGATGCGCACGTCCTGGATGATTTCCGCGCCGAAGAATGCCCCGCCGATGGCGTCCACGCGTCCGGCGGAGCCGTGCATGGAGCCCCCCGGCAGGCTCACGGACGCCGCGGCCGTGGTGAAGCCGTTGGTGAATGCCGCGGAAAGCTCCGTGGGACCGGAGAGCGTGCAGACCGCGCCATCGCCGGGGCCCACCGGGATCCCGGCGCTGACCTGGCAACTGCTGATGGCGCGGACGTCAGGTGCAACTGACAGCGCGACGATGAAGAGAGACAGCGCCCCGATTGAACGAAGTGTCCGGTCCATAGCCACCTCCACTGCAGGATTGAAGCGAGTACCCGGATCTCAAGTTAACACTGCGACACAGGGCAGCGAACCCTCACCATCAGATCATTCCGGTAATTCTTCGCACCTGCGGATGCGTGGAAGCAGCACGGGGCCGCCCAAGGCAACGCTAGAACGAGGTTCCGAAACCGAGACTCAAGGCATCCACGGCGGACCATGCCTTGACCGGCACGCCGAAGAACGCGGTATGACTGTCCTGCGTGGTCCCGCCGAAGGCATGCAGGTACGCCACTGAAAGCTCGCTGCCCCCGGCCAGGCGGTAGCTCGCTCCCACCGTGAAGTCGTCGCGCTGGGTGCCGGGCGCAATCGGTGACAGCAGTGCCACGCGTCCAGGCGCGACTTCCGACCCGTGATCCCAGCCGGCCCGCAGGGTGATTCGATCGTCCACCACGTAAATGGCGCCCACTTTGAAGATCGACTGATTCTTCCAGCCGAATCCAATCCCCGCTGCGCCGCCGAGCAGGCGCGCCGGCGCAATGTTGCCGGCCAGCTCCGCGGCAGAAGGTCCCGGATTCCCGATCGTGCCGATCTCCGCGAACAGGATGCGCTGGAAATCGAAGCCGATCGTCAGGGTCGGCGACGCATTCCACGCGAACCCGACGGCGTATTGCGCCGGGCTGTCGAACGAGCCGTTGTCCGCGAACAGGCCGTTGTATTTCGTGTAACGCGGAATGAACAGCTTGCTGGTGTACTGCGCGCCCAGGCGCAGCGATGGCCGCCACTGGTAGATCACCCCGAGGCGCACACCGCCGCCCACGCCGTAGTCCGAATCACGCCCGGAGAGACTCGTGGGGTCCCGCGAGAGCGCCGCGAAATCCTCGAGCCCCCGGGAACTGAATTTCTGGATGATGAGAATCGGCGCGATGCCCAGCGCCAGGCGTTCGTTCGCGCGGTAGGCGAGGCTGGTGGCCACGATGAACTGTGCGAAGTCGATGCCGATCTTGCCGCGCGTGGGAAAGCCCGGGTCGCCGGGCTTCTGGCCGGCAATCCGGGCGGCGGTCTCGCGATAGAGGTCACGGGAATAGCTGGTGTTGAGGCCGCCGTTCGCGTAGGTGGTGATGCCGAGGGTGGCGCGTTCGCCCCAGCGGCGACTGTAGCCGAAGCCGGGGATGAGGAAGAACTCGCGCTTCGACCGATCCCGCACCGCCTCGTCGCAGCCTCCGATGCCGACGCAATCCAGCAACGCGGAACGTTGCGGATGCAGCAACGCGCCGCTGACATCCAGGCCGGCAGGGACCAGCGCCATGCCGGCCGGGTTGTTCGACGCGGCCATGCGATCCTGCGGCATCGCAACCCCGGTCCCCGCCACGCCCAGCGACTTGGGTCCGTAGCCGGGAATGAAGAAACCGTTGATGGCCCAGGCCTGCCAAGTGACGCCCCAGGCGAGGAGCAGGCACGCGAAGCGTCGGTACGCGCATCGGCGCGTCGTGTGGTCGCAAAGAACTGTCATGGATCCAAGGTCACTCCGGGATCGAACCGAGGGATTACCTGGTCAGAATCTTCTTCGCCATCTCGACTGTCCCGGTGTCGAGCACCAGTGGCTCGGGAATCGCCACGCCACGCTGGCAGGCCGGTCGGGCTTCCATGCGCGCGATCCACGCGATCAGGTCATCGAGCCCGGCAATCTCGACACCGCTCCATGCGTGGATCCGCACCCAGCACCAGTTGGCAATGTCCGCGATGCTGTATTCGTCGCACAGGAATTCCCTGCCCGAGAGCTGCGTGTTCAGCACTTCGAAGAGTCTCCGCCCCTCGTTCTGGTAGCGAGCGATGACGGACGGGAGCTTCTCCGGGAAGTAGCGGTAGAAGACATTGGCCTGTCCCATCATCGGGCCGATGCCCCCCATCTGGAACATCAGCCACTGCACCACCCGCGATTCCCCTTTCTCGTCGCGTGGGAGCAGGCGTCCATGCTTGCGCGCGAGATAGAGCATGATCGCGCCGCTCTCGAACACGGCAAAGTCATCGTTCGCACGGTCGACAATCGCCGGGATGCGCCCGTTGGGATTGATGCGGAGGAACTCGGGGGTTTTCTGTTCGCCCTTGCCGAGGCTGATGGGATGCACCGTGTACGGGATCCCGAGTTCTTCCAGCAGCACGGATGCTTTCCATCCGTTGGGCGTGGACGCGGTGTACAGATCGATCATCGTCGACTCCTTGGCCGTCAGGATGGCATCCCCGTGAATGCCTTGATTCCAGGCGGAATATGGTGGAACGGCTGCTGCTCTGCGGTGAACAGCGCGATCTGCGGCATGAACTGCGCCGGTTCATCCATCGTGCCCACCTTGATGAGCATGACATCCGGCAGCGCGAACGGCGCGCGGGTCGTCCTCCCGCATTCTAGAAATCCCGCGTTGCGAAAATTAGCGGGTTGATGTTTGAATCAATATCACCCGGAAAGTGACAATCCATTGCCCGTCTCATTCGAAGAATTGCAGGCGTTCGTTGCCGTCGCGGATTCCGGCGGCTTCAGTCCCGCCGCGAAGCGCCTGCAGATCACAACCAACGCCGTCAGCGTGCGCGTGCGGAAGCTCGAGCACGCGCTCGGTGTGCAGCTCTTCGTGCGCACCACGCGCTCGGTGTCGCTGACCAACGAGGGAACAGTCTTCCTCGAACGCGCGGCGACGATCCTGGCTGATCTCGAATCCGCGCAGGAGGCGGTTCTTTCGGGCAAGACCGAACTCCGCGGCACCGTCCGGCTGGCGATGCCCGGTGCCATTGCCACGGCACCGTTCCTCGCCTGCATCCGCGAGCTGCTGGACGCGAATCCGCGCCTGCTGATCCAGGCGCGCATCATCAACACGCCGGTCAGCCTTGCGGCCGAGGGACTGGATATCGCCGTGACGGTGGGCGCCCCGGCGGATTCCTCGTTCATCGGCCGGCCGCTGGGCCGTGTCCGCTGGGTGCTGGTGGCCTCGCCGGCGTATCTCGCCGCGCATGGCACACCGCGCGTGCCGCAGGATCTCGCGCGGCACCGTTGCCTGAGGCTCCTCGCCTATCCCGCGCAGAACGACTGGACACTCGTCGATCGCAAGGGCGGGAAGATCACCGTGCCGATTGCGAGCGGCTACGAAGCGGACGACAGCCGCGCCCTTGGCGACGCCGTGTACGCCGGCATCGGCATCGGCATCCGACCGATGGGCGAACTGCGCAGCGCGCAGGCTGCCGGGCAGCTGGTGCGTGTGCTGCCGAAATACTGGTTTGAGCCGCTCGAGGTGTTTGCGCTGGTGCCGCGTGGACGCACCAGCCTGCCGCGAATCGCGGCGTGTCTGGAAGCGCTGCGACAGGCCGTCGCAGCGCTGGCGTGAGTGGGGAATAGAGGTGAGATCTCACGAATCTCACGACAAATGTGCGACGTCTCCTTTCTCCTTCTCTGCTGCTTCTTCCACCCATGTGGAAATTCCCGCCACGCACTCGTCCAGGTGGTCACGTATCTCGTAGACCCAGAAGCGCTTGACGTCCCAGCCGAGCTCGATGAGCCGCTGGTTCCGCAGCTGATCCCGCAGGCAGAGTTCACCGGTCCAGCTCCGGTGATAGCGTTCACCGTCCACTTCGATATCCAGCTTTCGCGCGCCCACGATGACGGCGAAATCCAGGTTGTACTGTTCGATGCTGTACTGGGGAATCGGACGAATCCCGGCCGCGTAGAGCGCGCGATACAGAATGCGTTCCCAATCCGAAACCTGCTCGGGCCGTGCGACTGCGGGGTATTCGGGCCCCAACGCTGACAGTGCACTCTCCAGCGGAAGACGCGGCACGGAGTTCAGGTGGGCGACATAGATTGCGAACCTGGCCAGGTAATCAACGCCCGATGATTCGGCTGCGGCCCGGTCACCCACGATATGCAACAGCCCTCTCGCGCGGGTAATGGCCACGTTGAACAGGTTGCCGTTGCTGCGAAGAAACGCCAGGGCACCTGCGGGTGTGCCCTCGGAGACCACCGGCGAGAAGAACATCACGTCGCGCTCATCACCCTGGAAGCGATGCACCGTATCGACCAGCAGGTCACTCCGGTCGCGAATTGGCCCCGGCATCTGACTGGCTTCCACGAGCTGCTGCAGCAGCTGGGCCTGTGCGCGAAACGGGGTCACCACGCCCACCGTTCCCGGATAGCCCCGGGTGATCAGCAGGTCTTCGAGGGCCGCCACCAGCGCCCTGGCTTCCTGTGCGTTCTGCGCCCCGCCCGCCGCGGGCCGGGTGACGTTTCCGCGCACGTCCTGCCACACGATTCCCGGGTCGGCACTGCGCGGGCGTTTGAGGTCCTGGTGACGCGTGGCCACCCGCAACCGGCCTTCGTAGAACGCCTGGTTCGAGAATCCGATGATGTCCGCGTGGGACCGATGATGATCGCGCAGCTTGATGAAACTCTCCTGGGTTACCACGCTGGCGGCGACGTCGTAGAGAGACGACACCGAATACATCCACCCCACGCGCGTCTCGACCAGGTCATGCTTGTGTTGCAGCTCGCTGTCGCGCGGCCGGCTCAGCGCGCTGATGTGTCTCAATTGTTGGGGATCGCCGATGATGACGCTGCGCCTGGCGCGATACAGCAGCGGCAACGCCGACGCGATGTCACATTGACTCGCTTCATCGATGATCACCAGGTCGAAATGGCCGGGTTCGAACGGGACCCGGCCGCGCGCCGACAGCGAGGTGACTGCCCAGCAGGGAAAGAGCGCTGACACCTTGACTTGAAGGGCATTCGCCTTCTGTCGGACCGAGCCGTGCAACTTGCGCGCGTCCGGCGCCGTCAGCAGCTGCAGCACCGCCGCGTAATCGGCCACGTCCTTGCGCTGTTCCGGCGTCAGGCGCGTAGGTGCCAGCTGCACCCACGCGCGCCACAGGCTTTGAGAATTCTGCGCAACCTGTTCCGTCAGCGCAGCGCGTTGTCGGGCGATTTCCTCGAACGGGACACAACGCTTGAGTATCTCCAGCGCATTCTGGTAGCTGAGGAGCTTGCGGGCCGTGTGGACGCGACCCTTGCAGATTTCGACGAGATTCCGATGGACGGCGAGGGTGGGGGCAGAAACCGTCCCCGGAAAGTCGACACCCCGACTGAGCGCGGAACCCTGGATGCGGTTTGCCGCACGCGCGACCGCACGCAATCGGCGTCTGGCAAACAGTCCCCACGCCAGTCGCTTCAGTCCGCGCTCACGCGCCGGATCCGCGGCGTCGATTGCGCGTTCGAGTTCAGCGACGTCACGGTCGAAGTGACTGACCAACGCCTCGTCGATGACGTTTGCCGCGGCCCCGAATACGCTCCTGGCGTCTTCCGCGCTGGCATCCAGGCGATCCGCGGCATTCCGCGCATCAAGCGAACGCTGCTGGGACTGGTCCAGTTCAGCAAGTTGCGCGGCGAGGCTGCGGTGATACGCCAGTTCTTCCTCGTATCTCTCCCGGTCATCAGCGCCGGCGGCGCCAGCCAGGAGCTGCGTGAGGTATTCCGCGAGCTTTGCCTGGTACTCGTTGGCACCCAGGCGCAGGAGCACCGGGCGATTGCCCAGGCCGTTGACGCGGGTTTCCACCACATCGACGGCCTTGTTGTTCTTGCTCGCAAACAGCACGTTCATACCGCGCCACGCCGCGTTCACGAGCAGGTTCGTCACTACCTGGGACTTGCCGGTTCCCGGGGGCCCGGTCACCACCGTATGCGAGGAGGACAAGGCAGCACGCACGGCAGCACGTTGCTCCGTGTTCATCGGCAGCACTTCGAGCAAGGGTTCCCGGTCTTCCCCACCAGGAGTGCCCCGGGAGGTGCCGCGCAGCCACTGCCCCAGTGCCGTGTCATGCAGCCCGGATTCCGACACCGCGCCCAAGGCTTCCAGTTCCGACTCCAGGCCCTGCGTGAACACTGTGCGCTCGCCGGGTACCACGATTGCGCGGTTGTAGATCCCATCGTCCGTCAGGTCGGCCAATTGCACGCTGTCGCCGCATCGACCGGGGTCCATGGCCTCCTTCCAGTCCCACTCCGGCCGTATCCGGGCGAGCCGTTCGATCATCTCGTCGGTTTCCGGCAGATCGATGGACGGGACATTAAGGCCGAGCTCTTCCGTCAGCCGCGCCGTCTCCTCGGCAAGGTTCTGGCCGTCGCCCATGGCCACGGTGCGCAGGAACCTGGCGTTCGGCAGCGGAGCTTCGTCTGCGATGCGCGGTGAGTCGCCTCCCTGTTCACCCAGCTCTATTCGCCACAGCAGAACGGGCTCCACTAAGAAGCCTTCCCAGCGGGGTGTGCGATGACGCCGCAAGCGCACGGGATAGCCGAGCCAGGCAACCAGCTTTGTCCGGTCCTGGCGCACCTTGCCCAGGATCCGACCGGCGCCAGGCTCGTTGAACCATTCCGTTTCAGACGCCGCCAGCGGCAGCGCTGATAATTCCGCGTAGTGGATCTCACCCGGCGGACTGCTGGCCAGGACGCTGACACCCTGGTCCATATCCTGTCCGATGCATTCAAGGTAATACCGGCAGAGCCGGGCGATTTCGGTGCGGGGCTGCCCGGCGCGTGTTCGAGGCGTGGAGCGACCGCTCCCGACCAGTTGCCAGCGATAGTCCGAGTGCTGACGCACCCTGCCAACGAGGTTGTAGGCCAGGCAGCGATTCACCTCGCGCCGATCCACCCCCAAGGCACTCGCCAGCTCGACCGCCCGGCTTCCGGGCGCTCTTCTCAGCTCGGCCAGGATCCGATCTTCAAGCGAGGGGACAATATCGTTCACCTCGGTCTCCTGAGAAAAGCGAGCGTCCGGCTGACAGATGGGCCGTCATGCCGGGCGGCCCGGATAGTTCGTAATCGTGCAACGTGTGGCGCCTCTCCTGCTACCGGTGGATGGGACATCGCCCCACCGTATCTGGAGATCCCTTGTTGGCTGCGCGCCGTTGGAGTGTCCGTGCGTACGGCCGCGAATGTCCATTTCCCATAACGGGAATCGAACCGGTGCGGCCTTCGGCGATGGTCCACCCGCCAAGTCTGCCGGTAGAATCCAATGGAACCGGGCCGCTTAACCACGGCCGGATCAAGCACCGACCAATCGCCCCTGTGCCATGGATGGCGCCGTGTCCGGAGCGGATGGCTGACCATGACCCAGAGACAACATCGCTGCGCCCCAGCGCACACGGACAGTGCTCCACGTTCAGCTGTGGCGCCGTGGCTCGGCAGGCGCGGCCACATTACCCGATGACCTCCCCAGAACAGCTCGCCCGCCAGGACATCGACGCCCTGCTCACGGCCGCGGGCTGGCACGTGTGCGACTACAAGCAGGCCGACATCCACGCCAGCCGGGGCGTGGCCATCCGGGAGTTCCAGCTTGCGGACGGGCACGGTGCGGCGGACTACCTGCTCTACGTGGACGGCAGGGCCATCGGGGTGATCGAAGCGAAGAAGCGCGGCGCCACACTCTCCGGCGTGCAGGTGCAGTCCACACGCTATACACAGGGCTTGCCCGCGAGTCTTCCGGCCTGGCACAGGCCGCTGCCGTTTGCGTACGAATCCACCGGCATCGAAACGCGGTTCACGAACGGGCTGGACCCGGAGCCCCGTGCGCGGGCCGTGTTCGCGTTTCACCAACCCGGCTTTCTCGCCGCGTCCTTCGAAGGCGCGGATCCGGAATCGCGGACAAGCGAGATGCAGGCGAAGGAACAAGGCGTGGCGTGGCCGGGGAGGACATTCCTGCACCGCATGCAGCATATGCCGACCCTCGTCACCGCGTGGGGCGACCACCAGCTCTGGCCCGCCCAGATCCAGGCCATCCGCAACCTGGAGAAGAGCCTGGCCCAGGGCAAGCCGCGCGCGCTGATCCAGATGGCCACCGGCAGCGGCAAGACCTTCACCGCCATCAGCTTCATCTACCGGCTGATCAAGTTCGCCGGCGCGCGGCGCGTGCTGTTCCTGGTGGACCGCGGCAACCTGGGGCGGCAGACCAAGAAGGAATTCGACCAGTACGTCAGCCCCGTCAACAACTACAAGTTCGGCGAGGAGTACATCGTCCAGCACCTCACCAGCAATCAGCTCGACAAGACCGCGCGCGTCTGCATCAGCACGATCCAGCGCATGTACTCCATGCTCAAGGGCCGCGAGCTACCGGAGGAGGCGGACGAGGAGTCGACAGATCGCGCGGAAAGCCTCTTCAAGGAACCCGAGCCCCTGGACTACAACCCCGCGTTCCCCATCGAGACCTTCGACATCATCGTCACCGACGAGGCGCACCGCAGCATCTACAACCTGTGGCGCCAGGTGCTGGAGTACTTCGACGCCTACCTGATCGGCCTGACCGCCACGCCCAACAAGCAGACCTTCGGCTTCTTCAACCAGAACCTGGTGATGGAGTACGGCCACCCGCAGGCGGTGGCCGACGGCGTGAACGTCAACTACGACGTCTACCGCATCAAGACCGAGGTCACCGAGGCTGGCAGCAAGGTGGAGGCCGGCTACTGGCTGCAGGTGCTGGACAAGCCCACCCGCGCCCGGCGCGACTGGCAGCTCGACGACGACTTCGAGTACGCGCCCGAAGAGCTCGACCGCAGCGTGCAGACGCCCGACCAGATCCGCACCATCGCGCGCACGCTGCGCGACCGCTGGCAGAGCGACCTGTTCCCGCAGCGGCAGGAGCTGCCCAAGACGCTGGTCTTCGCCAAGGACGACAACCACGCCGAGGCCATCGTCGGTATCCTGCGCGAGGAGTGGGGCCGCGGCAACGAGTTCGCGCAGAAGATCACCTACCGCACCACTGGCAGCAAGCCGGAAGAGCTGATCAAGGCCTTCCGCACCAGCTACTACCCTAGAGTCGCCGTCACCGTGGACATGATCGCCACCGGCACCGACATCAAGCCGGTGGAGATCGTCGTCTTCATGCGCAGCGTGAAGAGCCGCAGCTTCTTCGAGCAGATGAAGGGCCGTGGCGTGCGCGTGATCAAGGACGACGACCTGCGCGGCGTGAACCCCGGCGAACACGTGCACAAGGACCACTTCATCATCGTCGACTGCGTGGGCGTGTGCGAGCGCGACAAGACCGACAGCCGGCCGATGGATCAGAAGAAGAGCGTGCCGTTGGAGGCGCTGTTGCAGGCCGTCGCTCTTGGCAACGTGGAGCCCGAGGTGCTCTCCAGTGTGGCCGTGCGCTTATCAAGGCTGGACGCGCAACTCAGCGACACCGAGCGCGCCAAGGTGGTGACCGAAGCCGGCGGCTTGGACCTGAAGGAACTCTCACGCGGCATCGTACGGGCGCTGGACCCACGCGAAGACCGCTCGCCGCAGGAGGCCGAGGCCGCGCTGCGCCACGCCGTCAAGCCGCTTTCCAACCCCACGTTGCGCACGCTGATCGTCACGCTCAAACAGCAGAAGGAACTGGTGATCGACACCGTCACCCAGGACCGCGTACTCGAAGCTGGCTTTTCCGAGGCCGCGCGCGAGCGCGCGCAGGGCGTCGTGCAGAGCTTCGAGGCCTTCATTGAAGCTCATCGCGACGAGATCACCGCGCTGCAGATCCTCTACAACCGCCCCACCAAGGCGCCGCTGAAGTTCGAAGACCTGAAGGCGCTGGCCGAGACGCTGCAGGCCCCGCCGAACCTATGGACCGAAAGCCAGCTCTGGCAGGCCTACGCCGCGCTGGACCAGAGCAAGGTGAAGGGCGCGAGCCGGCGGCGCATCCTCACCGACCTCGTTTCACTGGTGCGCTACGCGATGCACCAGGAGAACGAGCTGGTGCCGTACCCCGAGCGCGTGGCCGCCAACTTCAAGGCGTGGCTGGCGCAGCAACAGGCGGCGGGGAAGGCGTTCACCGACGAGCAGCGCTGGTGGCTGGAGAAGATGGCGGAGCACATCGCGGGCAGCCTAGGCATTTCGGCTGATGACTTTGAACTCTCGCCGTTCGCGCAGCAGGGGGGGCTCGGCCGGGTGCATCAGCTCTTTGGAGCGGAGCTGCCGAAGGTGATCGATGAGCTGAATCGAGAGTTGGTGGCGTGATGCGGTTGGACGAAGTCACGGAGCCGAAGATCGATCAGGCGGGACCGCCTCCAACCGGTGAGTTCACATATGTCGACATCAGCAGCGTCGACAACAGTGCTAAGCACATCGTCGAACCAAAGCGGTTACCAGCGGACAGCGCGCCAAGCCGCGCCAGGCAAAGGCTGCGAAGTGGCGATGTGTTGGTATCCATGACGCGCCCGAACCTCAACGCTGTCGCGCTAGTACCTCCTGAGTTGGACGGAGCGATCGGCTCAACCGGCTTCCATGTCCTCCGTGCACGAGACAACGTCTTGCCGCAGTGGCTTTACTACGGCGTGCAGACGCGGCAGTTCGTCGGCGCCATGTCAGAGCTGGTGCAAGGAGCGCTCTACCCGGCCGTGCGTCCAAAGGACATTCGCGCGTTTGACTTACCGGTGCCGGCGTTGGACGAGCAGCGCCGAATCGTCGCCGAACTCGAAAAGCAGTTCTCCCGCCTCGACGAAGCCGTCGCCAACCTAAAGCGCGTCAAGGACAAGCTCAAGCGCTACAAGGCCGCCGTCCTCCAAGCCGCCGTCGAAGGCCGCCTCGTTCCTACGGAAGCCGAACTCGCGAGCTGCGTAGGGCGAAAGTACGAAACAGGCGAGGCGCTTCTCGTTCGCGCACTACAGCAACGGCAAACAACGTGGAACGATCGCAGCAAGTACAAAGAGCCAGTTGGTGCGGACCAACAGCTACTCCCCACGTTGCCGGAAGGATGGGTATGGGCGACGGTTGACGAGCTGACATCACTAGTCACCAGCGGTTCACGCGGCTGGGGCGAGTTCTACTCAGATCGAGGCGTTCTCTTCATTCGAGCGCAGGAAATTAAGACGGATTCCCTTGTCCTCGCCGACGTGGCACGAGTCAAAGTGCCCGAGGGCGCAGAAGGGACGCGCGCAAGTGTCGATGCTGGGGATGTGCTTGTAACCATAACCGGAGCGAACGTGACCAAGTCAGCCCGCGTCATCGCACTGGACGAACGGGCCTACGTCAGCCAGCACGTCGCGCTCCTGAAGTTCGTTATGCGTGACCTCTCACCCTTCGCCTTCCTTTGGATCATTTCACCGGCAAATGGAAGGAAGACACTCGAGAGATGGGCGTATGGCGCGGGCAAGCCGGGCCTCAGCCTGGAGCAGGTGCGTGCCCTGCCTATAGCGCTGCCGCCCCTGATCGAACAGCACCGCATCGTCGCGGAAGTCGACCGGCGCCGATCAATCGTGCGTGAAGTTGAGGTCGAGGTCGCCGCCAACCTGAAGCGTGCGCAGGCCCTTCGGCAGGCCGTGCTGGCAACGGCGTTTGGAAAGACCGAGACGTCATTGGTAGCTGAAATCAGTTGAATTCAAAGGGGCATTCATGAAGCTGACACGTGCGCAGGTCACGAACTTTCGTTCTGTCGAGGACAGCGGCGCGTTCGAGATCGGTGATCTGACTTGCCTTGTTGGAAAGAACGAGGCCGGCAAGACGGCCATCCTCCAGGCACTACTTGGGCTTGGGCCCTTCAAGCCCTTCAAGTACGACCGCATTCGCGACTATCCGCGTCGATACCTCAATCGGTACGAAGAACGGCATCCGAGTGGCGAGTCCGAAGTCGTCAAGACATGGTGGACGCTCGACGCGACAGACCTGGGGGCAGTGAGAAAAGCGTTCGGGGAGGGGGTACTCACAGGCGAGGAGTTCTCGGTAGTGACGGGAATCGGCTTTGAGGGGAAGACTCGTTGGGCCTTGCCCGTAAACGAGATCAAAGCGCTGGAGTTTCTTGCGGCAAAGTTTCAACTCGATGCCGCTGAACGCAAGGTCTTCAAGAATGCCGAGGACTCGAAGCAGGCGCTCTCGCTCCTTGAGGCCGTCCCCGAGAAGTCGCAAAGGCAGCAAGAGCTCATTGCGCATCTCAAGAGCCTCCCCGAGTCGTCCATCCACTTGGCCGCCATCGATATCCTCGCCAAGCGGATGCCGAAGTTCTTCTACACCTCGCATTTCGAGCGCATGTCGGGCGAAGTAGCACTATCGAAGCTCGCTACCGACAGGCAGCAGAACTCCGTCTCACCGAGTGACCAGATCTTCCTGGACTTCATCGAGTACGCAGGAACCTCGCTTGACGAGTTGCAGCAAAGCAAACGCTATGAAGAGCTCAAGGCTCAATGCGAGGGAGCGTCAAACGAGATCACCGACGAGATCTTTCAGTTCTGGAGTCAGAACGAAGCACTCTCGGTCAAGATCGAACTTGGAGAGGGGCGACCTCAGGATCCAGATCCGTTCAACAGCGGGACAGTGGCGAAGATCCGTGTCGAGAATCAAAACCACCGTGTGACCGTACCCCTGTCTGAGCGAAGCGCGGGCTTTGTATGGTTCTTTTCGTTCCTCGCACAGTTCAAACAACTGAAGAAGAATGCGGGCAACGCCATCATTCTGCTCGATGAGCCGGGACTGACTCTGCATGGCAAGGCGCAGTCAGACTTGTTGAGATACATCCAGGAGCGCCTATTGCCGACTCACCAAGTCATCTACTCAACGCACTCGCCCTTCATGGTGCCAGCGGAGAGGCTGTCAGATGTCCGCGTCGTGGAGGATGTCGTTGAGCATGACGACCGGGGGCGTGCCCTCGTCAAAGGGACAAAGGTTTCGGCAGATGTTCTCTCCGTGGATCGGGACACTTTGTTCCCGTTGCAGGGGCACCTA
>JBFWUN010000004.1:0-2355 GCA_050247235.1 Gammaproteobacteria bacterium
CTCATCATGCGCGAGGCGCAGCGCGATGATGTTGCCCTGACCTTGATGGTGGAGTCGCTCGCCGCGACCCCGCGTGAAGACCTGGAGGACCTGCTGCTCCAGGCCCTGGCGTCGAACAAGGCGTACGTGCGCAAGAACGCATTGCAGGCGCTGTCGGCGATCGACACCGATGCGGTCAACGCGGCCGTGCATCGGGTGACGGACGATCCCAAGGAATCCCCAACGGTCCGTGCATACGGATATTACGTACTCGCATCCACCGGGCATGGCGCCGAGGTGGGTGAGCGGGTGCTCGAAATCGCGCGCACTGGCCAGACCCCCGACGAGCGCGAAGTGGCCGCGGCGACCTTGGGCCATATCGATTCGGCGGCCTCCAAGGCCACGTTGAAGGTCCTCGCGAAGGAAGACGTCGATGGGCGGGTGCAGCTCGCGGCCATCGCGAGCAGCGCGCGTCTCAAGGACGAGGACGCGATCTCGCGGATGGTCAAGCTGGTGGCGTTCGGCAAGCCGATGGAGTCAACCGTGATGGCCGGGGCGATTCGCCGCCTGCCCGGTGATCTCGTTCACGATGTGACCCGGACCGTGATCGCGCTGAACCTGTCCACGGACACGGCCACGCGGGTGGTCGAGTCGTGGGGATGGATTTCGAACGATGCCACGTTCCTGTACGACTGGGGCCTCGCGCACCAGGCGTCGGATGTCCGCCTGCAGACCCTGTGGCTGGTCGGACATCGTCGGGACGCCGCGGCAATCCACGAAATTGCGCGCTTCCTGAAGGACGACGACCCGGGTATTCGGACGATGGCAGCGTGGGCTATCATCCATTCGGCCGGCGGGTCGTTCATCGGCGGGGTTGAAACCTGACCGTCGGACACCCGTCCCATGCAGTCCTGACCGAATTGCCCATGAGCAACGATCCCGACCAGAAGCCGCGCATGACCGCCTGGGAAGTGTTGAGCTCCGACGAGCTCTTCAGCCATCCCTATTTCCGGTTCCGCAAGGATCGCTGTGCGCTGCCGGACGAGCGGATCATGCCCGCGTACTACGTGATGGAGTTCGTGGACTGGGTGAACGTGGTCGCGCTGACCGATGACGGCAGGATCGTACTGGTGAACCAGTACCGGCATGCGGCAAAGCGACGCTTCTACGAGTTCCCGGGCGGGACGCTGGAGCCCGATACCGGTGAGAGCCCGGAAGACGCCGCGCGGCGCGAACTGCGCGAGGAGACCGGCTACGAGGTGAGTCGCCTGACGTACCTCGGGCTCCACTACCCGAATCCGGGTCTGCAGGACAACCGGATGCACGTGTTCCTGGGGACTGGCTGCCGCAAGGTGTCGGAGCCGAAGCTCGATACGTACGAGGACCTGGAAGTCGAAGTCGTCGACGTCCAGGACTTCCTGCAGTGCATCGAGCAGGGGCGCCCGATGCATTCCCTGATGATGGCGTCCCTGACGCTCGCGTTGCCCGCCATCAAGAAATTCTATTCGCTGTCCTCTCTGGCACTCTAAACCGTGCGGGCGTGGCGGACGACCCCGGTCGTCGCATGACGCGCGTCGCACAAGGAACCTTCATGGCCCTGAGATATCCCAAGCCCTCGTGCCGCCCTGCGTGGGGTGCCGTGACCCTGCTCTGTTGTGTCGCCGCCACCGCGGGCGACTTCGACCTGGACCTGGCGCAGATCCAGGAACTGTCACCGCCACCCGGCACGGTGATCGGTGCGGACGGGCTCGACGCCTACCGGCAGATTCTCGATCCCGACATCGCCGAAATCATCGCGCAGGGCTGGTACATGATCACGGTTGGCGAGTCACTGTCGTTCGACCCGCACCCGAACTTCGTCGCCGCCACCCAGCAGTATGGCGGGCAGGCCTCGCTCGGCGCGAACGCGAGCGAACTGCAGAACTACACGGC
Organism: Gammaproteobacteria bacterium; assembly: GCA_050247235.1. Taxonomy (GTDB): domain Bacteria; phylum Pseudomonadota; class Gammaproteobacteria; genus CAIKBL01. The sequence continues at coordinate 1,912 of JBFWUN010000004.1, forward strand.
CGGACGTCCGTTCCCGGGCGAACCGGATCCGAACGACCCGCGGGCCGGTGAGAAGCTTGCCTGGAACATGCGGTATTCCTTCGGCGGCGACAGCGCGGCGATCCCCGAGATGTACTGGGATTACCGCGACATGCGCAGCCAGTCCATCGAACGCACCCTGACGTTCACGGCGCAGGGCATGCGCTACATGTACCGCCACGTGAAGGATCCCGTGCCGAACGTTCCCAAGAACCCCTACGCGATCTACAGCGCCATCACGCTGGAAGCCGAGGACCCGGCAGATGTCGAGGGGACCAAGCTGCTGCTTCACTACAACAGCGACGACAACGCGGAAGAGCAGGGGTGGATGTACGTGCCGAACCTGCGTCGCGTGCGGCGCATGGTGACCACGGCACGCACGGACTCCTTCCTCGGCAGTGATCTGATGATCGAGGATTTCCTCGG
>JBFWUN010000004.1:2455-13329 GCA_050247235.1 Gammaproteobacteria bacterium
GCGTCCGCGACCCCCGCGACGCGTTCGCGCGGTCTGTCCGGGTCCCTTGGTTCAAATGTGGGGTAGCGTTCGGTATCCTCCGGTTGTCGCGCGCCGGCGCGGCACCGTCCAGGATTCCGCACTACGAGGAGAACGCCCATGGCCAGCAAGCAATCCGATGCACTGAAATCCCTGTACGCGAGCTGGCTCGGCGCCATGACCGCGAATCCGAACATGACGCTGGACGAGACCCGGGAGATGTTCGAGCACTGGGGCGATGTCACGGCCGAGCCGCGTGACGTGGACTACCGGGAAGTCGACGTCGGCGGGGTTCGCTGCTTCGAGTGCACCCCCAAAGGCGCCGCGACGGACCGTGTTCTCATCTGCACGCACGGCGGCGGTTACGTGGTTGGCTCCATGTACAGCCACCGCAAGGTGTTCGGCCACTTTGCCAAGGCGGTAGGCTGCCGCGCGCTGATCGTCGATTACCGGCGCGCGCCTGAAGCCACCCACCCCGCGCAGGTGGACGATGCCGTCAAGGTGTATGCCGCGCTGCTGGCGCAGGGCATCAAGCCCAATCACGTGGCGACCACCGGGGACTCGGCCGGCGGCGGGCTCTGCACGTCGATGGTGATCGCCGCGCGCGATCGCGGTCTGCCGCTGCCCGCCGCCATCATGCCGTGGTCCCCCTGGTACGACATGGAGACGACCGGCGAATCAATCAGGTCACGCGCGCACCTGGATGCCATCGTGCAGGAACCGGTGCTGAAGAACATGGCGGCGACCTTCCTCGGCAGCGCATCGCCGAAGGATCCGCTTGCGTCGCCGCTGCTCGCCGATCTGAAGGGACTGCCACCCATCTACATCCAGGTCGGCGATCACGAAACCCTGCTGGACGATTCCACGCGCTTCGCCGCGCGTGCAAAGGCCGCGGGTGTGGAGTGCACCTGCGAAGTGTGGCCGGAGATGCAGCACGTGTTCCATTTCCTCGCCGGGGCCGCGCCGGAAGCCGACGAGGCTATCCGCAAGCTGGCGAGCTGGGTCAGGCCCAGACTCGGGCTCGGCGCCTGATCCGCACATCCCGTCGCAGGCGCTGCCCGCGACGGGGTGGATTCTTCACCCGTTCCTCCAAGCCGGCGCCTGCCTCATGGACCCGAAGACATTCCTGAGTTCACTGTTCGATCTCTCCGCCAAGCACGTGCTCGTGACCGGCGCGTCCAGCGGGCTGGGCCGGCAGTTCGCGCGCACATTGGCACGCGCCGGCGCCAGGGTTGCGATGTGTTCGCGCAGCGTCGGGAAGATGCAGGCGCTTGCCGAGGAAATCCGCGCGGAAGGCGGTCGCTGCGACGTCCATGCGGTCGACGTGCGCGATCGCGCGAGTATCCGCACCTGCATCGCCGAAGTGGAAGCCATCGCGCCGATCGACGTGCTCGTCAACAATGCCGGCATCGCAATCCCGAAAGCTCCGCAGAAACTGAGCGACGAGGAGTGGGACACGGTGTACGAGACCAACCTGCGCGGCCCCTGGGTGCTCGCGCAGGAAGTGATCCTGCGGCGGCTGGCGGACGGACGCGGCGCGAGCATCATCAACATCGCGTCGGTGCTGGGGATCCGCGCAATCGGTCACGTCACCCCTTACGCGGCAGCCAAGGCGGGTCTCATCAATCTCGGCCGGGACTTGTGCGTGGATCTGGCCACGAACGGGATACGGGTGAACGCACTCGCGCCAGGGTATTTCATCACCGAGATGAACGACGAGTGGTTGAAGACCCCCGCCGGGGAGCGTTTGCGCAGCCGCATTCCGAGCAAGCGTTTCGGCGACCCCTCGGAACTCGACGGCGCGCTGGTCTACCTGGCGTCGGATGCGTCACGCTACATGAACGGCAACCTGATCACCGTGGACGGTGGCCACACCGCGAGCCTCTGAGCCTCTGCGGCGCGTCCGTCAGGCGCTCCAGACGACAAGCCCCCAGTCGAGTACCTTCTCGTTCTTCCAGTCACCTGCGTCGTCCTTGCGGTGCGCGAACGCTTCCACCGCCAGGTCGAGCAGCTGGCCGCCGCGGGTCACCGGGGTGCAGCCGACCACGGTGAAGCGCGTGCTGATGAGATCTCCCTCCAGCACAGGGCCGAGGTGATCGCAGTGCCGCCAGGCGACCATGTGCAGCAGGTTTGGCAGTGCGCGGCCGACCTGCGCAAGTGCGAGCGAGATCGTGTGCCCGCCATATACCAGGCGCTGCCCGAGGTAGCTGCGGGTTTCGTCCGTGTGCGTGTACGCGATGTTCAGCGACATCCGGACGAGTTCGGGCGCGCAGGTGACGGTGTCCTTCGGGGCGATTTCGAACACGTCACCGGCCGCGACCGTCGGCGAACGCAATCCCGTCACGTCGCACGCGAGCGACTGCAGGTCCCAGTGCCGGGGTACCACGGCGAGCAGTTCTTCGGATGAGAAGGTGTTCCTGATCCAGTCGAAGTTGTCGTTGTGACCGGTATCGGCGCCCGGATCCCGGCACGCGATCATCGGGCAGCGCCAGAAATGCAGGACCACCTCGTCGTGCTGGTTCACCGTGGTCATCTCGAGCGCGACCATGCCGGTGGCGGCGCGCCCGGGCTTGGGCTTGTTCTGCTTCAGCCCGACGACCCTGGTGGTGGTGTACAGCGAATCGCCAACGAAGACCGGCCGCTGCAGCAGCACGCCGCGGTAGAACAGGTTGCCCTTCACATGCTGGGACGCGTAGGTGGTCTGGCCCGCGGCGAGGTGCATCATCAGGTACGGATGACACAACGCCCGGGGATCCCCCGTGACCCGGTGGGAGAGATGTCGATCCAGCGGCAGGCGCATGCGATCGCCGAACAGGGCGCCGTAGACGGCCGCGTGACCGTCGGTGACCGTGATCGAAGGGGCGACGAAGGTCTGGCCGACGGCAAATTCCTCGAAGTAGGGACCGTCGATGAGCGTGGTGGCCACGGCAAGCTCCAACTGGTTTGAGGCGGGTTCCGTGTGCGCCGTCCGCGGCGCGCGGGCGATGCCCGGGCGCCGCGTGGGCAGGATCAGCGGATCGCGATGGGGTTGATGATCATCTGCACCGCGCCGGTCATGCGTGCCGGTCCGAGCACGAACATGAATTCGTAGCCCTGGTCCTTCGCGAGCTCCCGCGTATCCATGTTCTCGAGGATATAGATGCCGTTCTTCGGCAGCATGATCTGATGGACCGGGAATGCCTCGTCCTTGTTCTCCGACGGCAGCACCTCCAGAGCCCAGGTGTCGGCCCCGACCATCATGACTTCCTTGCCGGCGAGATACTCCGCGCCGCTCTTGCCGAGCCCGGGCTCTCCCTTGTTGTACGTCGCAAGATCCTTGTCCATCATGTTCATCCAGCCCGAGTTGAACAGCACCACGTCACCGCGCCGGATCTCGGTCTTCTGCTGGGCCGCGCAGGCTTCGATCAGCTCCTTCGTGTAGGCGTACCCCACGTCCAGGATGTCCTTGCCGGCGCACTTCGCCATGTCGATCATCACGCCGCGCGTGACCACCGGGGGCAGGGCGTGCGTACCGAACTTGGTCAGACCGTCCGGCTTGATGAAGTCGTTGCCGTGCGCGCCGTTGTAGTAGATCTGATCGACTCCCGCGTGGCCGAGTCCGTCCAGCTGCGAGCCGACACCGACCCAGCCGTTGATGATGTCATCCGCGTAGGTCATCTTGTTGGTGCCGAGGGACTTGCCGGACAGCTGGTTCGGCGCGAGCACGATGATGTGCAGGTTGCGCGGCGGGTACGCGGGTGTCTTGGGATTGGATTCGATCCCCAGCCGGTAGGTCTTGCCCGTCCTGATCAGCTTGGCCGCCTCGAGCGTCAGGGCGGGTCCGTTCATGTTCGCAGCGCCCAGTTCGTCGTCCTTGCCCCACTTGGACGGGTACCAGGTGTGATTGTCCGCCATGCTGTTCGCAACCCACGCTGCCAGCGCCCACGCACAGATCGTCTTCAGTTTCATGACTCTCCCCTCGTTGTTGTCACTGTCTCGGTGAAGTTCAGTCCGGCTGGAACTCCTGCCGGATGGACGCGGTGTGCTCGCCGAGCGTCGGCACTACGCGTGGTTCGCGTGCGTCGTCGCACACGCGGCGAGGAAACGTCGCGACATTGCCCCCCGAGACCACGTCCTTGGTCCTGAGCGCCGGGTGAGACCACACGTCACTTACGTTGTTGATTCTACCGTACGCGATGTTGCCGCGATCGAGAATCGCCGCCAGTTCGTCCCGGGTGTGGCGCGCGAAGATCGCCTCCAGTTCGACCTTGAGCGCTGCGCGGTTCTCCACGCGCGCCGGGATCGTGGCGAAGCGCGGATCGTCCGCCAGTGCTTCGCACGCCAAGGTCTTGCAGAGGCTGAGCCATTCGCGGTGATTCTGCACGGCGATGATGATGAGACCGTCCCGCGCAGCGTACGCGCCGTACGGCGCGATCTGCGGGTGATCGAGCCCCGTCCCGGTGAGCAGCCGGCCGCCGTAGCGATAGAGTGCCAGCGGGACGCTCATCCATTCCGCGAGCGTTTCGAACAGCGAGATGTCGAGGAAGCGTCCTTCGCCGGTACGGGCCCGCGCCAGCAGTGCGCGGAGGATCTCGCTGTAGGCGGTAAGGCCCGTGGAGATATCGCAGATGGAGATGCCGGCGCGGGTCGGCATGTCGGGTGTCCCGGTCACGGAGACCAGGCCCGCCTCGGCCTGCACGAGGAAGTCGTATGCCTTCATTTCGGCGCGCGGCCCTGCGTTGCCGTAGCCTGAGATGCTGCACATGACGAGCCGCGGATTGAGCGCATGCACGTCTGCCCACGAGAAGCCGATGCGATCAAGCGCGCCGGGGCGTATGTTCTGGATGAACACATCCGCTTTCGCGAGCATCTTCCGCAGCAGGCGCTGGTCGTCCGGCGCCTTGACGTCGAGCACCAGCGACTCCTTCCCGGCGTTCAGCCACACGAAGAACGTCGATTCACCGTTGACGACCGTGTCGTACGCCCGCGCGAAATCTCCTTCGGGCCGTTCGATCTTGATGACCCGCGCACCGGCCTCGGCGAGCAGGCGCGTGCAGTAAGGCGCCGCCACCGCCTGCTCCATCGACACCACCAGGACATCGGTCAACGCATCCATGGCATCACCGCATGATGAACGGGTTGGGGACGTCGCTCGCGGTGGATATCCACACGCTCTTGGTCTGCAGGAATTCGCGCATGCCCTCGATGCCGTTCTCGCGACCCAGCCCCGACTTCTTGTAGCCGCCGAACGGCGAAAGGTAGCTGACGGCCCGGTAGGTGTTGACCCAGATGGTGCCGGCGCGGATCGCGTTCGACACCTTGATCGCGCGGCGGATGGACTGGGTCCACACGCCGGCGGCGAGACCGAACGCGATGTCGTTCGCGATCTCCACCGCTTCCTCGTCCGTCTTGAAGCGGATGATGGACAGGACGGGCCCGAACACCTCCTCCTGCGCGATCCGCATCCGGTTCGTGACGTCCGTGAAGATGGTCGGCTGGACGAACCACGGCGAGTCACCGCACTCGGGACCGCTGCCCGGTCCGCCGCCGAGCACGCACTTCGCGCCTTCACCCTTGGCCACGTCGATGTACTTCAGGATCTTGTCGTATTGCGGCGGCGTGGTGACGGGCCCGACCTGCGTGCCCGGGTCCATCGGGTCACCCATGCGTGCGGTGCGTGCGAAAGCGACGAGCCGGTCGACGAACGCGTCGTAAATCGAATCCTGCACGAGCAGGCGGGAACCCGCGATGCAGGTCTGGCCGGTGGCGGCGAAAATCCCCGAGATCGCACCCTTGACCGCATCGTCGAGCACCGCGTCGTCGAACACGATGTTCGGTGACTTGCCGCCGAGTTCGAGCGTGCAGCCCTTGAGACCTTTCGCGGCGGCCTGGTAGACCAGTGCGCCGCTTTCAGTACCCCCGGTGAAGCAGACTTTCGCGACCCTGGGGTGTTCGACCAGCGCCGCGCCGACTTCGTTGCCGAAGCCGGTCACGACGTTGACGACACCCGGCGGAAAGCCGGCGCGCTCGACCAGCTCCATGAGCTTCAAGGTGGAGGTGGACGTGAACTCGGAGGGCTTCACGACGACGGTGTTGCCCGCCGCGAGCGCGGCTGCGAGCTTGAAAGACAGCAGCAGCAGCGGTGAATTCCACGGCGTGATGCACGCGACGACCCCGAGGGGTTCGTGTCGCGTGTAGTTGAACGTGTCCGGCTTGTCGATCGGAATGACCGCGCCTTCGATCTTGTCGGCGAGGCCGCCGTAGTACCAGTACCAGTTCGGGATGTAGTTGCACTGGGCGAACATCTCGCTGATGAGCTTGCCGTTGTCGCGGACCTCGTACTCGGCGAGCTCACGGGCGTGATCGCGGATCAGGTCGCCGAGGCGGTGTACCAGCGCGCCGCGCTGACTGGCGGTCAGGGTCGGCCAGGCGCCCGTCGTGAATGCGCGCCAGGCGGCATCCACCGCGCGGTTCGCATCCTCCGCGCCGCAGCGGGCCACCTCGGCCCAGATCTTCGCGGTGTAGGGGTTGACGGTTTCGAAGTAGCGGCCGGACGAGGAGGCGACTGCACGGCCGTCGATGTAGGCGTCGAAGCGGGGTAGCGCGTTCATCGGGTCTCCGCGGGATTGGATGGAGTCCGGGGCCGGCGCGGAATGCGCCAGCGCCGGGCTGCGGGGTCAATAGGAGCGTGGCATGCCCAACTCGTGCTCCGCGACGTAGGACAGCACGAGGTTGGTGGAGATCGGCGCGATGCGGTACAGGCGTGCCTCGCGGAACTTGCGCTCGATGTCGTATTCCTCCGCCATCGAGAATCCGCCGTAGGTCTGCATGCACATGTCGGCGGCGTTCCATGCGGCTTCGGACGCCAGCATCTTCGCGATGTTGGCCTCGGTGCCGCAGGGCTGCCCGGCCTCGTACAGCGACGCGGCGTGTTCGACCATCAGGTTCGCGGCGGCCACCTCCGCGTAGGAGCGCGCGATCGGGAACTGGATGCCCTGGTTCTGTCCGATCGGCCGCCCGAAGACCTTCCGTTCGCAGGCGTAGTCGCGCGCCTTCCCGATGAAGTAGCGGCCGTCGCCGATGGATTCGCTCGCGATCAGGATGCGTTCGGCGTTCATGCCCGAGAGGATGTACTTCAGGCCCTGGCCTTCGTGGCCGACCAGGCTGTCCGCCGGGATGACCATGTTGTCGAAGAACACCTCCGTGGTGGAATGATTGACCATCGTGCGGATCGGCTTGATGGTCATTCCGCGACCGACAGTCTCGCGCATGTCGACCAGGAATACCGAAAGCCCCTCGGAGCGCTTCTTGACCTGATCCTTCGGCGTGGTGCGCGCGAGCAATACCATCAGGTCCGAATGTTCCGCGCGTGACGTCCAGACTTTCTGGCCGTTCACCACGTAGGTATCGCCCTTGCGCTGCGCGAACGTCGAGATGCTCGTGGTATCCGTGCCGGCCGTCGGCTCGGTCACGCCGAACGCCTGCAGTCGCAGTTCGCCGCGGGCGATTCCGGGCAGGTACTTTGACTTCTGTTCGGCGCTGCCGTGCCGGAGCACCGTGCCCATCGTGTACATCTGGGCATGGCAGGCGCCCGCATTGCCGCCGAACTCGTGGATCGCCTTCAGGATCTCGCCGCCCACCGAGATCGGCAGGCCGCTGCCGCCGTATTCCTCGGGCACCAGCGCGGCAAGCAGGCCGAGCTCGGTGAGCGCACGCACGAACTCGGTGGGGTAGGCCCGTTCGCGATCCTTGGCGCGCCAGTATTCTCCGGGAAAATCGTCGCAGACCCGTTTCACAGTGTCGCGGAGCTGGGCAATCGTGTCGGCATGATCGGTCATGGTATTTCCGTCGAAGTGAGGCCTGTCCGGCGTTGTCGCTTGCGTGGTCCGGTGCGCCCGTTGCGGGGAACGTGACGGGCACATCGTCGGACCCGGATGCTAGCAAATCCCCCCGGGGGCGCCTATCGGCGGGGGCCGGGTGCGCGGAGGTGTGGCACGTCGCGATACGCGCAACCCGGCGGACATCCGGGGGGGCGTGGTGCCGCGGATGAGGCGGGGCGCGATCGCGATCGGCATGTCACAATGCACCAATCCCCATCCGTCACTTCCGAGGAACGCGCCATGCAACCAGTCGTCATCGTCGACAGCCTCCGTACCGGCCTTGCCAAGGCCCACCGCGGCACCTTCAACCTGACCCGCTCGGATGATCTCGTCGCCCATTGCATCGACGCACTGCTTGCGCGCTACCCGCAGCTTGATGCGGCCGAGGTGGACGACGTGGTGGTCGGAGCGGGACGCCAGATCGGCGAGCAGTCCGGAAATCTCGCGCGCCACGCGGTGGTGCTGTCGAAGCTGCCCATCACGGTGCCGGCAACGACGATCAGCCGTGCCTGCTCCTCCGGCCTGAACGCGATCGCCGTGGCGGCCACGCAGATTGCGAGCGGCTGCGCGGAGGTGGCGATCGCCGGCGGCGTGGAATCGATCACCGGTCTCGACCGCGGCACGCCGGCGAAGTTCGATGAGAACCCCCGGCTGCTTGCCGGGAAGCCGGACGTTTTCATGGCGATGGGCAATACCGCCGAGGTCGTCGCCCGGCGCTACAAGGTCAGCCGCGAGGCGCAGGACGCCTACGCGCTGCAGAGCCAGCAGCGTTACGCGGCGGCCGTGGCCGCCGGGTACGTGCAGGAAGAGATCGCGCCGATGCAGGTCAAGTGGCGCAAAGTCGTGAACAAGGAGACGAAGGAGACCGCGGTCGTCGATGGGATCGTGGATCGTGACGAGTGCAATCGCGCGGATACCACGCGCGAAGGACTCGCGTCGCTGCCGCCGGCCTTCGAGCCGGGCGGCTCGGTGACGGCGGGCAACGCCTCGCAGCTCTCCGACGGGGCGTCGATGACCCTGCTGATGTCCGAGCGGCGCGCCCAGCAGCTCGGCCTGCAGCCGCTGGCCTATTTCCGGGGCTTCGCCGTTGCCGGTTGCGAGCCGGACGAGATGGGCATCGGCCCGGTGTTCGCGATTCCGAAGCTCCTGCGCTACAAGGGACTCCGGATGTCCGACATCGACTTGGTCGAACTCAACGAGGCCTTCGCGTCACAGTGCCTGTACTGTCGTGACCGGTTGGAGATCGACAATGCCATCTACAACGTGCACGGCGGTTCGATTGCCATCGGCCATCCATTCGGGATGACGGGGTCACGCCTGACGGGCCTGCTGGTGCGCGAACTCAAGCGCCGCGGGAAGAAGCTTGGGCTGGTGTCGATGTGCATCGGCAAAGGCATGGGTGCGGCCGGCCTGTTCGAGGCCTGCTGAACGATCGGCGATGGAGACGGGTGTGCGAGGAGCGTAACGACGGTGCTGCGGGTGTTGGGCTGGCTGCTGCTGTGCGCAGTGCTCGGCGTGATGAGCCTGCCGTTCATCGCGCTCGAATCCGCGCCACTCGTCAGCGACGATCCGGCGCTGGACCCGCCGCAGGTGGCGCGCGCCCGGGCACTGCTGGCAGAGCACAACCCCGCGCGATTGCGTGACGGCGACGTCAAGGCCTTGCACCTGTCGGATGCCGAGGCGAACCTCGTGCTCGATTACCTGGTGGACCAGTTCGGCGACGGCGCGTCCCGCGTGTCTCTCGCCGAGGGGCGACTGACTGCACAGGTATCGCACGCGCTGCCTGCCTCGCCGCTGGGCCGCTTCCTGAACCTCGAACTCGTGCTGTCGGAAACCGACGCGCTGCCACGGATCGCACGGCTGCGCGTGGGTCGTCTGCGCATCCCAGGGATGTTCGCCAACCCGGTTTTCGACGGGCTGGTCGGTGTCGCCCGGGTGGCGGCGGGCCTGCCGGTGGACGAAACGCTGCTGAAGCGCGTCACGTTCTCGCCGGCGGAGGTCGCTCTGCAGTACCAGTGGGATGCTCAGCTCGCGAGCGCCGTGCGCCAGCAGCTGGTCCCGCCGGAAGACGAAGCGCGGCTCCACGCGTTCCACCTCCAGCTGGTGGGGAGCGTGCGGGAGCGCGGCCGCGCGATGACGCTGTCCGAGCTTGCCGCGCCGCTGTTCGCGCTGGGGGTGACCCGCGCCTCGTCCGGCGATCCCGTCGCCGACAATCGCGCCGCGCTGCTCGTGCTGTCCAGCTACGTGAGCGGCCAGCGGCTGACGGCACTCGTGCCGGCCGCGGAGAACTGGCCGCAGGCCTCGCGTTACACCGTGCGGGTGCACGGACGACACGATCTCGCGAAGCATTTCCTGAACTCGGCGGCGCTGACGGCCGCGGGAGGCCGGGCGATTTCCACGGCGCTCGGGTTGTCGAAGGAGATCGCGGATTCGCGTGGCGGCAGCGGCTTCAGTTTCGTGGACCTGCTCGCGGACGAGGCGGGCACGCGCTTCGGGCAGCGCGCGACCGAGTCACGGGTGGTCGCGCGAGAAATCCAGCAGCGCGCCGCGAACGCCCGCCGCGACCTCGACTGGATGCCAGTCCCCGACGGTCTGCGGGAACAGATGACCGAGGCGGAGTTCGAACGGCAGTTCGGCGGGATTGCCGGCGATGGCTACCGGCGCACGCTCGCCGACATCAAACGGCGAATCGACGCCGTGGCGATGTACCGCTGACCGGTCACTGGTAGATCCGGCCACGACGCCGAAGCCAGCCGGCCACGTGCCGCCCGGCCGGATCGTCATGCGTCCAGTGGATCACGCCGCCGCGTGCATTCCACTCGTATTCCCCGCAGAACGCGATGGTCTGTCCGGGCGCGAGACCGGCGACCCTGGGCGCGAGATCGAGATTGTGCGCCACGAGCAGGGTCTGGCCGCTGGCGAGACGGAGGATGAAGCGCTGGTGGGGACTGCCGTCGCGATCATCCGGGAGCACCTTGACGACAATGCCTTCGCCCT
>JBFWUN010000004.1:13429-125595 GCA_050247235.1 Gammaproteobacteria bacterium
CTGGGCGCGAGATCGAGATTGTGCGCCACGAGCAGGGTCTGGCCGCTGGCGAGACGGAGGATGAAGCGCTGGTGGGGACTGCCGTCGCGATCATCCGGGAGCACCTTGACGACAATGCCTTCGCCCTCGACCTGCAGTCCGCGCGCGCGCGCACTGAACGCGTCCGCAAGCACCTGGTCGCGGTCGCTTGCGGCGTGCGGGGATTCCTGCGCGGGGGAAGGCGGCGGCGAGGGCGACGGGTCGAGCGCGAGCCAGGCCGCGATGGCCGCGATGCCCGCGAGCACGATCCGCAGCGTGATCCGGGGGCGACGCGGCGGAGTGGGCTTCACCGGGAAGGGCGGGCGGAACGCACCGGCGGCGTGCGGCCGCCGGTGCGCGGATCGGTCACTTGAGGGCGACGATCTTGTCGAGCACCGGGTAGAGGTAGCGGTTGAACACGTCCGGGTTTTCGCTCATCGGGAAGTGGCCGATTTCTTCCATGATGATGCACTCGGAGTTCTTGTGCTTCCGGGCGGTCTCCTCGGTCATCTCCGGGGTGCAGGCGAAGTCGTACACGCCGGTCATGTAGTACACCGGCACCTTGCCCGACAGCTGCTCCGTCTTGCCGCGGAAATCGTGGTCGTAGCTGTAGAAGTAGAGGTCGCCCTTGAAGATCCCCGGACCGCCCTGCGAGTAGTACCACCAGGTTTCCCACCGGTACTTGTCCGGGCTCTGCGGCGCCATCAGTCCGAACACCGACGTCGCGCAGACCTCGCCGCCATGGATGTGCGCATGGCGCAGCCAGTCAAGATGCCAGCCCGGGGACCACTCGCAGGCTTCGATCGCGATCAGCGCCTTCAGGTCGTTCTCGTGGTCGCGCGCGAGGTGCATGCAGATGTTGCCGCCCATCGAGCTGCCCATGATGACGGGCTTGACCAGGCCGAGCGCCTTGCAGAACGCCATCACGATCCCGGCGTAGAACTTGGCGGTGAGCTTGTATTCCTCGTTTTCCTTGTACCACTCGTAGGGCGGTATGGACTTGCCGTGGCGCGGCAGGTCGATCGCGATGGTACGGAAGTGCTTGCCGATGCGTTCGTCGCAGAGCTGGTGCCGCCATTCGCGGCCGTCGGTGCCGGCGGTGTGCAGGCAGACCATCGGAATGCCGTTCGGGTTGCCTGCCTCTTCGAAGTACATGCGGTACTCGGTGCCTTCGTACGGCACCCAGATGTATTTACCGATGATGGGTTCGATTCTTGCCACTGTCATTCTCCCTTGTATACGCGCCGCTCAGACTTCACGCATGCGGTCGAAAGCCCAGAACATCGCGCGCATGTTCTGCCACAGCACCTTCTGGTCACCCTCGATCTGGAGCCGGCCGTGGAGCGGGTGCGCCATCGCCCAGATGTCGTTGTACATCGGCGGCGGCACTTTCTGGCAGAACTTCTCCCAGCTGGCGGCCGGGGCCTTGAGTGCGAGGTAGTAGCAGGTCTCGGGACCGAGCTGGTCGGTGAACGCGGCGACCTTGCCGTGGCGGAACGACACGACGTACTGCTGGTCGCCGAAACCGAGCAGGATGTCGGTGGTGAGATGCTTGCCGATGTGGCTCATCGGCCCGCTGGCATTCACCGCGTCCTGCCAGCGTTTCATCCAGGACTGGTCGAACATGGGGCTCTCCCTTCGAAAATCTCGGAATTTTCTGATCTTTGAGGATGCGCATTGGACTCCAAAGCGCGCGCGCCGGTCAACCCGGCCTGGCACCGTACGGCGGCGTAGGGCCAGGGCCGCGCGGGCGGATCGAAATACCTGCTCGCTGTCGGAAATCCGACTTGCATCCCGTTCGAACGAGAGGCAAGAATAGCGCCCCGCGCCGGCGGCGCGGGGCGGCGGAAGCGCCGCGGCCCAGGCCTGCCGGCCGGCGCTCGCTTCCTCCCTGCCAACCCCTGCACCCCTGCCATCCGCGCACGGAGGCGACGCGGTGCGCCAACGAGGCATTCCATGAGTTTCATCGCAAATCCGACCCTGCAGACGCGCTTCGTCAAGGCATTGAACGCCAACGCGGCGTTCACCGAGCAGACGCGGTGGTTCGACGGCTCCGTGCTGCTGGAAGTCGACGCCGATCGCCTGTGGCTCAAGATCTACTGCGGCCGCGTGATCGACTGCCAGACCGCCGTGCCGCCGTTCGGCTACACGTTCAAGTTCTCCGGACCTGAAAAGGCGTGGAAGAGCCTGCTGAGCGGCAAACGGCTGTGGGCCGACCTCACGTTTCCGGGCAAGCGCAACTTCGACGACGATCCGCGGCTGAAGCGCGTCGGTGAAATGTCGGTCGACATCGCGACGGAGGGCAACCTGCTCGAAGCGGGCCGCATGACCGAGGCGATGTTCGAACTCGCCTATACCCTCAAGGCCGTCGCCGGCAAACGCTAACGGAATCCCATCATGGCAACTCCTGAAGACATTCGTGGTCACTACGTCAAGGTCAACGGCACGCGGACCTTCTACGACGAACTAGGCGACGGACAGCCCATCGTCTGCGTGCACACCGCCGGGGCGAGTTCGCTCGAATACCAGTACATCCTGCCGCTGTTCGCCGAGGCGGGCTTCCACGCGTACGCGCTGGACCTGCCGGGCCACTCGCGGTCCTACCCGGTGAAGTGGCAGCAGCACCGCACTATCCACCAGCACGCCGAGTTCGTACATGCGTTCATCCGTACGCTCAAGCTGAAAAGGCCGATCGTGATCGGATGCTCAATCGGCGGTGACATCACGCTCGACTACGCAGCGCATCACTGGCGTGACATGGCAGCAGGCATCCCGATGGAAGGACTTGCGCGCAGCCCGACGTTCCCGCTGCCGTCGCGGATGATCCACCCCGCATGGCAGCCCGGCTGGCAGGACATGATGGAGCGCGCCGCGATCGAATCGATGAACCGCCGCGCCACCGCGGAGCAGGTACAGGAACTCCGCTGGCAGCACCGTAACGCGCAGGTCAGCGCGGTGGGCGATCTCGAAGCGTGGGCCACGCACGACGTGACGGCCAAACTCGGCGGTGTCCGCTGCCCCATGCTGATCATCCGCGGCGAAGATGACTTCTGGCTGCCGCGTGAACTCGTCGAGGAAACGGGGCGCCTGATCAAGAGCAGCGAAGTGCTGCACCTGAAGAACATTGGTCATTACCCGATGTTCGAGGATCCCAAGCTCATCTGCGGGATCGTCACCCGCTTCTGCCGCAAGCACGGCATTCTTTAAACACTCAGCAGGAGTACGACGATGGACTACGGTTTCGTCTTCCCGGCGGCCATTCACATTCACAAGGATGTCAGCTACGCAGAGCAGCACGGGTTCACTCATGCGTGGCTGTACGACTCGCAGATGCTGTTCAGCGATCCGTACGCGAGCCTCTCGCTGTGCGCCGTGAACACCCGCACGATCAGGCTCGGCACGGGGGTCACCAACCCCGAGTCGCGCATCGCGCCGGTCACCGCGAACTCGATCGCGACGGTCAATGAACTCGCGCCGGGCCGCACGATCCTCGGCATCGGCACCGGGAACACCGCGCGGCGCACGCTCGGCATGCCGGCCTCCAGGCTCGAGGTCATGCGCGAGCACATCCGTATCTGCAGGGACCTGTTCGAGGGCCGGACCACCGACTACACGGAGGGCACCCGGCATCGGAAGATCCGGTTCCTGAATCCGGAAGGCGAGTGGTACAACATCAAGACGAAGATCCCGATCTACATCGCTGCGAGCGGACCCAAGAGCCTCGAGATGGCGGGAGAGATCGCGGATGGCGTAATCCTCTTCGGCGCGGTCAGCCCGTCGCTCATCAACTTCGTGATGGAACATGTCTACGCCGGCGCGGAGCGCGCGGGCCGCAACCCGAAGGACGTGTACGCGCTCGTGATGACCGCGTTCCACCTGACCCAGCCGGGCGAGAAGCTCGAAACCTCCGAGGTCCGCCAGGCCGTCGGGCCGTTCGTGTCGTCGTCGACGAATATCTTCGCGCTGTCCAACCCGGATCCGAACACGCTGCCCGCGGATCTGCGCCAGGACATCGTCGCGTTCCGTGACATCTACAAGGTCCCGGAGGGACCGATCGAGACGCGTCACCTGAAGATGTATTCGGACTACCTGCTCGGGTTCAAGAAGGAGCATGAGCCGGTGGTGACCGAGAAGATCATCCGTGCCACCACCCTGACGGGCACCGCCGACGAGATCGTCGAATCGATTCAGAACATGAGAAAAGCGGGCATCCACCAGGTGGCGGTGCAGCCGATCATCGACAACCGGCGCACGGTTGAGCTGTTCGCGAAGGAGATCATGGCACGGGTGCGCTGAGCTTCGTCGCGGGAACTGCGGAACCAGTCACGGGCGGCCGCCACGCCGCCCGTGCGACGCGCGGACTCAGCCCTGTTTCAAAGTCGCGAGCTGCTTGGACCAGTTCTCGTATGGGCGCAGCGGAATCCATTCGATCTGCGGCACGATGTGCGCATAGCCGAGCTTCCAGATGGGCAGCGCGTGGACTATCGCATCCAGGTCGTCGCCGCTCGTCACTTCCATCACGGCCACCACCTCGTATTTACCCGCGACCTTCCAGATATTTCTGATCAGCCCTTGCTTGAGCGCCTCGATGGCGGCCACCGATTCCTGGTACCACACGTCGAAGAACTCTTTGTTGGTCGCGCTCTCGGGCTTGGCGAGCTTGGCCCACATCATCACTTCCATCGGATCGCTCCTGCGAGTTGGCAAGGACCTGATTGGAGCACGTCCCGGACGCTGCCTCAATCGGCCACGAGGCGGCGTGCGGCGTCTGCGCGGGCGGTGTCGGGATCAGGCATGGTGCGAACGCGATCGAGCATCTGACGATACGGCGCGGGAAAGCACCTGGTACGCGCGCCCGCGCGGACGAGGTCGAGGTACCAGTCATAGGGTGCGAGCGCGTGTTCGATCCAGGCGGGTTCCGCGAGGTAGCAGTCGGCCGAGCCGAAGCGCGGCAGCGCGAGGCGTGCGCGGCGATACCCGCGGCCCACCCCCTCGATTTCGTCCAGCGCGGCACGCGCGGCGTCGTCCAGCAGGTACACTGCGCCGAACACGACGTCCGCGTGTCCGGCGGGCACGATATCGCACTTCGCGGAACCATCGACGCTGCGCTTGTGAAAAACGAGACGCCACCCCGGCAGGGCAGCGACTCCCAAGTCGGCTGCGATCGGCACGCGCGCGCGGAGTCGGCGAGGATGAAGGTTGGAACCGTAGGCGAAATAGCATTCCACGCGCGAATACCCCGATAATCGGGCAGTGATCGAACAGGCAGGCAAAGTATGACTCCTCCCTCCGCACGGCCTCCGGAAGACCTGGACGCCTGGCGCCGCGCGCACGTGCCGCTGTACAACGCCAACCGGCTCAAGCTCGGGATCTTCGGCACCAACTGCAGCAACGGGTGCACCATCACGCACGCGCCCACGACTTTCGAGCCTACCTACGAACACAACGTCAAGATCGCGCGGCTCGCGGATCGTCTCGGGTTCGAACTGATGGTGCCGGTCGGTCGCTGGAAGCATTTCGGCGGCACGACGCAGTTCAATGCGAACAACATGGAAGTCTACACCTGGGCGACCGCGCTCGCGTGCAACACCGAGCGACTGATGGTGTTCGCGACATCTCACGTGCCAACCGTGCATCCGCTGCTCGCCGCCAAGCAGGCGGCGACGATCGATCACATTTCGCACGGCCGATTCGGACTGAATGTCGTCTGTGGCTGGTTCCGGCCGGAAATCGAGATGTTCGGACTCCCGCAACTGCCGCACGCGGAACGCTACGCCATGGCGGCGGACTGGCTGACCGTCATCAAGCGGGCGTGGACTGAACAGGATTTTGATCACGCAGGCGATTACTACCAGGTCAAGCAGGGCTTCCTGCTGCCGAAACCGCTGCAGCAGCCGCACCCCGTGGTAATCAACGCCGGAAATTCCGAGGAAGGTCGCGAGTTTTCCGCGCGCCATGTCGATTTCAACTTCATCACCATCGCCACGCAGGAGCAGGCGCGCGATCTCGTCACCGATATCCATCGCCGCGCGGCGGCGTACGGTCGACGGGTCGGTGTGATGAGTTACGGGCTGGTGTGCTGCCGGGATACCGAGGCCGAGGCCCGGGCGCTCTATCGGCGGATCGTGGACGACGGTGACTGGGAGGCCACGCGCAACATCATGGGCCTGCTTGGTCTCGAAAGCGGTTCGTTCAACGAACAGGTGAAGCATTTCGGGGAACGCTTCATCGCCGGTTGGGGTGGCTACCCGCTGGTGGGTACGCCCGAACAGGTGGTCGCCCAGATGCAGTCGCTCGCCGCGCTCGGGATCGAGGGATTCATCCTGTCATGGCTCGATTACCACGAGGAACTCAAGTACTTCGGCGAACGCGTGCTGCCGCTGATGCGGCAGGCCGGGCTGCGCGAATGAGGGGCGCGGCAGCCGCTGACGTCGCGGCGTCGTGAGTGTGCGGCCATGACGTCCGGCATGCGCACGTGGGTGCTCGTGCTGATCCTGCTGGCGTACGGCACTGCCGTGGCGCATCCCACGCAGATGGCCCATGTGACGCTGACCGACGCGGGAACCACGGTGGACGCGGTGATCCGGATCAATGCGTTCGACCTCGCGGAGGCCATCGGGATGCCGGCACTCGCCGATGCGCGCGGTCATGCCGTTCCGCGGGTCGTCCGCGACGCGCGCGACACCGTCGCCGAGTACGTCTTGCGTGAGCTCGCGGTCGGCCATGCGCGGCGGCAACCCTGTCCGGGCACGCCCGGTCGCCTGACCGCCCGCGCGCAGTTCATCGAGGTCGAGGTGCGGTGGACCTGCCCGGAAGGTGCGGCGGGGCTCTGGGTCGAATCGCGGCTGCTGCACCGGATTGATCCGGCGGCGCGGACCCTAGTGCTGCTCTTGGACGAAGGCCGGCAGGCGTTGCTCGATCGCACCGGTCCGACGCTCATCCTGCGCGAGCCGCCGTCCCCGGGGGACGTGGTCCTGCGGTACGTGCAGGCCGGGATCGGTCATATCTTCATCGGCTACGACCACATCGCGTTCCTGGTCGGCGTGGTGCTGTGGGGGCGCCGCGCCTGGCCGCTGGTCACCGCGGTCACGGCATTCACGCTCGGTCATTCCGTGACACTCGCGCTTGCCGTGCTCGATGTCGTCCGGATCCCGGCGGCTTTCGTCGAGGCGGCGATCGCGGCGTCCATCGTCTATGTCGCCGTTGAGAATGCCTTCGTGCGCGACCTCGATCGACGCTGGCGGGTGACGGCACTGCTCGGTCTCATACACGGACTCGGATTCGCCAGCGTTCTGCGTGAGTTCGGACTGCCGGCCGATGCCGTAGTCCCGGCGCTCGCCGCGTTCAATGTCGGCGTCGAGATCGGGCAGCTCGCGATCGTCGCTGCCGCGATGCTCGCGCTGTTCGGGCTGGATCGCGTGGTGGGACGTCCCCCGGCCGCGGCGCGTGCGCCGATCGTCGTCGCCATCGGGTCCATCGTGATCGGAACGCTCGGGGCGTACTGGTTCGTCCTGCGGATTGGCGGGATGGGACTCGCGGGTTGAGGTGCACCACGGGATGCGACGCGCATCCCGTGGTGTATCACCCTCACATCTGCAGGGATTTCACCTCGAGGAACTCCTCGAGCCCGAACTTGCCCGCCTCACGGCCGAGCCCGGACTGCTTGTAACCGCCGAACGGCGCGAGCGGGTTGTAGCGCCCGCCGTTGACCGAGATCTGGCCGGTGCGGATACGTTTCGCGATCTCGACGGCGTGCTCCTTGGAGCCTGCCCACACGTTGCCACCGAGCCCGTAGATCGTGTCGTTCGCGATGCGTACGGCATCTTCCTCGTCTTCGTACGGAATGATGGTCAGGACGGGCCCGAAGATTTCCTCGCGCGCGATGGTCATGTCGTTATCGACATCGGCGAACACGGTGGGTCGCACGTAGAAGCCCTTGTCCATGCCCGCGGGCGCATCCGGGCCGCCGGTGACGAGACGGGCGCCTTCCTCGATGCCCTTCCGGATGTAGCCCTGCACCCGGTCGCGCTGCACGGCCGAGATCACCGGGCCGAGCTTGACGTCAGCGTGGATCGGATCGCCGACCGTAAAGGATTCCGCAACCTTCTTGGCGAGTTGCACGACTTCTTCGTACTTCGATTTCGGTGCGAGCATGCGCGTCGGTGCGATGCATGCCTGGCCCGAATTCAGGAAGCACTCGTTGACGCCGGCTTTCACTGCCTTGTCGAGATCCGCATCCTCCAGGATGACGTGCGGAGACTTGCCGCCGAGTTCCAGTGCGACGCGCTTGACGGTCTGCGCGGCGACTTCCGCGACGCGGCGCCCGGCACGCGTGGAGCCGGTGAATGACACCATGTCCACGTCCGGATGCGCCGCGAGCGCTTCACCAACCACGGGACCGAACCCGGTCACGAGATTGAACACGCCCTTCGGCAACCCGATCTCGTGCAGCACTTCGGCGAGAATGAATGCCGTGGTCGGTGCCACTTCACTCGGCTTCAGCACCACGGTGCAGCCGGCGGCGAGCGCCGGCGCCACCTTCAGCATGATCTGGTTGATCGGAAAGTTCCACGGGGTGATCGCTGCGACGACGCCGATGGGCTCGCGCACCACCAGTGAAGTTCCGACCGTCTCCTCGAAATGGAAATTCCTGACGAGCTCCGCATAGGTCCTGGCGGCGCCAATCGGCAGCGACGCCTGGATTGCGTTCGCCATCTTCAGCGGCATGCCGACCTCGGTGGCAATGGCGAGTGCCACGTCGGCCTTGCGGGCCTCCATGCCGGCGGCGATCTTCTCGAGGATCGCGCTGCGCTCGGCGACCGACGTACGGGACCAGCTGTCGAACGCGGCGCGGGCGGCGGCGACGGCATCCTTGACGTCCTGGTCGGTGCCTTCCGGAATCCGGGTGGTGACCTCCTCTGTGGACGCGTTCGTCGCGTCGATGGTGCCGGTGCCGTGGGAGCGGACCCAGGCGCCGTTGATGTACAGCTTGTCGTAGATTTTCATGCGGGCTCCAGTGGAAATCAGGGGACGGGAACAACGCGGCATTCTAGCCCAGTCCCATGCGTGTGGCCGGCTTCGACCGGACGCGGGCAGAGGGTTGCGCCTGAGTCGCACGACAGGCTCGCGCGCGCGGGCACGTGCCAGGTGAAGGTGCTTCGGGCGGGAGGGGTGGCACTGCCGGCGCCACGCGGCGCGACTCAGCCGTCGAGCGATTCCGTGTGCGGCAGCACTTCGACCCGGTTCCTGCCGAGGGTCTTGGCGCGATACAGCGCCTGGTCGGCGGCGTGGAGCAGCCGGCGCGCCGTTTGCTTCGGGCCGAGGTCACTGACGCCGATCGACACCGACAGGCGCAGGGCCCCTGCGGTGGTGGAGATCGCCGTGCGATCGAACCCCGCGCGGAAGTCCTCGGCGATGTCGCGCGCATCCGCGAGCGCCACCCCGGGCATCAGCACCACGAACTCCTCCCCGCCATACCGGGTCGCGAGTCCGCAGTGGCGCATCGCGTTGGTCAGGCGCAGGCCGACGATCCGCAGCACCTCGTCGCCGATCAGGTGCCCGTGGAGATCGTTGAGACGCTTGAAGTGATCAATGTCGAGCATGATCACGCTCAGCGGTTGGTTTTCCCGCTGGCATTGCTGCGTCTCGCGCACCAGCACTTCGTCCAGCCAGCGCCGGTTGTACAGCCCGGTAAGCGAGTCGATGCGCGCGACCTTGGCAGATTGCTGCTCGGCGTGCAGGCTCGTGCGCAGCCGATCGTTGGTTTCCCTGATCCGGCTCGACAGCACGAGCAGCAGGTTGCAAGCGAACGCGTGGCAGCGCCGGATCAAGGTCCAGAGCACCGTCTCCTCGATCACGAGCAGGCGCGTCGGCTCCAGCGCGATCACGTTCGCGGTGGTGTCGCGCTGCGTCAGGATGGAGAGTTCGCCCACGCAGGCACCGGGACCGAACGTCGCCAGCGGTGTCCGCGAAACACCGTCGAGGACCACCTGCAGGCGGCCGCTGACGATCTGGTACAGCGCGTGATTCTCGCGCCCCTCGATCAGCACCGCCTCGTGCGTGTTCACGTTGACCAGTTCGCAGCGGCTCACGAGATCGGCAATCTCGTCGAAGTCGACGTTCTGAAAGACGTCGAGGTGGCCGAACGCGTGCGCGAGATACTCGCCGCGCGCGGAGGTTCTGATCTGGGCCGGGTTCGACATGCGGGTTGGCAGGCGCGGCGGTCGCCTAGGCGACCGCGGTCCGACGCTCTTCCTCGAACTCGAGGTTCTCCATCAGCGCATCGAGATCGTTCGGGGTCAGGCCCTCGGCCATCTCCGTGGTGGCGAGCGTTTCATCGGTGTCGAGATCGAGCGCGATGATCTCGCCAACGTCCTCGAAGTCGTCCGTCGCGATGTCGTTCCGTGCCGTAGACACCGCGCCGGATGCCGGCGCGGAGGGGGCAGTGGAAGCCGGCGCCTCGTGCGCCGCGACTTCGGCCGTCGATGATCGCGGCGCCGCTGTCGCGTGTGCGGCCAGCGGGGCATCGCCGTCGTCGATGCTGAGCAGGTCATGTGATCCGTCGTCCGCTTCCGGTTCCGCCGTCGCGCCGCGACTGCGCTCCTTGTGGAAGGCCGCGTTGTACTCCTCCATGAGCTCGTCGAGCACCCGCTTGGTGATGACGAGTTCCTGGTTCAGCACCGAGTTCGCGTTCTCGAGCGCCGTCACGGTATCCGCGGGGATCATGTCCTTGGGGGTCAGCCGCAGCCACGGCGCCACCACCTTGGTCAGTTCGGCCGGGACGTCCTCGAGTGACTTGCCGCCACGGCCGAGATGCACGCCGATCATCGCGTTGTAGAACGCGCGTTCGCGCTCGATGAAGTCGGTGACCACCCGCTCGGTCTCCTCGGAGTCGAACCGGTACGTCTCAGTGATCACGGCGGCGAGGGCCTCGCGCCGTGTCTCGGCCGAACCGTCGACCCGGTTCACGAGACCCGCCACATCGGCGACCTGCTGCCGGGTGGCCTGACGACCCCGGCGCAGCGCGTAGTACGCGATCGCGCAGGCGATCAGCGCGAACTCGATCGTCGTGACCAGCAGACCGGCTTCGAGACCCGTGAGCGTCATATCGAGAGTCCTTTGGAAGGCAGTACGCGCTGGCGCAGCGCGAACCACAGGCCGCCGAGCGCGGAGCCGAGGCCGAGGTTGCCCACCAGCACCACGCCCGCCATCGTCATCCAGCTGAACGGCGGTGGGAGCGGAGGCGGCGTCGGCAAGGCGGGCGCGCCGTCGGCTACAGGTGCCGGTTCGGATGCGGGACGCTCGCCGTCGCCGAACGTGACAGTCAGCGGATCGGGCTTGAACTTGAGCGCACGTGCGGCGCGGGACTCGGCGAACACCCACGGCTGCAGCACGTAGTCGCCGGCCGCGTCGGCGGGCAGTTCCAGCGTGATCTCGTGACCGTCGAGCGGCGGCATTTCGAGCACCCGTGCGGGATGACCCGGCATGTGCAGCTCGAGCAGGCCCGAGAAAGTCTCCGGACGAACCAGCTCCGGGTTGGCGGCAACGGTCAGGTGGATCACACGCGCGCCCTGGTCATCACGCGCGTGGTCGACCTTGAAATCGATCGGTGTCTCCGCCACCTGGAAGCGCCGGTGCACCTCGCGCTGGAACGTACCGCCATCGACGCGGACGACGAGGTCGTAGGCGCCGGGCGCCGTGGCCGTGACGGCGCCCTGGAACACGTGGTTCTCCGGGTCGAGGGGCAAGGTGACGAGATCGCCGGCGCCTTCCGCGCCGGATATCGCGGCGTCTGCCTTCACGAGACGGAGGAAGTCCGGACGCGCGAGGGGGATCCCCTGTTCCAGCAGCCGCGCACCGACCGCCAGGGGTTCGCCGGGCATCAGGTGCGTCGGCTGGTCATCGACCGCGAGCGCGAGATCGGTGACCACCAGCGCGCGGTTGTCCGGATCGTCCGGCGCGTTGAAGGACCATTGGCCGGCCCGCGGCGCGGCGATCGTCACCAGGTCGTAGCCTGCCTCGTGATGCCACGCGAGCGCGTCACCGGCATCGGCCTCCCGCAGCACCGCCCCGTCGGGAGTCGTCAGTTCGAGCGGCGACGCGTTCGCCGCGTGGAACACCAGCAGGGTCAGTTCGCGGACGCTGGTATCGACGGTGAAGCGATTCCCTTGCAGCGGGAGCCCGTCCGGCGCGGCAGCCTGCTCGAACAGGTGCAGGAACACGCGCTGCAGGGCACTCGCATCGTCGATCTGCTGGAACCAGCCGTCCGTGCCCTGCGCGATCGCACCGAGCAACGCACTGTCAGCTGCATCGGACAGCGCCACCGCGTTCACGTGCGCGCCGATCACCTGGAACCGGGTCAGCCCGTCCGCCAGCAGGCGGGCGCGCGACGCCGCGCTTGCCTGTGCATCGGTGCTGACATCGACCATCCCGTCCGTCAGCAGGATCACGTGGCGCGGCGTGTCTGGCGCGGCTGCCGACTTCCAGTCGGCGGTCGCCGCGTCCAACCCGGCCTCAATATGCGTGAACTGGCCCTGTGAATGAATGCGGTCGGCGGCGGCGCGGGCCTGCTTCTTCCAGTCCGCATCGACCGGACCGGGCGGGATCAGGGGGACCGTCTGCTCGTCGAACAGCCAGACGCCGGCGGTCGCACCGCTTGGCAGCAGTTCGGTCAGCAGCTTGAGCGCCGGTACCCGGAGGTTGGCGGGATCGTTCTGCTTCATGCTGCCCGAGACGTCGATCAGAATACGCACGTCCGGTGGCGCGGCGTGGACGGCCGACGCGCCGAGCAGCGTGCACGGCGCGAGCACGAGCGCGAGCCGGCGCAGCAGGCGGATGGGGCGGGAGGGACTCATTGGGCGATCTAACGGCGTCCTTCCGGCATTTCTTTAGGTAAAAATCCCGGCGCGCCCCCGCGGGCGCATGGGACGAAAGGGGCGGGATGATCACGACTTATTGCAGCGTGCCCGAAGGGCTGCGCGCGTACCCGGGGTTCGTGACCGGAGACCATCTCGCCCGGGCGCGCTGGATCGACCTGTTCGAACCAACGCCGGAAGAGGAGGCGCATGCCGAACAGGTGCTCGGTGTCGATCTCCCCACCCGCGAGGAGATGCGGGCGCTCGAGGACTCGGCACGCCTGTTCGAGGAGCGCGGCGCGGTCTACCTGACGGCGACCATCATCGTGAA
Organism: Gammaproteobacteria bacterium; assembly: GCA_050247235.1. Lineage (GTDB taxonomy): Bacteria > Pseudomonadota > Gammaproteobacteria > CAIKBL01. Next base: position 26,633 of record JBFWUN010000004.1, read on the forward strand.
CTCGGAAGGTGAGTATCCCCGGACCGACGACCTGTCGTTCGTGCTGACGCCACGCTGCCTGGTGACGGTCCGTTACGCGACACCGAAGGCCGTCACGCTGTTCGCCGAGCGCGCATCGCGCCGGCCGCCGTCGGGCGCCGCCGATGCCGTGCTGCTGGGCCTGCTCGATGCGTTCATCGAACGCATCGCCCTCAGCATCGACCGCGTCGGGCGCGAGCTTGATGACCTCGTCCACCGCGTGCTGAGCCCGGAACACGACGCGCGGAGAGTCCGCCACGACTACGCGGCAATGCTCCGCCAGCTGGAACGCAACCAGGTGCTGCTCGCGCGGGCGCGTGCCAGTCTCGCGAGCCTCCATCGCCTGATCGGATTCGTCAGCCGGCCAACCCTCGAGTTCGACCTCGCGCAGGATTTCCGCCCGCGTGCCGCGACCTTGCGCCACGACCTGCAGTCCCTGACCGATCAGACGGCATTTCTCGCGAACAATCTCAGCTTCGAACTCGCGGCGATTCTCGGCATGATCAACATTGAGCAGAACGGCATCATCAAGATTTTCTCGGTGGCCGCCGTGGTGTTCCTGCCTCCCACGCTCGTCGCGAGCATCTACGGCATGAACTTTGGCGTCATGCCGGAACTCGCGTGGCGGTACGGTTACGCGTGGGCGCTCGGCGCGATGGTCGGGTCCGCGGTCGTCACTTACTATTTCTTCAAGCGGCGTGGATGGCTGTGACCGGGAGGAGTGGCATGTCCAAGGAGGTTTGGCGCGGCATCGTCTGCGCCTGGGTGCTCGGCCTGGCGGGGCAGGCGTACGCGGCCATCGCGGCAACGGACGTCCCTCCGGCGTTGCGCGACTGGATCCCCTGGGTCCTCGACGAGGTCCCCGATCACGCCTGCCCGTTCCTGTTCAATGGGGCGTCACGCCAGTGTGCATGGCCCGGCCGCCTCGACCTCGACGCCGTCGCGGGCGGCGCAACGTTCCACCTCGACGTGGAGGTCTACCAGGACGCCTGGCTGCCGCTGCCCGGGCGTCCGGGCGCATGGCCACAGCGGGTGACGGATCACGGCGAGCCCGTGGTGGTGGTGGCCCGTCAGGGTGTCCCGGCCGTCGAACTGGCGGCTGGCCGCCACCGGCTGGCGGGGGCGTTCGACTGGTCACGCCTGCCGGAGTCATTGCCGGTACCGGGCGAGTACGGGCTCGTGGCGCTCACCGTGGACGGGCGGCCGCTCCCCCTCGGCAACACGCCGGGGGAAGTCTGGCTGCGTCCGGCGGCGCCGGCGCGCGTGGAGGATGCGCCGGAGGAACGACTCGACGTGCAGGTCTTCCGGCGGCTGGTGGACGACCAGCCGTTCCAGGTCGTGACCTGGATCGCACTGGACGTCGCGGGTGCGCAGCGCGAGGTCACGCTGCCGTCCGCGCAGCTGCCGGACAGTGTCCCGATGGCGCTCGAGGGTCCGCTGCCCGCGCGGCTCGAACCGAACGGAGACCTGCGGGTACAACTGCGTCCCGGCCATTGGACCTTGCAGCTCACCACCCGCCACGGAGGTCCCGTGGACGCGATCGGCTTGCCGCCACGCCCGGCGCCGTGGCCGGGCGAGGAGGTCTGGGTGTTCGATGCGCGGCCGGCGCTGCGGCTCGTCGATGTCGCCGGCGCGCCCGGGATCGATCCCGCGCAGACGCTGCTCCCGGGCGAATGGCAGCAACTCCCCGCGTACCGGGTCGCGGCCGGATCCGGGCTCTCGTTCACGACGCGGCGACGCGGCGACCCGGATCCCGAGCCCGATCAGCTGCACCTCGCGCGCGAGCTGTGGCTCGACTTCGACGGGCAGGGGATGACGGCACGTGATCGCATCTCCGGCCGGATGACGCGCGCGTGGCGACTCGACGCCGCGCCGCAACTCGCGCTCGGGCGGGTCACCTTGAACGGCGAACCCCAGTTTGTGACGACGCGCGACGGCGTGGGACAAGGCGTCGAAGTCCGCCGCGGGACAGTGGACCTGGAGGCCGACTCACGCGTGGAAGGGGACGTGCGCTCGCTGCCGGCGGTCGGCTGGGCCACTGACGTCAGCGGCCTGTCGGTCACCCTGCACCTGCCACCCGGCTGGCGGCTGTGGTCCGCCACCGGTGCGGACAATGTCCCCGACACGTGGCTGCACCGCTGGACGTTGCTGGATCTCTTCCTCGTGCTGATCGCGACGGTCGGCGTTGCCCGGCTGTGGCACTGGCGTGCCGCGGCGCTGGCCGCGGTGACGTTGCTGCTGCTGTGGCATGAGCCCACCGCACCGCGCCAGGTGTGGCTGCACCTGCTGGCCGCGGTGGCGCTGTTGCGAGTGCTGCCGGCAGGCCGCCTGTGCCGTGGGGTCACCGCGTATCGCAACGTTGTCCTGCTCGTGCTGGCCACACACGCGGTGGTGTTCATGGTGACCCACCTGCGCACCGGGCTCTACCCGCAGCTCGAGCGGCCATACGAGACGATCGGCCCTCCGTCGCCAGTCCCGATGGCAGCCGATGCACCGGCGACGGCGGCAATGGAGATCGCGACTCCGGTGCCCGGGCAGGTGGCAGGCAGCGTCGAGAGTGACGCGCTCCACGACCGTGCGTCGCGCATGCTCGCGAAGTCCGCCGCCGGACCGCGGACGGAGCACGTGACGCCGAGGCGTGCGCTCGAGCAGGATCCGCTGGCACGGATCCAGACCGGTCCCGGCGTGCCTGACTGGCGCTGGACCGCGATCGATCTCGGGTGGAACGGCCCGGTCACGGCCGCGCAGCCGCTGTCGTTCGTGCTGATTTCCCCTCGCGTGAACGGCGCGCTCGCGCTGCTGCGCGTGGCGCTGCTCGCCTGGCTGGTCGGGTTCCTGTTCGTCAGCACGTTCGGCCGACTCCGGCGCGAACGTATGCCGCCCGTCGCCGCGATTCTGTTCGCGATCGGCGTGCTGGGAATTGCCGGGGCACCGGTGGCGCACGCCGCGTTTCCGGATCCTGCCCTGCTGGACACGCTGAAAGGCCGGCTCCTGCGGGCCCCGATGTGCGCGCCGGCCTGCGCCGACGTGCCGCGTGCCGCCGTGGGCCTGCTGGACGGCAGCCTGAAGATTGAACTCGAGGTGCAGGCGGCAGTCGAGACCGGCATTCCGCTGCCAGGACGCGCAGACCAGTGGCTGCCGGAAACGGTTCTGATCGATGCCGTACCGGCCACCGCGATGCGGCGCGCCAGCGAAGGCATGGTGTGGCTCATGGTGCCGCCCGGGGTACATCGTGTCACGTTGATCGGCGCACTGCCGGCACGCACCCGCATCGAAGTTCCGCTCCCGCTGGTCCCGCAGCGGCTGGAGGCGAATCTCGCCGGTTGGGCAGTGGAGGGGCTGCGACCCGATGGCAAGGTCGAATCGCAGCTGATTTTGACGCGCGCGCGCCCGACCGGCGACGCCACGCCGCTGGAAGCACTCGCCGCGCGCAGCCTGCCGGCCTATTTCACCGTCACACGCACCCTGCGGCTTGGTCTCGACTGGCGCGTGGAGACGCGGATCGAGCGACGCACACCGCCCGGCGGCGCGGCCACCCTGCGCGTGCCTCTGCTCGCCGGGGAATCCGTCACCACGCCCGATATCCAGGTCACGGATGGGCACGTGAACGTGAGTTTTGCCGCCGGTGAGCGCGCGCTCCAGTGGGTGTCCGTGCTGACGCCACGGGACACGCTGGACCTGGAAGCGCCCCGCACCGACGCCTGGAGCGAAACCTGGCGCGCGGACATCTCGCCGGTCTGGCACGCCGCGTTTACCGGGATCCCGGTGGTACACCACCAGGACGGTGACGGGCAGTGGCTGCCGGAGTGGCGGCCGTGGCCCGGCGAGAAGGTCGGGATCGCGCTGACCCGGCCGACTGGCGTTCCCGGCCAGTGGGTCACGCTCGATCGCGCGCGACTGGTCACGAACCCCGGCCAGCGCACCACGGACGCGACGCTCGAGTTCACGTTGCGCAGCAGCCAGGGAGGACAGCACGCGCTGACCTTGCCGGTCGATGCCGCGCTGCAGAGTGTGACCATCGATGGGGTTCCTCAGCCCATCCGCCAGGACGGTCGGCGCGTGACCTTGCCGCTGACGCCGGGCGCGCGCCCGGTCGTAGTCGCATGGCGTAGCGAGGCGGGGCTGGGTGCGCGATACCGGACCCCCGAGTTCGCGCTGGGGGCACCGAGCGTGAACGATTCGCTGACGGTTCAACTGCCGGAGGATCGCTGGACGCTGTTCGTGCGGGGTCCGCGGCTCGGTCCGGCCATCCTGTTCTGGGGAGTGCTGATCGTGATCGTGCTGGTGGCCGTCGGGCTCGCGCGTACACGGCTGACGCCACTGTCAGCGACCCAGTGGACCTTGCTGGGCATCGGCCTGAGCCAGACGGACGTCCTCTCCGCGCTGGTGGTCGTCGGGTGGCTGCTGGCGCTCGGTGCGCGGGTCCGCGTGGCGACCGACGACCTCGGGCGATGGCGGTTCAATCTCCTGCAGATCGCGCTCGCTGTGCTCACCTTGGCCGCGCTGTCGATGCTGTTCGACGCCATCCGGCACGGCCTGCTCGGCAGTCCCGATATGCAGATTGCGGGCAACGGGTCCACGGCCGCCACGCTGAACTGGTTCCAGGACCGTGCCCCCGATGCATATCCCGTCGCGACCGTCTGGTCGGTGTCGCTTTGGTGGTATCGTGCGCTGATGCTCGCGTGGGCGCTGTGGCTCGCGTTCGCACTGTTGAACTGGTTGCGCTGGGGCTGGCGGAACTTCGCGCACGACGGTCTGTGGCGCCCGGTGCGCCTGCTGCCCGCGCGTACGCCGCCGGTGACGACCGGGCGCCCGCCACCCGCCTGATACCTGAGCGAAAGGAGCCCATGACCACATCGAAGTTCGACGCCGGTCTCGAGGTGCGCAAGGCCGTGCTGGGCGCGGATTACGTCGAGCGCGCGCTTGCGGCGGCGGATGATTTCAGCATGCCGCTGCAGGAACTCGTGACCGAGAACGCCTGGGGGACAGTCTGGACCCGGGATGACCTGTCGCGCCGTGAGCGCAGTCTCGCGACCGTCGCAATGCTCGTCGCGCTGAACCGCCCGCACGAACTCAAGCTGCATCTGCGCGGCGCACTGAACAACGGGCTGACGACGCGCGAGATCCGCGGGCTGCTGCTGCACACAGCGGTCTACTGCGGCATGCCCGCGGCGGTGGACGCGTTCCGCGTCGCGCAGGAACTTCTGCGGGAAATCGACGCGGCACCCTGATCCACGCGGAGCCCGCGCCGCACGAACCGGCGTGCAAGTCCACGCGGCGTGCGCCCGCGCAGCACGGGCGCACGCCTCGCGCGCGGGGCGCCGCGCCGTTCGAAGCACGTTTCGGAGGAGAGTACATGAGTATCGAGAACAACCGCGGTCCCGGTGGCCCCCGCGTGCTGGACGGCGTTCGCGTGCTGGATTTCAGCGCCGTCATCGCGGGGCCCTACTGCACCCGCCTGATGGCGGACCACGGGGCGGACGTGCTGAAGATCGAGCCTCCTGAAGGAGAACTCCTGCGACACGGACCGCCGTTTCGCGCAGGAGCGAGCACGTTGTTCAGCCAGTTGAACAGCGGCAAGCGCTGCCTCGCGCTGGACCTCAAGCAACCGGTCGCCCGCGAGATCGTGTTTGCACTGCTCCGCGAGATCGATGTGGTGGTCGAGAACTTCAGCCCCGGGGTGATGGTGCGGCTCGGGTTGGATTACGCGCGGCTGCGCGAGCACAAACCCGATCTCATCATGTGTTCGATCTCCGGTTACGGGCAGGCGGGACCTTCGGCGCAGCGCCCGGCATTCGGTCCGATCGTGCAGGCGTGGAGTGGTTACGAGATGGTGACCCTGCGTTACCAGCCAGGCTTGACCCGCCCGCTGAACATGGGCGTCCCGGTGGGAGACACGACGGCTGCGCTGCAGGCTTACGGCGCGATCACGAGCGCGCTGTTCCACCGTGAACGCACGGGTGTTGGACAGTACATCGACATCTCGATGTACGATGCGTTGCTCGCGACGATGCACAAGGATTTCCAGCAGGTGCTGAACCCCGAGATGCGGGACCGCATCTACGGTCCGATCGGGACCGCGGACGGATTCGTGCTGCTGATGCTCCTGACGCAGCGCCAGTTCGATGGCATCGCGGCGTGTATCGGCGATCCGTCACTGAAGGCAGATCCGCGCTTCCGCACGACGGCGGACCGCTTCCATCACTACGCGGAACTGATCGCGCGAGTCGAATCCTGGGCGGCGACGCGCACGACCGCCGACATCGTTGCGCAGCTCGATGCGGCCGGCGTTCCGGCCACGCCGTATCGCCCCATCGACGATGCGCTGACCGATCCGCAGTTGTTGTACCGGGGCATGATCACCGAGGTGGTGGACGCCGCGGGCCCGCTGACGGTGCCCAATTCGCCGGTGCTCTACTCCGCCACTCATTCCGCGGTGATCCCGTGGGTGGCCAGGCTCGGCGAGCACACGGATGGCATCCTTGCGGAACTCGGTTACGACGCCGCGCAGCGCGATCGACTCGCCGCCGCCGGCATGATCGTCCGGTCCTGAGCCGGGATGGACGGCGGCGGACAGTCACCTTCCCGGGAGGACCTGCGTCCCTTCCATCACACCGCGGACGGCTTCCGCAACAACCACCCGCAGGGATGGGAACACGCGAGCTTCTGGCGGTGGCAGCGCGAACGCTGGCGCCACGGGCTGCCGCGCATTCCGCGCGGCGGCTGGCGGTTTCCGAGCCGTCGGCCGGACGCGGCCTGGCTTGTGGCCAATCGCACCGAAACCACGCTCACGTGGATCGGGCACGCGACGTTCCTGCTGCAGCATCGCGGCGTGAACGTGCTCACGGATCCGCACCTCACCGCGCGCGCATCGCCGCTTGGTTTCGCCGGACCGCGACGCTGGATGCCCCCGGCGCTCGACTTCCACACGTTGCCGCCGATCGACCTCGTGGTGGTGTCGCATAACCATTACGACCACCTCGATGCCGCGACCGTGCAGCGGCTTCACCATCAGCGCCCCGCGCCGCCGAAGTTCCTCGTGCCGCTCGGCCTGAAGGCATGGTTCACCTCGAAGGGGGTGCACAACGTACTGGAACTCGACTGGTGGGAGGTCACGGATTTCCACGGACTCACGTGCACGTTCACGCCGGCACAGCACTGGAGCGCGCGTTCCGGCTGGGATCGCAACCGTTCGTTGTGGGGCGGCTGGCGGCTCGATGGCGGAGACTTCAGCTACTTCTTCGCGGGCGACACCGGCTACTCGCCGGATTTCCGCGCGATTCGCGCGCGCCTCGGGGCAGTCGACGTCGCGGCGCTGCCGATCGGTGCGTACGACCCGCGCTGGTTCATGGCCGTGCACCATGTGAACCCGGAGGAGGCCGTGCAGATCCATCTCGACCTGGAGGCGCGGATGTCAGTGGCGATGCACTGGGGGACGTTCGTGCTGACCGACGAACCCCTGGATGAACCGCCGCACCGGCTGCGCCGGGCGTTGCACGCGCGCGGGATCCCGGACGGCGATTTCCGCGTGTTCGAACACGGGGAGACCTGGCGGCGGGACGAGGCACTGATGGATCCACGCTGACCGCGACGGCCGGAGCGGTGGTACGTGCCCCCGGGGATCCCGTCCGGACCCCCGGGGCAATGGCGGCTGCTCAGCCGCGCATCTTGACCTGCTGCCACGCGGGGTGAAGGCTCGCGGTGGCACTCGGACGCGCGTTCATGCGCTCGAACCATGCTCCGATCTTCTTCAGGCCCGGGTTCAGCGGCTGACCGACGTCCTTCGCGAAGTCCATGCAGCAGTAAAGCGTGATGTCGACGAAGCGCAATTCGTTGCCGCAGATGTACGGCTGCTCGCCGAGCAGGCCGTCGACCTTCTGCAGCCATTCCTGGGCAGTCGCCTTCAAGTCGGCCGCCGCAGCGGGAATGCAATGCACGCGGTTCTTGAACAGCTCGTAGCCTTCGGAAAAGCGGAAGCCGTTGTAGATGTTCTCGGTGATGTTCAATTCGACGCGGCGCTGCCAGGTGCGTGCCAGTGCGCGTTCCTCGGCCGTGCGCCCGATCAGCGTCGGGGTCGGGTGCTTTTCTTCGAGGTACTCACAGATCACCGCGGTCTCGGCCACGTACGTGCCATCGTCGAGCTGCAGTGCCGGCAGCTGACCGCCCGGGTTCTTCTTGAGATAGGCTTCCTGGCGATTTTCGCCGCCGAGCAGGTCCACCTCCTCGCGCGGCAGGGTCAGGCCCTTCTCGGCCATGAACATGCGCACGACGCGCGGATTGGGTCCAAAGGAATCGATGAGTTTCATGAGATTGGCCTCCTGGGGCCGGGTGATGTTCGCATCCAGCATCTGCACCCGGGTCGTGACGGTGGATGTCGCTCGCGGTGGAGCGCGGCCAAGGGTGGCGGCCCGGCCGGGAGACGTCAAGCGCGATCCGGGGAACGGGGGCGCCGCGCGCGACGGCGTCGCTGCACCGTCAGGACGAGCCCCAGCGCGGCGAACGCGACGAGCACGGTCCACAGCCAGCGGGTGCCGTGCGGCACGCTTGCGAGAATGCTGTGCAGCAGGTTGCCGGCGAACGACGCGACGAGGAATACGCCGGCGAGCACGCACAGCCCGAGGATCCGCAGCAGCATCGACATCGTGTTCACCCCCGGCGTGGCATTGTCGCGCACGCGCGCCGCGACTGCACCAGGGAAGGGCGCGAACCGCGGTTTGGAGGCGCGGTTCGCGCCGTCGGCCGCTCCTCGCCGGGAACGATCAGCGGCCCAGGTTGCCGCCCAGCAACCAGCCGGCGACGGCGCCCGCGGCGGTCGCGGCGGCGCGGCCGCTGCCGTGACCCACCTGCGAGCCGAGGAATCCGCCCGCCGCGCCGAGCACCGCGCTCGACAGCAGGCGGTTGCCGTTGGCTGCGTAATAGCCACCCTGGTAGCCGTGCTGCGGGTACGTGTTCACGTACTGCACCGGCTGCTCATAGACCACCTGGCGCGGGGGCGGTGCGTAAACCACCTGGGGAGGCGGCGCATACACCACCTGCTGGTGTGCCGGGTAGTAGTGGTGCTCGACCACCTGCGGCGGGTGATCGTGGCACCGGTGGTGACGGTGCGCGTGACGGTGATAACCGCGCTCCCACGGCGGATCCGCGGCTGCCGTGCCGCTCGACCCGAGGACGAGCGCCGCGACCGCACCGGTCATGACGAACCTCAGCGATTGCTTCAACGTGCGCATCTGCCTGCCTCCTTTCGGGTTTGCTTGCGTGATGACGCGATTGCGACGTTACGGAGGTGGCACTTAATCCGGGATGAACGCGCCGTGCATCGACGCGAAGTGCGACGTACTTCTCACTGGCTACCGGGGCGCGCACTCAATCGCGCTGTACCAGCAGCCCCTTCAGGTATTCGCCTTCGGGAAATGCGAGCGACACCGGATGATCCGGCGCCGCGGACAACGTCCGTACGATCTGCGCGTGCACGCCGGCGTCGAGCGCCGCGCCGGCAATGATTTTCTGAAACAGCTCGCGACCGATTCCTCCCGAGCAGGAAAAAGTCAGCAGCATGCCGCCGGGTTTGAGCAGCTTGAGTGCGAGCAGGTTGATGTCCTTGTAGCCGCGGGCTGCGCGCTCGGCGAGCGCCGCGGTGGGGGCGAACTTGGGCGGATCCAGGATCACGAGGTCGAAGCTGCGCGCCTGGTCGCGCAGGCGGCGCAGGTGGCGGAACACGTCGTCCTCGATCCAGTCCACGCGTGCCGGATCGAGCCCGTTGAGACCCGTGTGGGTCCGCGCGAGCGCCAGTGCGTCGCCAGAGGAGTCGATCGATACCACGTGCCGCGCGCCGCCTGCCAGGGCGTTCAAGGTGAAGCCGCCGGTGTAGCAGAAGCAGTCCAGCACGGTGGGAACGTCGGCCAAGGTGCGCACCAGTGCGCGGTTTTCGCGCTGGTCCAGGTAAAAGCCGGTCTTGTGGCCTGCCGTGATGTCGACGGCGTAGCGGAGATCGGCCTCATCCACGATCACGGGGGTGTCCGGCGAGTCCCCGCGCAGCGGACCATGGCGCGGGGACAGCCCCTCGAGGGCGAGTACGTCGGAATCCGAGCGCTCGTAGATGGTCTCGAGCCCGGTGTGGCGCGCGAGCGCCTCGACGATGACGTCGCGCCAGCGGTCCGCACCCGCGCTCGTCAGCTGCAGCACGAGACACTCCCCGTAGCGATCGCCAACCACGCCGGGCAGGCCGTCAGCTTCCGAGTTGATCAGACGCAGGGTCCGCGCTCCAGGGCAGGTGCGCGCGCGCCGCGCGAGCGCCCCGGCCACCAGGGAATCCAGCAGCGCGGCATCGAGCGGGCGCTGTTCGTCGAAGCTCCAGATCCGCGCGACGATCTGCGATTGTGCACTGTAGGTCCCCCAGCCGAGGAAGCGGCCGTCTGCCGATTCGACGCGCACCGCGTCGCCGCTGCGCGCGTCTGCCGACAGGCGCTGCACCGCCCCCGAGAACACCCATGGGTGACGACGCAACAAGGCCTTTTCACGGCCGGCCTTGAGCGTGACGCGCACGGCGGTCACGACGGCGGATCACCCGGGATCCCGGCCGCGGAACCTGACAGTGGCGGCGACCCCCGAGTCGCCGCCAGGCCGTCGTGCGTGGCGCTCACTGCCCACCTTCGGGAAACAGGGGATCGGGCATGTCGAAGAAATCGAGATTCACCATCTTTTCCGCGTGACCGAGCGAGGTGGGGCCGGACTCGAACGGTGCGTCCGTACGCTCGCCGAGCTGCGGCATGTTCTTGCGCAGCTTGGTGCCGGCGGTTGCGAGCTTGGACTGGAGTTCCGGATGGAACGGCACCGCGAATGCGCGAGGGACCCGGGGGGAATGATCGAGATTGAGTTCGGTCACCCACAAGTAGATTTCACCCTTGGTGGCGCCGCCCTTGTCGGGTTCCACCACCTCGAGCGCCATCAGGTTGAAGCGTTCGGGCAGCCCTTCGTGCGTAGGCCAGCCGAGCAGGTCGGGCAGCGATGCCCACGTGGCGTGAAACAGCCAGGCCACCGTCACGAGTGATCCGACCTTGACCCACCACATCCAACGCGTGAAAAGCAGCACGTTGAGCAGCAGCAGCGCGACGATCACGTAGCCGACAAGGAAAGCAGCGAGGGGTTGTGTGCTCATCGACGTCGCTCCGGCTACGGCACGCCCTTGGCGGGCGGCAGGTTCACGATGGCATCCCGGAACTTGAGCTTGACGCTCTTCTGACCGAGACGGGTCCAGTCGAGGGGGACGCCCTGTGGTTCGTCGTCCAGCTCGATTTCACCCTCCTGGGGAATGTTCTGCTTGAGTTTGCCCTGCGCTTCCTGGAATACGGACTTGAAGGACGCCTTGAACGGCATCTTGTAGGCGCGCGGGCGCGGGTCCGCGCCGGGCGCGAGATCTCCGGCCCAGAAGAACACCGCGCCGGCTTCGCCGGATTTCCGATCCGGTTCCTGGAAATAGACCCCGTACAGGTTGAACCGGCGCGGGACCTGCTGATCGGTCGGCCAGCCGAGCATGCGCGGCAGCGCGTAGTAGACCAGCAGGTAGGCCGCCGTCACGACGAGGATACCGCCCACCTTGGTGCGCAGGGACCAGCGTGAATAGAGACCAAGTCCAAGCAGGATAAGCGTCACGACCACGAAGGCCGAGACGATCGCGCCATGTCCCAGATGCACCATGTTTCTCCCGGTTCAGCTGCGTTTGAACGCTTTCGCGACCAAGCTCTTTGGAATGTGGTTGATGTTCGTGACCTGGCCATTGTTCAGGATCGAAAAACGCACCGCGGTCTTCTCGTCGTCCTTCTTCTCGAGCGTGAGCGTGTCGTAGTAGATCACCTCGAGCCGCGGATTCACCTTGTCCACCCGCACGGTCACCGGCACGGGTTCGTTGTCCTCGGTCGCGTAGTAGTGGACGTTGATGATGTACTCGCCGGTGATGACGCCGCGGATCGTCGTCACTTCCTGGTTGAGCGGATTGGCGATCACCTTGCCGTTGATGTTCAGCGTGTCATTGAGGTTGCCGCGATCATCGCGATCCAGGTGGATCAGCCCGGCCGACGCCGCCGAGAAGTTGACCAGGTTGCCGGCCGGATCCTCCACGTAGGTATCGATATCGTTCGGGTTTCCATCCGGCCACGTGACGGTGATGATGTACTCGGCCTTGGGATCGATGATGCCTTTCTTGGCTTCCGGGTTCATGAACAGCACCGCCAGCACGAACAGGTACGTGATCGCCTGGATGATCTTGAACAGGACCGCCGTGATCGGATCGAACGGCTGGCGGTGTCGGCTCGAGACGCGTGCGAGGGCAGACATGCGCCGGCCTCAGCGGCCCGCGGGCAGTCGCGCGGGGACGAGCACATCCTTCGCGTACACGGTGAGTTGGAGCAGCCGTTCGAGGCCACGATCGAGCAGGTAGTAGGGGATCGACAGCAGGATGCCGCCCACCAGGCTGGCGAGCGTCGTGTACAGCGCGGTGCTCATGCCAAGGCTCATCTGCTTCAGAACCTTCTGCATCGTGCTCGCATCGAGATTGCCGGTGTCGGCGACTGAACTGAGCATCAGGATGAACCCGACCAGCGTACCCAGGAACCCGACCTTGAGCATCAGGTCGATGTAGAACCAGCCGAACTCGTTGGCGCTTCGTACGCGCGACGCGTAGGCATCGAGCAGGTCGCCGTCGGGTGCCTCGGGCGCGGCGGAAGTTGCAGTCGCGAAACGCTCATGGAGATAGTTGCCGGCAAATCCCCCGGACACGGGGGTGCCATCGGCAAACGCGAGGCCCCGGGGGGTGATCGCGAGCGCCGACGTCGGCGCCTCCAGGCGTTCCACCAGGACACTCGCACGCGCCAGTTCATCGGACAGGACGCGCGTGCGGATGAATGTATGGCCAAGCCCGATGAAGTACATGCCGATGACGACCAGGCAGATCTGGCTGCGATCCGCGTGCAGCATCTCCTGCAGCAGTCCCTGGTCGACGATGACGACCGTGCCGAACACCACCAGCCCGGTGAGCATCAGCCAGACCAGCAGCAGAAAGTGTGGCGGCGGCGTCTGGCGCGATTCGAACGGATTCAGCATGGGTGACCCGGGAGTGCGGCACAATTGCCGCCGGGAGTATACAGGCTCAGCGCACTTCTGCTTCCAGCACGAACGCGAGGATTTCGCGCAGGACTCCGTTCATCCGGCGCGCGAACGCCGCCACCCGGGGGTCGGGATGGGATTCCGGCAGCAGCACCATGCTCATGACGGTCCCCGCATCGCTTTCGTGCACGGACACCCGGCAGGGCATCAGCGCGACGTAACCGCGGTCGAGCAGCAGGACCTCGCGCGCGGTTTCCAGGCTGCAGAAATGGATGACCTCGACGTCCGGAAAATCTGCGTACCCGCGATCGCGCAGGCCTTTGCCGATGGTGTTGCGGCCAGTGATGCGGAAATTGTGCTCGGTGATTGCGAACTCCAACTCCTGCACGACGTCCGCGAACGACTTGCCCGTGGTCGCGCGCAGGATGGTGCCCTGCACTTCCTCGCGGACTGTGGCATCGCCATCCGCGACGGCTTGGGTAGCACCGGACAGGAGCGCTGCCCCGAGGATGAAGTAGAGGAATTTCATTCGCGGATTACGACCTTCGTGCCGATATCCACGAAACCGCGCAGTTCCCGGATCTCCCGGTTCGTCAGCGCAATGCAGCCCTGGGTCCAGTCGAGGAGGCGGTGGATCTCGAGGCGGTCCGCGGTTTCCTCCCCTATCCCGTGGATGCCAATGGCGCCGCCGAGCGGCGTATCCTGCGGCGGCAACGCATCCTGGCGCTGGGCATCAACGATGCGATCGAATTCCGAGCGCGAAATGAGCGCGCGCTTGAGACCGAAGAATCCGTCCTTGAGGCTCGGGTAGTTGAGCCGCATGAACAGGTCGAATGAACTTTCGTCGTTGAAGCCGGTGATGTAGTACACGCCAACCGGCGTTTTGTGGTCCCCGCGGATCCGCTTGTCACCGAGGCCGCCGCTGCCGACCGCCGCGGTGTAGCGACGCGCGACGCGCGAACCCTGCTTCACGAGCAGCTGTCGCTTGGACTTGAGGATTTCGAGCGAGTAGATGTCCGCGCGCAGCGGGGCGGTATTGGGCGCGGGAACATCATCAACGCTGTCGGCGCGGGCCGCTGGAACCAACAGGCAGCAGGTCAGAAGCAGCAGGGTCCGGAATCGCATGGTCACCCGGTTCGAGCGTCAGGAATCACAGGAATCAACGGTGCCCTCGTCACGCGATGGGCCCATTGCAAGTATAAGACGTGACATTCGATGACTCACGCATTTTGTTGATGCGTGGACGGATACGATCGCGCCGTTGTCCCGGGATCCACACCACTGCGGCCTGCGTGCGTGATACGCTGCGCGCGCCGTCCCAGGCCGAAGCAATCCGCCACCATGACGCCCGTCGCCAAGTACACGCGCCTCGCCATCCTGCTCCACTGGGCCACGGCGCTGCTCGTCGCCGCGCTGTTCACGATCGGGTGGTCAATGGTGGAATTGCCGAAGGGTCCGGCGCGCGGTGAGACCTTCGCGCTGCACAAGTCGCTCGGGATGACGGTGTTCCTGCTGACGATCTGGCGCCTGTCCTGGCGGGTGCTGCATCCGCCGCCTCCGCTGCCAGGGACCATCCCGGCCTGGCAGGCATCGGTGGCGCACGCGGTGCATCGGCTGTTCTATGTGCTGCTCGTGCTGCAGCCGGTGACCGGGTACCTGTCATCATCGTTCAGCGGCTACGAGACCGCCTTCTTCGGGATCCCGCTGCCGCACTGGGGGCACGCGAATCCGCCGCTGAACGAATTCTTCACCGAACTGCATGTGATCGGCTCAGTGGTGCTGCTGGCGCTGGTCTTGGCGCACGTGGCCGGTGCGCTCAGCCACGTGGTGACCCCGGGCGACCGGTTGCTGCGCCGGATGCTTCCCTGGAACTGACCGGCGCGCCGGCGCCATGGTCACCGACCGCAGCGCCACGTTCGGCGTACGCGCTGCCCCGGGTGGTCGGCACATGAAAAAGGGGGCCGAAGCCCCCTTTCCGCGTTCAGTCCGGCGACGTGGCGATCAACGGTTGTTGATGTACATCGTCACTTCGAAGCCGAAACGCACGTCGCTGTAAGAAGGAGTTTCCCAGGCCATGTCGGTTCCTTTCAGTGCGGTGAGTGTGCCTGTCCATCTCACAGCAAGACCCGTGCCTGTTTGCGCAGGGTTGGCGTGCGGCGGAAATTGACCGCCACGGCAAGGGCTTGGAGGCACCGAGCGTCGGCGCCCAGCCGTGCGCCCACGGTCCACCGGGGGAGGCTGGTCGAAATCAACCAAGGGCTGGGCCAAGTCGACCAGCGCGAGGGGTCCGGTCGCGCCACTGCGCGTTGTTCGCGGCCGGCGGACCTCCAATAATCGGCGCATGCCATCGCCGTCCCGATCGCTGCGCAGTCTGCTGCTGAGCCACGAGCTTGCGCTGCTCGTGCTGGTGATCGTCGCTGGCGGACTCGGCGGCGCGTCGGCCTATTTCTGGCAGCAGACTTCCACCGAAACCCTCCGGCTCGAATCCCTGCAGGATGCGGCACAGGAAATCCGCACACTCCTGTATCGCGAAATCCAGGAAGTCGCGCTGGCCCGCCTGAAAGCGGATCCGGCCGCGCCGGCGATGTCGGCGAGCTACTACCAGGAAATCCAGGACCGCTTCAACCTGCTGCGCCAGACGTCGGCCTCGCGCGCGGAGGACTACGCGATCCAGCGGCTGCAGGAAGCGTTCGGACAGCTCCAGTTCAATCTCAACGAGATCCAGGAGGATTCGTACCTGTTGAACCGTCTCGTCCGCAGTCGGGTGCTGGATCCACGCTACGAAGACAGCCTGACTTCGGAGTTCGAGGAGGCTTACGGCAACTTCCGCGGTCTCGTCGCGCAGGGACTCGCCGATCAGCACGCCCGCATTGCGACATGGACGCGCCACGCGCCGGTGGTGGTGCCGCTGCCGATCCTGATCGCGCTCGCGCTGATCGCGTTGTCACGTCGGCGACTCGCGCGCGGGTTTGTGCGCCCGATGCAGCGGATCATGCAGGGCACGCAGCAGATCGCCGCGGGCGACATCGACACTCGGCTGCCCGAGGAGGGTGTCAGTGAAGTGGCCGATCTTGCGCGGGGGATCAACCACATGGCCCATGAACTCGCCGCGAGCCGCGGCGCGCTCGTGCAGTCCGAGCGGCAGGCAGCGCTCGGTTCGCTGGTGCCGGTCGTTGCCCACAATATCCGTAACCCGCTCGCCAGCATTCGTGCCAATGCCCAGTTGCTGGCGCACGCGGAGGATGTCCGGGAAGCCGCCGAGGTCGGTCGCGGCATCGTGGAAACCGTCGACCGGCTTGGTCGCTGGGTCAGCGCGCTGGTGTCGTACCTTCATCCGTTGAAGCCGCAGCGCCAGCCGGTGGCCGTGACGGCACTCTTCGAAGCCGTGCTCGGGCTGCTCGGCCCCAAGCTCGCGGAGAAGCGGGTCACGATCGAACGTGCCGAATGGACCGAGGACCTGTGCGTGAACGCGGATCGCGATCTGGTCGAACAGGCGCTCTACGGGTTGCTGCTGAACGCGGTGGAGGCGTCGCCGCCGGGAGCCGCCATCGTCGTGGCCGTCGCAGCGTCCGGTGCAGCCGTGGTGCTGTCCATCACCGACCGGGCGGGGGGTATCCCGTTCATTCCCAATCCGTCGGACCTGACGCCCGGTCCCACCACCAAGCGGTTCGGCACCGGGCTCGGCATTCCCGTCGCGTTCAAGGTCTGTCGCGCGCACGACTGGGAATTGCGCTTCGAGGTCGTCGATAATGCGGGCACCCGCATTTCGATCCTGGCGCCGCGCACACCTGCATCCCCATGACAGACTCCACCGTCGGCGCGGCTCCCGCGCAGGTCACAGAAGCCCGCGTGCTGCTCGTCGAGGACGAAGCGCTGTTCGCGCGCGCGGTGGCGCGACATCTCGCCAAGGCCGGGTTCGAGGCCGTGACGGCGCCGACACTCGCGGAGGCGGTGGCGTCCATTCAGACCCGCGTACCGGACCTGCTGCTGCTGGACATGCGTCTGCCGGACGGGTCGGGGCTCGATTTCCTGCAGCGGCTGCGCGAAGACCTCGCTCCGCAGGTTCCGGTGGTGGCGATGAGCGCCTACGGCGAGATCGAGGACGCCGTCACGGCGATGAAGCTCGGTGCCTCCGACTACCTGAAGAAGCCGATCGACCTGGAGGAACTGCTGCTCAACGTTCGCAAGGTCCTGCGCAACCAGCAGCTTTCCCGGCAGCTCGAATACTCCCGGGCACGCGAAGCGAGCGGCGCCGAGGAGTGTGCGTGGGTCGGAGAGTCGGACGCGGCGTCGACCCTGCGGGCGCAAATTGCGCGCATCGCCCAGGTGGGCGGCGAAGGGGGTGCACCCACCGTGCTGATCGTGGGGGAAACCGGCACCGGCAAGGATCTCGCCGCCCGGCTGCTGCATCAGCAGTCAGCGCGCGCGCGACTGCCCTTCGTGCACGTGGACTGCGCGGCGCTGCCCAAGGATCTGATTGAGGCTGAGCTCTTCGGACACGTCAAGGGCGCGTTCACGAACGCGGTCGGCGAGCGCACCGGCCTCATAGAGGCGGCGGAAAATGGCGTGGTTTTTCTCGATGAGGTTGGCGAACTGCCACTCGAACTGCAGGCCAAGCTACTGGCAGTGCTGGAGCGGCGCTCGTTGCGACGGGTCGGCAGCAGCCAGGAACGACGTGTCGAGGCGTGGTTCATCGCGGCCACCAACCGGGACGTCGAGCGGATGGTCGCGGACGGGGCGCTGCGCTCCGATCTCTACTTCCGACTGAACGTACTTACCTTGCGGCTGCCACCGCTCCGCGAGCGGGGACGCGATCCGCTGCGTCTCGCCGAGCACTGGGCGCGACAGGTCACCCGCCGCTACGGGCTGCCCGCCCGCGCGTTCGATCGCAGTGCGGAAGCCGCACTCCTGGCGTACCCGTGGCCGGGCAACGTGCGGGAACTCCGCCACGTGATCGAACGCGCGCTGCTGCTTGCCAGTGGTCCCGCCTTGACGGCCGACAACCTGATGTTGTCGGCGCAACCGCCGTTGCCGGCGGCGACCGGCGCCGCGCTCGACCTCGATCGGCTCACGCTGGAAGAAGCCGAGAAGATGCTGATCGAACGCGCGCTCGCCCGCACCGGGAACAACGTGTCCGAAGCCGCGCGCCAGCTCGGCATCACGCGCATGACCATGCGCTACCGGATGAAGCAGCACGGACTCTGACCCCGCAACCGCCGCGGGGGTGCGCGCTCAGTGGAGCTTCAGACGCGGCTTCGTGGAGCGCGTCAGCAGGTTCGCAAGGGTCATCAGCAAGGTGCGCACGGGACCTTGCACAGCCACCTGGTGCATTTTGTACAGCGACAGGTAGGCCACGCGCGCGAACCATCCTTCTATCGCGATCGCCCCGGACTGGCGGCCGAACAGGTTGCCCATCAGGCTGCCCACGGTGCTGTGCGCGCTGAGGTTGATGAGCGATCCGAAGTCCCGGTAGCGAAAGTGCGGAACATGCCCGCGCTGGCGTCGGCGCGCGACGATGGCGTCAGCGACCACCGCGGCCTGCTGGTGTGCCGCCTGCGCGCGTGGGGGCACGAGCGTCGGGTCGCCCGGACTGCGGGGACACGCCGCGCAGTCGCCGAGCGCGTAGATGTCCGGGTCACGGGTTGTCTGCAACGTGGAGTTCACGATGAGCTGCTGCTGCCGGTTCGTTTCCAGGTCGAGGCCACACAGCACATCCGGGCCCTTGATGCCGGCGGCCCACACCTTGATCTCGGCGGGAATTTCTCTTCCGCTGCGCAGACGAAGCCCGCCCGCCGTGGCCTCCACGACAAATTCGCCAGTGTGGATCCGGATGCCGATCGATTCCAGGACGCGGGCGGTCGCGGTGGAAATACGTTCATTCAGCCCGGGCAGGATCCTCGGCGCGCCCTCCACGAGATGGATCCGGACGTCGCGCTCGGGCTGGATACGATCCAGTCCGAACCGGACCAATGTCCGCAGCGCGTGGTGAAGCTCGGCGGCGAGTTCGACGCCGGTTGCCCCGGCGCCTGCGATTGCGACGTGCAGCTGGCCTTCGCGGAGCGGCGCAGACTGGGCATTGGCGGCAAAACACGCACGCACGAGGTACTGGTGAAACGCATCGGCCTGCGCGCGGCCATCCAGGAAGTGGCAATGCTCGGCAACACCCGCGATGCCGAAGTCGTTCGTCACGCTGCCGATCGCGATGATCAGCAGGTCGTAGCCCAAGGTGCGACGCGGGACGTATTCGCGGCCTTCGGCATCGACCAGCGGCGCGATCGTGACGGTACGGGCACCGCGATCGATGCCTTCGAGCGCACCCGGCTGGAAACGGAAGCCATGCCAGTAGGCCTGGGCAAGATAGGGGAGTTCGTCGTCGCTGGAATTGAGCGTGCCGGCCGCGACTTCGTGCAGCAGCGGTTTCCAGATGTGGGTGGGATTGCGATCGACCAGCACGATGTCGACGCCGGGTTCGCCGCCGAGCCGATCGCCGAGACGGGTCACGAGTTCGAGTCCGCCCGCACCGCCTCCGATCACGACGATCCGGCAGGGCGACGCGGGCGCGCTCACGGGCGCGCCGTCCGCGGGGATGCCACCGCTATACTGGACCATAGCATCCGCGGCCGCGGAGGAACCCTGGCATTCATTCGGAGACCGCCATGACTGATGAACAGACAACGCTCGAGCTCGAAGCCGCGACCTTCCGCAAGCTCCGTGACTTCCTGCGCGAGCACACCGACGTTCAGAACATCGACCTGATGAACCTCGCGGGATTCTGCCGCAATTGCCTGGCGAAGTGGTACCGCGCCGAAGCCGAGCAGCGGGGGATCCCGCTCGAGTACGAGGCTGCCCGCGAACTGATCTACGGGATGCCTTACGCGGAATGGCGTGCGCGCTACCAGCAGGAGTCCACCCCCGAACAGCAGGCCGCGTTCGCGGCGCGCCAGGCCGAAGAGGGCCAGCGTCACTGAGCGCCGGCGACGTCCGCTACTTGTCCGTCAGGGTCCACACGCCATCCCAGTCGGCGGGCGGGGGCGCGTCGCGAAACGCGCTCACCCTGGCGCGCAGTACCCTGCTGGGCCCGTCACCTGGTACCGTGGCCAGCGCGCGGTCGAGATGCGTGAGCGCGGGTCCCCATTGCCGCGCGCGGTAGGCAACCAGCGCGGCGGCATATTCCTCCGTCAGCGCCTTGATGGCGGGAGCCGGCGGCGCACCCGCGTCGTCCAGCAGTTCGTGGATCGAGACCGGTGTGCGCATGCCCTTGACCCGGATCCAGTCGAGTTCGCGGAAGCGATAGGTATCCTGCAGCTGGTCCAACGTCGGACCGCTCACCAGGATCCGCGTGCCGTAGTGGCGGTTCACGGACTCCAGCCGGGACGCCAGGTTGACGCCGTCACCGATGACCGTGTAGTCCATGCGCCGCGTCGACCCGATGTTCCCGGCCACGATCTGCCCGGCGTTGAGACCGATCCGGATGTCGACCGGCGGCTGGCCGCGTCGCGCGCGGCGGGCGTTCAGGTCGGTCAGCGCGCGCACCATGCCGAGCGCGGCGTGCATGGCGTTGTCGGCGTCACGGGGCGACACGAACGGCGCGCCGAACACCGCCATGATCGCGTCCCCGATGTACTTGTCGAGGATGCCACCGTGCCGAAAGATGACCTCCACCATATCGGTGAAGTACTCGTTCAGGAAGGCCACGGTTTCGGCTGCCCCAAGCGTCTCGGTGAGGCTCGCGAAGTTGGCGACGTCGCTGAACATCACCGTGGCGAGCTGCGCACGCCCGCCGAGCACTGCCTCGCGCTGCGTGAGCACCTGCTCGGCCACTTCGCGGGTCATGTAGCGCGCCATCGCGCTGCGCACGCGCTTCTCGTTCGAGATGTCTTCGAACACCAGCACGTAGCCCTGGAGTTCGTCGAGCGGGTCCAGCAGGGGAGAGATCTTGAGATTGACCGCCGTCGTGCTGCCCTGGCCCGATTTCAGCGTCATATCCACCGACTCGTCGGGCTCACGCGTCCGCATGACCTTGCGCAGCGATCGGCGCACCCAGCTGTTGCCGTTGCGGAAAAGGTGCAGCGCCGTGGCCCCGAGTACGCGCTCCGGCCGGACCCCGAGCAGCCGCGCGGCGACGTCATTGATGCGCACGATGTTGAGCGCGATATCGACCGTGACGACGCCGTCCGTGAGTCGCCGCAGCACGTTCTCGGTGTAGTTCCGTTCGCGCACCACGTCGTGGAACAGTCGCGCATTCTCGAGCGCGATGGCGCTCTGCGCAGCCAGCATCTCCAGGCGACGCTGGTCGCGATTGGAAAACGCGCCACCCTGACGGTTCAGTACCTGCACGACGCCGATGGGAACGCCATGCTTGTTGATCACCGGTACGCACAGGATCGAACGCGTGCGAAAGCCCGTACGCCGGTCGATCTCCGGGTTGAAGCGGGCGTCGGCGTACGCGTCGGGAATGTTGATTGCCTGGCGGGAGGTGAACACCTCGCCAGCGATGCCGACACCCGATGGAATCCGGATCTCGCGCGCTGCGAGGCCCTGTGCAACCCGCGACCACAGCTCGTCGCTCGACGGATCGTGCACGAACAGCGTGCTGCGCTCGGCTTCGAGGAGTTCCGTGGCGATGTTCATGATCTTGCGCAGCAGCCTGTCGATGTCGAGTTCGGAGGAGATCACGCGGGTGACCTCCATCAGCTGTGCTTCCTCGCGCGTCGCGTCACGTGCACGCTCACTGAGCTGGGCGTTCTCGATCGCGCTCGCCATGTAGGTCGTGAACGCGCGGAGGAACACCACGTCGAGCGGCGAGAACTGCCCGTCTTCCTTGTTCAGCACTTCGGCCACACCGATGACATCGCCCCGTCGCGTCCTGACCGGCACGCACAGGATGGAACGTGTCCGGTAGCCTGTCTCACGGTCGACCGCGCGATTGAAGCGCGGATCCTCGTAGGCATCGGCGATGATCGCCGGCTCTCCCGTGCGGAACACGCTGCCGGCAATCCCGAGACCCGCGTCGAAGCGGATCTCCCGCACCAGCGAACCTTGCGCGATTCGCGAAAAGAGCTGATCGTTCTCTGCATCGAACAGGAAGAGCGTGCTGCGATCAGCCCCGAACGCCTCGCTGATGAGCGCCATCAGGCGCGTCAGCAGCAGGTCCAGCGACAGCGACTCCTGGGTCTTGCGGGTGGCCTCGACCAGCGAATCGAGCCGGCGCTCGAGCTCCGTCATCTGGCTCGTGAGCCCCGGCGACGACGCGTCCGCGGCGGTCGCGATCGATTCGCGGACCGCGCGGCTCTGGAGTCGCCGTTCGAGCAGATCCACGAGCGCCGCGTCGGTGGCGGGCGCGAGCGGACCAGGTTCGGGGCGCGGGCGATCGGTCATGGGGCAGAGTTTTCGTTCTGGCTGACGTCGGGGTGCGGGGGTCGCGGCACTCCCTGGGTGTGAGGGATTATCGGCTTTACCCGGCGCCTGCTTAAAGAAGTTTTACGATTTGGGCGCGTGCCGGCCAGGAAGGGATGCGCGGAGAGTATCGAAGGATGAGTTTCGGGAGTCGCCTCGTTCCCTTGTGCGCCGGCCTCGTGGTGGTCGTGCTGGGGATATCGACGTGGTTGACCTTGGAACAGTCCCGCCGGGCAATCGGCGCAGAGTTGCGCTCGTCGGTGGATCTCGCCGCTGTCCTGCTCGAAGGCCTGCTGAACGAAAGACCGCCGTTCGACCCCCGAGGCGTGGCGGCGCTGGTGTCGAAAGTGCGCGCGCGTCACCTGGATATCCAGGTCACCGCCGCGCACGCACTACCGGACGTGGTGGCGCGCGTGCCGGCCGACGTCCCGGGCTGGTTCATCGCGCGGGTCGCGCCCGAACCCGCAGGTGTGCGTCGCCTGGTGCCGGTGCCGGGTACCGACCTCGCCATTGCCGTGAGCGCCGATCCGCACGACGAACTGGTCGAATCCTGGCGGGAAAGCCGGCGCATCATTGCGGGGCTGAGCCTGCTGGCGGGGGGGCTCGCGGCAGTGTTCCTGCTGTGGTGGCGGGCGCTGCGCCGCGCGATCGCGCGGGCCACGACGGGGCTTGGAGACGTGGCCTCGGAGCATGTCTCTTCGCGGCCGGGGCCGCTCGGCGTGCCAGAAATCGACGCGCTGATCGAACACGTGAAGCGTGTCGCACGTGCGCAGCAGCGCGACGCGCACGAAGTGGAGGAACTCACCCGTCGCGCGCTCGCGATACGCGAGGAAGAGCGTCGGAACCTGGCGCATGAACTCCACGACGAGATGGGGCAGTCGATCAGTGCCATCAAGGCGCTGGCGGTAACCATCTCGCGGCGGACGGAGGCATGCGACCCCAAAGTCAAGAAAAGCGCGGACACCATTGCCGAGGTGTCCTCGCGGGTCTACGACCGGGTCCGCCAGATGATGTCGCAGCTGCGCCCGACGATGCTGGACGAGCTGGGCCTGGTGAGCGCGCTCGCCGACATGATCGACACCTGGAACGGCCACCACGAGGACGTCTTCTGTGGTTTCACGCCCAGCGAGCCGCTGCCGCCGCTGACGGCAACACAGGGCATCAACCTCTACCGTATCGTGCAGGAGGCGCTGACCAACATCGCCAAGCATGCGGAGGCGCGGCACGCCGCGGTGACACTTGAATGCCGCGTGCTCGACCCGGCCTTTGAACGAGAACTCGTCCTCTGCGTCAGCGACGATGGCCGGGGATTCGACGTGGGTGCGCCGAGTCGTGGCCTGGGGCTGATCGGCATCCACGAACGGGTCAAGGCGCTCGCAGGGAAGATCACCCTTGCGAGTTGTCCGGGCGGCGGCACAAAATTCGAGATCACCGTCCCGTTGGCGTCAGTCCCTTCGAGCGAACCGCATGAACAAGATCCGAATTCT
Organism: Gammaproteobacteria bacterium; assembly: GCA_050247235.1. Classification (GTDB taxonomy): domain Bacteria; phylum Pseudomonadota; class Gammaproteobacteria; genus CAIKBL01. The sequence continues at coordinate 50,632 of JBFWUN010000004.1, forward strand.
CCTGGTGGATGATCACGCAGTCGTCAGGGCGGGCTACCGCACGCTGCTGGAAGACTCGCCGACACTGCAGATCGTGGGGGAGGCTGACAACGGCGAGGCGGCCGTCCGGTTGTTCGGTGAATCCGCCCCGGACGTCGTGATCATGGACCTCAGCCTGCCTGGAATCGGCGGCCTCGAGGCGATCCGGCGCATCATCCAGCGCAAACACGATGCCAGGATCCTGGCCTTCAGCATGCACGAGGACACCACCTTCGTGGAGCAGGCGCTCCAGGCGGGCGCCCGCGGCTACATCGGCAAGAGCAGCGCCCCTAACGTTCTGGTGGACGCGGTCAAGGCCGTGGCGGCCGGCAATATATTCCTCGACCCCGACATCGCGCAGCGGCTCGCGTTCCAGAAGACCCGGGGTCCGAACTCCCCGATTGCAGGGCTCTCCACCCGCGAGTTCGAGATCTTTTGCCTGCTGGCGGAAGGGGGCACCGTGGCGGACATCGCGAAGCGGCTGTCGCTGAGCAACAAGACGGTCGCGAACTACGCCACTCAGATCAAGGCAAAGCTCGACGTCAGCACGGTGGCCGAGATGGCGCGTATCGCGATCCGCAACGGGTTCGTCCGCGCCTGAGTCGCGGCAGCGCACGGCCGGCCCACCCGGCCGGATATCGGGAAAACTTCCCAACACTCTGAGGATTGTGCACCGCGCCCGTGCGCGGCACCCTCGCGACGCGCCCGGGGTGACCGACTCGTTACCCTCGGCACCGCATGTTCAGCTTTGCGAGGGGGACGAGATGGCGGATTGGAGAGGCTGGCGCGCACGCTGCGTGTGCGCGTCGATCGCGATTGGCGCAGGCATGGGACCGACAACGGAAGCCCCCGCCGAAGGGGCCGGATTCGACGAGGAAGTGCTGGTGGTGGCGCCGACTCCGGCGGGCGGCGGGCTCGGCATTTCGCCGGATCGGCTGCCGTTCTCCACGCAGTCCGCGGATACCGATGCGCTTGAACGCGCGCAGAGCGCGGACCTGACGGATTACCTTGCCGGCAACCTCGGCAGCATCTCGATCAACAGTGCGCAGAACAATCCGCTCCAGCCCGACGTCCAGTTCCGCGGGTTCTCGGCGTCCCCGTTGCTCGGCCTGCCCATGGGCGTGTCGGTGTACCAGAACGGGGTGCGCATCAATGAACCCCTGGGCGATGCCGTGAACTGGGATCTCCTGCCGGACTCCGCGGTCCACAGCATGAGCCTGGTGGGCGGTGCAAACCCGCTGTTCGGCCTGAACACGCTCGGCGGCGCGCTGTCGGTCCGGATGAAGGATGGCTTCAATTTCCAGGGGCATGGCGGCGAGATCGCCGGTGGCGCGTGGGACCGGGTTACCACCCACGTCGAGAGCGGCGGCAATGACGGGACGCTCGGCTACTACGGCAACCTCCAGTATTTCGACGAATCGGGCTGGCGGGACCTGTCGGAGTCCGATGCCCTGAATTTTTACGGTGCGCTCAGCTGGCGTGGGGCGCGCAGCGCGGCCAATGTCAGCTACCAGTACGCGGATACCCATCTCACCGGCAACGGGGCCGCACCGGTGGGACTGCTCGCGATCGACCGGGAACAGGTATTCACGGCGCCCGACATCACGGACAACGAGCTGCACGCCATCACGCTCGATTTCACACACGCGTTGTCCGATACGATGTCGGTAACGGCCAACGGGTTCTATCGGAGTCTCGACACCGCGTCCTTCAATGGCGATGGATCCGAGTTCAACGAATGCGCCTTCAACAACGGTGATTTCCTGCTCGAGGAACTCGACGAAGAGGGCATCGAAGCGCTCGGTCTTGATGACGACGACGTCTGTGAGAACAACGTGCTGGCCGTCGACGATCCGGCGGGGCTCGAAGCGGCGCTGAACGCGCTGGCGGGCGGTGACGACTTCGATATCGAGGATCTCACCGGCGAGCTGTCCGGCACCGGCGTGCTCGAGGACGATGCGATCAACAACCGCAGCCGGCGGGAGCTCGAATCCTACGGCACCGACGCCCAGTTCGTCCTGACGCGAAATCTCTTCGCGCGCGACAACTACTTCGTCGCCGGATTCAGCTACTTCCGGGGCACCGGTGGTTTCAATTCCACCGTCGAACTGTCCGGACTCGATCCGCTCACGCGCAGCACGTCCGGACTCGGTGTCGGTACTTTCGTGGACGAACTGGCGACCAACGTGCGCACCCGTACGGAAACCTGGAGCTTCTACTTCCTGGACAATCTAGCCGTGACCGACCAGTTCACGTTCACCTTCGGCGGGCGTTACAACGACGTGGACATCCGGCTGCGGGATCGTTCCGGCGCACGACGCGAACTCAACGGGGACCACGAATTCAACCGGTTCAATCCGACGGTCGGTGCGACATTCGCACCCGCCGAGGCGGTCAACCTGTTCGCAAGCTACAGTGAGTCGTCCCGGACGCCGACGCCGATCGAACTCGCGTGCAACGAGGGCGTCTTCGAGGTGGCACGCCAGATTGCAATCGAGGACGGCGAGGATCCTGACGACATCGAGTTCGAATGCCGCCTGCCCAACGCGTTCCTCGCCGATCCTCCGCTTGACGAAGTGGTTGCCGAGAGTGTCGAAGGCGGCGTCCGCGGTGTGGTGGCCGACATTGACTACCGGCTCGGATACTTCCACACGGTAAACAACGACGACATCATCTTTCAGTCCACGGGCAGGAACACCGGCCTGTTCGCGAACGTGGACGAGACGCGGCGTCAGGGTCTCGAACTCGCCCTGGCCGGGGCGTGGCGCGGATTCGAATGGTTCACCGCCTACAGCTACATCGACGCGACGTTCGAAAGCGCGTTCGCGGTGCTGAGTCCCAACCATCCGTCGGCTGACGCGAATGGCGAGGTGGCGGTGGAAGAGGGCGATCGGATCCCGGGGATTCCGCGGCACCAGTTCAAGTTCGGTGGAGACTACGCGTTCACGTTCGGCGGCCGTTTGGGCTTCGAGCTGCTGTACAACTCCGACCAGGTTCTGCGCGGCGACGAAGCGAACCAGCTGGAGACGGTGGATGGCTATGCGGTGGTGAATCTTCGCGCGAGCTATCGGTTCACGCCGCGGATGGAGGCGTTCGCCCGCGTGACGAACCTCTTCGACACGGATTACGAAAACTTCGGGCTGCTCGGTGAAGACCCGACCGAGATCCTGCCGGATCTCGCCGACGCCACGCCGGTCTTTCTCGGGGCCGGCGCGCCGCGCGGCGGTTGGGTGGGCCTGCGGGTGCGCTTCTGATGCTCCGCGCGGAGGACCGGGGCGCAACTTCCAGTCGCCCCGCGTGGTGGTCACGTCACTCGACGACGACGATTCCCCACGGCATCGCGCCGACCGGGACGGTCGCAACGACCTTGTGCGCCATCACGTCGATCACCGACACCTGGTTGCTGGCACCGTCGGTGGTGTAGAGCCGGCGGCCGTCCCTCGAGAAGGCCAGTCCCCACACTCGCTTGCCGACCGGGATTTCGTGCGTGATCTCGAGGCTTTTCTCGTCCAGCACGAACACCCGGTTGGCGCGACCGCCGGCGACGTACAGTGACTTGCCGTCCTTGCCAGGCAGGATGTCCTTGGGCTTGGCCTTGTCATCGGCGAGCGGCATCCGCCCGACTATCTTGCCGGTGGCGACATCAACTTTCTTCACCTCGCCGCTGATTTCCGAAGTCGCGTAGGCCAGCTTGCCGTCGGCGCTGAAGCTCGCGGCCCGCGGGCGCGCGCCGACCAGGATGTTGGCGACGATCTCGTGTTCGGGAATCGAAATCACGTGCAGCATGTTGGTCGACTCGCTGGTCACGATGGCGCGTGTGCCATCGGGGGACACCGCGACGCCCTCCGGTTCAATGCCGACCTTGATCTCCGCCACGCGTGCGCCCGTGCGCGGATCGAACACCGACGCCTTCGCATCCTCCTCGTTCGAAATGTACAGGTGGCCGCTATGCGGATGCACCGCAAAGGTCTCGGGGTCGTCACCGCTCGGAAAAGTCCGGGTTACCTTCAAGGTGGCCGGGTCGAGCACCGCGATTGCATTGTCACCGCTGATCGCGACATAGATTTCCCGCCCGTCCGGTGCCACGCCGATGCCGCGTGGACGCTTGCCGACGGGGATTGTCGCCGTGACGGTGTTCGTCGCGGCATCGATGACGGATACGGTGTCATCCATCTCGTTGGTCACGAACACCCGCGGGGCGCCGAGCGCGACATGGGCGCAGAGCAGGAGGGCAATCGCAGTCAGGGTCTTGTGAGTCATATCGATGGAGTCCTCGCAGGAGTTCAGGGGGTACATAGCGCCTGGCCAAGGCTGTCCAGGTCTTCCACGTCGGCGACGCCGCGAACCGGCGCTTCGCCGATTATCCGGTCATCCGCGACGAGCAGGAGCGGCTGCCGCAATTGACCGTCTACCCGGAAACTCATGTCCACGCCTTTCTGGCCATCGAACGTCAGGCGCGTGCGCAGCGCATCGAGCAGCGTGGCCGGGGCGGCAGTCTGTTCCCGCGCAACGGTATCGGATAGCAGTTTCACGGCCGCCCAGCCCGCCCACGCCTGGTCGTTCATCGCGTCCCCGAACGCCTTGCGGTATCGCCTGTTCAATTGTGCCGCGGCGTACTTTTCGAAATCCGGATGCCACGCCCGCGCCTGGACACCCGTCGCGGTGGGGTTCGCCTGCCGCCACTGGGCCTCGGCCGCACCCAGCATGGCGTCGCTCGGGAGAACGTGAAAGACAGTCGGCTCACATGCGCGGCGCAGCGCATCGTCCGTGTGGCTGACGTTGAGCACGGGCACCGCGGGGCTGCGTTGCGCAAGCGTTGTCAAGGTCGTGGAATCGGCGGCCACCACGATCGCGGCGACGTCGGGAGGGATCGCCGCCGGATCTGAAGTGACCTCCAGCGTGTAGCGCTGACCGAGGAACTCGCCCTGAGCCCGGGCTTCCTCGAGCCCCTGGAGTGCGCCGCGATGGGCCGGGGTGTCGGGTGTCCCGACAAATGCGATCCGGATGTCCAGTGCAACGGCGTCGGCGGCGGCCGCGACGCCGATGGTGCCCGCCGCCAGCCACAGCAGCCCCGCCAGCCCGGCCACGGTCGCCCGCAACGGGCGCCACGCGTGCATGGATCTCACGTGAATATTCTCCTTCGCGAACCTGCCCGGTGAATTGGACCACGGATGGTAGCGAAGTTCGGCGCCGGGCGACGCGTGCCGTTGCCATCGGCGCCTGGGAATTTCGAATCCGGGATCGGGCGTTTCGTCTGGTTTTTTCGGCGGCGAGCCGGTAGGCTGAGGCGTCGAAAACCCATACCAAGATTTCCAAACTTTCGGGGAGAATCGCGATGCATAAAGCGTTGCAGCTTGAAGCGGAGAAATGCACGGGATGCTTGCAGTGCGAGATGGCGTGTTCGTACGAGAACGAACAGGTCTTCAACCCCAGCAAGTCCCGCATCAAGGTCTTCACGTTCCACGACGAAGGTCGCTTCGCGCCGTACACGTGCTCCCAGTGCGCAGAAGCGTGGTGCATGCACGCGTGTCCCGTGGAAGCAATCGTGATCAATGCGCGGACCGGCGCGAAGGAAGTCCTGGAGGACATCTGCGTCGGCTGCAAAGTCTGCACCATTGCGTGTCCGTTCGGTACCGTCAACTACAACTCCGATTCCGGCAAGGTCATCAAATGTGATCTCTGCGGGGGGGACCCCGCCTGCGCGACCGCCTGTCCGACGGGTGCCATCACATACGTCGATGCCGATCACACCGGCCTCGCGCGCATGCGGGCACACGCCAGCCAGACGATTCCCAAGACCTGAGCCGGGAGATCACATCATGGGTTGGACCAGAACGATTCTGCGGGTGAACCTCACCGAGGGCAGCTGCAAGACGGAACCGCTCAACATGGCGTGGGCTTACAAGTACCTCGGCCAGCGGGGACTCGCGACCAAGTACCTCGTGGAGGAGGTGGATCCGAAAGTCGATGCGTTGTCACCCGCCAACAAGCTCATCATGGCGACCGGCCCCCTGACGGGGACGATGGCGGCGACCGGGGGGCGTTACTCGGTCATCACGAAGAGTCCGCTGACAGGCGCGGTCGCCTGTTCGAACTCGGGCGGATTCATCGGCAACGAGATCAAAAACGCCGGGTACGACATGATCATCTTCGAGGGCAAAGCGCCGAGCCCGGTCTACCTCTACGTGGAGAACGACCGGGTTGAACTGCTGCCGGCGGACGCGATCTGGGGGAAATCGGTGTGGGAGACAGATCGGGTTCTGCACAATTTTCACCAGGATCCACTGCTGCGAATCGCGTGCGTCGGTCGGTCGGCGGAGGCCGGGTGCCTGTACGCCGCGATCGTGAACGACCTGCACCGTGCTGCCGGCCGTTCCGGGGTGGGCACCGTCATGGCGTCCAAGAACCTCAAAGCCATCGCGGTACGAGGCACGAAAGGGGTGGGCGGAATCCGTGATCCGCGCCAGTTCATGCAGGCCACGCAGACCGCCAAGCGCGTGCTGGCGGGCAACCCGGTGACGGGGGAAGGGCTGCCCAAGATGGGCACCCAGGTGCTGATGAACGTGATCAACGAGGTCGGCGCCATGCCGACCCGCAACATGCGCGAGGTCCAGTTCGAGGGCGCCAACCGCATTTCGGCCGAAGCGATGCACGTGCCGCGGGAATCGGACGGCAAGCCGAACCTGACAACGAACGCGGCATGTTTCGGCTGCACCATCGCGTGCGGGCGGATATCGACGATCGACCCGAAGCACTACACGATCGTCAACAAGCCGGAGTACATGCACGCGAGCGGTGGGCTCGAGTACGAGGCGGCATGGGCGCTGGGTTCGGATACCGGCGTGGATGATCTGGACGCACTGACCTACGCGAACTTTCTCTGCAACGAGGACGGTTTCGATCCGATCAGCTTCGGCTCCACCGTCGCCGCCGCCATGGAACTGTTCGAGATAGGCGCCATCACGACCGACCACACCGGTGGGGTGGAAATGCGCTTCGGATCCGCCGAAGCCCTCACGCGGGCGGCCGAACTGGTGGCGCGTGGCGAAGGGTTCGGGCACGACCTCGGCCTGGGATCGAAGCGCCTCTGCGAGAAGTACGGACACCCGGATCTTTCGATGACCGTCAAGGGACAGGAATTCCCCGCCTACGATCCGCGCGGGATCCAGGGAATGGGGTTGGCTTACGCCACCTCCAATCGAGGGGCCTGCCACCTGCGCGGGTACACGGTTTCGTCCGAGATCCTGGGTGTGCCCGTCAAGACGGACCCGCTGTCCACCGAGGGAAAACCGGAACTCGTGAAGGCGTTCCAGGACGCCACGGCCGCGGTCGATTCCTCCGGGCTCTGCGTGTTCACGACATTCGCATGGACGCTCGAGGACATCGCGCCGCAGGTCGATGCGGCGTGCGAAGGCGGGTGGAGTCCTGAGAAGATGCTCGAAGCGGGCGAGCGCATCTGGAACCTGGAGCGAAAGTTCAACATGGACGCGGGCCTGTCAAAGGCCGACGACACCCTCCCGAAGCGACTGCTGAAGGATGCGGCGAAGACCGGCCCCGCCAAGGGCAAGGTCAACAATCTCCACGAGATGCTGCCGCGCTACTACGAGATCAGGGGCTGGAACGGTGACGGTATGCCAACCCCCGAAACCCTGCAGCGACTCGCGATCTGAGGAGGGCGACATGCAACACGTCATCATCGGCGCGGGTCCATCGGGGGTAGTCGCCGCGGAACAGCTCAGAAAACTGCAACCAACCGCAGGGATAACGCTCATCGGGGAGGAACCCGAAGCGCCCTATTCTCGGATGGCCCTGCCGTATTACCTGATCAAGCAGATCAAGGAGGAGGGGACACACCTGCGCAAGGGGACCGATCACTATGCCAGGCTCGGAATCCGGGTCGTGCAGGATCGGGTCACGGCGGTGGAGCGTGCGCGCAAGCACGTCACACTCGCCTCCGGGGGAAGCGTGGGGTACGACAAACTCCTGGTCGCTACCGGGTCACGTCCTATCGCGCCCCCGATTCCCGGCATGGACCTGCCGGGAATCTACAACTGCTGGACGCTCGCTGACGCCCGCAACATCGCCGCGCGTGCCAAGCCAGGTGCGCGCGTGCTGCTGATGGGGGCCGGTTTTATCGGCTGCATCATCCTGGAGGCGCTCGCACAAAGCGGCGCCGCACTGACGGTTGTCGAGATGGCGGACCGGATGGTGCCGCGCATGATGAACGACACCGCTGGAAATCTCATCAAAGCCTGGTGCGAGAAGGAGGGCGTTAAGGTCCATACGTCCACGCGCGTAACCGAAATCCGCCCAGGGCAAACCACTCCGCTATGCGCCGTGCTGAGTACCGGAGCGTCGCTCGAGGTAGACATGATCGTGTCCGCCACGGGGGTGAAGGCCAATATTGATTTCCTCGCCGGCAGCGGGATCGACACGGAGCATGGGATCCTGATCAACGAACACATGCAGACGAACGATCCGGATATCTTCGCGTCGGGAGACGTCGCGCAAGGTCGGGATTTCTCGACCGGTGGATACACCGTGCAAGCCATCCAGCCCACTGCCACGGAACATGCGCAGCTGGCAGCCCGCAACATGGCGGGACACCAGGGAGCGGTGCACCGGGGCAGCGTGAACATGAACGTGCTCGACACGCTCGGACTGATCTCGAGTTCCTTTGGCCTGTGGATGGGCAAGGAGGGAGGGGAGTCAGCTGAACTGGTGAACGCGGAGCGCTTCCGCTACCTCAACCTGCAATTTGATGGCGATACCTTGGTTGGCGCGACGAGCCTCGGGATGACCCAACACATCGGGGTGGTGCGGGGGCTGATCCAAACGCGTACCCGGCTGGGCCACTGGAAGGACAGGCTGATGGAAGATCCCACCCGCCTGATGGAAGCCTACCTCGCAAGCACCCAGGCAATCGGGTTCAACGCCGCGCTGATGAAATGAATGATCGAAGCAAGGCGCCGCGGGCCATCCTCGGCCGGCGGCGCCGGCGACCCGCCGGGCAGGCCATGAAACTTCAGTTGAAGCTCTACGCGACACTCGCCGAATACCTGCCGTCGGGGGCGGTATCGAACGTCGCCGAAATCGAGGTTCCGGATGGCGCAACGCCCCATCAGGTGCTGGATCTCCACCGGGTTCCCCGCGCGCGGGCACATCTCGTCCTCGTGAACGGCGTGTTCATCCCGCCGTCGCGGCGCAACGATCCCGTGCTGGCAGACGGCGATGCCCTCGCAATCTGGCCGCCCGTAGCGGGCGGTTGAGTGGCTGACATCCGCGGGATGGTCCGCACGCAGGCGGAGTACGGTCTCAGCATGTCCGATCTCGAGCGCATCCTGCCCCGCCTGCTGCCAGAGGTGCCCCCGGTTCGCCACGCTGAGTGCTACTACGTGTTCACCCTCGGCCCGGACCGTCGATTCACCATCAGGGTCGGTGTAGAGCGGGAGCGGCGCCTGGCAGGGCTCCGAATCCCGACCGTTGACCTGGAATTCATGTTCGAAGGGCTTGGGGATGATGAATGCCGCGCGCTCCGGGCACGTTTCGACCGCGTGTTTCAGAAAGGAGGGGGGTGACCCCGCCTGGCGGAGCGCCGCGTGCTCAAGCTTTCCTTCCGGCGGCCGCTCAATTGTGGCGTGAATGCGACCGAATTGGGCTCAACCTTATTTTCTGTCTCGTTTATGCTCTCGAAATGCTTGCCTGTGGTGCACGAATCGTCTAGTGTTTGCTACGTTCACACTTGCAAGTGACGAAAGAAATTCCAAACGTCTTCAGTTGCGGGCGCGACGACCAAGCTACGCGGGGGAGCGCAGGGCTGGCGACTGAAGGCAGAAGCTTAAGCTTTAAGCATCCTTGAGTTAGGAGGAAGTAATGGCAATTCAATTCAAGCAGACTCGGTTAGCAGCAGCGGTGGCCACCGCGGCTGTGGGACTTGGTCTCAGCGCGGCTTCACATGCAGTCGTCGTCGTGGGTGGAGACAACGGCTGGGAAGTCAGCTTCGATGGCAACATCAACGCGTTCTACGTGCAGGGTAACTACGACGCGGGCTACAACGGACTGGGCCTCGCGGCTCCGAACAGTGCGACACCCGGTGTCGCCAACTCTGGTGGCAACAGCACGTTTGCCGGCAACTCGCTCGATGCGTCACGCATTACTTCCGGCTTCCTCCCGGCATTCTTCAGCTTCAACGTGAAGAGCCCGACTGTGAACGGCATGACGGGCAGCGCGCGTTTCAGCTTCGCGCCGCAGATCACGAACGCCAACACGAAGAACCAGATCTATGGTGCAGCCGGTGGCTTGAACAACGGCAACAGCCAGGGCATCCAGGGTTCCAGTATCGATACTCGTGAAGTCCTCGTGAACCTCGATGGCGCATTCGGTACCGTGAGCTTCGGCCGCACGCTTTCGATCTTCGGCCGTAACGCCATTCTGAAAGACATGACGCTGTTCGGCGTCGGCATCGCGAATGGTCAGAGCGGCGCGGTCACCGCCGGCCGCATCGGTCGCGGCTACACCTACCCGAACTTCAACGCGCGTTTCTCGTACAAGACGCCGAACTTCAACGGCCTGCAGGCCGAAATCGGGCTCTACGATCCATCGATCGAGCAGCTGAACAGTGCTGCTGGTGTGCTGGATGAGACCGACACCCCGCGCTTCGAAGGCGAATTGAGCTACACCACCGCGTTCAGCGGCGGCAGCGCGCAGTTCTGGGTGGACGGACTGTGGCAGGACATCGAAGGTCGCGGCGCCGCGGGCCTAGCCTCCAGCGCCGACGTCTCGGTGCAGGCGTGGGGCGTTGGTGCCGAGGCCAAGATGGCCGGCTTCGCACTTACCGGCTATTACTACGATGGTTCCGGCCTCGGCCGCTCGCTGCAGTTCGTGGGCGGTACGGCGTGCAACGGCGCAGCGGTTGTCGACGCCAACGGCGTGACATTCGGCGCGGGTTCGCGCTGCGAAGCGACCGACAACGACGGCTATTATCTCCAGGGCACGTACACCTTCAACGGCAAGACGAAGGTCGGCGTGAGCTACGGCGAGTCGACGGAAGACGCGTTCAGCGATTCGATCATCCGCCAGGCCAACAGCGCCAACGAAATGCAGATGCGCGATGTTGAACTCAGCATGTGGACGGTGGGCGTGTACCATGACGTGAACTCCTGGCTGAAGCTGATCGCGGAGTACAGTCACTCCCGCAACGACTTCGGTCAGAACCAGTTCACCCTGGCGAACGGTCAGGACACCGAGGCTGACACGTTCAGCGTCGGCTCGTTCTTCTTCTGGTAAGCGCCGGGTACCTCTTATCGACGTGAAGGGCGCACCCCCTCCGGGGTGCGCCTTTTTTTTTGATTCTCCAGACTCGGTCAGTCTCCGGGCAGCGATCCCAGTGCGCCCAATTGCCTTGCATAGCGACGCCAGCGCGCGATGGCTTCGCGATGCACAGGTTGACGGGCTTGCCACCGGCTCGCAGTGTTGACCGGGTGCGAGCTCACGTGGGGCGCCAGGCACTCGGACGCCCAGGGAAGCCTCAGGAACTCGAGCAGCGCTCGGATGGTCGGTTCCGGATCGGTGACCAGCGATTCGTAGGTCACGTCGAAGAAACTGAATGCCGGACTGGTCCGCCAGTAATCCATCAGGCTTAGATACGCCTCGTATGCGCGCGCGATGTCCTGCAGGTCGTGCGTGAAGGCGAGGCTGCCGAACTGCTGGAAATAAATCGAGAGGCAGGTATCGCGCGCGTCGCGCCGGCAGTGCACGAAGCGCGCGGAAGGGAACAGCGCCCGCAGGAATCCTGCGTAAAGAAAATTGAGCGGGGTCTTGTCCGAGACATGCCCGGTGGTCGCGCCACAGAGTCCCCTCAGGCGGATGAGATAGCGCTCCCGAATGGCGATCCGCTCCGCTTCGCCCAGTGCAAGAATTGCGGGCACCGCCGGCCGATCGGCGCGTCCAACCGTCTGCCAATGGAGCGCAGGTCCGAAGAAGTCGGCTTCACCTGCCGCCGATACCGCAGGGTGCACGGAGAGAACCTGTTCGACAAGGGTGGTGCCGGAGCGTGGCATCCCGATGATAAAGATCGGCTCGACCGGGACATCCGATAGCAGTGGCGCGGAGGTCCATCGCGAGATATCGATGTCGAGGATTTCCTGGACGATCCGGCTGACATGCTCGCGTTCGTTCCGCGTGTGCAGATTGCGGGCGAAGCGATTGGCCGTTCGGTAGGCCTTGAACGCGCCATCCGGATCACCGATCCGGTCGCGCAGATCGCCTGCCGCGAAATCGAGCTGGCTTCTTTCAGCAGGGGACAAATCGGCTACACGAGACAGGTGCTCCACAGATGACAGCATCGCGGTGGCGGCGTCCGCTGTTCGGGCGAGTGTGGCCCGCAGATACCACGCCCTTGCGTGGCGCGGCGCGCCGGACAGCAGGCTTCGCAGGATTTCATCCGCCGATGCGAAGTCCCCTGCAGCGATCAGCGCCTCCGCCTTTTGGACGGTCGAATCCGGATCGGACGGATACCGCGTGAGCACGACATCGAATGCGGCGATTGCATCATGGGGACGATTGAGTTGAAGCAGCACGAGCCCACGGTTGTGGTGTGCATCCACGCGAGCAGGGTCGAGCGACAGCGCGAGGTCGTAGTCGGCGAGCGCTTCCTCCAATCGACCCATCATCCTGAACGTGTTACCCCGGTTGTTCAGCGTCGAAACCCGCGTTCCCACGGGCGCATCCACAATTCCAAGGGCAGCTTCGAACGCGTCGAGTGCGGCCGGGAGCATGCCAGTCCGCCGGAGCAGCAGCCCGAGATTGTTGTGGAGGGCGGGGGTTCCGGGCTGCAGCGCCAATGCTGCGCGCGTGGCGTCGAGCGCATCCGGCAGCAGGCCGCACCGCTCGGCTGCTTCGGCGAGCAGGCACTGCGCCGCGAAAGGATCGGCGCCGGCCTGCAGCGCACGGCGCGCCGCCAGGAGTGCGTCGCGCGGGGCATTTGCTTGCAGATGAAGCCGCGCGAGATCGAGCCGGAACGACGGAAGTTCCGGGCTCGCCTCGCACAAGCGGGCAAGGTACTGCGCGGCCTGCGCGAGATCTCCACGGGCGGCGAGCAGGCTCACCAGTCCCGCAAGCGCATCGCGATCATGCCGGGCGCGCGTCAGGCGCTGGCGGAGCGCAGCTTCATCGCTGGGGGTACTGGCGTGCATGGGGGAACGGACTGAACTTCGGTATACTTTGGAAATCTATGCTCTACGCATCGACAAGTCGACACGGCCCATGATGAGTTCATTGACGGGGACGCAGCCGTCGCACCGCGCATTCGCGGCACTGCTCCTGTGCGTGCTGGTGACCTTGACGATGCCGGTACGCGCTATCGACCTTCTGCCCGATATTTTCGACAAGCCGAAGATCATAAAGAACATCTGGAAGCTTCAGGAGCAGTATGTCGCGCTGACGCCGCAAGACACGAAGAGCGGCGCCTACCCCCCCAATGCACATCCCGTTACTTTGGATGGTGACGACATCCAGGACGCCCTGAAGTCGCTGGAACTGTGGGACGAAGGTGGCTTCTTCCGGAACGAGGAATCCCATCCGGTGTTCACGCAGGGGCAGGCCGAAATGCTCGGCCGGTTCATCGCGGAGGCGCTGCTCAAGGCCAAGCCACAGGAGGACGCCATCTTCACCATCCGTGGCTACGGCGGCGTGGTGCTCGACACCTTCAAGGAGCGCGAATGGACCAGTGGACGGGTCTTCTATTCGGACGGCAGGCTCAACCTCATCATCGGCACATTCAAACTGAAAAAGGATCGTGGAGTACGCAATGCCGAGGCAGCGCACGGCGTCATCGACAACTACAACGATCTGTACTTCGATCCCGGTAACCGTCGCAAGCCGACCGGCAAGATGCCCGGTCGGATCGTGGCCACGGCCGGGATCAGTTATCTCGGTGGCGAAGACGACGCTACGCGGCCAGACTGGGTTCTGATTGATATTCCGACCGCTGCGCTCGCGTATCGTGAAGGACAGATCCCGGAGGAACAGCGCAAGACCGCGGAGAAGAGCAAGCAGGAGGCCGCGAAGCTGACCTTGGAACGTCGGCAGATGCGCGAGGAGATGGCGCGCCTGCGCCAGCAGATTAAGGAGCTCAGCGCGGGTGGCGCCGGGGCGGGCGGCGTGAAGTCGCTCGAACAGCGGCTGGAAACCCTGCAGCAGCTGCGGGAGCGGGAGCTCATCACGGACCAGGAATACGCGCAGCGGCGTGACGAGATCCTGAAAGACATCTGAATCGCCCGACGGAACAACGCCCCGGGTGCCGCGGTACCCGGGCGAGTGGCAGGCGCCACGGGCATCGTGCGCGGCAAACGCTTCCGGGCAGCCACCCCCTCCGGGGGGCGGGCGCACGATGTGTCCCAGTTTCATCCCGATACGGGGATGGGGCCGCGGGATCGGGAACGGGGCGGCAGGGTGGCCAGGCCCATCCCCGGGGCCACGTGGTTGTCCGGGCACGTACTGCGAGCCGCCCCGTCCGGGCGACGTCCAACACAATTGAGCCTACCGGCTCCCCGGCGTTCCAGGCGGGCGCCGTGACAGGGGGATGGCGGGAAGTTTGTCATGCGTGCGTTGTATCCCCCAATAGAACCGCGTCGTTCCACCTGGCTCGAATCCTCCGGCGGGCACCGCGTCTACGTCGAGGAATGCGGGGCGCCGGACGGTTTGCCGGTGGTGTTCCTGCACGGGGGACCCGGCTCGGGCTGCAAACCGTCACACAGGCAGTTCTTCGATCCGCGGCGTTACCGCGTGTTCCTGGTCGATCAGCGAGGGTGTGGGCGATCCACGCCGCTGGGCGGGTTGCAGGCGAATACAACCGCGCACCTCGTCGATGACCTGGAAGCGTTACGCCGCTGGGGCGGTGTCGCTCGCTGGGGTTTGTTCGGCGGATCGTGGGGCGCGGCGCTGGCGTTGACGTACGCGCAGCATCATCCGCAGCGGGTCCTTGGGATGGTGTTACGCGGAACCTTTCTTGCGCGGGCGCGTGACATGGCGTGGTTTCTCGCCGAAGGTGCCGGGCGCTTGCTGCCCCAGGCGTGGGAGCGGTTCGTGGAGAGTACCCGCGACGTCGGACAGGACATCCCGTCGCTGCACGCTGCGATCTGCGGTGACGATACGGTGCGAGCGCTGCGCATTGCACGCGCCTGGTCCACCTGGTCGACCGAAGTCGTCATGTACGCATTCGACACGGCGCCGGCCGGGAGTCCGGAAGGTGACGAGGCGTTGCTCGCCAAGACACGTATCGAACTCCATTACGCGCACGCCGGGTATTTCCTTCGCGACAACCAGTTGCTCGACGAGATCGCGCGCATCCCCCGCGTACCCACCTGGCTGATCCACGGCCAGCGCGACATCACCTGCGCGCCGGAAGCCGGCTGGGCGGTGCATCGCGCGCTGCCGGGTTCGACCATCGAGATGCTGCGCACGGCCGGACACCTGTCGGGAGAAAGCAGCGTGCAGGATGCGCTGCTGCGCGCCGCGGACGCCATGCGCGATACGCTGGGCGAGACGTGGCGATGAACGTTCCCGCGCGCGAGATGCACGGTCTGGACGATGCGTCCGGCATGCCGCGCGTGATGGGCATCCTGAACGTGACGCCCGACAGCTTTTCCGACGGTGGCCGGTACCCGACGGTCGACCTGGCGGTGCGGCATGCGCTGGAGATGTGCGAGGAGGGTGCCACGGTGATCGATGTCGGCGGCGAATCGACACGCCCGGGTGCGCCGCCCATTCCGGAAGACGACCAGATCTCGCGCGTCCTGCCCGTGATCGAAGCGCTCAGGGCGGCGCGGCCGTCTCTGCTGATCAGCGTCGATACCCGGTCTCCGCGGGTGGCCGCGCGGGCGCTCGCAGCCGGTGCGAACATCATCAACGATGTCTCCGCCGGGCGGCAGGAAGGTATGCTGGAACTGGTTGCGGCCACCAACGCGACGCTCGTGCTGATGCATATGCAGGGCAGCCCTGAAACGATGCAGCAGGCACCCGCCTATGATGACGTGGTCGAGGAAGTCCTCGAGTTCCTGCTGGCAAGGGTGGCACGCGCGCGCGCGGCCGGGATTGCACGCGCGAACCTTGTGATCGACCCGGGCATCGGCTTCGGCAAGACGCGCCAGCACAACCTCGCGCTCCTCGCTGCGTTGCCTCGCTTCGTCGCCACGGGGTACCCGGTGCTGCTGGGCACCAGCCGCAAGCGATTCATGGGGGCCATCTGCCGGGAAACCACTGCCGACCAGTTGCTCGGCGCAACCTGCGCGACCACCGCGCTCGGAGTCGCGGCTGGGGTTCGACTCTTCCGAGTGCACGATGTACGCGCGAACCGCCAGGCCATCGAAGTGGCGTGGGCCATCACGCGCGCGACGTCCTCGCCCTGACGCCCTGTCCGGTGTGCCCGGCGCCGGGCACCGGGTCGGCTGCTCAGACCGACAGGCGTTTCGAGTTGCGTGTATTGCGAAAGACGAGCGGGCGCGCGCTGCGCTCCGGCAGGGGACGCGATGTCATCTCCTCCACCTGGGCGACGAGCGCTGCGTGGTGCGGAGACTTGTCGCACACCGGGTCGGCGTTCGTCGCATCACCGGTCAGCATGTACGCCTGGCAGCGGCACCCGCCGAAATCCTTGCTCTTCTCGGGGCAGGATCGACAGGGTTCCTTCATCCAGGCGTCGCCGCGGAACAGGTTGAACGCCGGCGATTGGTTCCAGATCCACTCGATACCGTGGTCGCGCACGTTCGGAAATGTCAGGCCAGGCAGCTGGCGGGCCGCGTGGCAGGGCAACGCGGTACCGTCAGGTGCCACCGTCAGGAATATCGCACCCCAGCCGTTCATACAGGCTTTCGGCCGGTTCTCGTAGTAGTCGGGGACCACGTAGATGATGCGCATCCGCTGCTTCATGCGTTGCTGGTAGTCGCGCGCGATCCCTTCGGCGCGCGCAAGCTGTTCGCGCGTAGGCAGCAGCGCCGCCTCGTTCAGCTTGGACCAGCCGTAGTACTGGGTGCTGGCGAGTTCGACGTAATCCGCCTCCAGGTCCACCGTCATGCGGAGGATGTCCTCGATCTGATCGATGTTCTGACGGTGAATCACGATGTTGAGCACCATCGGGTACTCGTAGCGCTTCACCAGCCTTGCCATCTCGTACTTGTGCCGGAACGACTCCGTGCCGCCGAGATAATTGTTGAGTTCCTCGTCACTCGCCTGGAAGCTGATCTGGATGTGGTCCAGTCCAGCCTCCTTGAAGGCCGCGATCCGGGATTCGTCCATACCAACGCCGGAGGTGATGAGGTTGGTGTAGTAACCGAGTCGCCGCGCCTCGGCGATCAGCACTTCGAGATCGGGGCGCACCAGCGGTTCCCCGCCGGAGAAACCGAGCTGCGCCGCGCCCATCTGTCGCGCCTCGCGCAGCACCCGGATCCACGCGTCGGTGTCCAGTTCGTCCTTGTAGCGCGCGAAGTCGAGCGGGTTCGAACAATACGGGCACTGCAGCGGGCAGCGATAGGTCAGCTCGGCCAGCAGCCAGATCGGCTTACCCGGTGACGGTGCGGAGCCAACCGTTGCCATACGCGACCTCCAGGAACTGGTAGACGTCCTGCTCGAGTGGGACACCGGGAAATTGTGCCTTCAGACCTGCGAGGATGTCGGCGATGCAGGTCTTGCCGTCAACCCGGCGCAGGATCTCGCCGGCGCTGCCGCTCAGCTTGACCATGCCTTCCGGGTACAGCAGCACGTGGCAGTTCTGCGCTTCCTCCCACTGCATGCGATAGAGCGGGGCAATCCGCGGTACCGCGTCATCGGTGAACGGCCTAGTCATCGGTGGATGTGCAGGAGTAGAACGGGGGTTTCGCCTCGACGTACGCCATCCACATCGCGTCGAGCATCGTCCACAGCACATCCAGCTTGAACTGCAGGATGTTGAGGGCGTATTCCTGTTCGGCCCGCGTCCGGAAGTGGTCCAAGGTCACCGCGAGACCGTGTTCCACGTCGCGCCGCGCCTCGCTGAGGCGCTTGCGAAAGTAGCGGTAGCCGACGGCGTCGATCCAGGGATAGATCTCCGGCCAGCGATCCAGGCGCTTCTGGTGGATGGTGGGTGCGAACAGTTCTGTCAGCGACGAACACGCAGCTTCTTCGAACGTCGCACCGCGCGCGAAGTTGACGTAGGCATCCACCGCGAAACGGACACCCGGCAGTACGTGTTCTCCGCTTTCGACCTCGGCCCGCGTCAGCCCGACCGCCTCCGCGAGGGTGAGCCATGCCTCGATGCCCCCTTCGTCTCCGTCCGCACCGTCATGGTCGAGGATGCGCTGGATCCACAGGCGTCGCGCGGCCCGATCGCGGCAGTTGGCGAGCACGGCGGCGTCCTTGAGCGGAATGGCCTGCTGGTAGTAGAAGCGATTGGCGACCCATCCCTGCACTGCGTCGCGCGACACGCCGTCGCCGTTCATCGCCCGGTGAAACGGATGGTGGATGTGGTAGAAGCGTTCTTTCGCGCGCAGGCGCCGTTCGAACTCGGCGCGTGACCAGGCATCGGTGGCGGTGATGACGGGACGGGGGACGGCGAACTGGACCACGGTCGTCTCGATCTCATGCGTTGCGCCGGCGCCCGGCGCGGAAATTCCCTGGCAGGATGCAAAGCCCAAGGGCCGCGAACGGCCCCGGGCGGCGTCGACTACCAGCCTATCAACGGTTGTTGATGTACATGGTGACTTCGAAGCCGAAGCGCACGTCGCTGTACGACGGAGTTTCCCAAGCCATGTTGACTCTCCCGAAGGGTTGCAGGTTGGCACGCTTGAGGCGTGTGACCCACGCTGCGACAATCGGCGACCGCAGCGTTCGATCTACGCGAGCAGAAAACATGCCAGCTCCCCGCGGGTTCCGTCCGGCCGCCGATGTCCCCGTCGATCAAGGGTTTTGCCGCGCGCGTCGCGAGGTGCCGGCAGAGCGCGGCGTGCGCGGGTGGCTGCAGTGCCACGGGCGCATGGTTCAAATCAGCCATGCGGGGAGGTCTCCCGCGTGATCTCCGAAGCCGCGATCACCACCCGCAATGTCGACGGCCGCGCGCACGTCACGCCGCTGGGCTATCGGATGTGCGGCGATGACGTGCTGCTCGCACCGTTCGTCCCCTCCCGGACGCTCGACAACCTGCGCCGGCACCCGTTCGCGGTCCTGAACTTCACGGATGACGTGCGCGTGATCGCAGGCCCGCTGACGGGTCATCGTGCATGGCCCTGTGTCGCTGCGACGCAGGTCGATGTCCCGCGCCTTGCCGACTCGCTGGCGCACTGGGAGATGGAAGCGGTTGCCTGCACGGAGGATGTGACCCGGCCGGTCTTCACGTGCCGCGTCCGGCATCGCGCGATGCACAGCCCCTTCCTCGGCTTCAACCGCGCCCAGGCCGCAGTGGTCGAACTGGCCGTACTGGTGTCCCGCCTGGACTGGTTGCCGCCCGAGAAGGTGCGCCACGAACTCGCCTACCTGCGGATCGCCGTGGAGAAGACCGCCGGGCCCCGCGAGTGGGAGGCGTGGCGGTGGCTCGAACAGGCGGTGGTTCGGCATCCGCGCCATGTCCCCGAGGGCGCGCTGGAATGACCGCGCTGCTCGCGAGCGTGCGTGACGCCGGCGAAGCGGACCTGGTGGTCGCGGCCGGCTGCGACTGGCTCGATCTGAAGGAACCGCGCGAAGGGGCGCTCGGCGCAGTAGACCTGTCGGTCGTGCGCGAGGTGATCGCGCGGCATGCGACACGACTGCCGATCAGCGCGACGATCGGGGACTGCTGGGACGCTCCATGGCTGATTCCGCCGCGCGTACGCGGGCTGACCGAGTCGGGCGTCGCGTTCGTGAAAGTGGGCATGTTCGCGCGCAGTCTGCGTCCCGGGTTCGTGGCCGCGTTGGCCGACGCGGTGTCGCTCGCGCGGCAGGTTATCGCGGTGTGCTTCGCCGAGGACCCGCCCACGATTGCACAGCTTGACGACCTGGTTGCGCTAGGGCTGCGCGGCGTCATGCTCGATACCGCCGACAAGCGGGGCGGCTCGCTCGCCGCACGGCTTCCGCCGGCCCGGATCGCGGGGTTCGTCGCGGCGGCGCGCGCACGGGGGCTGCTCACCGGGTTGGCCGGCAGCCTGCGGGCCGTGGATGTCCCGGCGATGCTCGAGTATCAGCCCGATTATCTCGGTTTCCGCGGCGCCCTCTGTCGCGCCCATGCGCGCGAAGAGACAATCGACCCGCCGGCGGTACGCGCCCTCCGGGCATTGATCACCGACCGTGCCAAGCGGTCGATGGCCTCCTCACTCCCCTAGAAAGGAACCCCCATGGCCTGGCGTGAACGAAAATCGGAGAAGGTCTACACGGATACTGAAGTCGACGCGAAGCTCGCGGCGGAACTGCCGAAGTGGACGCTGAAAGAGGGTTGGATCCGACGCACCTACAAGACGTCCGGATGGAAAGGCACCCTGATGGTCGTCAATACCGTGGGACATCTCGCCGAAGCGGGCTGGCATCATCCTGATCTGAACGTCTCGTACGCCTTTGTCACGGTGAAACTGCAGAACCATGCGGCCAAGGGAATCACCGACAAGGACTTCGAGCTCGCGCGGAAGATCGAAGACGTCGTGATGTGGCAGCCCGCGCTCGACGAACACGGCGCACTCGAGGGGACACCGGAGGATCCCCGCTTCAAGTATCTGAAGTACGACTGACGATCGCGTCAGGACGGGACACGCGGCATCGGTCGGGTGGGAAGCTTCGCGTCCAGGTCCCATTCCATGACCTTGAAGAGTTCGTCGAGATCGCGGTACCACCCCGGGGAACCCCACCGCCATAGCGCGAAATCGATGTCGAGCAGCACCGCATTGAAATCCACGCTGCCAGGGTGGAGCGTGGCGAGGTTGAGCAACCGGTGCCACTTGCGCGCTACCCGCAGCCAACGGAAATCCGCATGGTCGAATGCCACGTGGGCCTCGGCGAGCGCCTGCAGTGCGGCGCAGTCCAGTCCGCTGTGCTCGCGTCGGCGGATGGCCTCGCCAATCTGGAATCCGAGCTGATCGTACAGGTTGCGCACGAAATCGGGCGTCAACGGTTCCATCGGCGCGTCTCCGCATCCCGCCGTGCACGGAGGCGTCGGCGGCTGGTCCGACCCGCACGGGGCGCACCGCGCGACCCGGGAACGGATGCTGTCGGACGTGATCAGAATCTAGTCCACGGACCGGGCGAATTCCATCGCCTGGCGGGTCGCGGGGCCCGGAGGTGGTTGCCGCGCGACGTTCAGGGCACGTCCGCGTCGCGCTGCCAGTGCCCCGAACGCCCGCCGGACTTTTCGACGAGTCGGATGTCGTACATGGTCATATGCCGGTCAACTGCCTTGCACATGTCGTAGATCGTCAGCAGTGCGACCTGCACGGCCGTCAGCGCTTCCATTTCGACCCCCGTCTGGCCGCGGGTCTCCACCGTCGCGCTGCAGTGGATCGCGGGAACGCCGGGTTCGGGGACGAATTCGAGCGAGACTTTCGTCAGCGCCAGCGGGTGGCACAGCGGCACGAGATCCGCGGTCTTCTTGGCGGCCATGATGCCGGCAATCCGCGCAATCCCCAGCACGTCGCCCTTGCGATGCGTGCCGTCCATCACCCGCTGGAGGGTTTCAGACGCGAGACTGATCCGGCCTTCGGCAAGCGCGCGACGCGCCGTCACGGCCTTGTCACCGACGTCCACCATGTGGGCCTGGCCGGCGGCGTCGAAATGGGTGAATTCGCGCATGGGCGGATCTCGTCGTGGCGTCGTCGTGGCGTTACACTCGTGACACTCTACCAGCACCCATCCACGCGCACACCGGCATGATGAACGTGACCGTCAGACTCTTCGCGAGCCTCGCCGAACGCGAGGGGTGGCGCGAGAAGCCGTGTGCACTGACGGTCGGCGCCACTGTCGGCGAAGCCTGGTCCCGCGTCACCGGTCAGCCCGCATTGCCTCCGCGGGTGCTCTGCGCGGTCAACCTGGAGTACTGCGATCCAGGCCGCACGCTTGCCGCGGGCGATGAGGTGGCGTTCTTTCCACCGGTGACAGGGGGGTGACGTGGCGGTTGTGCTGAAGGACACCCGGTTTGAACCACTCGAGGAACTGCGCAGCTTCGAGCGCGCGGCTTTCCCGGCGCCGGGCGCGGTGGGCGCCACCGCAACGTTCGTCGGCACCATGCGCGACTTCAACGAAGGTGACACGGTGCGTGCGATGACCCTGGAGCACTACCCGGGCATGACCGAACGCCATCTCGAGGATATCTGTGCCGACGCGCGACGCCGCTGGACATTGCTGGAGACCTTGGTCGTGCATCGCATCGGCGACATTCTGCCGGGGGACCCCATCGTGCTCGTCGCGGTGTGGTCGGCGCATCGGGCGGAGGCGTTCGAAGCGTGCCGTTTCATCATGGAGGATCTCAAGTCCCGCGCGCCGTTCTGGAAGAAGGAAACGCTTGCAGGCGGCACCCGCTGGGTTTCCGGCAACACGCCCGGAACGACGCGCGCCCCGTGAAATCCTCCAGCCAGGGCCGGAACACATGCACATCGCGGTGATCGGATCCGCCGCCGGCGGCGGATACCCCCAGTGGAACTGCAATCATCCCAACAGCCGCCGCGCGCGCCGGCACGATGCAGCGGCGCCGATGCGCACCCAGTCGTCGCTCGCCGTGTCCGCCGACGGCGTGCGGTGGGTCCTGTTCAACGCGTCGCCCGATCTGCGGCAGCAGATCAACGACAACCCAATCCTCCATCCGCACGCCGACGGCGCGCTCCGCGCGAGTCCGATCAAGGCCGTGGTCCTGACCAACGCGGACGTCGATCACGTGACGGGTCTGCTGACCCTGCGCGAATCTCAAGCGTTCAACCTGTATGCGACGCCGCGCGTTCACGGGGTGCTCGCGGACAACTCGATCTTCAACGTGCTCAACCCGCAGTACGTCAAGCGCGTGCCGATGCCGCTCGACGCGCCGATGGCGCTGCGCGAGCCGGACGGCACGCCGCTCGGATTCGAGGTAGTGCCGTTCGCGGTGCCCGGGAAGGTGGCGCTGTGGCTCGAGAACGTGTTCAAGGGCGACAACTTCGGCAGCGTCGATGAGGACACGATCGCACTCGAGGTGCGCGAGGACGGGCACCGCAAGTTCTTCTACATCCCGGGGTGCGCAGGTATGCCGCCGACGCTCGCGGCGCGGCTGCGGGGTGCGCCACTGGTGTTCTTTGACGGCACGCTGTACGTGGACGACGAAATGATTCGTGACGGCGTGGGGGTCAAGACCGGCGGTCGCATGGGACACATGAGTGTCGCAGGAGACGACGGAACGATCGCCGCATTTCACGACCTGGATGTCCAGCGCAAGGTGTTCATCCATATCAACACGACCAACCCGATCCTGATCGCGGAGACCGCCGAACGGCGGGCCGTCGAAGCCGCGGGCTGGGAAGTCGGCTACGACGGCATGCGACTCGAGATCTGATCCGGTTTCATCGTCACGCGGGAGGCAATCCATGATCGATGTCCACTACTGGCCAACACCGAACGGCTGGAAGATCACCATCATGCTGGAGGAGTGCGAGCTCGACTACCGGATATTGCCCGTCGACATCATGCTCGGCGACCAGTTCAAGCCGGAGTTCCTGCGCCTCAGCCCGAACAACCGCATGCCGGCGATCGTGGACGATGATCCGCCGGGCGGCGGAGCGCCGCTGACGCTGTTCGAATCCGGGGCCATCCTGGAGTACCTCGCGGACAAGACCGGCCGGTTCCTCCCGCGCAGCGGTGCCGGTCGCTACGCGGTACTGCAGTGGGCGTACTGGCAGATGGCCAACCTTGGTCCCATGATGGGCAACGCCAATCACTTCAGGAACTACGCCAAGAGCATGGTGGACGATGCCGCGCAGCTCACGTATGGCATCAAGCGTTTCGTCGGCGAGGTCGATCGCCTGTGCGGGGTGATGGATGCGCAACTTTCGGTGCACCCGTACCTTGCCGGTGGCGAGTATTCGATCGCGGACATGCTCGCGTGGCCCTGGGCGATGCTCACGGAGCGTCTCATCGATGAAGACGCATGGCGCAAGTATCCCCACCTGAAGCGCTGGGTGGACGTGGTGGGTGAGCGCCCGGCGGTCCAGAAGGGGCGCAACGTGTGCAAGGAATGGACCGAGCGCCAGCTCACCCCGGAACAGGAGCAGCTTCGACGCGAACTGCTCTTCAACCAGACACACGAGAAGGTCCGGGCCGCCCGGGAAGCCGCGGCGCGGGCGCGCAGCTGAAACGGCCGGAAATGAACGCGCCGTTGCATTGCGACGAGGCGCTGCGCGAAGCGGTTCGTGCACAACTTGCGGCGTTTCCCTGCGAGCGCCTCGTCGGCGCGGGGCGTGCGGCGGCGGTGGCGGTCGCGATCGCGGACGAGGGCCACGGCGCCGAGGTATACGGCCTGCCGCGTCACGACACCTGGCAGTCGCAGGCGGCACTGCTGCTGACCCGCCGGTCATCACGGCTGCGCAATCACGCCGGGCAGTGGGCTTTCCCCGGGGGGCGCCTGGACGAAGGTGAAACGCCTGAGCAAGGGGCCCTGCGCGAGATGCGAGAGGAGATCGGCCTGGATCTCGACGAGTCCGCGGTGATCGGACGGCTCGATGATTTCGCGACGCGTTCCGGGTTCGTGATCACGCCGGTCGTGGTGTGGGCCGGTGCGCGACCGCGCCTCGAGCCCAACGTGCACGAGGTCGATTCGATTCATCGCATCCCCGTTCGCGAACTGCTGCGGGCCGACGCCCCGTTGCTGGACCCCGGACCGGACGAGGATCGACCGGTGCTGCGGATGCCCATCGGCAGCGACTGGATCGCGGCGCCGACCGCGGCAATTCTCTACCAGTTCCGCGAGGTATGCGTGTACGGCCGGAACACACGCGTCCGGCATTTCGATCAGCCTGCGTTCGCGTGGCGATGAAGGACACGTCCATGACGACTCCTGATCCCACGCATGGCAGTATCGACCTCTCCGGGTCACAATTCCGTGGCAGTCCCTTGCTGGCGCCGCTGTACGGTCCGCCGCCGTACCAGTACGTCGACGACGTCGTGCTTATCGTGGTCTACGAGGCCGACCCGGCTGCGCTTCGCGAAGTGCTCCCCGCCGACCTCGCGCCGCTGCCCGAGCACACCGTGGCAATGTGCTTCTTCCTGTGCCCTGAGGTCTCGGGCATCGGGCCGCATAGTTTCACGATGCCCTGCATTCCGGTGCGGCACGGCGAGTTCGTGGGTCAGTACGTGCCCTACCTCTACACGAGCACAGACGCAAGCCTTGCGTGTTACCGCGAAGGGCAGGGCTGGCCCGCGCTGCTCGGGCAGACCGAGATCGTGGCTGCACAGGGCCGGGTGCGCGCGCGCGTCACGCGCGACGGCCGGGAGATCGTCTGTGCCACCGCGGAAGTGGGCGGCGAGGTCCTGACCGCGCTCGATTTCCTGCCGATGATTTTCTATCGCGAGTTCATGTCTGCGGACGGCAGTCTCCGCGAATCGGCGTACCTGTCCAGTTCGACCTCGCGCTTCACGAACATCCGTTTCCAGGCAGGCAGCGGGACACTGCGCTACGGAGACGATCCGCGCGATCCGATCGCGCGTCTTGCACCGCGCCGCATCGTGACCGCACTCTACGGCACGATGGACGATCTGTTCCCCGAAACCATCCACCTTCTGAAGCGATACGAATCGTCAACCAGCATCTGAGACGACGCGCGTGAACCCCGGCTGGGGAGACCGGCCCCCCTGCACGCGGCGATGCCGGAAGTGCCTGTCACGACTCGCTCGATCGCGCCTGTGACAGGTGCCCGCAAGGGTCCCCCTGCAAAAGCTGGCCCGAGGCACGCGGAACGGATGCGCGCGTGTCGCAGCGAGGTCGGATCGCGCTCAGATGCGGAGCAGGGGACCGCGTGCCGGGGACTCGGGGGATGCGCCGGGCGGAGAGGCGCAGTCGCGGTCCGTGGCATCGATCTCACGGCCGATGAGACGCCCGAGCACCGCGCCGACCAGCGAGCCCGCGATGATTCCACGCCGCTCGCCGTCGGTGATCCGGTCGCCGAGCACACCGCCGAGCAACCCGCCCGCGAGCGCGCCCCACGCGGCACGATTGCATTGCGACGGTCGCATGTTCCACGCGTCCGCGTGTGCCGGCGCATCGCGGGTGGGTGCCGACGGCACGATGCGCAGTGGAGGCAGCGGCGCGGCGGGATCGGGATTCGGCGCAGCACTTGCCACCAGGGACACGGCGGCGAACGTGAGCAGCGCGGGCAGCGGACGACGATGCAAGGCGGGCATGGCGTCTCTCCGGTGGGACGTTCCACCAGTCTAGTCGGCAGGCCTGAATTGGGAATGAATCAGGGAGTGCGCGGCCGCCAGTCGAGTGGATCCGGCCGCGAGAGCAGTGCACAGGCGGCATCCACGATCTCAGTCACGATGTCGGCCGCGGCAGCCCGGCCATGCAGGAGACCGATCGCTTCCCCGGCGACAGCGGGAACGATGTCGGGATCGCCCGTCGCACGCGCGCGCTGATACGGCTCGCGCAGACTCGCGAAGGCCTGCTCCGCGTCGGCTTCGCGGTCAGCCCAATCGTCGGTCAGGCGGTTGCGGAGGACCCGGAACGACCACGCGGGTGGCCACGGCACGCCGCGCAGGGCGTCGATCGCACGGGTGCGCACCGTGCCATCGCCGTCGCTCTGCAGCGCGCGCGTGACCGCGGGAACGGGTGTCAGTGCCTCGTTGGCCGCCCAGAACCGGGTACCGACGACCACGCCATCGGCGCCCAGCATCAGGGCCGCCGCGAGGCCCCGGCCGTCCGCGATGCCGCCGGCCGCCAGCAGCAACGTGTCCGGCGCATGTCGCGCGAGGTAGTCGGCCGCCTCGGGCACGAACGGCAAGGTGGCGCGTCGGCCGCCGTGTCCGCCGGCTTCGGTGCCCTGCGCGACGACCGCGCTGGCGCCGGCAGCAACGGCGGCCCGCAGGTCCGCCAGGGTCTGGACCTGGCAGATCAGCGGCACGCCCGCGGCGTGGATCCGCGGGGCAAACAGCGCCGGATCCCCGAACGAGAGGAACACGCACGCCGGTCGACGCTCGAGCGCCTCGTCCAGGCGACGTGGCACCTGGGCGAGCGCCCAGCCGATGAACCCGACACCGAT
The DNA here is from genome assembly GCA_050247235.1 of Gammaproteobacteria bacterium. Lineage (GTDB taxonomy): Bacteria > Pseudomonadota > Gammaproteobacteria > CAIKBL01. The sequence goes on from JBFWUN010000004.1 coordinate 77,844, forward strand.
GCGGGCATCCCCTGCGCGCGTGATTTCCGCGTCAAGCGAGGGTTCGCCGCCGAGCGTACCCGCGTAGCCGCCTCCGAGCAGCCCGAGTCCCCCGGCCCGGGTGACCGCAGCAGCCAGCGCCCCGCCCGCCACCAGCGCCATCGGCGCGTTCAGCACCGGGTGCTGCACCCCGAAGCGGGCCGTAAAACGCGTGTGGAGCTTCATGCCGCGCACAGCCGCGCGAGCGACGCCACGAGGCGATCCACTTCCTCGTCCGTGTTGTACAGCGCGAACCCGGTCCGGAGCAGTCCGCCCGCGGCCACCAGGTCCAGCGACTCGAGCACGCGCAGCGCGTAGAAATGGCCGTGCCAGACCTGGATGCCCGCGGCCGCCAGTGTGCGGGCCACGGATTCCGGGCGATGCCCCGCCAACGTGATGGAGACCGTCGGCGCGCGGGGCGACACCGCCAGTTCCGGGCCCCAGCGGCGGACCCCTCGCAGAGATGCCACCGCACGCGCATAGCGCGCGGCGAGCGCGTGCTCGTAAGCCCCGATGGCCTGCATCGCATCCTGCAATCGTGTGCGTCGGGAATCACCTGTGCCGAAGCGGGCCAGGTAGTCGACCGCCGCGGTAACCCCCATCACGGCCGGATGATTCAAGGTGCCGGTCTCGATGCGGTACGGGGCCGTCTGTTTCTGCGTCCGCAGGCAGTCCGTGTCCAGCGCGTCCAGGAGGCCGGGGCGGCTGTACAGGAGGCCAACGTGGGGTCCGTAGAATTTGTACGCGGAGCAGAGCAGGAAGTCGCAGTCGAGCGCGGCGACATCCACCGGGAAGTGTGCCGCGTAATGGACGGCGTCGCACACCAGCACTGCCCCGGTCCCGCGGCACAGCGCGCGCACCGCGCGCACGTCCGGGACCGTGCCGAGCGCGTTGGACGCGAGCCCGAGCGCGACGATGCGTGTCCGCGCGTTCAGCCGGCGCGCGAAATCCTCGGGATTCAGGGTGCCATCCGCCTGCAGAGGCACTTCACGGATCACGGCGCCGCGCTCCGCGAGGGTCAGCCACGGGCCCCGGTTGGCCTCGTGATCGAGCGCGGTCACGATGATCTCGTCGCCGGGCTGCAGCCGCCGGCCGAGCGCGTGCGCGAGCGCGAAGTTCAGGGTGGTCATGTTGGCGCCGAACGAGATCGTGTCCGGCGAAGATGCGCCCAGCAGGTCCGCCGCGGCCGCGCGCGCGGCAGTCACGGCCGCGGCGACTTCCTCCGACGTGGCGAACGCGCCACCCACGTTCACATTGCAGGTGCGATACCCGTGCGCGATCGCATCGATCACGGGCTGTGGCACCTGCGTGCCGCCCGGGCTGTCGAGAAACGCCAGCGGCTGCCCGTCGAAGTCACGGGCAAGCGCGGGAAAATCCCGGCGGGCCCGCGCGCAGTCTGCGGAGGAGAAGGACATCGGAGAACCTCGGGTGACCGGACGGCGGCCGCGCGTGGCGCGCTCGCCGCCGAGTTCATATACTCGCCCGACCCCGCCGCGCGCAAGTCCGCGCGGGCGGGCCGGGGTGTGTCGTCGCAGAGACGACCACCGTCCCAGTCCACGGAGAATTCCTTGCTAGCCGAGTTCGAACCCCCGGCCGTCACGCTCGTGAGGCCGGACAGCCGTTCGCCTTTCGTGTTCACGGTGGATCACGCGAGTGCGCGCATTCCGCAGGCGCTGGGGGACCTGGGGCTCGCGCACGCGGAGCGCACGCGCCACATCGCGTGGGACATCGGTGCGCTCGCGGTGGCGACCTTGCTGGCCGGGCAGTTCGATGCGACGCTCGTCGCGACCGGCTACTCGCGGCTGGTGATCGACTGCAACCGGCACCCTTGGCGGGAGGATTCCATACCGCCAGTCAGCGAGCTGACGGAGATCCCGGGCAATCGCGGGCTCAGCGCGGCCGATCGCGAGGCGCGCCGCCAGGCCTTCCACGCGCCCTATCATGCCGCCATTTCCGGGTTGCTCGACGCGCGCCTGCACGCGGGGCGGCCGCTCGTGTACGTCGCTGTCCACAGCTTCACGCCGGTGTACAAGGGGGAGGCGCGGCCCTGGCAGGTGGCGATGCTGTCCAACCGTGACCGGCGTCTCGCGGACTTCCTGTTGCGCGAGCTGCACCGCGACCCCTCGCTGTGTATCGGCGACAACATTCCATACCGCGTCACTGACGAGGGAGATTACGGCATCCCGGTGCATGCCGAATCGCGGGGAATCCCCCACGTGCTGATCGAACTGCGCCAGGACGAGATCGTGGAACCCGCAGGTCAGCGGGCCTGGGTCGCACGCCTGGCGCCGCTGCTCGCGCGCGCGCTCATCGAACTCGACCTGGCCGCGTGACCGGATCCGGCCGACCGCACCTCACGAGGAATCACTGCGCATGCCGCTCGCGACCTTCAAGACCCCTGCGACCGATCGCTACTTCGAGGATTACGAAGTGGGGGCCACCTACGAACTCGGGCAGTTCCGGCTCAGCGAACCGGACATCGTGGAGTTCGCCCTGCGCTACGATCCGCAACCTTTCCATCTCGACCGCGCGGCGGCCGCCCGCTCGCATTTCGGCGGGATCGTCGCGAGTGGCTGGCATACCGCGGCGGCAATGATGCGCGTGGTGGTGGAGCACTTCGTGTCGAAGGTGGCGGGCATGGGGTCGCCCGGCCTGGACGAGCTCCGCTGGCTGAAACCCGTCCGCCCGGACGAGGATCTGACCGTCCGCGTGACGGTCGACGACGCGCGGCGATCCCGGACCAAGCCCGACCGCGGCCTGATCCACACAACGATGGAAGTGGTGGGGCCGGACGGCGACACCCGCATGCGGGTCCGCTCGGTCGGCATGGTCGCCGTGCGCGCGGTCACCGGCGCCATTCCCGTACACCGAGGAGAAGACGCATGACACCGAACTGCTGGGGTGACGAAACGGCATACGATTTCGGCCGCATCGTGGCCGATCTCAACCAGTACCTGCGCCTGAAGGCGCTGCCCGTGGCGATGAAACGCTATCGCACCGTCGAGGAGATGGCGCAGGTCCCCAAGCTGCGCCGGCCGCCGGCGGGGGAGAAATTCGCGACCGACCAGATCGTCGGGCAAAGCCGCTGGCTCGGCTGGACGCTCGGCATCACGATGGACAACCTGATGGGCGCGCAGTGCGGCGCGGTGGTCGGGCTGCATCCGCCCGACCCGGAATGGCTGACGGGCCGCAAGCTCACGGGAGTGTGGTACGGCACGTTGGAGGACAGCGCCGCCCACCAGCGCGCAATGAGCTGCGCCTCCTACGGCGAATACGCGGCACTCGCGGTGTCGCCGCTCGCGTCAGGACGGCTCGACAACCCCGATATCTGCCTCATTTACGGTACGCCTGGCCAGATGATCACGTTCGTCAACGGCCTGCAGTACCGGAATTACCGCAAGTACGGCTTCACGTGCGTAGGCGAGAGCGCGTGCGCGGATTCTTGGGGCAACGCGCTGAAGACGGGCGAACCGTCGTTGTCCATTCCGTGCTATGCGGAACGCAAGTTCGGCGGCGTGCTCGACGAAGAGATGCTGATGGCGATTCCGCCGAGCTACCTGCCCCAGGTGGTCGCGGGATTGAAGGCATTGTCAGACAATGGTCTGCGCTATCCCATTCCGAATCACGGGATCCAGAAGTCACCGCTCGACAGCATCGAAGCCAGCTACGGCAGGCAGTGAGTCCGCCGCGGCGTCGCTTTCAAGGAGAACCCCATGGATACTCGAAACCTCGTCGCGCTTGGCATCGATCCGGGCCGGCTGCAGCGGGTCCCCGCCCGCATCGAGGCCGACATCACCGCGCGGCGCTACGACGGCGCGGCCATCGCGATCAGCCGCCGCGGCGAGTCGGTACTGCGCAGCGTACACGGCTACGCGGATCGTCAGGGCGACCGCCGGCTCGCGTTCGACGACGTCTTTGCGTCGTTCTCCACCGGCAAGCAGTTTGCGAACGTGGTCGTGCTGAAGCTGATCGAGCGCGGCGATCTGCACCTGGCGATGCACGTCGGCGAGGTACTGCCGGCGTTCCGATCGCGCGGGATGTGCGGGATCACACTGTTTCACCTGCTGACGCACACCAGCGGGATCCTGTCCGCGATTCCGGCGGTGCCGCTCGACGTGCTGGTCAGCATCGAGAAGCTGACCGCGCACATCGCCGGCCAGAGACCAGAGTCGCCGCCCGGAGAACGGGTCAACTACTCGATCATCGCGGCACACGCGGTGATGGCCGCGATGGTCTGCAAGGTCGACGGCGGACGTCGACGCTTCGCACAGATCCTGGACGAGGAACTGTTCGCGCCGCTCGGCATGACGCAGACGAGCCTCGGGCCGCGCGCGGATCTCGTCGCGCGACTGTGTCCGGTAGTCGCCCGGTACGATGAACCCGGCATGTTCCACCCGCAGGAAGTGGCGGGCATCGGGCAGGTCCTGCTGATCGATGGCGCGGAGATCCCGGCGGGCGGATACCTCACCACCCTCGACGACCTGCATCGCTTCACGTGCATGCTCGCCAACGGCGGAGAACTCGACGGCGTGCGGATCCTGTCGCCGCGGACCCTGCGCTATTGCGCGCAGAACCACACGGGCGAACGCCCGAACGGACTGTTCGATTACACGCGTGACCTGCGCGGCTGGGCGCCGTTCCCGGCCAGCATCGGGATCGGGTTCTTCGTGCGCGGCCACGCGGTGCAGCCCGGCCCGATGAGCAATTTCTCGAGCCCGGAAACGTTCTGCGGCTGGGGGGCGGGGTCCACGTGCTTCTGGGTGGATCCCCGCGAGCGGCTCGCGTTTTCGTTCCTGTCCACGGGGCTGATGGAGGAGTCCTACCACATCGAACGGCTGCAGCGGCTGGCGGATCTCGTGATGACCTCCCTGGTGGATGACTGACGATGGAGGATCTGTTCTCGATTGCCGGGAAGACGGCGCTGGTGACCGGTGGTTCGCGGGGAATCGGGCTGATGATCGCGCGCGGTTACGTGCGCGCAGGCGCCAGGGTGTATATCTCGTCGCGCAAGGCGGATGTATGCGCGGAAGCCGCGGAAACCCTGGGCCGGGAAGGGACGTGCGTTGCGCTGCCGGCCGATCTCGGCAGGATGAGCGAAGTCGAACGTCTCGCGGGTGAACTCGCGGCGCGGGAGGAGCGGCTCGACATCCTCGTCAACAATGCGGGCGCGACGTGGGGCGGCAAGGTCGACTCTTTTCCGGAAGCAGGTTGGGACAAGGTCATGAACCTTAACGTCAAGGCGGTGTTCTTCCTGACCCAGAAACTGCTTCCGCTGCTGGAACGTGCGGCGTCGCGCGAGCAGCCGGCCCGCGTGATCAACGTCGGATCGGTCGACGGGATGCACACGTCACTGTTCGACAACTTCTCCTACGGGCCGTCCAAGGCTGCCGTGCACCATCTCACCCGCGTACTGTCCGCGCACCTCGCGCCGCGGCACATCACGGTCAATGCGATCGCGCCGGGCCCGTTTGCCACCGACATGATGGCGCCGATGCTGGCCACGATGGGCGACACCATCGTGAACCACGTACCCCTGAAACGGATGGGGCAGGACGACGACGCCGCGGGCATCGCGATCTTCCTCGCATCGCGCGCGTCGGCGTACATCACCGGCACGGTGATCCCGGTTGACGGTGGCATCATGGGGGCCGCGTGATGTCGGTGCTGCTGCCCTGCGTGGAGGTTGACCCGGTGGCACCCGCGACAGCGACCGTCATCTGGCTGCACGGTCTCGGGGCCGACGGTCACGATTTCGAACCGATCGTCCCCGCGCTCGGTCTGCCGCCGGAACTCGCGGTCCGGTTCGTCTTTCCGCACGCACCGTCGATCCCGGTCACCATCAACGGCGGCATGCGGATGCCCGCATGGTACGACATCCTGGAGATGGACCTGGAGCGCAAGGTGGACGACGTCCAGCTGCGCGAATCGGCCGCGCGGGTGGCTGCGCTCGTCGCGCGCGAGCGTGCCGCTGGCATCCCGAGCGCGCGGATCGTGATCGCGGGGTTTTCGCAGGGCGGTGCAGTCGGGCTGGAACTTGCCCTGTCACATCCCGAGCCGCTGGCCGGGTTGCTTGCGCTGTCGACCTACTTCGCGACGCATGGTTCGGTGAACCGCCATCCTGCCAACGCCCGGTTGCCAATCGCCATCCACCATGGTGACGCGGACCCGCTGGTGCCGGAGTCGAAGGGACGGCACAGCGCGGAGGTTCTGCGCGCGTGGGGATACCCGGTCGAATATCGCACCTGGCCGATGCAACACGCGGTCTGCCCGCCGCAGATCCGTGACATCGGCCGGTGGCTCGCCGCGCGGTTCGCGTGAAGATCGAAGCGCTCAACGCCCTGACCCTCGGCACGCACGACATGGCACGGGCGGTACGCTTCTACCGTGCGCTCGGGTTCACCCTGCGCTACGGCGGGGAGGATGCGGCGTTCACGTCCTTCGTCTGCGGACCGGGGTACCTGAACCTGATCGCGATGCCGGTCACCACGCGCTGGAGCTGGTGGGGACGCGCGATTTTCCACGTCGATGATGTCGACGCCTGCTACGCGAACGCGCTGGCCTGCGGATTCATGCCCGAGGCACCGCCGCGTGATGCGGAGTGGGGCGAACGTTACTTCCACCTCACGGATCCGGACGGTCACGAACTCAGTTTCGCGCGCCTCCTTCCGTGAACCATGCAAGCACGAGAGGAGGGGAGAGATGAGAACTGCAATCCTGGCGGCATGCCTGCTGCTCGGCACCCAGGCGACGGCCGAACCCGTCACTGCCGGCGAATCGCCGGCCTACACGAAGGGCAAGGAAACCCTCGCACGCGTGACCGGTGCGAGCGGTGCGAAGGTCGTCGAAGGCCTGCAGGACATCGCCCCGGAACTGGGACGCTGGATCGTCGAATGGGGTTACGGCCAGGTTGTCTCGCGTCCGCAGCTCGACCTGCGTACCCGTGAGCTCGTGACGGTCGGCGCGCTGACTGCGCTCGGATTCGCGCAGCCGCAGCTCAAGGCGCATATCAACGGCGCACTCAACGTCGGCTGCAAGCCGGAGGAGATCGTCGAGGTGATCATGCAGATGGCGGCGTATGCCGGCTTTCCGGCCAGCCTCAATGGCATCGCGCTCGCCAAGGAGGTGTTCGCCGAGCGGGGCGTCACCGTGAATCACGCGCCGTGACGGATGCCGATCCGCAGGGACCCGGACGCATGGACGAGCGTGACGACGAGATCAAGAGCAAGTCCCAGCTGAAGCGCGAACACCAGTCGTTGCAGCAGCTCGGACGCACGCTCGTTGAACTGCCGGACGCGATGCTGCGTCGGCTGGCGCTGCCGGAGCACGTGCGTGACGAGGTGATGACCGGGCGCCGGCTGCAGCGCGGCGCGCTGCAGCGGCATCTGCGCCACCTGGCGGGGGTTCTCGAGCGGGAAGATCCCGCGGCGATCCGCGCCGCCCTGCAGGCTGCCCAGGCGCCCGACGTCGCCGAGGTCCGCAAGCTCCACGCATTGGAGGCGCTGCGCGACCGTCTGCTGTACGAGGGCGATGCAGCGATCGACGAGGTCATCGGGCGTTATCCGCAAGTCGATCGCACGCAGCTGCGACAGCTCGTGCGCAACGCACGCCAGGCTGCGCATGCGCGGTCCGCGGCCCGGCAGCTGTTCCAGTTCCTGAAGTCACTGCATGCCGAGTCGGCGCACACCGACGTCCCGCGCGTTGACCGCTAATTTTCCACCGGGCATATTGACGACCCGCCACAACGGGCCGGTTCAACGGCCGAATCCCGCATGTTCACGTACCTGAGCCCGACCGTCCGACGCCGCCTGATCGACGCCGGCAAACTGTTCCGCATCAATCGTGCGGGGCAGATTATTTCCATCGAACAGCCTCCGCCGGAAGGTGAACTCGCGATCAATGTGCTGGGTCCGATCCCGCTGCCCGTCCAGCTCGGTCAGCTGCAGTGCACCGTGCAGTGGTATGCGACGGTGCGCAGCACCGAGCTCGCGAAGGTCGAGGGACTCGCGCGTGAGCTTCGTGAACAGGGTGGTCAGCAGTTTTTCTCGATGCTGGCCTCGAGCATGGCGGTGAACAGCGTGCTCGTCGTCGGTGATCCGCGGGCGCACCAGGCGCCGCTCGTGCGAGTGCATTCGAGCTGCATGACGGGCGACGTGTTCGGTTCGCAACGCTGCGAATGCGGGCCGCAGTTCGTCTCCGCGATGACCCGGCTCCAGGAGTCGCCGACCGGGGGAATCCTCGTCTACATGTCCGGGCACGAAGGACGCGGCATCGGCCTGTGGGCGAAGGCCGCGACCTACCTGCTGCAGGACGCCGGTGAAAACACCTACGAGGCGAACCGCTCGCTCGGCCTGCCGGACGATTCGCGCGATTTCACCGACGCCGCCGCGCTGCTGCATCACTTCATCGGCAACCGGCGCTTCCGACTGCTGACCAACAACCCGAAGAAAATCCAGGATCTCACCGCGCATGGGCTGACGGACGTGGTCGCGGAGCGGCACATCACCGGCATCAGCGACTACAACCGGCGCTATCTCGTCGCCAAGCGCGACTGGGGTCATCGGCTCGAGGATCTCGACCTCGGCGCGGACTGAGTCTGTGCGGAAGCCACTGCGCCTCGCCCATGCATTGAGGGGCATCTCCCGCAGCGGCGCAACACGCTTCCTCGGGCACTGAGTTGTCCCGCCGGTCGATGCGCATTCATCCCGACCCGGACGGTGAGCATCGACGCCGCCGCACGTTGTCGGTGCGGCGGCGTCGCCGGCGGCGCGCGCTTCCTGTGCTCGGTTTGCTCGTGCTGACACTCGCGCCGGCGGCGCTGCCGCGCGTGCTCGTGCCGCCGACGAGCGCGTTCATGCTGGCCGCACGCGTGCAGGCCGCACGCGAAGGGCGCACGCTCACCATCGAGCATCGGCCGGTGGCCCTGTCCGAGCTCTCGCCGCAGCTCGCGCTGGCTGTGATCGCGGCAGAGGACCAGCGGTTTCCGTTCCATCGCGGGATCGACTTCACGGAAATCCGCCGTGCACTTGATGACGCCAGCGGCGCGCCCACGCGCGGCGCCAGCACCTTGAGCCAGCAGCTCGTGAAGAACCTCTACCTGTGGTCGGGGCGAAGCTGGATGCGGAAGGGAATCGAAGCCTGGCTCGCGGTGTGGCTGGAGGTCTTCTGCTCGAAACAGCGCATCCTGACGCTGTACCTCAACTTCGCCGAATTCGGCACCGGCGTCTACGGTGCCGAGGCCGCGAGCCGGCGGTTTTTCGGCAAGCCAGCCCGCGCGCTGTCGGCGCCGGAAGCGGCACTCCTCGCAGCCGTGCTGCCGCGACCGCGCGGGGCGCTCGACCGCGGACCCACGGCGACCCTGCGTGCACGCCAGGCGTGGATACTGCGCCAGATGCAGCAGCTCGGCGGCACCGGCTACCTGGACAGGCTGCGCTGAGCGACCCGCGGCGCGGTCCTTACGGAGAAGCTGGTGCCCGGGCCCGGGGCGTATCCCGCTGCGAGCGGAGCAGGCGCGCGAGCGTTGCCAGACCATGTTCGGCGAGTGCCGGATCCGCGTGGCTGAAGTTCAGGCGCATGCTTGCGTAGGCTTCCGTCGGGGTTGCGAAAAACGACTCGCCGGGCATGAATGCCACGTTCTCGGCCAGCGCGTCCGACAGCAGCCGCGTCGTGTCGAGCCGTGCGTGCGCCAGGCGCAACCAGTAGAACAGGCCGCCAGGCGGACGTTCCCAGGTCGCCAGGTCGTCGAAGTGCCTGTGCAACGCGTCATCGAACGCATCCCGGCGCGCACGGTAGAACGTCCGCAGGGATGCGAGCCGCGTCGCGCGCTCCGGTGCGTTCAATGCGGCGAGTACCAGCGCCTGGCCCAGGCGGTTGCTGTGCAGATCAGCCGCCTGCTTGAGCCTGACGAGGTAGGGCAGGAGATCCTTCGAGCACGCGAGGTAACCGAGCCGCAGACCGGGCGCGAGAGACTTGGAGAACGAGCCCTGGTACACCCAGCTGGTCCGCTGCACCCGCGCGCAGATCGGCTCGCGATCGCATTCGTCGTATGCCAGGTCGCGGTACGGGTCATCCTCGAACACGGGCACGCCGGTGGCGTCGCAGGCCCACGCGAGCGCGGTGCGCTCCGCGTGCGAATAACAGCTGCCGGTGGGGTTCTGGAACGTCGGGTTCACGTACACGAACGCCGGCCGGTTCTGCAACGCGCCGCGGGGCGCGGCGGGATTCAACGGCTGGAAGCGTGCGCCGAAGAAGCGGAATACCTGCAACGCGGCGAGGTACGTGGGCGACTCTACCGCCACCGGTGTGCCGGGGTCGATGAAGAGTTTGGCCACGAGGTCGATCCCCTGCTGCGACCCCGACAGGATCAGCACCTGTTCGGGCGAGACCGCGAGACCGTGCCCAGCCAGGTCCTCGGCGACGCGCGCACGCAGCGCGGGTTCACCTTCGCTCGCGCCGTACTGCAGGTGGGAGGGTGCGAGCGACGCGAGGTCCAGCGCGGGAAACGTGGCCGCAGCGGGCAGTCCTCCGGCGAACGAGATCATGCCGGGCCGGTCGATCACCGACAGGATTTCCCGGATGGGTGACGGGTGCAGGTCGGCGGTGCGTCGGGACAATTGCGGCATGGAAGTACTACGTCAATAATGTTGACTCATCAACCCTACGCCCGCCCGGGCTGTGCGTCAATATGGTTGACCAAACTAACGAAGCCCGGCTGCGCGCCGCCATCGAGCTGCTCTACTTCGCGTACCGAGCGTTCACCGCGGGGCCGGATCGCGTCCTTGCACAGCGCGGCCTGGGCCGTGTGCACCATCGCGTGCTCTATTTCGTGGCGCGCAATCCGGGTGTGTCGGTCAAGCAACTGCTCGAGATCCTCGCGATTTCCAAGCAGGCGCTGCATCTGCCGCTGCGCCAGCTGCAAGGCATGGGACTCGTCGAGTCGGCCAGCGATGAGCGCGACGCGCGCGTGCGGCGGTTGCGGCTTTCGGCGGAAGGGGTGCGCCTCGAAGCACGGCTCACGGCCACGCAGATGAGGCAGCTCGAGGATGCGTTTTCACGCGGCGGCCCTGACGCGATGCAGGGGTGGCTCAGCGTCATGCGCGCGCTGGCCGGGCCGTCTCCCGGGGAAACGGCCGGCCCCGCCGACGACTGACACGCGGGCGGGCGGCACGGGCCGCTGGTGAGGCTGCAGGGCGTGGGCGCCGTGCAGCCAGCGCGATCAGCGCAGCGACGCGTTGATCTTGGCGAGCATTCCGGCGCCCGGGCAGAGTTCCTTCTCGCCGAGCGAATTAAGGGGCACCTTGACCGTGTTGAGGTTCTGGTGGATGTCGCCGGCGGAGTTGTCGACGTACAGCAGCCCCGTGACGATTTCGCCGCGCGCCTGGTGTGACTGGATGTAGTTCATCGCGGCCACCTTGTCGGTGGCGTCATAGTCCGGCGACGCCTTGTGAAGGCGTATCACCGTGCCGTCGTGCTGCACGACGTCCACGGTTGAACCGGGTTCGTAATCGGCGGTCAGCGCTTCCTTCCCTTCGATCACGTCCAGGAAATTCACGGCTTCGTTGTGCGCGCGAACATAGTCATAGCTCTTGGTGCTGCCCGCGTGGTTGTTGAACGCAACGCAGGGGCTCACCACGTCGATGAACGCCGCACCACCGTGTCCGATGGCGGCCTTGATGATCGGCACCAGCTGCTTCTTGTCTCCCGAGAAGCTGCGCGCGACGAATGTCGCGCCCATCAGCAGCGCGAGCGATACCGTGTCGATCGGCGAATCCGAATTCGCAACGCCCTTCTTCGACGCCGAGCCCTTGTCCGCCGTCGCCGAGAACTGGCCTTTGGTCAACCCGTAGACGCCGTTGTTCTCCAGCATGTACACCATGTTCACGCCGCGTCTCATCACGTGCGCGAACTGGCCGAGCCCGATGGACGCCGAGTCGCCGTCGCCGGAGACGCCCAGGTAAAGCAGCGCCCGGTTCGCGAGATTTGCCCCGGTCAGTACCGACGGCATGCGGCCATGAACCGTGTTGAACCCGTGCGAATTGCCGAGAAAGTAGTCCGGGGTCTTGGATGAACAGCCGATGCCCGACAGCTTGGCCACGCGGTGCGGTTCGATGTCGAGTTCCCAGCAGGCCTGGATGATTGCGGCCGAAATGGAATCGTGACCGCAGCCCGCGCACAAGGTGGAGATGCGGCCCTCGTAGTCGCGGCGCGTGTAGCCGAGCGTGTTTTCCGGCAGCGCCGGATGATGGAGCCGAGGTTTCGCGAGGTACGTCATGTCAGGCCACCTTGCCGGTCTTGCGGGCGTCGAGATGCCGTGTGCGCATCATGTCGGCGATCGCCTGTGTGATGAAACGCGCCGTGATCGGTGTTCCGTCGTAATGCAGCACCGCGAGGAGACGCGCCGGGTCGACCTCCAGTTCGTTGATCAGCATCGAGCGCAGCTGACCGTCGCGATTCTGTTCGACGACGAAGACCTCGTCATGGTTCGCGATGAAATCGGCCACCACGTCGCTGAACGGGAACGCCCGGATGCGCATCAGGTCGACCGCCAGCCCCTGGGCTTCGAGGCTTGTCAACGCTTCGGCCATCGAGGGACTCGTCGAGCCGTAGTAGATCACGCCGCAGCGCGCCGGCTTGCCGGATTTGCGGACCACCGGCTGCGGCACAAGGGTCTTGGCGGTGTCGAATTTCCGCTGCAGTCGCTGCATGTTGTAGAGGTAGTCCGGTCCGGCTTCCGAGTAGCTCGCGCGCGGGTTCTTGGTGGTACCGCGCGTGAAGTATCCGCCCAGGGTGGGGTGTGTCCCCGGGTAGGTCCGGTAGGGGATGCCGTCGCCGTCGACGTCCAGGTAGCGTCCGAAATCGCGCCCTGCGTCCAGCATTTCGCGGGTCATCACCTTGCCGCGGTCATACGTGCGCGAATCCTCCCACTGGAAGGGTTCGCACAAGCGCTGGTTCATGCCGATGTCGAGATCGGTCATCACGAATACCGGGGTCTGCAGGCGATCCGCGAGGTCGAGCGCCGCCGCAGCGTGCTCGAAGCACTCGGTCGGATCCTCGGGAAACAGCAGCACGTGCTTGGTGTCACCGTGCGAGGCGTAGGCGCACGCAATGAGATCCGCCTGTTGCGTGCGCGTAGGCATGCCGGTGGACGGCCCGCCGCGCTGCACGTTGATGATCGTCGCCGGGATCTCCGCGAAGAATGCCAGTCCCAGGAACTCCGTCATCAGCGACACGCCCGGGCCCGAAGTCGCGGTGAACGAGCGGGCGCCGTTCCAGCCGGCACCGATGACCATCCCGATCGCCGCGATCTCGTCCTCGGCCTGCACGATCGCGAAACGGTTCTCGCCGGTGTCCGGGTCCACGCGGTAGCGGGCGCAGTAACGCTGGAACGCTTCCGCCAGCGAGGACGAGGGCGTGATCGGATACCACGCGCAGACGCTTGCGCCGCCGTACACGCAACCGAGCGCCGCGGCGCTGTTGCCGTCCACGAAGATCCGGTTGCCCACGTTGTCCGCGCGCTTCACCCGCAGTCCGATCGGGTGCTGCAGGTTATCCCGGGCGTAGTCGCGCCCGAGCTTCAACGCGTTCAGGTTCGGTGCGAGCAGCTTTTCCTTGCCCTTGTACTGCTCGGCGATGAGCTGCGCGATGGCCTCCTCTTCGATCTCGAGCAGGATGGACAGCGCGCCGATGTAGATGATGTTCTTGAACAGCTGGCGCTGGCGCGGGTCGTCGTAAGTGGCGTTGCACAGCATCGTCAGCGGCATCCCGATGACATTGATGTCGTCGCGGAACCGGTTCGTCGGCAGCGGCTTGGAATTGTCGTAGAACAGGTAGCCGCCCGGTTCGAGTTCCTTCAGATCGTTGTCCCAGGTCTGCGGGTTCATCGCCACCAGCAGGTCCACGCCGCCACGGCGCCCGAGCCAGCCCGCCTCGTTGACCCTGACCTCGTACCACGTCGGCAGGCCCTGGATGTTGGAGGGAAAGATGTTGCGCGGACTGACCGGCACCCCCATCCGCAGGATGGATTTCGCGAACAGTTCGTTCGCCGACGCAGACCCGGAGCCGTTGACGTTGGCGAACTTGATGACGAAGTCGTTGGTCGCGGTAATCGGCTTCACGCGGCATTCCTCTGCGGATCTGACGGACGGCACGCCGGTCCGGCGTGCGCCATCTCCAGTAGAAACTTCTGCATGTCCCATGCGCCGGTCGGGCAGCGCTCCGCGCACAGGCCGCAGTGCAGGCAGACGTCCTCGTCCTTGACCATCACGCGACCGGTCTTCAGACCGTCTGCCACGTAGAGATCCTGCGTGAGGTTGGCGGCCGGGGCGGTCAGGCGCTCCCGGAGTTCCGCTTCCTCGCCGTTCGGCGTGAACGTGATGCAGTCCATCGGGCAGATGTCCACGCAGCCGTCGCACTCGATGCACAACGGCGCTTTGAACACCGTCTGCACATCGCAATTCAGGCAGCGCTGCGTCTCCTTGAACGCGGTGGCGGCATCGAACCCGAGTTCCACCTCGACCTTGATGCTCTTGAGCGTCTTTTCGGCCGCGGCCCACGGCACCACGTTGCGCATGTCATTGGAGATGTCGTTGTCGTAGCTCCATTCGTGAATGCCCATCTTCTGGGACACCAGGTTCACGTGGGGCGCCGGACGGTCGCCGAGCGCTTCGCCACCCAGGAATTTGTCGATCGAGATGGCCGCCTCGTGACCGTGCGCGACGGCCCAGATGATGTTCTTGGGGCCGAATGCCGCGTCGCCGCCGAAGAACACGTTGGGCACGCTGGACTGCAGCGATTTCTCGTCGAGGACGGGCAGCCCCCATTTGTCAAACTCGAGGCCGATGTCACGCTCGATCCACGGAAACGCGTTCTCCTGGCCGACTGCGATCAGCACTTCGTCGCACGGGAAGAACGCGTCCGGTTCGCCGGTGGGAACCAGGTTGCGCCGCCCCTTCGCATCGTACTCCGCTCGAACGATTTCGAACGTCATGCCGGTGAGCTTGCCGTTCTCGTGCACGAAGCTCTTCGGCACGTGGTAGTTGATGATCGGGATGCCTTCGTGCTGCGCGTCCTCCTTTTCCCACGGGGACGCCTTCATCTCCTCGAAGCCCGAGCGCACGATGACCTTGACATCCTCGCCGCCGAGCCGCCGCGCCGAACGGCAGCAGTCCATCGCCGTGTTGCCGCCGCCGAGCACGATCACGCGCCTGCCGACCTTGTCGATGTGACCGAACGAGACCGAGGACAGCCAGTCGATGCCGATGTGAATCTGCGCGGCAGCTTCCTGCCGGCCGGGGATCTCGAGATCGCGTCCGCGCGGCGCGCCGCAGCCGACGAACACCGCGTCGTACCCCTCCGCGAGCAGGGCCTTCAACGAATCGATGCGGCGGTTGCCGACGAACTCCACCCCCAGGTCGAGGATGTAGCCGACTTCCTCGTCGATCACTTCCTCCGGCAGGCGGAAACGCGGCACCTGCGTGCGCATGAAGCCGCCGCCCTTCGGGTCCTGGTCAAACACGGTGATCGCGTAGCCGAGCGGCGCGAGATCCCGCGCAACCGTCAGCGACGCCGGACCACCGCCGATGCAGGCCACGCGCTTGCCGTTGCGGGCGGCGGCGGGCGCCGGCATACGGGGCCGGACATCGCCCTTGTGGTCCGCCGCCACGCGCTTCAAGCGGCAGATGGCGACCGGTTCGGGCTTGTTCAGGTTGTCTTCCTCGACCCTGCCGCGTCGGCACGCCGGCTCGCAGGGGCGATCACAGGTGCGACCGAGGATGCCGGGGAAGACATTCGAGTACCAGTTCACCATGTAGGCGTCGGCGTAGCGGCCGGCGGCGATCAGGCGGATGTACTCGGGGACGGGGGTGTGGGCCGGGCAGGCCCATTGACAGTCGACTACCTTGTGGAAGTAGTCCGGATTTCGGATATCGGTGGTGCGCAAAGCCTCTTTCCTCAACAGGCTCAAACGATTGGCTCCGCTGACGGAGCGCTGCGAAGTGTACTTCGCGCGACCTGACGATGAAAGGGCTGCGCGGGCGTTTCAACGATGATTTGCGCGGCGCTTCGCGCATAATCGCCGACAGGCGCGGGTACGGCCCGCCGCTCGCCCGGGCGGGCGTGTCGGACGATTGGAGATCGCACATCGCGCGCCCCGCGCCGTTCACACAACACGAGGAGGTCGCATGCCGCTGACGAAAATCCAGACCACCACCGGCACGGTGAATCCCACCGAGCTGGGGCGCACCCTGATCCACGAGCACATCATGGTCGGCTACCCGGGCTGGGAGCTGGATGCGACCGCACCGCGCTTCAAGCGGGCCGACGGGCTTGCCCGCGCCGTTGACCAGATGCACGAGCTGCAGTCGCACGGCGTGCGGACGTTCGTGGATCCGTGCCCGATGGATCTCGGGCGCGATGCCGAGTTCCTGGCCGAAGTGGCGCAACGCTCCGGCATGCACATCATCTGCACCACCGGTGCGTACTTCGAAGCGGAAGGCAACACCTACACGTTCCGCCACCTCAGCGTCGAGCAGATCACCGAGATCTACATCCGGGAGATCGAGGACGGGATCGGCGACACCGGCATCAAGGCCGGCGCGATCAAGGTCGCGACCGGCGCGCCAACCGTTTCGCCCTACGAACGCAAGCTGGTCACCGCCGGCGCGCGCGCGGCGAAGGCCACCGGGGTTCCCGTCATCTCGCACACCCAGGACGCCTGTTGCGGCCACGACCAGATCGACATCGTGACGGGCGAGGGGCTCGCCGCCGATCGGCTCGTCGTCGGACATTCCGACGGGGCCGACGACCACGCCTACCATCGCTCGCTCGCCGAGCGCGGGGCGTTCGTCGGATTCGATCGCTTCGGTATTTCCATGTTCCAGCCCGACGAAGTGCGGGTCGCCAACGTCATCAAACTGATCGAAGCCGGCCATCTCGAGCGGGTGCTGATGTCGCACGACTCGATCGTCTGCTGGCTCGGACGGCCCGTGCCCTATGCCCAGAGTTTCGACGATCTGCTGAAGATGCTGCCGAAGTGGCGGTCCAATCACATCTTCAAGGAAATCGTGCCGATGATGCGCGAGCGGGGTGTCAGTGACGCGCAGATCGAGACGATCCTCGTCAGCAACCCGCAGCGGCTGTTTTCGGCGGGACTCGGACACGCCCACTGAGACCCGGCCGGCGCGGCCGCGACGGATGACGCGCATCTTTGCCGACCTCCGCGCGCTCGCCCACGCGGCGGTCGCCCGCGGAGGCACCCGGCGTGTTCGCCGCGCATTCGTGCCGGAGCCATCGCCGGATCCCGCGCGCGACGCGGAGTTCGGGCTGCTCGAGCTGGACGACGGCAGTGCAGGTCTGTACTACGCGTGGATGGGGGCATCGCAGGCGGGTATGGCCGCCCGTTTCCCGGAAGGCGCGCTCGCGGGCTGCGACGCGCTCGAAATCATCGACGGATACACGGCCGGGGACGACGCCGCATGCGCACTCGCGCTCGCGGCGCTCAATGCGCTGACCGCAAGCGTGTGGCGGCACGCCTGCTACACGCCGCCCGTCGCGCACTCCTCATTCGGGATGGATCTTCGCGCCGGCGACACGCTCGGCATGATCGGCAATTTCCCTTCGCTCGTGCGCCAGGCGCGCGCGCAGGGCGTTGAAGTGATCGTGGTGGAACGCAAAGCGCACATGGTCGTCCGTGAACCGGGCCTCGAGATCACGCTGGACCCCGCCGCCTTGGGGAGGTGCCGACGCATCGTGTGCACCGCTGCGACGCTCGTGAACGACAGCTTCGACGACATGCTCTCGTACTGCCCGCCCACGGCCGAAATCGTGGTGCTCGGCCCGACTGCCGGCGGCTTTCCCGAACCCTTCTTCGCGCGCGGTGTCACCACCCTCGGGGGAACCCTGGTCCATGATGCCGGCCTCGCACGCGAGCAGCTCGCGCAGGGCGGCCGCCTCACGGACTGTGCAACGCGTTACACGTTGAGCCTGCGCGACTATCCCGGGACCCGCACGCTGCTCGCGCGCCTTTGAACCGCTCGGAGACCCGGCAGGAAATTGGGGTCAGGAATTGGGGAAATTGGGGTCAGAGTCGAATTCGCGAATTCGACTCTGACCCCAATTTCCCCAATTTCTTTCTTGACCGCGAGGAGGACGCTTCAAGCGACAGCGGCGACCTTGCGCTCCGCCAGGAACTGCGTGATGACGTTCGCGAACTGCGCCGGCTGCTCCATCTCCGGCACGTGGCCTGCGCCCGGCAGCGTGGTCAGTTCGGCGTGGGCGATCGCCTGTTTCCAGGCAGCGCCGTAACCGGGCGGGACCACGCGATCGAGTTCGCTGACCACCACGAGCGTCGCTGCTTTGATGCGTGGCAGCCGCTTGCGGATGCCGGTGTCGGGGATGGGCCAGAGGAACTTCGCGCTGGCCCGCAGATCCAGCAGCTCCTGCACGTGCGCGTCCACCTTGTCGCGACCGTCCATGACGTACTGCTTGCGCAGGCCAGGCGTGGAGAACAGCCGCTCGGATGGCATGCCGGGATGAACCGCGAACGGATCCTCGCCCGCGAGATCGTCGAGCCACAGGCCGAGCGGGTTGACCAGTACCAGCCGGTCCACGCGCGTCGGGGCGATCGCGGCGAGCTCGGCCGCCATCCAGGCACCGATGCTCGTCCCCGCCACGTGTACGCGTTCGAGTCCCAGCGCGTCCAGCAGATCGCAGTGGTGCAGCGTCAGATCGAGCGGGCCCTGGTCGATCTTCGGCAGGTCGTCCTTCGCCGGGCCCCAGCCAGGCGCATACGGCGCGACCACGTCGAATGCCTCGGCGAGTTTCGCCAGCGCGGCGTCGAACGACACCAGTCCCAGCATGCCGTGCAGGTACAGCAGCGGGGCGCCGCGTCCGGCGCGCGCGTAGTGCACGGTCAGGCCACCGACCGGCGTCACGGTTTGCTTCAGTTCCATCAGCGACCTCCTGCCGCGACCTGCCGGGACGGCGCGGGCGTGTCCGTGCCCGGCGCGCCGCGGCTCACCTCGCGCGGCAGCGCGCGGTCTTCGCGTGGCATCGGCCGGGGCGACCAGTGATCCGTGTAGTCAGCCCACATGGGCCGGATCTTCGGCATCACGCGCTTCGCGAAAAGCTCCGTCGAATACCGGCACAGGTCGTTCGGCATGTCGCCGAAATGCAGCAGGCACACGAGGTGCCCGCACTTGAGGCTCTTGGCGAGGCGTTCCATCTGCTCGCAGACACTGTCGGGGCTGCCGGCCGCGATGTAGCCGCGTTCGATCATTTCCTGCCAGCTCAGCGATGCCGCCTGGTTCAGTGCCGACGACTGCCCGGCCATCTGCGTGGTCAGGCCGGCCCGGATGGTCGCCTCGGTCCGGTAGCCCGGCGCATCGGCAAACCCCGGGTACACGTGCAGGCAGCGCGAGAAGAAGTAGCGCGCGTGTTTCTCGTACAGGCGTTGCGCCTCGGCGTCTGTTTCCGCCACGCAGATCTGCTGGGCGAACGCCGCCTGGTACGGGTTGAACTCCTGGCCGAGTTCTTCCATGCGGCGCCAGAAGCCGTCCATCAGCTGCGCGCCGCGCACGTAGCCCTGGAACGAGAGGTAGCTGTAGTTGTAGCGATGCTGGGCGCAGAAGTCCCAGGTCTCCACGGAGCCGCCGCCCGGGATCCAGATCGGCGGTGGATCCTGGATCGGACGTGGCCACAGGTTCACATAGCGGAGCTTGTAGTGCTTGCCGTTCCACGCGAACACGTCCGGGTCCGACCATGCGCGCCGGACGAGGTCGTGCGCTTCGAGGTACTTCTCGCGCAAGGTTGCCGGGTTGACGCCGCAGGCGTAGTTGTCGTCCATCGAACTGCCGACGGGGAAACCCGAAATCAGCCGGCCGCCCGAGATGCAGTCGATCATCGCCATCTCCTCGGCGACCCGGGTCGGCGGGTCGTAGAGCGCGAGAGACTGGCCGAGCAGCAGGATCGAGGCGTCGCGCGTGCGGCGCGCAAGGGTTGCCGCCATCAGCTGCGGTGACGGCATCAGGCCGTACGCGTTCTGGTGATGCTCGTTGATGCCCATGCCGTCGTAGCCGAGTTCCTCGGCGAACTCGAGCAGGTCGAGGTAATCGTTGTAGATCCGGTTCGCCTTGCGGGCGTCGAACAGGCGCGAATCCACGTCGACCCACACGCTGCGATGCTTCTCGGTGAAGTCATCCGGCAGGTGGGGCCACGGCATCAGGTTGAACCAGTGAAACTTCATCGCTCCTCCTTCAGGCGCCGCGACGAACGGCGGACCATCGTAGCAATGGACCGTCGCACGCCAACCTGACGGAAGTCAATCGGACGGCCAGGCAAAAAGGGGGGAGGAAAGGGGACATCTCACATTTTTCGTGCGCTCCCTTATCGAACGGACGACTGTCGTCCACTTGAAATGTGAGATGTCCCCTTTTCTGCCCTTCTTCCTGCCGGTGCAGCGAATCAGAACACGACCAGGGTGCGCGCCTCGATGCTCTCGCGCGGCACGCAGCCGACGGGGCACGCGGGGTTGCGGAAGCCGGTATGCGCCATGTAGCGTGCGACCCCCGCACCCGGGGCGTCGTAGCACTTCAGCAGCAGCACCTCGTCCGGCTGCATGTCGGAAAAGTAGAACCACCGGTGGGATGGGGCATAACGCATCGACTGGATCTCACCGCTGTGGCTGGGGTGTTCGAGGTCCGATTCCACGAAATGGTGGATCGGGGTATCGACGATCTCGGCCGGCGTCATCGACCGCGCATCGCACACCGCGAGCGGCACGTCCTGCACCGGACCGACGATGGGCCGCCACAGGTTCACGAACGCGCAGCGTCGTCCGTGCAGGTCATCCCGGCCCGCCTCGTGCAGGATCTCGCGCGCGCGGCGCGGGCCGGACGCTTCGCTGTAGTCGTTGTGCACACCGTCCACCGGCAGTCGCACGCCGGCTTCGCCGCGCGCGGCCCGGGCTGCGCTGCGCGTGTTGTGATCGAACACGATCACCGCCGCGGCGCCGAGCGTGGCGCGCAGGAACGTGGCGACTTCCGGGTAGTAACGTGCCTGCACCGCGGCCGGGTCGTAGAAATCCCGGAACGCGGTGTGTTGGCGATGGAACGCGAAGCCTTCCACGTCCAGCGAGAAGCCCGTGGCGCGTGGGCGACCGTCCTCGATGCGCACTTCGCGGTACTCGATCGGTGGACGCACCGTGGGGCGATCGGCGCGCGGCGGGTAGACGCGGTACTCGATGGGAGTGCCGTCGTCACGCAGGTAGGCGAGCGGGGCGACGACGTAGGGGAGTGTTTCGTTCATGGTGCCTCTCTACTGGACGTCGAGATGTTGCTGGAACCAGTCACGGGCGAGCGTGCTGCTGCGGTCGAACGCGCGTCCGTACGCAACGTAGTGGTCCCCCGCGAGGAGTTCGAGCACCTTCGGCGCGCGCGCCGATTCGAATGCCGCGAGCGCGACATCGGTGGGGGTGATCGTGTCGTCGGCGGCGACGATCATCAGCAGCGGCGTCGGACTGATGCGCGGGACGTATGGGCGCGCATCGAACTCGAAACGGTAGTCGAGCGAGCGCAGCGTCACCTTGTTCTCCCACGCCACTCCCCGCGCGCGCCAGCCATCGAAGTAGCGCCACGTCAGGGGGCCCGGGGCGTCAGGGGGCCTGGTCGGGTCGTCACTGCAGACCTCCACCACGGCAGGCGCGGCGCCGGCGGCAATTGCGCGACGCTCCGCCGCCATCCGCGCGAAATAGGCCGCGTGCTGATCGAGAGGTACCAGCCGGTGAAAACTCTCCAGTCCACTGATGAACGGCACCTGGCTGACCACGCAGCGCACGCGGCGATCGACCGCGGCGACCATCAGCACCAGGCCACCGCTGTAGCTCGTTCCCCAGATCCCCAGGCGGCGGCCGTCGATTTCGGGTCGCGTTTCGGCGTAGGTGAGTGCGTGCCGGTAGTCGCGCATCTGCGCGATCGGGTCGATCTCGTGGCGCGGCATCCCCTCGCTCGCGCCGAAATTCCGCTGGTCATAGACGAGGCATCCGAATCCCGCGGCGGTGAAGCGGGCCGCGTAGGCATCGAGCCCCATCTCCTTCAGCGCGGAGAATCCGTGCGCCATCACGATTGCCGGCACCGGCCGCGCGGCGTCGTCGGGCAGGTACAACCACCCGTGCAGGCGCGTGCCGTCGGCGTCGAATGCGATGTTCTCGCGCATCGCGGTAATCTAGATCAGTCGCGACGGATTTCGCTACGTTTGTGCCGCCGACCCACCGCGTGGCCGGCAATGCGGACGCGATGGAAACGCCGTCCGCCGATGCGTTCGCCCGTGGTAGCGCTGCCGGGCGGCGCGGACCCCCGTATCAGCGCCCAGGACCTGCGCGAGGTGTACATGTCGGAATCATGGACGGGTGGATGCCTGTGCGGGGCGATCCGCTACCGTTGCGAAGGCGAGCCGCTCAGCATGGGGTTGTGCCAGTGTGAACGTTGCCAGCGACAATCGGGTTCGGCATTCCTGATCGCCACCGTGTTCGCGCGTGACGCGGTGACGCTCACGGGTGCTGAACCGCGGGTTTTCACCGCCGGTCCCGCGGGCCAGCAGCTGTCCCGGCATTTCTGCGGAACCTGCGGTTCGGCCCTGATGATCACGCTCGATCGTTACCCCGGCATCCGCTCGATGATGGGCGGCACGCTCGACGACCGCACGCGCCTGCGGCCGACCTTCAGCCTGTGGTGCGCGAGCGGTCAGCCGTGGCTGTCATTGCCGTCCGGGATAAAGCAGCACCCGGAATACCCGGACGGCCTGATCGCCTGACCCCAGCTCAGAACGTGTAGCGCGCCGCCACGCCGCCGTAGACATTGCGGTCCGGCGCCGGCTCGAAGAACCGGGAACCGACGGCATTCAGGATCACGTTCTGGTTGTAGTCCTCGTTGAAGAAGTTGTTGATCCCGAAATGCGGAGAGAGATTCCACGGACCGAAGCGGAAGTCGCGGCCGAACCGCAGGTTGCCGACGTGGTAGGAATCGTTGACAGCGGTATTGGCGTTGTTCGCGAAGATCTCGTCCACGTGCAGCATGTCGAACGTTGCGTAGAACCCGGACGGATGCGTGTAGGAGACTTCCGCATAGAACTGGTGCTCGGGCTGGCCGGGCAACCGGTTGCCGTCGATCGCCGGTGTCGCGACGCCGGGCACCACCGAGACCTGGTCGAACTGGAAATCCGCGTAGGTGTAGGCGACGGTCAGGTCCAGGCCGGGCAACACCTGGTACAGCAGGCTTGCCTCGGTGCCGGTGCGGTTGGTGTTCGCGTTCTGGAAGAACGCGCGGCCACCGGTATTGCCCACACTGATGATCTCGTCCTGGACGTCGATCAGGTACACCGCCAGGTCGTACGTGAGGCGGGAGAATACGCGCCCCTTGACGCCGATCTCGTAGCTCTTCGCGTGCTGCGCGGAGACCGGGCCGAACCCGCCGAGCGTGCCGTCGCGTGACGGGTTGGCGAGTTCCGTGAAGCTCGGCGTCTCGAACGACGTGCCGTAGTTCGCGTACAGGTTCAGCGCACGCCACGGGCTG
The DNA here is from genome assembly GCA_050247235.1 of Gammaproteobacteria bacterium. Lineage (GTDB taxonomy): Bacteria > Pseudomonadota > Gammaproteobacteria > CAIKBL01. The sequence goes on from JBFWUN010000004.1 coordinate 101,420, forward strand.
TAGACGATGCCGGCCATCGGGTTGAACTCGTCGAAATCGAGTCCGCCGCTCTGGTCGCCGTTGGCGAGAAAGCGGTCCGTGACGTCCAGGTCCACGCTGTCGTAGCGACCCCCGAGGATGAGATCCACCTGCGGCAGCAGCGAGAACTCGTTCTGGAAGTAGAATCCGCGCGCGTCGGCGTTCTCGACCTGGTCGAAGCTGAGCGGGCCCTGCGCACCGTTGATGTTGATGAAACGCTGGCGGTCGTCCTCCTGGGCATCGATGTCGAAGCCGAGCGTGAAGCGGTTCCGGTGACCGAAAAGGTCGCCGTCGTAGGAGTACTGCGCGCCGCCGCCCAGCACGAACCGGTCGAACGCCACGATGCCGTCGCTCGCCGGGAGTCCCCGACCGATCGCCAGGTTGTTGAAGAAGTCGCGCCAGATGTAGTAGTTCCGCAGCTGCAGGTGATGATGATCACCGAAGTCCTTGCGGTAGACGAACCCGGCTTTCTGCTGCTGCAGCGACTCACCGGCATCGAAGCGCAGGTTGTTGGCGGCGGCCGCCTTGCGATTCGCGATCACCTGCGCCGCGGTGAGCCCGCCCGGATCATCCGCCGTGGGGGAGTCCACCGCGTTGACGATCGCCGTCAGCGCCGACCCGTCGCTGAACGTGTACCGGAACTTGCTGTTGATGATCCCGTGTTCCACCTCGGCGTGGTCCCGGTAACCGCCATAGTCCAGGTAGGACGCGTTCAGCAGGTAATTCAGCGCACCCGCCTGGCCACCCGTCTTGAGCTGGTACCTGCCGAAGTCGTCCTCGCCGATCGCGACGCTCGCCTCGGCGAACGGGCGCTCGGTGCCGTCCTCGGTATAGATATTGATCGCGCCCCCGGCGGCCGCGCCATACAGCGCGGCGGCCGGGCCCCGGAGCACCTCGATACGGCTCGCCGAGCCGAGATCGATGTCGTCCACGCCACCCTGACCATCGGGCAGGGTGGACGGAATGCCGTCCACGTAGATCTTGATCCCGCGGATGCCGAACTGCGATCGCGCGCCGAAGCCGCGCAGCGACACGCGCAGGTCCTGCGCGAAGTTGTAGCGGTTCTGGAAGAACGCACCCGGAATGCGCGCGAGTGATTCGTCGAGCCCGAGCTGCTGGTGGCGTTGCACGGTGTCACGTTCGACCACCGAGATCGCGAACGGGGTCCGCAGCAGGTCGCGTTCGACGCGCGTGGCGGACACCAGGATTTCTTCGGTGGTGGGTGCGGCCGATGCGACCGCAGGGACGGCCAGCGCCAGCGCGCGCGCAACGATACGAGAGAGAGAGGAACGCAAGTCAGTCATGTCGGATTCCATGGGCGGGGCGCGGGTCCGTTTCCGCGTGAACGATTGCCGGGCGTATACCCAGGCGCCCGGCGACGGACCCGCGGGGAGTGCAAGGCCCGTGCCGGACAGCGCCCCATCGCGGCGCGCGCGGCGTCGGCGCGACGATCTGCGCGGGTGCAGGATTTCGGGGGCCAGGGTAGATGGCCTCGTACCGCGCGCGGATTGGTTGAAATCGACCACCCGCTGCTTCATATCGACCAGCGTGAGATCGGGCAGGGCGGTGCGCGCACGCGCGCCGCTGGCACTTCGCGGGGCACTGCGGCACCTTGCAGGTCTCAGAATCCCACGGAGGAACCCGCCATGGCCGTTGATCTTGAAGCCCTCCTTGAACGCGTCAGGACCCTCGAGGATCTCGAGGCGGTGCGCCATACGTGGCGTGACTACTGCCGGCGGCTGGACGCCGATGACTGGACCGGGCTCGCCGATGTCTACACGCCGGACGGCACCCTGGAGATGGTGGGGCTGAACACGCTCGTGCCGGGAATCGATGGGCGCTACCAGGGCCGCGACGACATCATCCGGCGTTTCTATATGCCAGCCATCGAGAGCGCGGCCAACATTTCCAAGGGACTGTTCGCCACCGGCCACCTGAGCACCAACATGCAGATCGATCTCCAAGGCGACGAAGCCACGACGCTTGCGTACTTCTTCGAGATCGTCGCCAACGACACGGTGCTGATCGGCACCTACCAGCATCGCATGCAGCGGGATCCCGACCGCTGGCGCTTCCGGTTCCTGCGCATCTCCGTGCGTTACCACGCCCGGCTTGCCGTGAGTGGCGTCGGGGGACAATCGCTGCAGGAGATCCTCGCCAAGCCGGTCTGAGCGCGGGCCGGCCGCGCGGATGGCCAGGCTTGCGGACGGCGTACCGCACATCCCGCGTTTTCATGGGGAACCGGAATCCGCCGACTCGCGCAGAGCGTCCGGCGGAGTATGCTCGCATCCCTGTAGCGCAATCATCGAGCGGAGGAACAGAACATGAATGACCAGCACGTCAACACCACGGCCGAGGTGCGGGTGACCAAGGTCAAGGTCCCGAGCGGTGGCCTGAACCTCGTGTGCGATCTGTACGAACCCGTCGGCACGCCCCCGGCGGCAGGTTATCCCGGGCTCGTGATCGGCCATGGCTTCAGCTTCATCAAGGAGGGCCTGGTCAACCAGGGACATTTCTTCGCGCGCCAGGGTTACGTCACGCTCGCGATCGACTACCGCACGTTCGGCGAAAGCGAGGGTGAGCCGCGCGGGCAGCTGTTCCCGCTGAACGAAGTGGAGGATTACCGGAACTCGATCTCGTGGCTCGAGAATCGTGACAACGTGGACGCCGCACGCATCGGCATCTGGGGCACGAGCTTCGGCGGCGCGGTGGTCATCTACACCGCGGCGATGGACACGCGCGTCAAGGCGGTGGTGTCGCAGGTGCCGGTGGTGAACGGCCGGGCGTGGCTGCGTTCGCTGCGTTCACCGGACCAGTGGGAGGAGCTGCTGGACGCGATCGTCGAGGATCGGCGGCGGCGCTTCCGGGGCGAGCCGAGCCGGCGCATCAAGGTCACCGGCATGGCGCGCCATGGCGACGAGGCCGTCATGCCGGCAGACAAGGAGATCAACGAGTTCCTGGACAACGCACGCAGTGCCCTGAAGACCTGGTGCGATACCTTGACCCTTGAGTCCGCGGAAAAGGTGATCGAGTTCGATCCGTCGAGCGTGATTCACCTGATCTCGCCGCGCCCGCTGCGCATCGTGACCGCCGCGGGATACGACATCATCCACCCGCTCGACCAGATCAACGATGCCTACCGCAAGGCGAACGAGCCCAAGGACCTGGTGCTGCTGCCGTTCCGCCAGCTCGACATGTACACGCAGCCCAAGCAGGACGTGGGACTGCAGCACGCGCTGGACTGGTTCGACCGCTGGCTCTGAAAAAAACGGGGACAGACCACGGTTTGTCCCCAAGGATCTGTCGTGTGCGCCAGGGACGCGAAATCGGGGACACGAAATCGGCAGAAATCGGGGTCACAGAAATCGGGGTCAGACCACCATTTCAAACGAAATGGTGGTCTGACCCCGATTTCGGGCCTGCCCCCGATTTCGTGTCCCCGGCGAATGACGAGCAGTGATGTAGCGAATTCCAAGCCTGATCTTTAGGATCGCGCTCCGTCTCCCCGGATCCGCGCCGCCCGCGCGGCGGTGCTTCGTCAATGCCCAGACGCAAACAGGGCGTGCGACCATGGCTCGCGCTGGTCGCCGCCGCGCTGCTCACGGCCTGCGCCGCGCCGGTGCTGCTGATGCCGTCGTCCGGGCAGCTGATGTGGGCGCTGCTGAAGCCGCTGGTCGGTTTCGATCCGAATGCCGTAAACCTGTTCGAACAACCCATCGTCAAGCAGCGGATGACCGCATTGCTCGGCGAACGCTACACCCCCGTGCTGACCCTGCTGCGCACCGCGAACGAACTGCGCCAGGAGGGGCCGCTGTTCTTCCTGGTCTCGCGCTACACGCCGATCCCGGAGATCGCCGAAGGGGCGGGCCTGGTGTGGAATGCGGACACCAATCAGCTCGCCGCCGTGCTCCGGCAAGGCAACGTGGCGGAGGTGTTCGCCGAGAAGGTGCAGCGCGCCGTGATCGAGGACGCGCAGGCGGCGGTGCAGGAGGCGGTGGTCACCGCCCCCGTGTGGCCGGCGGCGCTGAAACCGTGGGTGGAGGCAGCTACGGTGATCGGCGGCGGCGCATTGCAGGAATCGCTGCGTATGCCCGCGCCGGCTGCAGATCAGGATGGCGGATCCGGCTCGTAGCCCAGGGCCGGATAATCCAGTCCTTCGATCTCCTGCAGGGACTTGCCGGCGATGCCCTGCAGGTCGCCGTACATGCCGACGGTCGCGTTCATCACCCGTTCGATCTGGGCTTCGCGCTTGGCCCACTGCTTCAACGTGGCCTTGCGTTCGCGGTCGAGATCGTCGCGCAAGCCCGAGAACGCCTCCACGATGGCTTCCACCCGGTGGCGGAAGCGCGGGCCGATGAGATACGCGTATACGAGCTCGGTCTTGGTCTGCAGACCTTCGGCCTGCTGGCGGGTCATCGCAACCTGCAGCAGCGTGCCGCGCAGCGCGGCCGCGAGCGGCAGCGCGTAGCGTGGGCTGGTCACCCACACGCCGTCCACCACGTCGAACGACTCCACGCCCCTGGGCAGCGCGTGGCTGACGATCACCGCAACCTCGGCCTTGGCGTTCCGCTGGTCCTCGCGCAGCTTCACGAGCCAGCCGTCGTTCCAGTGCCGCGTGCGCTTGGCCTCCCACAGGATCTCGCCACCCACCTGTCCGCCCGGGCTGCGCACCTGCTGCAGCAGGTCGGCACCGCTCTCGCCCTTGGCGACGGGTTCGAGGAGGTCGTGCGGAAACTTCGCGCGCAGCAGGCTTTCGAGTTCCAGTTCCTGCACTTCGCCCTGCAGCTGCTGTGAGCCCTGGTCCGCCTTGCGCTTGAGTTCCTCGATCGTCTGCTGCATGGACTGGATGGTCTGGTCCTTCTCGGCGACCTTCAGTCGCAACGCCTCTTCGGCCTGCTGGAGTGACTGTGCCCGCACCGCCCCGAGGCTCTCCTGGACCCGCTTCTCGACCGTCAGTTCGAGTTCCCGCTGCGCGTCTTCGAGCTCGCGCTGCTGGCGCAGCAGCGCCGCCTGCGTGGCCTGGGCTTCGGCGAGCTTGGTGTCCCGCACCTTCAGCACCTCCTGCAGATCCTGGACCTCGCGGGTCCGCGTCTGCAGCTCGGCGTCGAACGCCAGCCGCGCCTTGCGGGCTTCCTCTTCGGCGAGCGCGACGCGCGCGGTGGCGACTTCCTGTGCCACCTGTTCCGCGACGGACTGCGCCATCGCCAGCCGGGCGGCGTCGAGTTCGCGTTCGCGGACGCGCAGCGCGTCTGTGCGCGCGGCGGTTTCGGCGTCCTTGCGCGCGAGGCGCGCCTCGTACTCGCGGCGCGTGGCTTCCACGAGCGGCGCTGCCAGCGATTCCGTCAACCGGATCTCGGTGTGGCAATGCGGGCAGACCAGCGTGGGATCCGACATGGAGGTTTCCTCAGTGCGCGGCCGCGCGCGCGAACGGCCGGTGCGCCACCACGATCAGCGCACCGACAAGAATGCCGAACACCGCCGCACCCGCGGCGTGCGCCAGCCACCCGATGATCCCGGGCCATACCGGGGTGGCCGCGCGCGCGGCCGCGGCGGCGTGGTCCACCCAGGCCGGGAACGGCGTCAGGTGGTACGCGTGCAGGCCATGCAGCAGGATACCGCCGCCCACCCAGATCATCGCCGCGATGCCGACGGTGGACAGGCCGGCCAGCACCTTCGGCATCGCATGCACGAGCCCGCGACCGAGCGCCTGTGACGCGCCGTCCCGCCGGCGCGCGAGGTGCAGGCCGATGTCGTCCATCTTGACGATGAGGCCGACCGCCCCGTAGACGCCCACCGTGATCACCACGGCGACAATCGCGAGGATCGCCGCCTGCGAGGCCACCGGTTCGCCGGCCACCTCGTTCAGCGCGATCACCATGATCTCCGTGGACAGGATGAAGTCCGTACGCACGGCGCCGGTCACCATGTGAGCCTCGTGCTCGGCGCTCGAGAGTGCGGCCGCTTCTTCCGCGAGCGTGGCGTGTCCGCCGTGCAGGCCGAGCGCCTCCAGCAGTTTTTCCGCGCCTTCAAAGCAGAGGTAGCTGCCGCCGAGCATCAGGATGGGGGTGATCGCCCACGGCAGGAGCGCACTCAGCAGCAGCGCCACCGGCAGGATGAACAGCAGCTTGTTGCGCAAGGAACCACGTGCAATGCGCAGGATGACCGGCAGCTCCCGGTCCGGGGTGAAGTCCGTGACGTAGCGCGGCGTCACCGCGGCATCGTCGATGACCACCCCCGCCGCCTTGGCCCCGGCGCGCCCGGCCGCGGCGCCGACATCATCGACCGACGCGGCGGCCAGTTTCGCGATCATCGCGATGTCATCGAGCAGGGCGGCGAGTCCGGAGGCCATGGGTGATACCGGGGAAGGAGGCGCCGAGAGAATGCCTTGGGGTGTGCGAGGTGTCGAGTGGGATTGGCGGCGCGGTTCCGGTCCGTCCTGATCTAACCCGCATACCGGAAAGGGCGTCTGGAAACCCGGGGCGATGCGACACTCTGGCCGAACGTAATACGCGTGGAGGTCCCGCGTTGGATGCGTCCGCTGTCAGTACCGCCCGAGGTCAGTCGCGCGGGCGGAGTTCCTCGAGGCGGCGTTTCGCGTCGGCGGCGTTCGGCGCGTTCGGCGCGAGCGTCAACGCCTTGTCGAACATCTCCGCCGCACGTTGCGGTTGCGACCGTTCGCTATAAACCACGCCCAGGTGGTAATGCGAGTCCGCATACTCCGGGGCCTGGCGAACCGCGTTCTCCAACGTGTCGGCCGCGCCCGCGAGATCACCGCGTGCGCGTTGCACCCAACCGAGCGTATCGAGAAACAAGGCCTGGTCGGGCGCGAGCTCGTTGGCCTTGGTCGCCCACTTCAGGGCATCGTCCAGTTGCGTGTTCTGCTCGACCGCTATCCACGCCAGGTTGTTGTAAGAAGGCGCGTGCTTGGGATTGATTGCGAGTACGGCGAGATACGCTTCCTGCGCTGCCTGCGGTTTGTTCATCTGCTGCAGCGTCATTGCCCTTGCCAGCAGTGCATCAACATTCTTTTGTTCGAGCCGGAGCGCATGGTCGAAATCGGCAAGCGCCTTGGCTTGTTCGCCGGCAGCGCCGTGGACATGACCACGTTCAACGAAGAGTTGCGCTGCGTCCGGCTGCCGCTTAATCGCCTCACCGTAGGCCGACAGCGCTTCTTGAGCACGCTGTTGCGCGAGATGCACTTGCGCGATGCCGCGGAGCGGCAGGGCGTTGGAGGGGTCGAGTCGGGCAGACTCCCGCAGTGCCTCGATGGCCTCGCCCGGTTTGCCCGCGCGTGCGAGCGCAATGCCGAGGCCGAATCGCGCCCCGGCGTGCTCCGGATCCAGGCGCGCGGCCGCGCGATATGCATCGATCGCCTGCTGCGGCTTGTTCAGCTGGTTCAGTGAAAGTTCCCCGAGGTCAACCCGTGGCAGGAACGCATCCGGATGATTCTTCGCCGCAGCCTTGAGCAAGGCTTCAGCCTTGCCGAATTCGCGACGCGCGTAGTGGTATCGCGCCCAAGCAATGTCGATTTCGACGCCCTTGGGGTTGATTTCGTGTGCCCGGTCCAGCCATTTCCTGACGTCATCATCCCGGCCGCGCCGCAGCGCGACGTCGGCGAGACTCATCGCCGCGACCTGCAGCTTGGGATCGGCCTCCAGCGCTTCCTTGAATGCGCGCTCGGCCCCATCCAGATCGTTGCCGTTCAGCGCCTCCAGGCCTCGTCCGAATGCGGCGAGCGCGGGATTCGAAGCCGTGGACTCCGTCGGGGTCATCCCGGAGGTCAGCGGAAGTGCGAGCGGCTCGCGACCCACATACGCGAACAGAAGCGCGGCCGATAGCAGCAGGGCCTTGTACATGCAGCGTTCCCTACGAGGAATGGAGGTTGCCATTATGGCGGAAAGCGGGAAGCGGGATGAGCGCGGAGACCCGCACAGCGACGCATCGAGGGAGAACCCCTTCCGGCAGGCGCCGGAAGGGGTGAGAGGCAGCGTACCCTCAGACCACCTTGCGGCGGCGGAGTCCTGACAACGCGACCAAGCCGAGGCCCAGCAGCGCGGTGGATGCCGGCTCTGGCACGGTCACGGGCGGACGCACCGGCGGCAGGCCCAGGCCCACGAACCCGTAGCCGAACGCCGGAGCGCGCTCACCATCCACAGTCGAGATCCGGTTACCCGTCGTATAGGAGAAGGCTTCGACGCCTGAGTCGAGAAGCGCGTCCAGAAGACCGGTGACAGTAGTATCTGCACCGATGAACGTCGTGAAATCCACCGACGCCCCGGCCGCCAGATCATCGAACTTGAAGACCCAGTAACCACCCTTGTCGCCGATTGAATCGGTGACGTTAATGTTCTGTTCCTGGGTTGGCAGAATGTACGGGTCAGATCCGGCGAAGGGATTGGTCGACGTATGCAGCACCTTACCGCCCGGCCCCGTCGGGGTACCCCCAAAGACCGTCGTGAAGTTGTCACCGAAGAACCCCGGTGCAACGTCCCAATCCAGCACGCGGGAATAACGCACGTCCGTCGCCGTGGCCGCCGTCGTGTTCTTCATCGAGACGTCCACCCGGAAGAGCTTGCCGCCCGCCGCGGAGGAGTACTTGTGGGTGACCTCCAGGCCGTTGGTCATTGTCACGACGGAGGACGAACTCAGGTCGGAACCCGAAGAATCAGTCGTCGTCAGCAGGGCGGTCGAGATACCCGAGCCGCCGCCTCCGTAGACGGAGCCGGCAGATCCGTTAATGGCGGCTCCCCAGCCTTCGCAGAGGCAGCCGCGGATAATCGCGTCACCGTCCGGTCCGTCAAAACCGACACCAAGGGCACCGAGGCCCGCGTTGTCGAACACGCCCATTCGCACCAAGCCGGTATCAAGTACCGCCGGAGCACCGAATGCCATCGGTGCGCCGAGCATCGCGACGCTACCGACCAGCGCCGCAACCGTCGGTTTGAGTTCAAATTTCATAATGTCTCCTTAGGTCGAGCAACGCTGGACGTTCTCGTCCTCGAGCGCGTTCTCGCTGCGGCTGATGTTGGTCAGCCTCGTCTAACACAACGACCCCGATTCGAACGCTTCACGCAGCCGCACGGCGATCCTTCATGTATCGCCGGCACTGTCGATTCGTGCGTTCGACAAACTCGGCATGTTATGTGCAGAAATCGTGCCTATCCAGAAACTACTCGAAACAACAATATCTTATGAGTTGTGGCCGATGACTTCGGGGTCGCCGATGTAAATTCTTTGGACATGATCCCGAAGCTCAGATCGCGGAGTATTGCCGAGCTTGCGCGAAGAATTCCGGCACTGGCAACGAGGCGGGCACCCATAAAGTCGTGTCCGAAAATGCCGGGGAGATGCGTCCCTTGAACGGCGTCCTCGGGCCAAATCCATAGAGGTATTAAGGAGATAGCACGGACACAAAATCCGCCCGCGGGCCGGCAAGCGCACGCTCGCGGCCACGATATCCAAGGGGCGTACGTGTCTCGCTTGTAGGCATCCGCCGACAAGTAGTCACAAAAGTGACGTGTCCATATTTTTTACGCGCGACCTCAGGCGACGTCCACCATGTCCGTTACTCGCGCGACCTCCGCATATAAATCCAAAAATGGGACATCTCGCATTTCGGGAAGAAGGGAATGTCGAGTGTTCCATCCGAAGTATCCACGCAAACCCATTCGCGTCGGTCGCGACGGTGTCACCCGTCCAAAACCATCGTCCGGAGAGACGCTAGAATCGGGTTCCCCACACCGGATTCCGGAGGACGCCCGATGACCCCCAAGATCTCCTGCGCGTTTGCCACTTCGCTCGACAGCCACGAGCACGCCCGCATCGCCGAGTCCCTCGGCTACAGCCGCGCATGGTTCTACGATTCCCCGGCGCTCTACCCGGACGTCTGGGTGCAGCTCTGCCGCGCGGCGGACCGCACGCAGCGCATCGGGCTCGGGACCGGGGTGATCGTGCCGCATCTGCGGCACCCGATGACGACCGCAGCCGCCATCGCGACCCTGGTGTCCGCCGCGGGCCAGTCACGCGTGATGGTAGGTATCGGCTCCGGCTTCACGGGTTGCGTCAGCATGGGGCGTCGTCCGCTCAAGTGGAGTTACGTCGCTGACTACATCCGCGCACTGCGCGCACTGCTGCATGGTGAGGAGATTGAATGGGAGGGCGGTGTCGCGCGCATGCTGCATTGGCCGGGCTTCGGCGCGGCGCGGCCGATCGACGTGCCGTTCGTGATCGCGGCCGCCGGTCCCAAGGGCGTGGCGGTGGCGCGCGAACTGGGGCAGGGCGTGCTCGGGGCGTTCGAGCCCATCCAGGGCTTCGACTGGAGCGTGGTGCTGATCCTTGGCACGGTACTGGCGGCCGGCGAGTCGGCCGGCTCGTCGCGCGCACTTGCCGCGGCAGGCCACGGCGGGTCAGTGATGTTCCACTACATGCTCGAGCACGGCATGCTGGATCGCATTCCCGAAGGCGCCGCGTGGCAGCAGGCCTATGCGCAGGTGCCGGCGCGCACGCGGCACCTGGCGATGCATGACGGCCATCTCGTGGGGGTCAACCCGACTGATCAGCCGTACATCACGGGTGACTTGCTGTCGACGTACGGACTGGCCGCGGACCACGCCGCGTGGCGTGACCGCGTGCAGGCACTGGTTGCGGCCGGCGCGACCGAAATTGCCTACCAGCCGGCCGGGCCCGACATTCCGCGGGAACTGGCGGCGTTTGCAAAAGCCGCGGGGCTCTAAGCGGCCCGCAGGCGCCGCGGCAGCCCACCGCCCAGCAGGCTCAACAGCAGCGCGGCGGATCCCAGCGACCACGGGCCCCACGCCGGGACGGGCAGCGGATCGGCCTCCGGCGTCGGTGGTGACTGGACTGACCAGCCGATGTCCGCGAACGCGGCCACGTCGAGCGCGGTGAGCTGCTTGCGCTGCCCGACGGTGAGTTCGGGATCCATTGCGGCTTCCTGCGGCGTTCCGTTCACGGTGCTCTGTGTGCCGCTCGCGAAATGCCCGCCGTCTCCGGACAGTGACACCGTGCCGCCCGCGGCGGCCACGGTCTGCGCCCCGGTGAACACCCCGCTGGCCACGAGATTGAAGAACGACTCGGCAGTGCCGAACCCGAGCACGTGGCCGAGTTCGTGCAGCGCGGTGGAGAACAGGTCCACGCCTGAGAAGCTTTCGGTGGTCGACGGGTCGGGATCGAGATACCAGTTCTCGATCGCGTTGAACGCGATCGCACCGCCCCACGGCGCGAACTCGCTGGCGTCAATCCCCTGGGTGGGCGCGTCCTGCCCGCGCCGCACCACCGTGTCCAGGAAGCCCGCCGTGCCGCTGGCGGAGAACCCACCGGGGCCGCCGCAGCCGAGCGGTGCGATATCGGTCCGCCCCGCGACGTAGATGATCACGGTGTCGGCAGGCACCACGAGTCCGGGCAGCGTGAGGACGTCCGGCGTGGCGCCGCTGCAGGGTGCGGCCGCCCCGGCCGGGTTGAAGACCTGCGCAGTGAACTGGTTCACCCCGCCCGGCACGATCGCCGACAGGGAGTCGGTGAACAACGTGGCGAACGTCTGGCCGGCGGCGGTGACCACGTCACGCGCCACGCTCCCGGGTGCGAACATCCCGCTCGTGTCGAGCGAAAAATCCAGGGTGACATTGAGCGCCTGGGCGTTGGCAGCGAGCAGACCGCCCAGCACGCCTGCCAGCAGGGACGGATAACGGAACCAGCGCATCGTCATCAACGTCCTCCGTGTCCCCTTTTCCTAGGAACTGCAGGACAGCATCGAGCAGCCGGCGCGCTGCCGTGCCCAGTCGGGGCGCTTTTCCGCGTGACGTGCGTATGCGGGTTGCTCATCGTAGGGGTGGCGGAGCACTTCCAGCAGTTCGTGGATCAGCGAAGGGTCTGCCTGCTCGGCGCGATCGATCGCGAGCTGCGCGAGGTAGTTCCGCAGCACGTACTTCGGGTTCGCGCGGTTCATCGTGGCGCGGCGGACAGCCTCATCGACGTCCGGACCTTTGACGCGCGCAAGGTACTGGCGCAGCCACGCCAAGGTGCGCGTGCGCTGCTCCGCGGTCAGCGTCGCGGGTCGGTAGTACGCGTCCGCCAGCGCGTCCATCAGCGCGTCATCGCTCGCCGTGGGAGCCAGGCGAGGATCGGCGAGGCGCCGGTAGAAGATCGTCATGTCCGTCTCAGTGAGCTGCAGCACGTGGTGCAGCTCGTCGACCAGCGGCTGGTCGCGCGCCGGATCGAATACCCCGAGCCCGAGCTTGGCCGTGAGGGTGGCCTGCCAGGCCTCCGTGAAGGTTTCCGCGTAGGCCCCGAGCGCCTCTTCGAGCGGCGGGGCTTCCTCGATCAGCGGGTACAGTGCATTGGCCAGGCGCACCAGGTTCCACAGCGCGATGTCCGGCTGCGCGCCAAAGCGGTAGCGCCGGCCCTGGGCATCGGTGGTGTTGGGCGTCCAGCCCGGATCGAAATTCTCGAGCCACCCGTACGGCCCGTAGTCGATCGTGAGCCCGAGGATCGACATGTTGTCCGTGTTCATCACGCCGTGCACGAACCCCACGCGCATCCAGTGCACGATCATCACGGCGGTCCGCGCGCAGATCTCGCGCAGCCAGGCGAGCACCGTGTCACGCGAATACGTGCCGAGGTGCGGGTAGTCGGTTGCGATCGTGTACGCCACGAGCCGCTGCAGCAGCGCCACCTCGCCGCGTGCCGCGAGGATCTCGAAATTCCCGAACCGCGTGAAGCTCGGCGCGACGCGGCACACCACGGCGCCCGGCTCGGGACGCGGATTGCCGTCGTAGAACATGTCGCGGATCACCTGTTCCCCGGTGCCGACGAGGCTCAATGCACGGGTGGTCGGCACGCCGAGATGATGCATGGCCTCGCTGCACAGGAATTCGCGCACGGAGGAACGCAGCACCGCGAGGCCGTCCGCGGTGCGGGAGTACGGCGTGGGGCCCGCGCCCTTGAGCTGCAGTGCCCAGCGTTCGCCGCGCGCGTTCAGCACTTCGCCCAGCACGATCGCCCGGCCGTCGCCGAGCTGACCGGCCCAGTGCCCGAACTGGTGGCCGCCGTAGCACATCGCGAACGGATCCATCGCGGCGAGCACGCGGTTGCCCGCGAAGACCTCGGCGAATTCAGGTGTCTCGCACGCGGCCGGCGGCAGATCGATCAGCGCGGCGCATTCGCGCGAATACGCGAGCAGGCGCGGCGCGGCCACCGAGGTGGGGTGCACGCGCGAATAGCACGCACCGGACACCTGCCGCCGGAAGTTCGCCGCCTCCGGATCCGCCGGCAGCTCCCGCGTGAAGCGATTGTCGAAGCGCAGGGCTTCCAGCGCCGCTGCAGGCTCAGTGACACGGTCGCTTACTGTCGCGTCCATCGGCGCCTACTCCGTCGCCCCGTGTTTGCGGATGAAGTTCTCGAGCACTTCACGCGTCAGGTCGCCGGAGCGGGCCGCCACGAGTTTCCGTTCGCGATCGAACATCAGGTACGTGGGGGTGCCCGTGAACGACTCGCCGGTCACCTTCTCGAACGCATCCGCCATGTGCTCCGGCTCCGCGATCACGGTGGGAAACGTGAACGGTTTGCGGGCGATGAACGCGCGCACCTTGTCGGCCTCCGCGTAGCCATCGAGTGAGATCCCGATCACTTCCGCGTCACGCCCGACGTGGGCGTCGTGGAACGCGGACACCTCGGGGTAGTCCTGCTTGCAGAACTGGCAGTAGGTGGTCCACACCATCACCAGGGTGAAGCGATCCGGTTTCACCTGCGCGGCCAGCGACGACGGCGCGCCATCCAGGGTCTGCAGTTCGAGCCCGGCGGCGAACGCGGGGCCGCACGGGCTGACGGCGAGCAGCCACGCGGCCGCGATGCCTCGAAACCTGACTCCAAACCACGTCATCGCGCGCAATTCCCGTGGCGTCCGTGCAGAAGTGGACTGGGAAGAACCTGCGGAGTTCATGTTTCGAACGCGCGGCGCAGCGCGGCCGCCGCATCGTCGAGTGCGAGCCGGCCGCGGTCGACCTTACCCCCCATGCGCGCGAAGCCGTGGATCATCCCCGCGTAGCAGTGGGACTCCACGGGGACGCCGGCCGCGCGGAGCGTCTCCACGTATGCGAGGCCCTCGTCGCGCAGCGGATCGAACTCCGCGGTCTGCACCAGCGCCGGCGGCAGACCGCGGTGGTTCGCGGCGTGCTGCGGCGAGATCCGCGGATCCGCCCACTGCGCGCGCTCCGGCAGGTACCACTGGCACATCTTGTGATACGCCGCGACGGTCAGCAGGTAGCCCGTCGCGTTCTCACGCAGGGACGCATTGTCCGCCACGAGATCGCAGACGGGATAGATGAGCACCTGCAGCCGGAGCGCGGGGCCGCGGGCGTCGCGCAACGCCAGCGCCGCGCTCGCCGCGAGCTGTCCGCCCGCGGAATCGCCGCCCACGGCGAGGCGCGTCGGATCGATGTCCAGCGCCTGCGCGTGGTGCGCGGCCCATTGCACCGCGGCGATCGCGTCTTCCAGGGCGGCCGGAAACGGGTGTTCCGGCGCCAGCCGGTAGTCCACGGAGAGCACGGCGCAACCCGCCTTCACGGCGAGGTGCCGCGCCATGTGATCGTGCGAGTCGAGCGACCCCACCACCCAGCCGCCGCCGTGGAAGAAGACCAGCGCGGGCAGCGCACCGGGCACCCCGGCCGGCCGGTAGCCGCGCACCGCAACGTTGCCCCCGGGTCCCGGAAACACGCTTCCGTGAATGTCCACGGGACCCGGATCGTAGGTATACGCCGCCGTGCCGGCGTCATAGCCCGCACGGATCGCCAGGTGATCAGGCGCGGCGAACGGCGCCCCGGCGGCCGCGGCGGCTTCGATGATGGCGGCGCATTGCGGATCGAGCGACATGCAGGCTTCTCCGGGAGCGTGACGATGGACCCGAGTGTACGCGAGCAGCGCACGCGACGGCAGGGCGGGACGCCGCGGATGCGGGCGTAACTCAGTTCCGGCGCGGCGCCGGGAAGCGATCCATGCGACGCAGCTCGGGGAAGACGCGCATGAACGACGCAACGACCACGAGCGTCAGGGTTCCCCCGAGCAGCACCGCCGGCACCAGCCCGAACCAGCGTGCCGTCAGCCCGGATTCGAACTCGCCCAGTTCGTTGGAGGAGCCGATGAAGATGCTGCTGACCGCGCTGACCCGCCCGCGCAGCGCGTCCGGGGTTTCGAGCTGCACGAGCATGTGCCGCACGTAGATGCTGACCATGTCGCCCGCGCCGAGCACCGCGAGGGCCGCGAGCGACAGCCAGAAATTCGTGGATGCCCCGAACACCAGGGTGGCCGCCCCGAACAGTGCGACACCCGTGAACATCCACGGTCCGACGTGCCGGTGGATCGGCCGCAGCGCGAGCAGGCCGGCCATCGCGACCGCCCCGAGCCCCGGCGCGGTACGCAGCGCCCCGAGCCCGGCCGGCCCGACGTGCAGCACGTCGGCGGCGAAGATCGGCAGCAGCGCGGTGGCGCCGCCGAACAGCACCGCGAAGAGGTCCAGCGAGATGGCGCCCAGGATGGTCCGCCGCCCGAACACGAAGCGCACGCCTTCGAGCGTGTCCTGCCAGCGGAACCGCGCGGCGCGCGTGGCTTTCACCGGCCGCATCCACGCGATGAGGAGGGTGGAGATACAGAGCAGGCCGACGGAGCTCGCGTACACCACGCTCGGCCCCAGCAGGTAGAGCAGGCCACCCACCGCGGGGCCGCCGATCCCGGCGCTCTGGTACAACGTGGAATTCAGCGCCACCGCGCGCGGGAAGAGCTGCGCGGGCACGAGGCTCGGCGTCATCGCCTGGCCCGTCGGCATCCAGAACGCACGCCCGGCACCGAAGAACGCCATCGCGATGAAGATCGGCCAGGCCTCGGTGAACCCGGTCAACGAGAACCACAGCAGCACCGCGGCACTGATCACTTCGCACGCGTACGCCCCGATCAGCACGAAGCGCTTGTCCGCGAGATCGGCCACCTGTCCGGCCGGCAGCACCAGCAGGAAGAACGGCAGGAACTGCACGAGCCCGACGAAGCCGAGCGCGAGGGGATCGCGCGTGACTTCGTAGGTCTGCCAGCCCACCGCGACGGCGAGCATCTGCCAGGACAGGGTGGCGAGGAAGCGCGCGGCGGCGTAGCGCACGAAGTCGCGCTGGAGGAGCAGCTCCCGCAGATCGGCGGGGAGATCGAGCGCCATCGGCGCGTTGCTCAGGCGCCGGCGCCGGTCTCTCCGAGTGCACGCGCCAGCAGGTTGAGCGCGGCGTACGTGAACGCCCACATGTTCGCTTCGCGATCCGCGCTGCCGTTCTCGATGCGGAACGTCAACGTGACCGGCCCGTCCACCGCGAGCACGCAGATGCCGGGCGGGTGTCCGTACGGCGTGCCGGCCGGCCCGGTGGCCCCGAGTTCGGCGACGCCCCATGTCGCGTCCAGGCGTTGGCGGATGGTGCGCGCGCACAGGGTGACGTAGTCCGCGCTGAGCGGGGTCTGCGTCTTCAGCGTTTCCTGCGCAACCCCGAGCAGGCGATTCCGCGCTTTCAAGGTGTAGATGATGGTGCCGCCCAGGAAGTACGCCGAGGCCCCGGGCACCGCGAGCAGGCTCGCGGACACCAGCCCGCCGGTGGAGGACTCCGCCACCGCCACGGTCTCGCCCCGGGCTTTCAGCAAATTGGCGATGGCCTGCGCGGGGCCGGCGAGATCGGGACGGACTGCGGACATGCGGATTCTCCTGTCGGTGACCTTGAGAGCTTACCGGATCCAGGCTTCGCCGACCCGTCTGCAGGCGCCGTTATACTGCCGCGATGGAACCCTATCGTGCTTATCGCTGTCACGCGTTCGGCGATTTCCATGCACTCTCGATCGAATCACTGCCGGTGCCGCGTCCCGGGCCGCGGGAGGTGCTGGTGGCCACGCGCGCCTGCGCCGTCGCGTTCCACGAGATGCTCATGGTGCAGGGGCTCTACCAGCTCAAGCCGCCGCTGCCGTTCACGCCGGGCAGCGAGGCGAGTGGCGTGGTGACCGCGGTGGGCGAGGCCGTGTCCAGATTCGCGCCGGGCGACCGGGTGCTGTGCGCCGTACGCCACGGCGCGCACGCGGAAATGATCTGCGCCCCGGAAGACGCCTGCGTGACGCTGCCGGCGCCGTTCGATTTCGCGGCCGGCGCGGCGTTCATGACCGCCTACCGCACCGCCTATGTCGCACTCGTCCCCCGCGGCGCGCTGAAACCGGGTGAGACCCTGCTGGTGCACGGCGCGAGCGGCGGCGTGGGACTGGCGGCGGTGGAACTCGGCAAGGTGCTCGGCGCCACCGTGATCGCCACGGCGTCCAGCGACGAGAAGCTCGCGCTGGCGCGCGCGATGGGCGCGGACCACGGGGTGAACACGCGCACGGAGTCGGTTCGCGCGGCCGTCAAGGCCCTGACCGGCGGCCGCGGCGCGGACGTGATCTATGACCCGGTGGGGGGCGATCTCTTCGACGAATCCACGCACTGCATCGCGCCGTTCGGGCGGCTGCTCGTGATCGGGTTCGCGAGCGGACGCATCCCGACGTTGCCGGTGAACTACGCGCTCATCAAGCAGTTCGCCGTGATCGGTGTACGCGCCGGAGAATACGGCCGGATCGATCCCGCGGCCGGCGCCACGGTCACCGAGGGCCTGCTGGCGCTCGCGAACGCGGGCCGGCTGCATCCGCACGTGCACGCACGGCTGCCGTTCGAACGACTCGTGGAGGCTTTCGAGCGGCTCGCCGCGCGCAACGTCATGGGGCGCCTGGTGCTGGAGGTTGCTGCCGTGCGTCACGACGGTCGCCCGGGCAACTGATCGCACCGCCTCCCAGTTCTCCGATGGGCAGTGCCGGACACGCATCGTATAGTGCCTCCCACCCATTCCCATCCCCATCCCCCAGGAGGCCACCATGCGATTCGGCGTGATGCACGATTTCCGTAACCCCAAGCGTTGGCACGTGCCGAGCCCGGTGTTCTACCAGTCGATGATCGACCAGGTGGTGACGATGGAGCAGCTGGGCTATGACCACGTGTGGCTGACCGAGCACCACTTCACCGAAGACGCGTACAACCCGGTACCGCTGACAATGGCGAGCGCACTCGCCGCGCGCACCAGCACCATCCGCATCGGCACGTTCGTGTTCCTGATGCCGTTCATCCACCCGGTGCGGGCGGCGGAGGAAATCGTGCTGGCGGACATTCTTTCGAATGGCCGCTTCGACATCGGCGTCGGGCAGGGCTACACGCACGAGGAGTTCGATGCGTTCTGCATCAAGCGCAGCGAGCGCGGCGCGCGGCTGGAGGAAGGCGTGACCCTGCTGCGCCGGCTGCTGGACGAGGAGAACGTGTCGTTCGACGGCCGCTTCACGCAGGTGAAGAACATGACCCTGATGCCACGCGCCGTGCAGCAGCCGGTGCCGCTGTGGATTGGCGCGCGCGGGCCGAAGGCCATCAAGCGGGCGGCGGAGATGGGGGCGAACCTGATGACGACCTTGGGGCCGGACCCGGTGCCGGACTACCACGCCGCGCTGAAGGCGCTGGGCCGCGATCCCAAGCAGTTCAAGGTGGCGCAGCTGCGGATGGTCTACGTGGCCGAGACGGACGACAAGGCCTGGGAGGACGCGCAACATCACCTGTGGCACGTGTTCGACTACTACCGCGGCGTGCTGTCCAGCGCGGCCGACGTGGAGGGCGATGCTGCGCTCGCCGACTGGCCGATGAAACGCGCCGAGGATCTGCGCGGGTCGCCGATGGCGGCAGATCTCTTCGTCGGCTCGCCGGACACGGTGGCGAAGAAACTGGATGCCTTCGCGGGCTCCTCCGTGTGCACGGACTTCATCATGTCCACGCATCTCGCCGGGATCGACGTGCGCAAGAGCACCCGCTCGCTGGAGCTCTTCGCGCGCGAGATCATGCCGGCGTTCCGGAGCCGCTGAACATGCGGCTCGGCCTCATGGTCCGCAACATGGGTCCGGCGTCCACGCCGGCCCTGATGGCGGACTGTGCGCGCTGCGCGGAGGACCTGGGGCTGGATGACATCTGGGTCTGCGATCACATCGCGATCCCGCGCGAGGAGTCCGAAGGCTCGGGCGGACGCTACGTGGATCCGCTGGCAACGCTCGCGTTCCTCGCCGGGCGCACGAGCCGCATCGGCCTCGGAGTCACGGTGCTGATCGTGCCGTACCGCCCGGCGCTGCCCACCGCCAAGTGGGTGGCGAGCGTGCAGGAACTGTCCGGCCACCGGCTGCTGCTCGGCGTGGGGGTGGGCTGGATGGCCGCCGAGTTCCGCGCGCTGGGGGTGCCGCGCGCACGGCGCGGTGCGATCACGGACGAGACACTCGCGTTTCTGAACGCGTGCTTCGCGGACGACGAAGTGGAACTGAATGGGCAGCGCTTCCTGTTCAATCCGCGCCCGCCGCGTCCGCCGGTGCTGGTGGGCGGGGACGGCGAGCACTGTCTCATGCGCGCCGCCCATTACGGGGACGGCTGGATGCCGATGACGAGCGATCCCGCGAAGCTCGCGGCGCCGATTGCATCCCTGCGCGAACAGATGCGCGCAGCCGGCAAGCCGCCGCCGGCGGTGGTGCCGCTGGGCGGATTGCCGCTCGACGATCGCCACGCCGCGCAGGAACGGCTGGCGACCTTGGCGGATCTCGGCGTGACCGGTTTCGTGCACGCCGGGCGCTACGCGACGTTCGAGGAATTCCAGCGCAGCGCGGCAGCGCTCGCGGCGCTGCGCATGTAAGGCATCGCCAGGGAACGCGGCGCGGTCGTTCCGGCCGCGCGGCGTCACCGGCGCCGGAGCATGAACCTCGGGAGGAGGGATCCCGTGCAACGTCCGCTGCTGTTCTCGGCGTTCGTGATGAACACCGCGTCTCATATCCTGCACGGCCTGTGGCGGCGACCGGACGCCGGACAGGTTCACTTCGCCTCCCTGCAGTTCTGGATAGATCTCGTCCGCGAACTCGAGCAGGGCGGATTCGACGTGATCTTCTTCGCGGACGTGCACGGCGTGTACGGGCGCCCCCGGAACTCGCTGCGCAAGTACCTGGAGGCCGGACTGCAGATCCCCAGCCACGATCCGGCGGCGCTGATGTCCGCGCTTGCCGCGGCGACGTCGCGGCTCGGACTCGCGTTCACCAGCAGCATCGTGCAGGAGCACCCGTTCCAGTTCGCGCGGAAGATGTCCACGCTCGATCACGCGAGCGGCGGTCGTATCGCGTGGAACGTGGTCACCAACGGCCTGGAGAACGGCGCACGGAATTTCGGGCTACCCGGCCTGACCCCGCACGACGAGCGTTACGCGTGGGCAGAGGAATACATGGACGTGGTGTACAAGCTCTGGGAAGGATCCTGGGACGACGGCGCGTTGCTGCAGGATCGCGCGCGCGGGATCCATGCCGATCCCGCGCATGTTCACCGGATCGATCACGTCGGCAAGTACTACGCGGTGGAGGGGCCCCATCTCGCGGCACCGTCCCCGCAGCGCACGCCGCTGCTGTTCCAGGCGGGCTCGTCCCCCACCGGCATGCGCTTCGCGGCACGCCATGCCGAGGCGCAGTTCCTGATCACGCCGGCGCCGGCGGTCGCGGCGAAGGTGATCGGCGAGACCCGCGCACTGATGCAGGCGGGTGGTCGGCAGCCGGACGACATCCGGTTCTTCCAGGGACTGTCGTTCGTCATCGGCAGCACGGAGGAGGAAGTCGCACGCAAGGATCGCGAACTGGACGAAGCCATCGACCACGAGGCGATGGTCGCCCACCTTGGCGGCGTGATGGATGTGGATCTCGACCACTGCGACATGGATCAACCCATCCGCGAACTGACCACCCAGGGTGCCCAGAGCCTGCTGGACTGGGTGCGTGCGGCGGTGACCGATCGCGAACCGACGGTGCGTGACATCGGCATGCTGGCCGCGCGCGCGAGCCGGGTGAGCGGGACACCAGCGCAGATCGCGGATCGGCTGGTGGAATGGCAGCGCGCGGGCATCGATGGCATCAACGTGTTCAACGCGACGATTCCCGGCAGCTACCGCGATTTCATCGCCCACGTGATGCCGGTGCTGCGGGCGCGCGGGCTCGCCAGCCGCGAGGACGCGGCAGGCACCTTGCGCGGGCGGCTGTTCGGACATGACCGGTTGCAGCCTCCGCATCCCGGCGCCGCCTGGCGCGGGCGGTTCGCGGCGACGTGACGCGCGCGCCCGCCGGTCCTGGCTTCCAGGATTGCGCCGGCTGCCGGCGGCTGTCAGGCTCTCCCCAGGTGAAAAGTTTCCAGGACGCAAAGGAGAATCTCGTGGCAAAGCCCCCGGTCGACCTCGAACTCTGCTACCTGAGCGCGACGGAAGCCCTGGCGAAGTTCAACGCCCGTGAGCTGTCGCCGGTGGAACTCACGCGCGCGCTGATCGCGCGTTGCGACGCGCTCAACCCGACGCTCAACGTCCTCACCGAACTCAAGCGCGACAGCGCACTCGCCGCCGCGCGCGCCGCCGAGGCGAAGTACGCGAAACCGCGCGGGGCACGCCTGCGGCCGCTGGAAGGGATCCCCGTCGCGATCAAGGATTTCCATCCCGTGAAGGGCGAGATCACGACGTTCGGCTCGCACGCATTCCGCGATTTCCGGCCGGCACAGTCCGCGCCGACCGTCGACCGGCTGCTGAAGGCGGGCGCCATCCTGTTTGCGCGCACCACCACGCCGGAGCTTGCGCATGGCGGCATCACGAAGAGCCCGCTGTGGGGCGTGTCCCGCAACCCCTGGAATCCGCGCTATACCTGTGGGGGCTCCTCCGGTGGGGCGGGGGCGACCGTCGCTGCGGGCATGACAACGATTGCCGACGGCACCGACGGCGGCGGCTCCATCCGGATCCCGGCCGCGATCAACGGCGTGTTCGGTTTCAAGCCGCCGTTCGGCCGCAACCCGCTCGATCTCGAACATCCGCTGGAGACCCTGCTGCACTACGGCCCGCTGACACGCACGGTGGCGGACGCGGCGCTGATGCAGAACGTGATGTCCGGGCAGCACGTGGGCGACATCTGCTCGCTGCGCGAAAAGGTGGAGCTGCCGCTGGAGTACCCGGGCATCCGGGGCATGAAGATCGCATTCTCCATGGACCTCGGGTACTTCGCCGTGGCGGAGGATGTCCGCCGCAACACGCAGGAAGCCGTGCGCGCGCTGAAGCGCCTGGGCGCGACGGTGGAGGAAGTCGACCTGGGGTGGGACTACACGGTGCTCGATGCGTGGCAGACCTGGTGGGAAGGCCTGTTCGCCGCGTTGTGCGGCGACCTGCTGCCGCGCTGGCGTCACCAGATGACGCCGCACGTGGTCCAGCTGCTCGAAGCCGGGCTCTCGCACAGCGCCGCGCGGCTGTACCGATCGAACATCGTGCGTGGTGCGATGTGGCAGAAGCTCGGGCCGATCCTCGAGAAGTACGACGCCCTGGTCTGCCCGACCTGCGCGGTGTCCTGTCTGGATGCCGAGTACGACGACATGACGCGCGAACTGCTGATCGACGGGCGCCCCGTGCCCGGTTACGTGGGCTGGGCGATGACCTACCCGTTCAACATGATGGCGTGGTGCCCGGTGGCGAGCGTGCCCAGCGGCTTCGGGGCGACCGACATGCCGACGGGGCTGCAGATCGTCGGCCGCACGTTCGACGATCCCACGGTGTTCCGGATCGCGGCGGCGTACGAGAAGGCCCGGCCGTGGCGGGGGAGCCGGCCGCCGATCTGACGGGCGGTCAGCGCGCGCAATCCAGCACCGCCAGCACCGCGGGCAGGCCATCGGCGAGGCGCGACCATTCGCCGGAGGCACTCACGTGCCACAGCTCCCCCGTGTCCGTGCCGACGAGGACGCTTCCACAGGCATCGCCGGCCGGCGCCAGCCCGTGGAAGTTGGCTGCGGACGGGGAATGCGCGGCATCACACAATGAATGCCAGTGCGCGCCGCGGTCGTCACTGCGGAAGAGCATCGCGCCGGCGCCGCCCGCATCGGTGCACGCGGAGAACGCGGACGGCGCGCAGGCCACCGTGAGCGGATGGGGAGCACGCGGATCGATACAGAGTGGACGCGTGTAGCGCGGCGTCATGCCGGCCCACACGTACGCCCAGTGCGCGCCGCCGTCCGTGGAGCGGAACATGCCCGCGTTGCCTTCCACCATCGGCGCAATGCCATCCGGCCGCCCGTAGCCGGTGGAGACATAGAGTTCGTCCGCGCAATCGGGCCGGGCGACGATGACGTGAATATCAGGATTGCCGCCCGGCCGCACCAGCTGCCAGGTCTGACCGCCGTCCACGCTGCGCACGATGCCGCCAACTTCCACGCCCACCCACAGGCGCCGCGGATCAGCGGGATCGATCACCAGCGCCCGCGCCCGCCCGGGCAGCGGCGGATCAATGGGCACGCACCAGGTCTCCGCACCGGGCACCGCCGTGAGCGATTCGATCTCGGACCAGGAGTCGCCGCCGTCCGTACTGCGGAACAACCCTGCCGGCTGCGTCACCGCATGGAGCGTGCCGTCCGGCGCGGCGCGGATCTGCCACACCTGGTGATCTGCGAGTCCGCAAAGCGCCCACGTGCCCCCGCCGTCGCGCGAACGATGGACTCCGGCAGCACTGCCGGCAAAGAGCGCATCGTCGACTGCCTGGATATCGCGCACACTGCGGCAGGTGTTCACCTGGACCTGCGTGCCGTGGGAGATGCGAAATACGCCGTGGGCGGTGCCGACCAATACGTCCATCTCTGAGCCTCCGCGCGGGGTCTGTGCAGTGTAGCGGGGGAGAGGATACGTTGCCGTTTAATTGTGCGATCTGTGCGGTGCGGTAGTTTGATATGTGGACGGACAGCATACGCCTGTGCGGCACAAGCGTCCGCCGTTTCGAGCCGAATATATGAACCATGTTCCTGCGGCCTCCTTGCCCACTTCGGATCATGGAAACTGACGCGTTACCTCCCTGGCAACGCTTTGAATATACGCGAAGTGGCGATTATCCTTTCCTATATGATGGTTCGCGAACTCTTCAATTCGGAAGACTACTTTTAGTTATAGGCATCACGCAGATCATCCAAGCCGAAGGACGAAGACTGATAAGGAATGATTCCGGAAGAAGGAGTTCTGGCAGGAAATCACGCAGGGACAGAATTTTCACGA